>SDZD01000055.1 GCA_004172935.1 bacterium | reverse complement strand
CAGGAGGAGCCTTCACAAGCGGAACCGGAGGCACAGGCACGGCCACAGGATTCTGCAGAAGTTGGGCCTGAGCCTGACTGGCAAGCCCAGTCATAGCGCCCAAATTCATGGTGTCCAGCGCCGACGAAGGCACGATAATCATCGAGCCTTTATCTTTCATACCTTCGTACAGCATGTTCATAGCGCGCAAGTGAAGTGCTGTCGGGCTTTGCTCGTACAGCTTCGCCGCTTCCATAAATTTGGCGGCAACCTGCGTTTCCGATTCGCCCAAAATGATACGCGCCTGACGTTCGCGTTCGGCCTGTGCCTGGCGGCTCATGGCGTCTTGCAAAGCGGCAGGAATGGTCACGTCGCGAATCTCGACGCTGGTCACTTCAACGCCCCACGGCTCGGTGCGACCATCGATCAAAGTCTTCAGGATACGATCGATTTTATCGCGCCCTGACAAAATATCGGCCAGAGTCGAGCGCCCAATGACATCGCGCAGCGCCGTTTGGGCTGCCCAACCGATGGCCTGGCTGTACTCCTGTACTTCCAGAATGGCTTTTTCGGGGTCAACGACACGCCAGAACAAAACGGCATCTACGTCGACTGGAACCGTGTCGGCAGTGATGGATTGTTCGGCCTTGAAGGTCGAGGTGATGGTACGCAAATCAATAACGCGCGACACGCTTTGAATGATGGGCGTGATGAAAAATAGCCCCGGCCCGCGCACACCAGCGAAGCGGCCCAGATTGAGCACGACGGCGCGTTCCCACTGTGCGACCATACGCACAGAGGAGGACAGCAGCCACGCCATGAAGAACGTAGCGATGCCCATCAAAACGCCCAGTGGCGCCGAGGCCACGAACAGAACGAACGAAATTACTCCGCCAACGATGACGACAAACAGCCAAATAAACGCGCGAAGTCCAGAATCTACCTGCATGAAAAATCTCCTTAATCCTGCGGCATTTTATCACCTAACGCGGGCCACAAGTTCGCTCAACGCCCCCCAACTGCCCGCGACATCGCGTGCATCGCGTAGCCACTCTTCGAGAGGCTGCCCTTCACCGTCGCGTTCCAGCACCAGAAAAATCGCCCCTTCGCCGTTTTCCACTTCGCCCGACAGCTCACGCGCCGCCGAATTGGCCTCCACAGCGCCGCAAATCATGGTGTTCGCCTGTCCCAGCAGCAAAGCATCGCGCCCAGCCTCGACAGCATCCAAACCGGCCCGCATCCCACAAAACGGCGCATGGTGCCCGCGCACTCCCCATTCGATGGACAAAATCGCGGCAGGAGAATTAAAGTACGAATGCGAAAATAACAGCGGCGACACCGCTTTAGCCCCAGATTCGGCCAGTTTCGACTCAAACGCCG
The DNA here is from genome assembly GCA_004172935.1 of bacterium. Taxonomy (GTDB): domain Bacteria; phylum Armatimonadota; class Abditibacteriia; order Abditibacteriales; family Abditibacteriaceae; genus Abditibacterium. The sequence continues at coordinate 39,895 of SDZD01000055.1, read as the reverse complement.
CCATGGTTTGCACACACCCGAACTGCGTGCCAACACACAGCCCCACTTCGTCTCCCAACGGCGCCGTCAGCCCAGCATCGCGAATCGCCAGCGAACAAGCCGCCAAAGCCAACGCCGAAGCCCGGTCGAGATAAGTCTTGGGCGCCACCGGATAATTCTTCAGGTCGAAATCCGCAATGGACAACTCTCCCTCAGCAGGAAGCACGGACGCAACAGCACGAATGGAAATATTCACAGATTAAAGATGTCCCCACACCCTTTGACCACCCCCACCCGCCAATGGTAGCACCCTGTCCCTGCTAACGGTTGGGATAAGTCCTTCACTCCGCTGCTGACAACTCAAGTTCGGGCACTTCTACAGTAGGCTCAGCAGCACTCAACACCAGATTTTTAGAGGTAGCTCCACTTTCCACCACTTCAACTTTGTCGAGGTTACGAGTAATAGCGCGAGTCCGACGCTGGGCTTCGTCTACTGTGTTCTGGGCGGTATCAAGGTTCTTCTTGATTTTGTCGAGAACGAGCGCATATTTTCCAAATTCCGTCTTGACCGATGTTAGAACCTCGTTGATTTTGCTCGAATTCTTCTGGATTTCCAGCGTACGGAAGCCCATTTGAAGCGAGTTGAGCAAAGCCGCGATTGTGGTTGGCCCCGCAACAACGACGCGGCATTCACGGTGCAAATGTTCGACGATGCCAGTGCGTTTCACCACTTCGGCATACAGCCCCTCGGTGGGCAAATAAAGGATCGCGAAATCAGTCGTCAGCGGTGGACTGATATATTTTTTGCAAATATCTCCGGCGCATTTTTTGACGACATCCTCCAACTCTTTAGAAGCCCTATCACGCGCCTCTAAATCGCCCGCTTCCTCAGCAGCAACGAGGCGAGCGTATGTTTCTTGTGGGAATTTGGCATCAATAGGAAGCCATATCTGTTTTTGTGAATCGTCGCGTCCCGGCAATTTGATGGCGAACTCGACCCGCTCACGCCCATTGGTGACAGGAACATTGGTCGAATATTGAGCCGGGGCCATGATCTGTTCGAGCAAGTTGCCGAGTTGGACTTCGCCCCAGTTGCCGCGCGTTTTGACATTGGAAAGCACTTTCTTCAAGTCGCCAACTCCAGTTGCAAGTGCTTTCATTTCGCCTAACCCATCTTGAACTCGTGCCAAACCTTCGGAAACACGCGAGAACGATTCGCCCAGACGCTTTTCGAGCGTGCTGTGCAACTTCTCGTCTACCGTCGCCCGCATTTCTTCGAGCTTTTGCTCGTTGCCGCTTTGCAAGTCGGTCAGCTTCTTCTCGACGCCTTCGCGCATCTTCTCCAGAGTGGCTTCGGTCTTTCCTTCGAATTGGCGCACTTTGGCCGCGAAGCCCTCCAATGTCTGCACCACAGCGGCGGTTTGCTCGCTTTGGCCCTTGGAAATAACGCTCGTCTGGTCGGCCTGTCCTTTGGCGATAGTCGCGTTTTGCTCGCGCAGAATGGCGTTGATGTCGGCGATGGCCCCGGCCAATCCTTCGCGCAGAGCATTCGCTTCAGTCTTATGGTTGCGCGAAAGCGTGCCCAAAAACTCGGTCATCGTCGCCAAGCGTTCGCGCTGGCCTTCGCCCGCACTCTTCAACTGGGCCAACAGTGCCTCGCCATGTGTTTGGATGGACAAAGCCGCCTCTTCGCGGGCCAAACGCGCATCATTGGCATGACCTGCACGGTGGGCTTGAGCCGAGTCAGCAATCTTCTCGACGAGGCCCGTCTTCAGAGCTTCCAAAGCCTTAACGACGTTATCGCGCAGATGTCCCGACTCGGTTTGAGATTTTTCGACAAATAGGCGTATTTCGGCAAGACGTTCTAACTGGGCATCGCCTGTGTTCTTCAGTTGGGTATGAAGAACGTCGCCGCGCACTTGAAGAGCGTGAGCAACTTCGTCACGCGCCAATTTTGCGGCCACGGCCTGTTCATCGCGTTGTTTGGCAGCAACCTCCTGCACCTTTTCCACAAGCCCAATTTTCAGGGTTTCCAACGCTTTAACGACATTTTCGCGCAGTTGTCCCGCTTCGGTTTGAGATTTCTGGATACGAGCATCAATATCTTGCAACAAGACCGTTTGCTTTTCGAGAGCAGTTCTATGCTGCACCAGCAGCAATTCGCCTTGCCCTCGAATAGCATCGGCGGCTTCATCGCGCATCTTCTTCGACTCTATCGCCTGAGCCTCGCGCTGTTTGCCGAAAGCCTCAGACAGCGATGATTGCAAGGCATTCCTGAGGGCGTTCATCGACTCCGAAACGTTGGCGACCTGTTCTGTAACCGCGTTACGATTGCGTTCGAGGCTTTCGCTCATTTCACGGCGACTTGACTCGGTATGGGTCTGCAAATTCCGTTGTCCTTCTTCAAGCAATTTCTGGTTGGCTTCAAGAGAATCTAAGCGGGAGAGGGGAAATGTCGTGTTCGAATTCTCGACGGTGCGGACAAGTTTCAGCACCATCATTAGCGAGATACCGGAACAAATCAGAGAGAGGGCAGCTAAACATATTACAATGGGGAGCATAAGCTCCTGTAATTTTAGCGAGACAAAAAGGTCTCGCCGAGGGTAGGTACTCCCTCACTTTCGTCACTTGACAAATTATCGAATGGGTTGAAACTTCTGCTTAAGTGGGCGCCTACCGACTGACCGCGTAGGGGTTGCCCGCCAGATCCCAGTCACAATTCGAAGGTAACCGCTATGAAAATTTCTCGCAAAACTCTGGGCATTGTTGCCTTTTTCAGTGCCAGTGCGTGCCTCCTTTTGCCGTCGATTGGCAGATCGCAAGTCGTCAAACCTCGCTTGAAAGGCCCAACAATAGCGGCTGAGGCGGTAAAGCCAGTTCACCTCATCCCCACCGAGATGGACAAATTGAACATGCGCATCGACGAACTGGAAACCAAACTCGCGGCCCAACAAAAGGCGTTTGACGCACAGCAAAAGACGCTCATCGCGCAACAGAAGGCACTTGATGATGTCACCACACTCGTCACGGCTCGCCCGAAGGGCTACACCAAAGCGTTCATTACTCTCAGCAACTTCAACCGATTGCCGGGGACAGATGCCATTAGCTACTGGGCACGCAACTAACAAAGCGCTATAACTTTGACATGATAAACGGCTACGACTCATATGTAGCGTTTACACACCGATCCCAATCACGCATCCAAAGGAAAAGTTATGAAATTCTCTCGCAGAAATTTGTTTGTTGCTGCCGTCTTCGGCGTAGGAACCTGCCTTCTTTTACCGTCGATTGGGCGTTCTCAAGGCCCAAGGAAGGCCCAAGGCTTCCGTCTTCCAGGCCGACTTGGAGACTTGGCCGACAAAGTGCCAACTGTGGTGTTCCCGACTCCAGTTCCAGTGCAAAGGGCCACTACCCCCGATGCTGGAGGCCCCAGAGTAGTTGCGACAAGGCCGCCTGGACTCCCCAGCGCAGTAGCGACAAACCCGCCCATGCTACTGAGCGACATGGACAAAATGAACAGGCGCATCGCCGCCCTCGAAGCCAAAATCGCCGATCAACAAAAGACGATTGATTCCTTGAGCAAGACCGTGCACGCACGCCCAGCAGGCTACTCCAAAGCCTTCATCACTCTCGGCTCCATCAGCAGCCTGTCTCCCAAAGACGCGATTACCTACTGGGCACGCACGGACAACAATAAGTAACGTGAGTCGCTAAATCTTTTCCAGCGCGAGGGTGGCGTTATTGCCGCCAATGCCGCTGGAGTTGCTGAGGGCGCGCTGAACGACTTGTTCGCGCGCCTTGAGCGGAACGTAATCGAGTTTGAGCGCCGGATCAGGCTCGTCCAAATTAAGCGTCGGAGGCAAAACGCCCTCCTTCAATGCCATTACCGTGGCGATGGCTTCGAGTGCGCCCGCCGCCCCCATAGTGTGGCTGGTAGCGGCTTTAATGCTCGAAATAGCGAGATCACTGGCACTATCGCCGAACACGGTTTGCGTAGCCTCGGTTTCCGCGAGGTCGTTGTACTGCGTGCCTGTGCCATGCGCGTTCAAGTAACCAACCGAATCGGGATTCCACTGGGCCGACTTAAGCGCCTGTTGCATCGCCCACGCCAAGCCCGCGCCGCCTTTGTCGGGGGCCGTCAGGTGGTGCGCGTTGGCCCCCACACTCCAACCACACAATTTCGCCAGCGGCTGAGCGCCGCGCCTGGTGGCACTGGCTTTCGTTTCCAACACCACAAAAGCCGCGCCTTCGCCAAAGATGGTGCCGTTACGGCGCGAATCGAAGGGGCGAATCTCGTCGGGCGAGATGGTGCGCAAAATCGAAAGCCCAGCCAAAGTCGAAAGCCCTAGCCCATCGAATCCCCCGGCAACGGCGATTTCGCAACGTCCCAACAGCAACCAGTTCGCGGCTGCCCCAATGGCGTGCGCGCCGCTCGAACAGGCGTTCGAGATGGTGATGCGCGGCCCAGAGTTATCCCAGCGCGAAGCCAGATAGGTGGCGGCATGGTCGGGTAGGAACTGCGCGAAGGTTTCGGGATCGCTTTCGCCATCGCGCGCCAGTTCGCACACCATTTCCCACGAGGCCGCGCCGCCGAAGTTGGTGCCGAACGAGAGGCCGCAGCGCGCCAACTCATCGTCGTCCAACCCCGCGTGTTGGGCCGCTTCGGTAGCGGCTGCGTAGGCAAAAGCGGTGGCTTCATCGCAGTCGCCGTCTTCGACGTACTGGAACATATCGAAGCCATTGATTTGCCCGGCGCGTGGGTTGCGAAGCCCACTGGCATCGACTTTGGTTAATGGCCCAATGCCGCTTTCATTATTGATTAAACGGCGCCAGAAGGTTTCGACATTTAATCCTAGCGGGCAAACCGTGCCCATGCCCGTTATCCAAAGCTCGTCGTGTTGCATCTGATGGTTTGACGCCGCGACAGCCCAAGAAGTGGCTCTTCAAGAACTGCAAATTTGCTTTTGAAACACCGAAGCCTTTGTTCTTTCCAAGAATTTGCGGTCGAGTAAGGATTTGAATTTGCGACTTTGGAAGTTATGACACCTCCCAATGTTTGCTCATGAAAACCTTACAGAAATCCCTTGCGTCACGACGCACACTCTTAACATGGGCGAGGGAAAATTTCCGCATGTGAAATGTTTTTGTAACTCGCAAAAACTAAAGTATCTTTGCCGAGTAAGGCCCATGTTTTGCCGAGGAAATCTATGCCGATGACTAGCATCAAACCCAGAACCTCCATGTCCTCCGCTGTAATCCCCCCCAGTGCGGAAATCCCCGCACTGATGATCTACCTGGAACAGGCCGAAGTTTGTCGTGAACAGGCGCGTGAAGCTGCCCGACTCAAACGCTTCCGTGCTGCTCTGGGACTTTTTTCAACCGCATCGGCGCTTTGCCGCCACGTTGCCCTTCATGGACGCGAAGCCGAACGCACTTTGGCTTCCGATTTTCTAGCTACTCTCGCCATCGAAATGGCGACCTACAACGACCTCGCGCGCGGCTCACAACGCGCTGCCCGATAACAAGGAATAACTACCAAAAAAGGACGCTTCCCCAGAAGCGTCCTTTTTTCATTTCCAGTCGCCGTCGAAGTTACCAGCGATGATAGGGGTGTTGGTGTCGTCGCGGTCGTATTTGGTGCCCTGGTAGATGGTGTAATCGGGCAGCAAGTCCCACTTGTGGTTGAGGGGCAGTTTGTCGCCCCACCATGCGCCCGAACAGACGCCGACTAATTTTCCATCGGCCCACGGTGAGCGCCACACCATGCGAAGCCCCACATCTTTGGCGGGCGTGAACTCGGTGCCTTGGCGGTAGCCATCGCTTTTGAGTTCGATGGGCAACTTATCGGCGATTTCGCGCAGCACTGAGTTCGATTCGCGGGTGCCGAACAAAATGAGGTTGCGGTCGCGCTTATCGCCGCCCGAAACGGCGCCCGCCGATTTGATGGCGGCGACACCGTCGGCGCATTCATTCCATTCGGTAGCGAATTTTTGGGCGTCTTTGCGATCACGGTCGTTACCGTACACAAGGGTAAACGGGCCACGCATCAGCGATTTGAACGGGCCACACATCGTCGGCGACTTGGCTGTCTTGGCATCGGGGGCGCTCCACACCAGCGGCTGAGTCGAATCGAAATCGCCGACTTTTTTGCCATCGACTTCCAGGTTCACCGTTCCCAGCGCAAAAGGCTTCAAAGTCAGGGTGAAGCGGGCGACGTTGCGGGTTTGGACGCGGATGGCGTTGCCCTCGATTTTGGCATCAAGACGGGCCAATTGCGAGTAGTTGGCGAAAGCGTCGATCTGAGACCACTCGTTGCGCGCCTCGCGTAAATCGCCGGAAGTCATCGAGACGGTGAGCGGCATCGAATGCGCGGGTTGCTCGTTTAGCCAACGGATGGCGTTGGCGAGAGCGGGCATTTGAAAACCGTTCTCGTGGCCGACATCGGGGGATTCGACGTACAGATAAGGCAGTTTCAAACGCGCGGCATCCGCCGCCCACAGGCGCGAATGTTCGACGGGAACGGTGATGTCATCGGCGCCGTGCTGGGCCAAAAACGGCGTGCTACGCCCATTTTCGATAAGAGTGCGCGGGTCGTCGGCATCGAACAGCAATCGCTTCCAATCGGGGAGCAATTCGCGTTGCAGCTTGAACCACACATAAAAATCGGTGCGCCCCGAAATGGGAGCGACAGCGGCCCATTCGCCGGGTGTATGAAGGCCAACGGCGTGGGCGCCGTAGCCGCCCATCGAAGTCCCAGTCAGGTAGGTGCGGCTTTCGTCGATGGAATAAACGCGCAAACATTCGCGCTTCACAGCCAAAACATCGTCCTCTCCCCATTGGACAAAATCGGCGTTGCGTCGCCCGTAGGGCATGGCGACGATCATCCCCAATTTAGTCGCCACATCAAGGGTATCGACATCCAGAATCCACGGAGACAACTTGGAAATCGTGGTCGAGTAGCCATGCAGGAATACAACGAGCGGATACTTTTTCGTCGGCGTGTAGTCGCGGGGTAGCGATACCCAATAGCCCTGCGGCGAATTATCGTTAGCGGCGAAGTAGGCGCGCTCCTGAAGCGAAAAAGGAGTGGAAGGAGCCGCTAACGACACCGTCCCGGCGTCACCTTGCGCATTCTCGATTTGTTGGGCGCGGCGGCGCCCATCGCGAACCCATGCTTCGAGTTCGGGCTGGGCCACACCGCCATAGCTCTTTTGATACTGCTGGGCTAAGGCGATTTGTTCGCGCTTAAAAGCCAATAGCGCGCGGTTTTGCGGCAACACATCGGCGTGGACTTGCCCAAAACCAGTCACAAGCAACAGCGCAGCGCCAACGACGGCGCAAGGGCTGGACGAGCGGCGACGATTGAAAGGCAATGTTCGGGCAGTCGTGCTGCCGCGCGGAACCCGTCTTTGCCAAAAATCGAAGGCGCCCGTCCTAAAAGTCATATTCGTAGGCCACCGTCCACGGCAAAAACCTGGCCCGTTACATAGGCCGCTTCCTGACTGGCCAGATACAGCGCCAATGCCGCGACTTCTTCGGGTTTTCCGAAGCGCCCCAGTGGTACAAGAGCCAGTTGTTTTTCGCGGCGGGCGGCATCGGTTCCGGCGGTTAAGTCGGTGTCGATGAAGCCGGGGCAAATGGCGTTGCAGGTAACGCCATAAGTCGCCAGTTCGCGGGCACTGGCTTTGGTAAGCCCAAGCAAGCCAGCTTTAGCCGCCGAGTAGTGAGCCGCCATTACTTCGCCGCTTTGGGCGGCTTGCGAAGAGATGTTGATGATGCGGCCCGCTTTGCGACGTGAAAAGGCGCGCGCTGCTTTTTTGGAAAGGGCGAAGGCGCTTTTCAAGTTCAAATCGAAGGCGTCGTCCCACGATTTTTCGCCGAGTAGGCCCAGAAACGAATGGGATAGCCCGCCCGCGTTGTTAACCAGAATATCGAGCGGCCCCAGCGCTTTTTCGGACTCGTCCCAGATGGACGAGTAAGCGGCGAAGTCGCGCGCATCGGCTCGCACCAACAGGGCACGGCGCCCTAAAGCTTCGATTTGGCTTTGCACTTCCTGCGCGGCCTCTTCGTTTTGGTGGAAATGCAGCGCGATGTCGGCTCCAGCGCTTGCCAGAGCAACAGCGATAGATTTGCCGATGCCGCGACTCGCTCCGGTGACGAGGGCGCGTTTGCCTTCAAGTGAAAACATGAAATGATACGAGCGCTACGAGCCGCTCAAGTGGTGTGGGCCTTACATTTCGCGACTTCGAGTTACTCTCCCTCAAAGACAACGACAGCCGCCGCGATGCCGCCATCGTGAGAAATGGATAACACCACGTTGGAGACGCCACGCTGGCTCATCTTCTGGGCGGCGACACCCGTCGCGCGTAGCAGCGGGCAACCGCCCGCCTGACGCACGATCTCGAAATCTTTCCAGCTGACGCCACCCGAAAAGCCAGTACCCAATGCTTTAGAGGCGGCTTCTTTGGCAGCGATGCGGCCCGCGAGGTGATTAGCCTTCGATTTTGTATGCGAGTAGCGCGCCGCTTCGCGCTGTTCGCTTTCGGTGCAGACCCTAGCGATGAAGCGGTCGCCAAAGCGGTTCAGGTAATCTTCGATGCGATCTACGCGCGCCACGTCGATTCCTAAACCGACGATCATGCCCCGCCCTCGGCGAACAGCTTGACATCTTCCTCGCTGAGTACCTTGCCGGGGAATTTGAGAGCGACTTGCTCCAATTCGACGCCGATTTCTTTGGCGGCGCGGCGGGCGGCGGGAGTGGCACGAAGGCGGCCTCCAGCACTGGCCGAAGCCGCCGGGGCGCTGGACGCTACGGGAGCAACGGGCGCGGATGGGACTTCGAGGGGAGGCGACGATTGCAGCGCAGCGTTTTCGGCGCTGACGTCGATGAGGTCTTCATCGGCCTCGCCCACCAGTGCCAACACGAAACCGGGAGGCACAACGGCTTTTTCGGGGGCAATCAGTTTTCGCACGATACCCGCGACTTCAGAAGGCAGTTCGAGCGTTGTTTTTTCGGTGATGAGTTCGCATAGTGGCGTCCCAATCTCGATGCTCTGGCCTTCAGAAACCAACCAATGCCCGACAGTGCCCTCTTCCATGTTCTCGAACAGGCGCGGCAACACGACTTTTTCCATGTGCCCCCAAGTTTATACTCGCCGTCATGCCCGATTTTAAGTTGCCCTTTGCGGTTGACGATGCTTTGGCCATCGCGCGCGAAGCCAACGCACTTGCTCTTTCGATGCATGGCACGGCGCGCGTCGAAGTTAAAGGCGATTCGACCCTCGTTACCGAGGCCGACCGAGCCGTCGAAAAACTGCTGCGCTCGCGGCTGGGCGACCTCGCGCCGGGCTGGAGTTTCCTTGGCGAAGAGACTGGCCTGACGGGCGACCCAAACGCGCCATCGTGGGTTATCGACCCGATTGATGGCACGACCAACTTCGCGCGCGGCATTCCGATCTGGTGCATTTCGATTGGCGCCGTATACGAGGGCGAACCGGTTTTTGGCATTTTGTGCGTGCCAGAACTGAACGAGACGTACTGGGCGGTGCAGGGACAGGGCGCCTGGAAAGTTAAAGATGGTGCGACAAAGCGCTTGCACGTGGTGGATTCGCTTCCTCTGGCACAGGAAGACCCCATCGCGGGCAACACGACAGTCGAGCGCATCATCGACTTTGGCGAAGTGCCGAACCGCTTGCGGAACTTTGGCTCGCTCGCCTACCACCTCGTGCTGTTGGCACAGGGCAGCATCGTGGCGAACCTGGCGCACTATCACAAGCTGTACGATGTCGCGGCGGGGCTTTGCCTGTGCTTCGAGGCGGGCTGCAAGGCGCGCTACATGACAGGCGATGCATGGGAAGCCAAGGTTTCGACTGATAGCGAAACCACGCCGATGCTGTGCGCGCCACCTGAAACGCTCGAATACCTGTTAGTCAACCTTCACCTGAAAGCGATACCTGAAGTTTCGATTGAGGAGATTGTGACGCGGGGTATCGAGCCGGAGAACGATTAAATTTATGATTTACCACATGGTTTGGTTCAAGCTGCGCGACGATGTTTCGTCCGAAGACAAAGAGTTCTTGAAGTCGCAGTTAGAGGGCATGATTCCCCTCATCCCTGAAATCGTCGAGCTGCACTGCGGCGAAGATTTTTCGGGCCGCTCACGCGGCTTCCAGTGGGGCTTGCTGGTTAAGTTCAATACCCGCGAAGACGGACAGATTTACGACAAGCATCCCGATCACCAGGCCTTCATTGGCCGCTGCAAGCATTTGTGGCTGGAAGTTCAAGCGCTTGACTTCGAAGCCTAGTTTTTAAAGTTTTGAATAGCCCTCGAAATCAATGGATTTCGGGGGCTATTCAATTTTTATTCAATTCACGACAGAGACGCGGAGGCACAGAAAAAGCCACTATAGAGGGATGTACGATTTCCTCATTTTCAAAGGTTTTATTGATGGGGCGACGGCTTAAGGTGTTGCCAACTAAACTCGCGACGCTTTATGTCTGCGACACAAAATAGTGCGCCGCGTCCGGTAATGCTCGTGATTTTGGATGGATTTGGTCTGTCCGAAGATACACGAGCCAACGCCGTGGCGCTTGCGCGTAAGCCTAATTTCGACCGTTTGTGGGAAAGCTGCCCCAAAACCACGCTGATCGCTTCGGGCGTCGATGTGGGGTTGCCGCCCGGTGTTATGGGCAACTCGGAAGTTGGGCACCTGAACATTGGTGCTGGTCGCATCGTGTTCCAAGATTCGTCTCTCATCGACAACTCGGTGGCGACGGGCGACTTTTTCAACAACGAAACCTTTGCAGCGGCCATCGAACACGTTCAGAAGAACGGTTCACGCTTGCACCTGATGGGCCTGATGAGCGATGGCAACGTCCACGCCAGCGAAGGTCACTATCTGGCGTTGCTGAGCCTCGCGGCTCGTCGTGGCTTGTTCGGCGACAAAGTTGTGGTTCATGCCTTCACCGATGGCCGCGACACATCGCCGCAATCGGGCGCCGGGTTCTTGAACCGACTGTTGGAACAGATGGTGCAAACCGGCGTCGGCTGCGTAGGTAGCGTCATCGGGCGCTACTACGCGATGGATCGCGACACACGCTGGCCGCGCGTGCGCCAAGCCTACGAATGCTTGACCGAAGGCAAAGGTCACACCGCGCCCGACGCGGTGAGCGCCATCAAAGCCGCCTATGAACGCGGCGAAACCGACGAGTTCATCGAAGCGACGGCTGTGCAGGGACCGGATGGCCAGTTGCGTCCGCGCATTCAGGATGGCGACGCAGTTGTGTTCTGGAATTACCGCTCGGACCGTGGCCGCGAATTGATGCAGGTGTTCATGGACCCCAAATTCGATGCGGATTTGGCGCAAGCCGAGCCTGACCCCGAACGTGGGCGTTTTCAGCGCGGCGTAGTGCCCAACGTGTATTTCGCCTCCATGACTCGCTACAGCGAAGCGCAGACGGCAGCATATGCCTTTGGGCCTCGCCCGCAACGCGACGGATTGGGCGAAACGGTATCTAAAGCCGGAAAAACCCAACTGCGTATCGCCGAAACCGAGAAGTACCCACACGTCACCTTCTTCTTTTCGGGTGGCATGGAAACACCGTGGCAGGGCGAAGAGCGCATTCTGGTGAACTCGCCGGACGTTCCGACTTACGACTTGCAGCCAGAAATGAGCGCGCCCGAAGTGACGGAGAAAGTAGTCGCCGCGATTTTGTCGCAGAAGTTCGACCTCATCATCCTGAACTACGCGCAGACCGACATGGTGGGGCACACCGGCGTTGTGGAAGCGGCGGTTAAAGCTGTCGAAGCCGCCGACAACGGTCTGGGCGACATCATCCCGGCCATCGAACAGGTGGGCGGCAACCTGTTGGTTATCGCCGACCACGGCAACTGTGAACAGGAATTCGACTTCGTGAAAAACGTGCCGCACACCGCGCACACCACCAACCTCGTGCCGTGCGTTTTGTTCGGCAAGGGCACGGAAAACGCGACGCTACGTGGCGGCGGTCGTCTGGCCGATGTCGCCCCTACTCTGCTGGCATTGATGGGCGTGCAACAACCCGCCGAAATGACGGGTAACTCGCTACTGGCCGAAGGCGAGCCAGAGTTGCAGCGCGTCGCACAAAAGGATGCTCAGAATCTGGGCGACAAATTGCAACTCGCCGTCGCAGGCTCGATTAACAGCGCCTTGAGCGAAGCCGAAGTTGTGGCTGCTGTGGGCGAATTGGAAGCACGCCTTGAAGACGCGCGTAAGGCGGTATAAAACCGCAGCCAACGGAAAAGTCGGCCTTCGCCGACATATAACACCAGATATAACCGCACATTAAGTGCGGCGTGGTGAGAATTTGTGGGGCGATTGTGCAATCGCCCCACAATGGGTTGGTGGGGGAAGCGGGGCGACTTGCTTCTCCTGCTGACCGGGATGGTTAGACCGAAACGAAACGATTAGAGAGCAAGCATTGTGCTTCGCCCTCACCTTTACTTTTATGGCTCAATTCACCTCTTTTCGCGGTTTGCGTTATGACGGTAGCCGCGTGCAACTCTCCAAAGTGCTGTGCCCGCCTTACGACGTTATCAAAGGCGCCGCCCGCGATGAACTGCTGGCGCAAGACCCGCATAACATCGTCGCCGTCGAGTTGGCGGCACGCTACGGCGAACAAGCGACGGTAGAGCAGTACGCTCAATCGGCGAGCCTGCTAAAGCAATGGACGGAAGAAGGGTTGCTAACGCGCGATGATGCGGCGTTTTACCTTTATGAACAGCAGTTCGAGGTTCCGGGCACACACCACGTCAAAAAACGGCGCGGCGTTCTGGGCGCTTTGACGCTGGAGCCGTTCGGCAAAGGCGTGCAGCCACACGAGCATACGCTGAGCGGCCCGAAGGCCGACCGCTTGAATTTGCTGCGTGCGACGCGCACCAACACCAGCCCGATTTTTGGCCTCGTCAAAGACAGCGATGGTTGGATTGATGGCCTCATCGACAACTACCTGCAGAACACAGCACCAACCGCCGAAACGACCACTGAAGACGGCGTAGTGCATCGCCTGTGGCGCGTGCTGGACGATGAGACAGTGAACGGACTGGAAGCAGCGTTTGAGAACGAGTCGGTGTTGATCGCCGATGGACACCACCGCTATGAAACCGCGCTCAACTACCTGAACGAAACAGGCAGTGAAAACGGCGGCGAAAACTCGGTGATGATGCTGTGCGTTTCGATGCAGGACAACGGCCTCATCGTGTTGCCAACACATCGCGTGGTGAAGAACGTCGAGGTCGGCGAGTTGAAAACCAAACTGCGTGAGCTGTTCAACGTGCAGAACTACTCTTCGCTCGAAGAACTTGAGGGCATGTTGGATGAGGAAGTAGGCGCGACTCGCATCGGCGCGATTTTGCCAGATGATTTCCTGTTGTTGACGCTGAAAGATGGAGACAAGCCGATGGACAAAACCAAATCGGACGCTTACAACAAACTCGACGTATCGGTTTTGCACCAGTTGATTTTGGAGCGCGAATTGGGCATCGACGCCGAAAAACTCGCGGCGGGCGGGTATGTCGTGTACACCATCCACGCCAAAGAAGCCACCAAATATGTACAGAGCGGCGAGGCCAATGCCGCCTTCCTGCTGCGCTCGTCGCCAGTGGGTCAAGTGCAGGAAGTAGCCGATGCGGGCGATAAAATGCCGCAGAAATCGACCTACTTCTATCCGAAGTTGGTTACCGGGCTGGTTCTGCGACCTTTGGATTAATTTTTGAGCTTTTAGCTGCTGGCTCTTAGCTGTTAGCAGAAGTTTTGCTGCATTTTCTAATAGCTAAGAGCCAACAGCTAAAAGCTTTTGTCCTATGAAACCACGGCTTGAGATTGCGCTGGCGCTGATTGTGCGCGGCGATGAGATTTTGATTACGAAGCGGCCTTCGACTGCCGACCATTTGCCGGATATGTGGGAGTTCCCCGGCGGCAAAATAGAGACTGGCGAGACGCCAGCAAATGCGGCTGTTCGCGAGGCACGCGAAGAGGTTGGACTGGATGTGGAAGTTATGCGCGCGTTAGAGCCGATTGAGTGGGAGTACACCAAGCGCTTTGTCACGCTGCATCCGTTCGAGGTGCGCGTAGTGGGGGGAGAATTGGCGCTTGATGGCGTGGCCGAAGCGAAATGGGTCGCTAAGCTCGAATTAAACCCAGCAGATTTCCCAGAGGTCAATCTAATCATGATTGACTGGCTCAAAGCCTCATCTTAGTCGTTAAAATGTCGGCGCGGGAATGTCGCCTTTATCTGTATCTTGCACGGATTTGGGATTGGGAACCGACTTACCGCCATCGTCTTTGGCATCGGGGCCGACTGAGTAAACGAGAACCGCTTTCTCTTTCAATGGGCCACTGCCGAAGGGGTCGGTAGGAAGAGGCCATGCACGCTTTTTCTTTTCCAACTCGTCGGCGCGTTGTTGCAATGCGACGATGGTGAGAAGGCGTTCGGTTTTCCTGTCTGTCCAGAGGAAGCGGTCTGAGGATGTGTCACCAATGACGAGCCGGGTGTAGGGATCGACGCGGATTTTGACCCACTTGGTTGAATAGGGTTTAAGCGCCCAATTGACCCGCGCATTATAGAACTTCTCGATATAGCCTTTGATTTGAGAGACGGGCATTTTGTTGAGGGCCTGTTGCTGTCGGGGGGTATCGCCTAAATCGGCTATCATCGCTTTCCATATTTTGGGGTCACGCGAACGAGTAGCAAGTTGCTGAAGGATGCGCGCTTTATCGGCTTGCAGCATGGCAACATGGGTTGGCATCTTCGCGTCGAGGGCTGTTAGTTGCCCCGCGTATTTACGACACGAAGGGGCGTCGAGATGGGAGGCCACATTTTCCAGATCGGAGAATGCCATCTGCTGAATCGCATAGGCGGTGAGGGCGCCGAAGGTGGAGGGGTCTTGGCCGCGAATAGAGAGCATTTCCAACCGCTTATCCATCGCACCGTTGTAATTTCCGGCTGCGAGCAGAGCCTCCGATTGGCTGAAGAGAGTTCGTGCCTCATCCCGCGCGCCTTTCGCATTGCCGGTTATGTCCTTGATTATCGCTTGAGTGACAGCGACATCAGTGGGGGTTGGGGCGGTAGGTGTTCTGCTGCACCCTCCAATCATGAATCCAACAGGCAGGAGAAAGGAGATTCGCTTAATAATGGGGATTGTATTCGATTAAAACGTCGGCGCGAGAATATCGCCAGTATCGGAGATTTGGATGCGCTTGGGCTGTGGGACAGATTTGCCGCCGTCGTCTGTGGCGTCGGGGCCGATGGAGTAGATAACACCGCTTTTTTCTTTGAATGGGCCTGTACCGAAGGGGTCGGTGGGAAGTGTCCAGGTGCGTGGTTTGCTTTCCAGACGGTCGGCTCGCTGTTGCAGTGCAACGATGGTGAGAAGGCGTTCGGCTTTGGCTTTAGTCCATAGGAAACGCGATAGGGGTAGCATTGGGGGCAGAGAGAATTTCTGCGTGTAAGGGTCGCCGGAAATGGTGGGCGGCGTCGAGGAATAGGGTTGCTCGGCCCACTTCCCTAGAGTGGCATAAGCGTTTGAGATGTTAGTTTCGAGTTGCGCGGGCGATAGGGGGCGCAGTGTGGCTCGCTCCTGCGCGCTGAATTTCAAATCATCGACGGTCTCCTGCCACTCTCTTGGAGTGCGAGTGATGCGGTCGAGTTCATCGAGTTCGTCATCTTTATTGGCTTCGAGGATGGCCGAGAAGGTGGGCTTTTGGGTGTCGATGGACTTCAATTGCTCGGCATATGTGCGGCATGAAGCGGCGTCGAGATGAGAGGCAACGGTTTCGATGTCGGCTATCGCTAAGCCCTGAGTAGCGTAGGCAGAAAGAGTGGATAAAAGCGAGACTCCGCGCGAACGCTGGGCGAGAATTTGGAGGCGCTTATCCATCGCACCGTCGTAATTTTGGGCGGCGAGCAGCTTGTCGGCCTCGTCGCGAAGGTCGCGGGCATTATCGCGCGAACGGCGCGCATTACCTGTTGTGTTGTTAACAAGTGCCTGAGCGGCAGTGCGTTGAAACTGCGTGCTAGAGGGGCTAGACGAGTTCGGAGAACACCCACAAGCCAGGAGAGCGAGAGGGGAGAAAGCAATGAGAGTTCTTCTGGACACGCTTAAAGTATTATCAATCCGTTCGAAATCCCAGAAAAATGAGCAAGATAAGCTCGCGACACGTTCAAAATTTGACTCGCACAGTGAGGCCGGTGCCATCGGTGTGGAGAGAGATGTCCCAGCCGTTGGCGGTACAGAGTTCGCGGCAAATGGGGAGGCCAAGGCCGTTGCCGACCATTTGGGAGGAGCGGGTGGCGTCGGTGCGGAAGAAGGGCACGAACCATTCGTCGAAATGGACCACTGCGGGCATTTCGCAGGAGTTAGAAATCTCGAATTGCACTCCATCTACCTCGGAAGTGAGGTTGATGCGAATGACCGAATTGGAGTCGGAGTATTTGGTGGCGTTTTCGACGAGGTTGCGCAGCAGAACTTCGACGTGAGAGGGCGGCGCGTCGATGAGCAAGTCCTGAAGTTGGACATCAAGCGACAGGGAGCGGGCTTCGATTCGTTGGCTTTGCTGTTCGATGGCGCGCTCAATCCAGAAGGCAACGTTGATTTCTTCTTTAGCTGCCAAATTCTGGCGCATTTCGAGAGCGTTGAGTTGCAACAAGTCCTGAACCAGTTCAGCCATTTTCTCGGCGTCCTGTTGCACCTGAAACAGCACTTCCTCGTGTTCTTCGATGCTGCGCGGGCGCGAACGAGCGACCTCGATTTCGCCGAGCAAAACTTGAATGGGTGTTCGCAGTTCGTGGGAAGCCGCCGCGTAAAAGTGGCCGCGCTCCTGCGCCTGATGCTCCAGACGGGTCAGCAAGTCGTTAAGGGTGCCAGTGAGGTAGTTCATTTCTACGTCACTGGATGGGGGAAGCAAACGCACAGAAACGCCCTGCAAAGTGGCGTTTTGCGCCTGATGGGCGAGACGCACTATCGGCGATAGGATTAGCCCGACAAGCAGCCATGCCAAAATGGCCGTCGTGGTGACGACCAGAAAGCCCAACCCGACGAGTTCGCGAGTGGTGGCGCGCAGTTCTTCTTCTTCTGGCTCCCAGTGGCGGGCGATTATGACCGACTGCGAGCCGATGACCAGCGTGCGCGCCCGCCAATCGCTGTGAGTGTGTGGGTTAGGCGGCGCGTCTTGCTGCGACGACCACAACACGCGCTCGCCCTGGACAACCCATAACGCAACCTGCCCGGCAGCGATTTCGCCCTGTTCGGACTGAACATTTTGGACCAGAGTTTTTTTAGGGTCGGCTTCGTCATAGGCTTCGTGCTGTGCGCGTTCGAGGGCGAGTTGCAGGATTTCATCGACGCGCGCCGTCGCCCGTCGCCGTTCGAGCCGAATCATGCCCAGTACAACGCCGATCATTAAAACCGCGACCAACAGTGCGAACAGGGCGGTCATGCGGTTGCGCATCGAACGCAGCCCCACAGAACCGACAAGGCTCTTCATTTGAGTCCCACACGATAGCCCACGCCGCGCGATGTGTGAATGAGAGGCTCGCGGCCCTTGTCGATTTTGGCACGCAGATAACCGATGTAGACATCCAACACATTATCGCTGCCAGCAAAATCGTACTGCCAGACGTGGTCAAGAATCACGCTGCGCGGCATGGTTTTGCCCGCGTTACGCATCAAAAATTCGAGCAACGAATATTCGGTGGCGGACAGGTGAATGTCCTTACCGTCGCGCATCGCCATGCGGGTTTCGGCATCGAGAACCAAATCGGCGACCTGTAACTTCACCGAACTCGATTCGCGGCGGCGCAGCAGCGCCCGCATCCGCGCCAGAATTTCGGCGACTCGGAAGGGCTTGCAGACGTAATCGTCGGCTCCTGCGTCCAGCCCCGCGACTTTGTCTTCGAGAGTGTCGCGCGCCGTGATGATGAGGATGAGCGAGGAAACGCCCTCGGAGCGCAGTTGGCGGCAAACCTCGAAGCCGTTCATGCCGGGAAGCATGACATCGAGCAAAATAATTTCGAAGCGCGTGTTTTTGGCGCGTGCCAACGCGCTGCGCCCATCGGCCTCGATATGAGGCACGTAACCTATCTCCACACAAGCCTTCGCCAAAAAGCGCGAAACGCCCGGCTCATCCTCGACAATTAAAACATTCATGCGCAGCTCTCACATGGGCAAATGGCTCAAAATACAGGCCAGATGGAGTCCTCAGGTTTGCCCTACTCCACTAGCTCTTATCAGTGTCGGCGGCTTTATGGTCAGGGTGGAGGTCTACCGACAGAACTTTACCTGTGTCGCCCTCGACCCTTACCGCGTATTTGCGGCCATCGGTCGCAAAAATCCCCACATCAACGAACATACGCCGGGATTCACGTCTTACATCCACTTCAGCGATGTGGCCAACTTTGGCGCCGCTGGCCGCATTGATGGCCCGAACTAACTGGTGAGGGCGCAGACCATTACCTTCTGGCTGATGTACCGTTCTCAAACTGAAGAGAGCCATGACACCACATGTGCCGCACAAAGCGACTAACGCGCAACGCTCCCAAAGTCCTTCTATTTTCGTTCCTCTCATGGAATACACCTCTTTAAATATTGGATTTACAATAGAAATTCTAGGGGATGAATCTGAGAATTAGATAAGAACCGGGTGAGAGTTTGGAAAGTGCTGTATTTAGAAAGAAAGCACCATCGACATACCCGCCCGACGCTGCTGTTGGCGCCCCGAAGTGCCGGAGATGAAGGGGGATAACAGCAACCCGCGCCGCTGACGGATTTCGAGGCGCGAGGTGAGGATTCCGACAGCCGCCCCCGCGACGACATCGTGGGTGTAGTGGCGTTTTAGCTTGACCCGCGAGGCAGCAATGAGCGCAGCCCCGGCATACCAGAAGATGGCCTGATCGGGATTAAAGTGGGCTTGCATCGTCGCGACAGCGAAAGCCGCCGTGGCATGGCCAGAGGGGAATGATTTGTAATCCGTGCCATCGGGTCGCTTCTCATGGGTAATGGTTTTTAGCGCTTCGGTGATGAGGGTAGAAGTCAGCAACGAATCGGCAACACGCAGCGTTTGCTGTCCACCATCGGCGCTGTTACTCAAAAGCGGGAGGAAGGTGCCCGCCGCGAGGAAAGCAACGTTGCCATTTCCTGATGCGAAACGCGGCCAGCCGGAACCTTTGATTGAAGCGGTCGAGAATGGAGTTGAGGTATCTGATTCGGAGCCTAAACCCTGTATCCGGCGAGCAAAAAGTAGGGATTCGTTCTTCGCCGCGAATAAGGTGTCGGATTGGGTGAGATGAACATTGGCCTGACTACTTTGAGCCATCGCGGGAGCAGAAAACGGCCTGATGGCCTCACATAAACACAGGGAAGCAAACACCAAGCGCTTGGCTGGAAACATACATGGCGCCTAGTGTCGAGATGCAAATTAAGAATCAGCTAAGAACGGAATAAGAGTTAGAGAAGAGTTTTTAGGAGCATCAAAAACGCCGAACAGCCCGCGTATTTTACGCGGGCCGTTTGGAGTTAGTTATGAGGCGTAGGATGTTTGCCACATAGACGTTAGTGGTTGGGGACTGCAGGAGGGCGAACACGAGGTTCGCCCCTACAAGGGGGGCATAAACAACTAATTTACAATCAGCCCCACATTCACAGATTCAACGCACAAACCTCATGTGGCTCTGGCATTGAGGTTACGCCAGTTTTTCGACTCGGAAGCGGACGGTTTCTTCGCCCATTTTGACTTCGCTGAGTTCGGGGTAGTCGGCGCCCACGAAGCGGAGTTCGTCGGCGAGGGTTTCAGATTGGACTACGTCGCCGAAGTGTTCGAGGACATCGGCGAAACGCGAGGCTTCATCATTGACGACTAAGATGGCGATGTGGTCGGACATCTGGAAATCCTCTTTCTGGCGGGCAGCCTGAACGCCTCGGATGAAGTCGCGGGCCATGCCCTCGACTTCGAGTTCGTCGGTAAGGGTGATGTCAAGCGCGACGCTCCAACCGTTCTCGGCAGCGAACGAGTAGCCGATGGCCTGTTTGGCTTCGACCAGAAGTTCGGCAGGTTCGAGCGTGATGGTTTGGCCTTCGAGTTCGACCTCGACGGAATTACCAGCTTTGACAGCAGAGCCGATGCGGTTAGCCTCGGCGGGTTCGGCGCCTTCGAGTAGCTTACGCAGGGCGCCGACCTGTTTGCCGTACTTTTTGCCGACAACAGGCAAGTTGGCACGCAGCGAATAGGTGACGAGGTCGCCCGCATCGGCCAGCATCTCGATTTCTTTGACGTTGAGTTCATCTTTGATGGTGTCCTGCCACGACTGGATGGCGCTTTCGCCAGCCGATGTGGGAGCCTGAACCAACGCTTTAGAGATCGGTTGGCGCACACGAATCTTCGACTCTTTGCGGGCCGAAAGTCCGAGCGACACGGCTTGCAAAACGCCTTCAACGTCGGCCACCAATTGGTCGTTCTGGAAGCGTTCATCGACCTTGGGCCACTCGCACAGGTGAACACTTTCGGGAACATCCTTGAGCGGAGCGCTGAGGTTGCGGTAGATGTGTTCCGCCGAGAACGGGATAACGGGCGCGATGAGTTTGCTGAGCGTCAGCAGCACGTGGTGGAGCGTGGCGTAGGCTTGCGCTTTGTCGGAATCGGATTCCGATTTCCAGAAGCGGCGCTTGCCGCGACGCACATACCAGTTGGACAGGTCATCAACGAACGCCTCGACTTCGCGCACAAGTGCCTGTGGTTCGAGGTTTTCGAGCGAATTGGTGATGGAACCAACGCAGGTTTGCAGACGAGCGAGAATCCATTTATCCAACACGTTTTGCGGCGCCAATTCGACAGTCAAATCGGGGTTGTCGAGGTTGGCGTAGCTGACGAAGAAGGCCACGGTGTTCCACAAGGTCACCAAACGGCGCGACGACTCGTAGATAGGGTCGCCGACTGGTTTGGACTCGTCGATTTTTGGTTCGGCGAGCGTGTTCCAACCGAGGGCACCTTCGGGCGGTGTGATGCCGTTGGCGTTTTTCCATGCGCGCGGGTCGAGGCCGAAACGGATGTCCTTGTTGATGGCGTTGTTGGCGAACGTCCAGCGCATCGGGTCGGCACCCGCGACGGCGATAGCGTAGCCGAAAGGCACGCCGTTACCGATCTTTTTGGAGATGCGGTTGCCGTACTGGTCGAGCATGGTTTCGTACAGCATCACTCGGTCGTAGGGCGCGCGGTCTTCGAGAGCCACACTCATGAAGAGCATCGAGAAGAACCACAGACGGATTTGCTCGCGCATCTCCGAGATGAAATCGGCGGGCTTCCACTGGTCGGCGCTGGCCGCGATTTCCGGCATACGAAGGTCCGTGGCGCCGTTGTAACCAACGGTAGAGAATGGCACGATACCAGCGTCGAGCCAGGCGTCGCCCACTTCGGGGACGCGACGCAACTTGCGAGTTTTGTCGTCGTTCCAGATTTCGATTTCGTCGATCCACGGACGGTGCAGTTCGGGCAGGTCATCGACTTTCTGCGGGTCGACGGCACGCTCGCGCAGTTGGGCGCGGCTGGAGATGACCGTCCACTCGCCGCTTTCATCATCGCGCCAGACCGGAAGCGGCAAGCCCCAGAAGCGCTTGCGCGAGATGGTCCAGTCGCCCATGTTGTCGAGCCAGTCGTCCAAGCGCTTGCCGCCGTATTCGGGCACCCATTCGACGGTTTTGGCCGCCGCTTTCAGGCGTTGACGAGCCGGACGCGGGCCAGCGTCGGCTTTGATGAACCATTCTTGCGTGGCGAAGAAGATGAGTTCGCTATCGCAGCGCCAGCAGTGCGGGTAGGAGTGCTTGTAACGCTGAGTGCGATACAAGCGGTCGCGCTTTTGAAGCTCGGTGAAGACGGTTTCGGCGTCGGTGAGGCCATGCAAACCAGCCAGCACGTCGCCGCAGTCGCTTTTGAAGTGGCCGCTGGAAGTGACTGGCACGATGAAGCCGAGGTTCTCGGCCTGTCCCAAATCAAAGTCGATAGCACCGCAGGCAGGAGCGATGTGAACGATGCCAGTACCTTCGCTCTCGTCCACCCAATCGGCGGCGACGACGCGGCGCGGATGCTCTTTCTGCGATTCGACCTGAAGCGGCAGATCGTCGAAGGGGCCGGAATAGGTAAGGCCGACTAACTCGGCACCAGAAAGCTCGCCTAGAACCTCGTAGCCGGGTTTGAGCGCGGTTTTGGCGGCGCCTTGCGACAGGATGTAGACGTTATCGCCCGACTTGGCGCGCACGTAGGTCAGTTCGGGGTTAACCGCCAGCGCAACGTTCGCGGCCAAAGTCCACGGGGTCGTCGTCCACACGAGGAAGTAGTCGCCCTCGCGTCCCTCGACGGGGCACTGGAAGTAGACGCTGGTGTGGGTGATGTCCTTATAGGCATCGCTCAGTTCCAACTGCGACAGCGAGGTTTCGCAGCGATGGCACCACGGCATGACGCGGTAATCGGGCGCGAGCCAGCCTTCCTCGTGGCACTTGCCGAGGAAGTTCCAGATGTTCTCGATATTGGAATCGTCGAATGTGTAATACGACTCGTCCCACTTGTTCCACATGCCGAGGCGCTTGGACTGTTCGGTGATGACACCTGCGAAGCGCTCGACGCGCTCGCGGCAGGCGCGTGAAAAGTTCTCCATGCCAAAGGCAAGGATGTCGGGTTTGCCTTTGAAACCGAGAGCTTTTTCAACTTCGACTTCGACCCACAGGCCCTGACAGTCGAAGCCGTTCTGCCAGCGCAGTTTGCGGCCCTGCATGGCGTGGTAACGGTTGTAAAGGTCTTTATAGGTGCGGCCCCAGGCATGGTGAACGCCCATCGGGTTGTTCGCCGTAATGGGGCCATCCTGAAAATCGAACTGGGGGCCGTTCTGGTTTTTTGCGACTAACTTTTCAAAGATCTGGTTCGACTCCCAGAACTGGAGGACTTCGGGCTCAAGGCGCGTATAATCGGGCGCGCCTTCGACTGGCTGAAACATAGATGAAAACAGTTTGGCGGGTTGGGTTGAATTGTGGGCTTGCCGAGACGGTTTTATAGTGGATTTAAAGGACGCGCACGCTGTTGGAGGCAAGCACAGGAGTGCTACCCGCGCGATGTGGCCGAAGGCCAGCACGCCCTGACGATGTTAGGCCCGGTCTACGCGAGCACAACAGGGGCGCTCGGCGTAGCCGGAGAAGTAATTCGCTCGGCGACTCTTATAAGCATGATTTTCTTCGGAAAGCCTACCCCGATTCTCTATACGCATGAGTTGCCGCTGGGAGCCATTTTACAGACATCCGTAAATCACACTGCCCTGCGAGTATCGGCGAGTTATTTTTGAGAGCCGTTTTACGGGTACCCGTAAAACGGCTCTCACGTTCAATTACTGCCAGCCACTTCGGTTGGTGGCCCAAATGTGCCTCCCGATTCGAGGACTTGGGCGAGGGTGGTGTTTTTGAAGCTCTCTTCGACCATAGCGAGGGCGGCGTCCATTTTGGCGTGCAGGGGGCAGAGGCGGTGTTTGTGGGCCTCTAAGCCGAGGGGACAGGCCAAAATTCGCTCGATGGGGTCGACGGCTTGGACTATATCGAAGACGAGGATTTCGTCGGCGCTTCGGCTCAGGCGCACTCCCCCACCCGCTCCGCGCTGCGACTGCAACAGGCCCGCGCGGCGGAGGGCTTGCATCACCTTACCTAAATAAGCGACTGGTACTCCGGTGCGCTCGGCGATAACTTCGGCGGTCTGGGTGCCTTTCCCGGCGCGTTGGGCTTCGCCGCAGTGGGCCATCGCTCGTAGCGCGTATTCCGTCGTTTTCGAAAACATTGATTCGTATATCAGATGTAAATGTCCGATTCAGGCCCCATAAACTTGCCACAACCAAATCGGACGTTTTCATCCGATTTAAAAACAGGAGAAACGATGAAACATATAGATGAAGCTCGATTGGAAACGGACAGCGCTTATCGGTTCGGCTATGTCGCCGAGTTCATGGGGTTTGGCGAAGAGGACATCGCCGTTATTCATGGCGCGGCTCCGCTGCTGGCGCCCGTTGTTCCAGCGTTGGTGGACGCGGTGTACGACAAGTTGCAGGGCTATGACGCCACGTGGCGCCATTTTGTCCCGGCTCAGGCGGGGCTGGATTTAGCGGAAGGCGCTACTAACACGCGCACGGTGGCAACTCTGGCGATGGACGATGAACACATTCAGTTCCGCAAACAGCATCTGGGGCGCTATCTGGCGCATTTGGTGACGGCGCCTTACGATGGCAAAATGGTGGCTTTCCTCGATATGGTCGGCAAGATGCACACGCCCAAGGCGGGCAACAAGAATCTGGATGTGCCGCTGGTGCAGATGAACGCGCTGATGGGGTTTGTGCATGACGCCATCAACGCCACCATCCTCGGCTTCGATATTCCCGCCGACGCCAAAGCCAAAGCGATTCGCGCATTTTCGAAATTGCTGTGGATTCAGAGCGACTTCATCACGCGGCATTACGCCCATTAATAGGTAAGCGGATAAGAAGGCACGTTGCAAAAGGCAGTGTGCCTTCTTTGTTTGGACTAATCCTCAGTGTTTGCCGACTTGTACTTTTAAAGCGGGCAGTGGCACACTCGCGCGGTTTTTTTGGCGGTGGCGCGCCCCAAAAACCACAAGGAGGAAATGTGAATCAGCAGACAGAACTTTTGACCCGCTTGCGCGCTGCCCTCAAGCGCCCGGCATCGGAGACAGGGGACATGGGCCTCATGACGGTATTGGAAGGGGTACGTCCCGAAGATATAGCCGAGTCTTCACGAGATTTAAGCAACCCCGAAGTGCTGGCGATTTTTAATGGACTGGACAACGAACGGGCCGCTGACCTGCTGAGTTTGTTGGAAGATGAGGCGACGGGCTACATCCTTGAGCATGCCCCCTCCGTGCGCCTCACGGACATGCTCGACCGTTTGCCGATGGACGATGCGGCGGACGTACTGAACGAAGCCTCGCCCGAAAAAGCAGAAGAGCTGCTGACGTCGCTTCAGAAATCGGCGCCCGACGACGCGGAAGAGATTCGCGACCTGCTCTCTTACCCAGAAAGCTCGGCGGGACGTTTGATGACCGATGCCTTCGTGAAATTGAACGCCAACATGAGCGTCAACGAGGCGTTTGCGGCGGTGCGCGATTCCGATGAAGAAGTCGAAACCCTCTCCGATCTATTCATCGTGGAGACGCTTTCGGATGATCGGGATGTGTTGACGGGCATCATTTCGCTGCGCGAATTGGTGCGTGCCGGGGCGCGGCGCAAAGACCCCAACGTCAAAATCCGCGATTTCATGACCACCGACATCATTTCGGTTTCGGTGGATACACACCAGAAAGAGTGCGCGCGCCTTATCGCCAAATACGACTTCACCACCCTGCCCGTCCTCGACCGCAAACATCGACTGGTGGGCATCGTGACCTTCGACGACATTATCGACGTTTTGGTGGAAGAGTTCGACGAAGACCTGATGCGTTTCGTGGGTTCGGATGCCGACGTGATGGACAAGCGCACCCCGCTGCAAATCGCGCGTTTGCGCTTACCGTGGTTGATGGGCACGATGGCGCTCGAACTTCTGGCCGGACTTTTCATCGCGCGCTTCGATTACGTGCTCATCAAAGTGGCGTTACTGGCTTCATTCATGCCCGTCATTTCGGCGCTATCGGGCAACGTCGGTTTGCAAGCGGCGGCTATCGTGGTGCGCGGCCTTGATACCGGACACGTCTCGCTCGAAACATGGGGCCGCTCGCTGGCCCGCGAAGTGTCGTCGGCGCTGATTATGGCGCTGGTGTCAGGCTCGATTCTGGGAGCCATTGGAGCAGCATGGTCGCATCACTGGCTGTTCGGCATGGTGGTCGGCGTGGCGCTCACCTGCTCGATGCTGACCGCTTCGGTGATGGGAACGCTGATTCCGATGCTGTCACGGCGCCTGGGCTTCGACCCGGCGACAACAGCTGGCCCGTTCGAGACAGCGTTTCAGGATGTCATCGGCTACACCGTGTTCCTGTGGCTGGCCTCGTTGATGCTGCCGCTCTTGACGTAAGAATTAGACCATTTTCTTGTCCATGTCCGAAAGGGACGTTTCGGATATGGACAAGCGGAATTTGAAGATTTGCCTCTCTGCCAATACTGCCACATTGCCCTTAAATGGAACAGCGAAAGCGGCGACACTGTGGCGCGAAAGTCAAGTTGCAGGATTATCAAAAATGAAAAAGCAAATTTCGGTTGTTGCTGGTCTGCTAGTAATGGGCAGCGTCAATATTGGCGTCTTGCGCGCGCAACCTCTTGATAGTGCGACATTGGCGACTGCACTCCCTAAAACACAACTTGATGTGCGGCGAGCGGAAGCGAATGCCAGAGTTACGGCGTTTGCCATCGAAACGCTAAAGTCGCAATCTCCCGCAGACTACGCGCGCTTTCCAGTGGCTTTACGAGACGCGCTACCGTATGCGTTGGAATCTCAACCGTTCGAGGCATGGTCGCTGGATTTGCAACAGTTTGCCAGGGAAAATTTTCGGAAGTTGGCGGCGGATACTCAAGTTGAAAAATCTGTGTACCAAGCCAAAAACAAAGCAGCTGTTGTCCAATGGCTGAAAGAAAAAGCGCCTTTTGAAAACACTCAACTTGAATTTTATTTGACTGTCCGCGTCCCATTCATTGGAAAAAATCTGGATGGTGTTACTGTGCTGGAAGTCAATCAACAAGCCAGCATCGCTGAACCTGGT
This sequence comes from bacterium, assembly GCA_004172935.1. Classification (GTDB taxonomy): domain Bacteria; phylum Armatimonadota; class Abditibacteriia; order Abditibacteriales; family Abditibacteriaceae; genus Abditibacterium. The sequence goes on along the minus strand of SDZD01000055.1, from coordinate 13,160 downwards.
ACGCCTGCCTCCCGTATTATCGCATTAGGTCATCTCGTAAACAGTTTGTCACCACAGCAAAAATCTGCCCTATTTGCCAACAACATGCACTTACCTCTGGCAGAACTCACTCCCCAACAAAAACAAGATTTTGATGAAGTTCACAAAGGCCACGGCGATATGAAAATTGACACCCCCAACGGTGAAATATCCATTCATCAATCCCCGAAATCAGACACCGCGTTTGATTTCCGTTTTGTGATTATCGCCCAACGCAATGTTGCTGGCAAGAAAGATTATTTCGAGGTGCAAATCGCGCGGCCCTACGATTATTTGCGTAGATAATGTGGCTGACCTCGATGATGCCACCGCTTCTGACATAGGCAAAACGCAGCTTATTGCGGCACTTTCACTGCCCATCAACAGCTTCGCCTTGTGCTTTTAAGGCGTTTGGCGGCACACTCGCGCGGTTTTTTATTTGGGCTAGGTGCGGTATCTGCTCCGCAGGGTAGTCCTTTCGGTTGGCTCCGCTCGCACTATTTCTTCCGCATTCAATGGTGTCACGCCTTGGGCGAAAGGGAGACGAAGGCTGTCACACGCCAAAAACCAGGGAGCATCTCGAATGGCGACACAAACAGAACTTTCCTCGCGTCTGCGTTCAGCATTGAAAGGCCCCGTTTCGGGATCAGGCGACCTTGGACTCACCAGCACATTGCGCGGTGTGCGTCCCGAAGACATCGCCGAGGCCGCGCTCGACCTGACCAAGCCCGAAATTCTGGCGGTGTTCAACTGGCTCGATAACGAACGGGCCGCTGACTTATTGGGTTTGCTGGACGACGAATCGACGAGCTACGTGGTGGAAAACGCCCCACCGGCGCGCATCACCGATATGCTCGACCGTCTGCCGATGGACGACGCGGCGGACGTTATCAACGAAGCTTCGCCCGAAAAAGCCGAAGAGCTGCTCAACTCGCTGGCGCAGACTGCGCCCGATGACGCGGAAGAGATTCGCGACCTGCTTTCCTATAAAGAAGGTTCGGCGGGACGTATGATGACCGACGCCTTTGTGCGACTGCGCGCCGATATGAGCGTGAACGAGGCGTTCGTGACGGTGCGCGAGTCGGATGAAGAGGTGGAAACCATCAGCGACCTCTTCATCATTGAAACGGTGGAGGGAGACCGCGAAATTTTGACGGGAGTGATTTCGCTGCGCGAGTTGGTGCGCGCCGGAGCGCGGCGCAAAGACCCCAACGTGAAGGTGCGCGACTTCATGACCACCGACATCATCTCGGTTTCGGTGGACACCGATCAGGAAGAAGTGGCCCGCCTCATCGCTAAATACGACTTTCAGGCGCTGCCAGTGTTGGCGCGCAACGGCGATTTCGCAGGCATCATCACGGTGGACGACATCATCGACGTTTTGGTGGAAGAGCAAACCGAGGACGTGTTGGCTCTGGGTGCTGTTACTCCCACCGAAAAGCCCTATCTATCGAACACGATTTTCGACTTGTTCAAGCAACGCTTCGGCTGGCTGTTGCTGCTGTTCGTCGGCGGCACCCTCACCTCTTCGGTGATGGAACGCTACCAGGGCGACCTCAAAACGGTGGTTTCGTTGGCGGTGTTCATCCCGCTTCTGATTGGCACGGGAGGCAATGCGGGCGCTCAGGCCGTTACCACTGTGACGCGCGCGCTGGCGCTGGGCGAAATCGAGTTTCGCGATGTGTTGAAAGTGGTGTGGCGCGAGGCGCGCACTGGCATCCTCATCGGTTCGGCGCTTGGCATCGTCGGCTTTTGCATGGCATTTCTGGGGCAACACGATGGTTTAATCGGAATTGTCGTCGCCATTTCTCAAGTCGTGGTCGTGATATGGGCGGTTACCGTAGGCTCTTTTTTGCCGATGGTGTTTCGCCGCATGGGCCTCGATCCCGCCGTAATGAGCGCCCCTTTCATCACCACTCTGGTCGATGCCACAGGACTCATTTTCTACTTCACCATCGCCCGCTTCATCCTGCCCGCACTAAAGTAGAAATTGTGGCGCGCGCTTTGATGCAAAATGACGAGCATGAAACTTTCGGGCGGCGTTTTGTACGCGCTGGGCGCGGCAGCGCTGTTTGGCCTCAGCACACCACTTTCTAAATTGCTACTCGGCCAGTTGTCGCCTTTGCTGCTGGCGGGCTTGCTTTATTTTGGCTCTGGCATCGGATTGTCATTGCTGCGCGCGGTGCGCTCTCGCGACAAACGCGAAGCCGCCATTCCGCGCTCACAATGGCCGTGGCTCGCGGGAGCAGTCCTATTTGGTGGCGCGCTCGGCCCGGTGCTACTGCTGTTCGGGTTGCGTGCTACTTCTGCGGCTTCGGCGTCGTTGCTACTTAATCTCGAAGGGGTATTCACGGCGCTTCTGGCGTGGTTTGTGTTCAAGGAGAATTTTGATCGCCGAATCGCGTTGGGAATGCTGGCTATCGTCGCGGGCGGCGTGCTGCTTTCGTGGCAGGGCGAAGGCGGGTTAGCGATTGCGCCCGGTGCGCTTTTGGTCGCGGGCGCCTGTTTGTGCTGGGGCATCGATAACAACCTCACTCAAAAAGTCTCTTCCAGCGACCCGTTTCAAATCGCCGCCATCAAAGGACTGGTCGCCGGAACCGTCAATTTGACACTGGCCTTTGCGTTGGGGGCGACATTGCCCGCATTACCAGTGTTGGGCGGCGCTCTCGTGGTCGGCTTCTTCGGCTATGGTCTGAGCCTTGCGCTGTTCGTGCTGGCGCTACGGCATCTGGGCACGGCACGCACTGGAGCCTATTTTTCTCTGGCTCCATTCGTGGGCGCGGCGGCAGCGCTACTCGTCCTGCGCGAACCAATCGGGCCACTGTTTTTGGGAGCCGCTGCGCTAATGGGCGTTGGCGTTTGGCTGCACCTGACAGAGAAGCACGAGCATATGCATACCCACGAGTACATGGAACACACGCATATGCATGTCCACGATGAACACCACCAACACAAACATGTTCCAGGCATCGACTTGCACGAACCGCACTCGCACTCGCATGTTCACGAACCATTGACGCACTCTCACCCACACTTCCCCGACATCCACCATCGGCATGGGCACAGCCACACGCCAAGCGGCGAGATTGTCGAAAGCTCCTGAGTCCGCACGGCGGCGTTCATGCCGATGGAATGACAAGAACATTGCGCGTTCGATGCTTAATTCGGGAACTGGGTTTGCGTAACTGAGAGGTGTGAAACGTCTTATTCCTCTGCTCATCCTCGTGGCTATCGGGGGTGGCGCCTATTACTGGTATCGCTCGAAAACCGCGCCGCGCGTCAAAGTTATTCCTTTTGCCCAGTTATCTCAAACCGAACAGAAAAAGCGGCGCGCCGAAGCACAGGATGTCATCCGCCAAATCGAGGGAATCGCCAGCGCCTCGAAAAAGGGCGAGAAGAAACCGTTCGAACTTGTACTGACGCAGGACGAGGTTAACACGCTGGTTCAAGACCGCCTGAAGACGAAAAACTTGCCCATCGCCAACCCGCGCGTTGGGCTGGAGGCCAACGAACTAATCCTCGAAGCCGACGCGGACTACAAGAATATCAAAGCTCCGGTTTCAGTAGTTGGCACCGTCGAAGTACAAAACGATGATGTCGCGTTTATCGTCTCTTCGCTCACTCTGGGCGGTTTCCCCGCGCCCGGCGAATGGAAACAAAAAGTGCAACGTGTGGTGGATGATGGACTCAAAAAAGCGCTCAGTGAAAAAGGCAAAGCCAAAATCGAGTCGGTGACTATTGGTGAAGGCACCATGACTCTCAAAGGACGGACAGGCTGAAATGCGGCCTACACTGCGCGCCACTTTCATGAAACGCTGGATTTTGGTTCCCCTGTTGAGCGCGTCGCTCATTCCGTTACTATCGCCATCGGCTAAGGCCGACGACTTGAACGCCCGCGCGGCACAAATCAAGTCGCAGTTGCAAACGCAGTGGTTGCCCACATGGTCGAAAACCTCGACTGCCAATGAATTGGCGGGCGATGCAGCGCTCAACCTGCAAACGCTGTCCTACGCGCACCGCATGGGCTACACGACACCAAGCCTCAATTTGTTGGAAGCGGCGAGCGCCCACTACAAACTGCTGCGCGATTCGCGGCGCGACAAAGCCAACGATGGCTTCTATTCGCGTTCGCAGGATTCCAAAGAACCCGTTAAATCGACGCTGTTGCAAGCGCAAGCCGTCGAGGCACTGGTCGAGTACGCCAGGGCTTCGGGCGAGGCCGAGCCACGTGGATTGGCTGTCAAAATATGGCGATTGATTCGGGATAAAGGCCGCGACAAGATTCATGGAGGCTACTACGACTCGATTTATTCGGTTCAGGCAACCCCCACCAGCGCGACCGCGTTCGGCTCCAAATCGGCCCTCACCCATTTGGCACTTTTGCAAGCCGCGACTGGCCTGTATGACCTGACCCGCGACCGTTCGATTCGCACCGACCTGGCAGAGCTACTCGACCTGAACGCGGGCCGCTTCTTCTCGGTGCGCCCCGAAGACCGGGGCTGGGTTTATTCGTGGGAGTGGCAACTCGAACAGCCATCAGATGCCGCCAACCCCGCCGTCATGGCCGCGACGCCCGAAGCGGGCGCTGCCATCGTGCGCGCCCAAACCGTCCTCGAACTGCCCATCGGTTGGGTCGAACTGGCACGGCGCACCGACTTCGATAGCAGCAACGCCAGTTCTGCCACGGTGAGCGCACTCATCCCGTTGACCAAGACCACCTCCAATCGCGAAGGGCACGCCGCCCGACTGGATACCATCCTCGATAGCCTGAAAACCTCTTCGGCTCAAGTGCCAGTGGGCAACGGCATCCCCCTGCTCGATTTCGTCGCTGCTTTCGAGAAATAAATCTCGCTCCTCTTTCCCCTGTGGGTGTGTTCGCATGATTCTCACTCAACCGCGCGATCCTCGATTTATCACCATCCGCCGTGGCGGCACGCTCAGCGACGCCAACCATCACTTACTGGCACAGTGGGCTGCGAACTGCGCAGCCCATGTGCTGCATTTCTTCGAGCAAGAGTGCCCCGAAGATGACCGCCCACGCCATGCCATCGAACAGGCGTGGGCGTGGGTGCGCGGCGAAGTCACCATGTCGGTGGCGCGGGCCGCAGCGGGTGGAGCGAACACAGCAGCCAGAGATTTGAAAGGTGCGGCGCGCCATGCGGCATACGCAGCAGGTCAGGCGGCAGTGGTGCCACATGTCGCCGCCCATGAACTTGGCGCAGCGGCCTACGCGATTAAAGCAGTTCAAGCAGGAGCGCCTAAAAACGAACGTGAACAAGCCGGACGGAAGGAATGCCAATGGCAACGCGAGCAACTTCCCGAAGAAATCCGCGAACTCGTGCTCGAAGACCAGCGGCTCCGCAATCATGCCTGTTGGTACGTCTTCGATTACTAAGCGACATGAACTCAGAAATCAAACGGATTCTCAAGCGCGCAGCCATGAAACGACGGCTTTTACAGCTTGTTAAAGTGGCGGCGGGGGCCTTCGCAGGCTCATCGATTGTCGGAAGTGGTACAAGCCTATCCGTAACTCAACTGATGCCAATTGTACATGATGTGGAATTCATCTTTCTTGGTTGCGCTGTTTCGGCACTTGGAGGCGTCTTTGGAGCCGCAGCCGTAATTGCCCTGCTGGCGACAAAACATGGGCGATTTCAAATGGCGGGGTGGATTTCGGGCACTGTGGGTATATGGGGGATTCTGTTGCCGCTTCCCCTGATTATCAATGCCCCCGCATCTTTCACACAAAACGGCCAGCCCTATGTCGATGCACTGGCCTATTCTGGCTGCACGATTGCATGTGCAAGCGCGCTCTTCATGTGGGGTTTCACACTCCTACTGAAACACGGCCCGTTGGCTCAACGCCCACTGCGTTGAGACTCGCCGCCTGAAAAATGATTCAAGGTTTGACGGACAGTTAAAATTCTTTCTCCATGCTGCAATCTACGTTTGCCGACCTGCTCGCGCGCTGGCCAACATTCATCTTCATCGCCGTGCGCGTTATCTTCATCGCTATCGCGTTTGAAGCTGCCGCGTGGTTTCTGGGCACCCGAATCGAAAAAATGACAGCGCCCTTCGCCAAACTCGGTGGCGAACGCGAAGCACGCTGGCGCCAGTTGCGCCGCGCCACTTTAATCAAAACGCCGAAGATGGCGCTACGCACCCTGCTCTACTCGGTGGCGTTGGTACTCATCTTCAACGTGTTCGGGCTTCCCGTGCTGGAACTGGCGCTTTCGATTGGTGCAGTCGCGCTGTTGTTCGGTCTGGCACTGATGCCACTGATGCAGGACATCGCGCAGGGCTTCGCGCTGCTAAGCGAAGACACCCTCGCTCCCGGCGATGCCGTCGAAGTGAACGGCGTGCAGGGCACAGTCGAGCGTTGGACGCTGCGCGGCACATGGCTACGCGACCGCGATGGCCGATTAGTGGTACTCAGCAACCGCGACGTGCGCCAAGTCGTCATTTATCGGCGTGCATTGGCTGCGGAACAGTCCAAAACGGCGTTCGACCCATTGCAAAAACAGTAGAGAGAGTGGGAGTAAAAGGGGTTTTCATATAATTCACCGCCAACAGTGAGAATCAAAATCGCGGTACGTTAAACTCATGACTCCGAACTCACCACTCGAAACTGAAACCGATGTTGCGCGAAACCATAGAAGCCCTGCGGCGCCCTTTGCCCGATGAAGAACGAACTGAATTTATGAATATCGCCGTGCCAGAGGGCACGGCCCAATATTTCGTCAGGCTGACGGGGCAAGCGCTAACGGCTATCGACGACGGTTCCGATCAGGTGCCCGCCAACTGCGAGTTCTCGCTGCAACGGCTACACGACATCTGGAAACTCTATCCGCGCGAACAAGAAGAACGACGCCGCGACATCGTGTGGATTTCGTCGCAACTGCTGGAAAAACTCGAAGACACCCTCGATAGCGCCCCGCTGTACGAAACCAACTCCGAGCGCTTCTCAACTCCATCTGCTCATCCCGAAGTTGTGATCGAGGAGCCGAAGCCCACGCCTCCCCCGATGCCGCGTGTGCGCGAATCGGACAACCCACTCGAAGAAAACGTCACCTATTTGAAGGGCGTCGGCCCACAAAAAGCCAAGCTATTGGCGAAGTGGGGCATCACCACCGTCGGCGACTTGCTGCTGCATTTTCCGGCGCGCTACGAAGACAGGCGCCTTGTACGCTCGCTCGCTGAAATCGAAACCGGCGAGAAAGATTCGTTCCTGGCCGAAGTGCTATACGAGCCGCAGACGCGCAAAATGGGCGCGGGCAATCGTTCGGTAACGAAGGTGCGCGTCGGCGACGGAACCGCGCAAATCGACTTGCAGTGGTGGAACCAGGCGTGGCGCGAGAAGCAGTTCAAAGTCGGGCAAAAGCTGTTCGTGTACGGCAAAATCGCCGATTTCAACGGCTACCGCCAAATCGACACGCCGGAGTTCGAGTTCATCGGCGACGAAGATGGTTCGCAGGTTGGCAAAATCGTCCCGGTCTATCCACTCACCGAGGGCTTGTTCCAATCGAACCTGCGCCGCGCCACCGAAGACGCGCTGCTCAAGTGCGCGGGCCGCATCCCCGACCCAATTCCAGAGCGATTGCGCGAAGAGTTCAGCCTCGTTGACTTAGAGACGGCACTGCGCTCGATTCATGGCCCCGAAGAGTGGGAAGACAAGGAAACCGCGCGCTACCGACTGGTGTTCGAAGAGTTGTTTCTGCTTCAAGTCGCCCTAGCGCAGAAAAAGCGCGCGGCGCATTTGGACGAAGTCGGTATCCGCCACATCGTTCCCGACGAAGAAATCAAGAAGTTCCTCGCCGCCCTGCCCTTCAAATTGACGGGCGCGCAAAAGCGCGTGATGAACGAGATTCGCAAGGACTTGAAGAGTCCTCGCCCGATGAACCGCCTGTTGCACGGAGATGTGGGTTCGGGCAAAACCATCGTCGCGGCCTATGCGCTGTGGTCGGCCTTCAAAGCCGGATTTCAAGGCGCGCTGCTGGCCCCCACCGAAATCCTCAGCGAACAACATTTCTACGTGTTGCGCCGCATTCTAGAGCCACTGGGCGTCGAGGTCGGGTTACTCGAAGGCAGCTTGAAGGCGAAAAACAAACGGCAGATTCTGGCAGATTTGGCCGAGGGCCGCATTCATGTCGTGGTTGGCACACACGCGCTGATTCAGGAAAACGTCGAGTTCCAGAAGTTGGGCGTGTGCGTGGTGGACGAGCAGCATCGCTTCGGCGTCATGCAGCGCGCGGCCCTAGCGAAAAAAGGTGCGGGCGGCATTCGCCCCGACGTGTTGGTGATGACAGCAACGCCCATTCCGCGCACGATGGCGCTCACCATCTACGGCGATTTGGATGTTTCGGTGCTGGACGAACTGCCGCCCGGTCGCCAGCCCATCAAGACCATAAAAATCAAACCCGAAGCGCGCGAACGGGCCTACAATTACGTGCTGGCCGAAGTCAAAAAAGGCCGCCAAGCCTACGTAGTGTGCCCTCTGGTCGAAGAGTCGGAGAAGTTGGCCAACCTGCAAGCGGCGGTCGCCCTCGCCGAACGACTGCGCGCCGAAGAGTTGAAGGATGTGCGCGTCGGGTTAGTTCACGGTCAACTCGATGTTATCGAGCGCGACGAGCAAATGGAGCTGTTCCGCGCCCAGATGTTCGACGTGTTGGTTTCGACCACCGTCATCGAAGTTGGCGTGGACGTGCCGAACTCGACCATCATGCTCATTGAGGACGCCGACCGCTTTGGCCTGAGCCAATTACACCAGTTACGAGGGCGCGTCGGGCGCGGCCAGCACAAAAGCATGTGCATCCTGCTGGCGAACCCGAAAAGCGACGAGGGCAAGGTGCGCCTCAACGTGATGTGCCAAACCCAGAACGGCTTCGAAATCGCCGAGGAAGATTTGAAGTTGCGCGGCAGCGGCGAACTGTACGGCACCCGCCAGAGCGGTATGCCCGACTTCCGCATCGCCGACCTCATCAACGACATCGAAGTCATCCAAACCGCCCGCGAAGCGGCCTGGGACGTGGTCAGCGAAGACCCCAATCTCGAAGACCCCGAACACGCCCATTTGCGCAACGCCCTGCAACGCTTCTGGGGCGACAAATTGAGCCTCGTGCAAACGAGCTAAGGGAGAAAACAATGGATGAAATCTCGAACAGCGAAAAAGAACTACTCCGCACACGAGTCCTTGAAGCCAAGAAGAATGATTTTCCCGGTCGCCCAGCGGACGATGTACTGACAGAGATTGAAAACAAGGAATCTGGCGAACAGAATGAACAAGGCCAAAGTGCCACTTAAAGTGAGTCTCCTCTAGTTCGGAATGACACAATGAGTCGATACTTCAAAGGGCTTAACTCTTACCTCTGCTCTGAGACGGGTTAAGCTATCGGATACCCTCGTGAACACCCTCCAACTCATCGAAGAACTTGAAACTCTAGTCGAGAAATCCAGTGGTTTGTTCGGCAAACGCCTGGTTAACGAAGAGCAGTTCTTCGGCAAAATTCAGCAGTTGCGCGCCTCCCTCCCCCAAACGCCAGAAGCCGCCGAACAGTTAAAGCACGAAGTGGTCGAGTCGAGAAACAAGCAACCTAAGTAACCCTATCTTGGAAGAAGCTATGTAGGGGAGAACACAGGGCGATATATATTCGCTCTAATTTTCTAACTGATTATTCGATGGCAACCCGTTGATTCACTCGCCTCGCCTATTCTAAGAAAAAACTCAAACTAGTTTGTCAATGTAACAATTCCCCTAAAATTCGCGCCATTATCTTGCTGACAGGTGTAAAGAAGCGCTTCATGGGGCGGCGAGGTGGGGTCGATGTAGGGTTAACTGTAATGATTCATGAGAGTAGAAGGTGGAACATTACGAGGGAGAACGCTGGTCGCGCCCCCCGGTCCCTCGACGCGCCCGACTGATGGGCGCACGCGCGAGATGCTCTTTAATTCGCTCGGCGAGCGAGTTGTGGGCGCGCGCTTTCTTGACCTTTATGCCGGTAGCGGCTCGGTTGGTATCGAAGCGCTGTCGCGTGGGGCCGAGTTTTGCATATTCATTGAGGATGATTTCAGGGCGGTTAAACCCCTGAAAGAAAACTTGGTGACTTTAAAACTCAAAACGCTGTCGCAGGTGTGGTCAGCCAATGCGCGTTCTTCTGTCGATAAGCTCGTGGAAAGCCACGAAAAGTTCGATATTGTGTTCGCCGACCCGCCATTTACACACCCAAATGAGGCGGGAGAGATTGCCAAACGAATAGACGCAAGCCCTGGTTTATTCCATAATGAATTGGACGATTTTCGTGGGCCAATCGTCGTGATTCAGCATTCGATTCGCGTCGAACTGCCCTCTTTGGACAATTTGCGACTGTTACGTTTCAAAAAAGCGGGCGAGTCGGGATTGTCGTTTTTCGTCCCCAAAACAACCGAAACGGCGCAAGCCGAGTAATTGTAATACAGCACTTTTAGGACATATTATGAACGTTCTCCGCATTATTGATGAACTTGAACAACTGGTCGAAAATTCCAAGGGAGGCTTGCTGGGCAAGCGCCTGATCAACGAGGAGGAATTTTTCGGCAAAATCCAGCAACTGCGCTCGGCGCTTCCCAAGTCGATGAAGGAAGCCGAAGACCTGATGCGTAAGGCCGAAGCGGTCGTGAAAAGCGCCCAGACCGAGGCCGACCGCCTCATCGACACCGCCGAGCGCGAAGCCGAGCGCGTTGTTACCGAAGCGCGCACCCGCGCCGACCGCACCATCGCCGAGTCGAAATCGTTGGCCGAGCGCACCGTTTCCGAAGCCAAATTGCACGCCGACCGCTTGCAGGGCGACGCGCAAATGCGCTCCGAAAAGATGATCGCCGACTCCAGCGCCCGCGCCGACCGCACCGTCTCCGAGGCCAGCGCCAAAGCCGAAAAAACCATCAGCGATGCCAACGCCCGCGCCGAGCGTACCTTCGCTGATATTACGGCTCGCGTGGAAAAAATGACTGCCGACGCCGAAGCCAACGCCAAGGACACCATCGACGAAGCCAACGCCCGCGCCGGACACATCGAGGCAGATGCTCGCCGCCACGCCGATGAAATGGTCGCCGAACACTCGGTGACCCTGCGCGCCCACGAAGAGGCCGAAGCGCTGGTTCACTCCGCCGGACGCGATGCCGAAGGTATGCGCGACCACGCCGATCACTACGCCCTCGACGTACTGGAAAAAGTCGGCAGCGTGCTGGAAAAACTGCAAATCAGCGTCGAACAGGGCAAAGACGCACTTCGCCCTGCGCCCCAACCCGACGACTACAGCAACACCCCAGCCCTCAACGGCAACGGCTCCTATTCGAGCGAATACTCGAACGGCTACCGCAACTAAATAACAACGCGATGGGAAAGCAGACCGAATGTTTGTTCGGTCTGCTTTCGCGCGTCCATTTTCAACCCTGAAAGGTATTTTTAAACACAGAGGAGAATAAGAAGCACAGAGGTTTTCAATGGATAAATCTTCTCCTCTACCCGTTTCTCCTCTTATGGAAGTCCCCTCTGTGTCTCCGCGCCTCTGCGGTTAATTCAAAAATCCCATCCTCCTGCCCCAACACCACAACGCCCAAGCCACATTCCCTCTCTCAAAAACCTCTGTGCTTCTTATTCTCCTCCGTGTTCTCTGTGTTTAAAAATGCCATAAGGCAAAGGCCGATTTAAACTGCGGGCGTTTATGCCCGCCTCGCGATTGCACCCGGTCTGGCGCATGGTACTCTGTGCCGTGGTCCTGCTCACCGTTGTCTCGTTCATTCAAGGAATTGGTCTGGGGGTGTTGATGGCGTTTTCCAGTCGGTTGGGAGTGGCAAACCTTCCTCTGGAGAAGCGCATCCTCGACCTCGCCACCACCTATGCCCTGCACCTGACCGTCATCTCCTACCCGTTCGCGCTGGGCGTGGTTTATCTATTCCGCACCAAGGTCGATAAATACAGTTGGCGCTCTCTGGGCTTTACGCGCGACCGGGCCTTACCCAACTTCGCGCGCGGCGCCCTGACGGCCTTTCTGACCTTGTTGGTGCTGTTCACGCTGATGTGGATAGCGGGCACCATTCGCTTTGGCGGCTGGTCGACACAGGTGCAAACCCACAGCGCGGCTTACGCCTTCACACAGTTGCTGGGCTTTGCCCTCGCGTTCGTGGCGGTTGGCTTCTTCGAGGAGACGGTGTTTCGCGGCTACGGCATGACGAACCTGCGCCAGTGGTTGGGCTGGCCCGCCGCCGTCATCATTCAAGGAGTCGTGTTCGCGGCGGTTCACCTCATGAATGGTGCGACCAATCCCGAAGTGATGAAAGCCGCAATCGCCGGTCTCCCCAACCTGTTCCTCATCGCCGTCTTCTTCGCGGTGTCCTATCGCAAAACAGGGTCGCTATGGTTCCCGATTGGCTTCCACGTCGCGTGGAACTGGTTACTGGGCTGCGTGTTCTCGCTCCCGGTTTCGGGCATCCCCATCTTCCATTTGTTTGATGTGCAGGAAACCGGCATTTCGGTATTGTCGGGCGGGCGCTTCGGCGCCGAGGGATCGTTCTTCCTCATTCCCCTCGTGTTGGCGATGATTTACGCGATGTGGTTGATGCCCGATCACCCGCGCGCCGTCGCCAACCTCGATAACCCCGAACCCGCACAGACGCCACTTCCGGCCTACATCCCTGTTGCCATTCCAGTACAGGTCGCAGTTGCCGCCAATGGCGAAGAGGAAGAAGATGCCGATGGGCCACGCCCCAACCGATACAACGCACGCTTCGGCTCAGCTGAAGGCTTCGACTCGGATATGTTGCGCGAACTCAAACAAATGAACGAAGCGCGCGAACAAGCCGAACGCGAAAGGCTGGATGCCGAACGCAGCGCCCGCCGCGCCGAAGAAATGAGGCAAGCCGAAATTCGCCGTGCTCAAGTGGCCGCGCAAGCACACGTCACCGAGTCGGCCCCGGTCGCAGTCGCAACCGAAGAAACCGTAGTAGCCCCTGTGACTGTCGCAGCAGAGGCCACTGTTGCCCCACAAACGCCCCTTCAACAGCCCGCCGCACGCGAAGTGGCTCCAGTCACCATCCCCCCGGCTCCCGTCGCTCCTGCGGCCCCAGCCGTGCAACCAAAGCCAAAAGAAACCGTGGCCCCTGTGGCCCCC
>SDZD01000008.1 GCA_004172935.1 bacterium | reverse complement strand
GTTGGGGAGGGGCCAAGGACGGGGCCGGCGGGAGTTTGTAGTCCACGTGGCTGGTCTTCGGGCACGGCAGCAGGCTTATTGGTGTCCTGGGCCTGAGCGAGAGAAGTTGCCAGCGGTAACGCGAGCAATGTCAGCGCGAATGGCGAAACCCGACGAAGACGGCGATGAGGGGCCAGACGATTGGTAGTGCGGCGAAAAGGCGAAGCGTTCATGAAGTAGGAACCCGCGATTCTTTGGCGCGGAATGGCAAGCTGACGCAAAAAATCGCGCGGAGTTTATCCCAAGGTTCGTAATCGGCCAAAAAATGACAATAACAGAACTCTTTGGGGCTTTTCTCAGGAAAAGGGATAGTCCATAGAAAAGCACCTCGACAATGATTCCAACACGACTTGATTTAGCCAATTCTGTGCATGAATGGGGTATTAAGTGTGAAAACCGTTGAGAGCGTTTGTAGCAGAGTTATTTGGCTGTGGAATCTAAATAAGTGACAGCATAAAAATGCGAAAACGCCCGCTTCCAGAGAAGGGGCGTTTCTAAAGTCAACTCGCAGAACGAGTTTATTATTCAGCAGCAGCAGCGTTGGTCGAAGCAGCAGCGTTGTTAGCAGCGGGCTCTTCAGCGTCGCCACCACCGCAACCGACGAGAACAGCGCTGGACAAGATTGCGCCGATAACGGCGAAGATTGCGATGCGAGACATCCAGTTCATTGTGTGTGAAAACCTCCTTGTGAAAGATTTAAGTTGCAAAAGCGGGCGCAGTTTAGCGCGGCGCTCCGCCTTTGCAATAAGCAAACCACAAGAAGCTCTTTTTTCTGATTTTTAAAAAGAACGTCCAATCTCCAATGAGAATGTTGTATTGTTCCTCGATTGCTCGCCTTTGATGAAGTTCGGCTGGTTGGTCGAGACGTAGGTTGCGCGCCCTGTGAGCACGAACGAACGGGTCAAATCGTAGGACAGGGCAAGGCGCGCGACCTGTTGGCGCGAGAAACCACGCCCTCCAACCGGGGCCGGATTTTGGTCTTCGGTGTTGATGTCGGCGAACTGAGCCGAGCCAGACAAAGTGAGGCGCGGATGGAAACGATAATAACCTTCGGCGCGCAAACTTTCTGCTCCACCAAAGGTTGTTGGGAAGACTGGAGCGATTGGAAGGCCCAGCGGAGCGCCGCGATAATAATATTCGTAGTCGGCGTCGCGCGCAGAGTTCAAGAACGCCAGATACGAAATCGAGTTCAAACGCGAATATTCGAGGGTCAATCCCGCGCGTCCAACATCCTTGGGATTGAACAGCTGCACGCCGATGGTGCCACCGTTGCGGTTCTCGATGGGGTTGTTGGCATTGAACGACAGGTCATCGAGCACGATTTCGCCGTAGGTGCGGATGCCGCGCGCCACTGCTGTTTCGCCATAGGCCGAAACGACGGCGTTGGTGCCGCTTTCGCCGCGCCCAAGCGAGGGGCGGTCGATGAGGTACAGCGAGATCGGTGTGAAGGCACCGAAGAAGTTTTTGGCCGAGAACGAGTCTTTGGGAGCCAACAGGGTGTTCGCGATACCGACTCGTCCGTTTTTACCAACTTTGACGCTCAGGTTCTGGCCATACAGCGAACGGGAGCCGCCAGCCGGGCCTTTGCCCAGAGTCGCGTACAGGCTCTCGAAGCGGTAGGAGCCGCGCTCGAACTTGGTGGACAGCGAGTTGAGGCCGCCCGCCGCATCGCCCAACAACGAAGTTCCATAGGTTCCTACGCCCCAATAATATTCTTTGCACCCAATATCGACTGTAAGGCCGCGCACGAAGTTTTTGGCGTCATATGACAGGTAGGCTTTACGAACCGTGGTAGGGTTGTTGCCGCCGCTAACGAGCGTTGTGCCCGAATCGAGCGAGCCGTAGAAGCTCAAGTTCGAGCCGATAGTACCCGCGAGGTTGAGGCGCGCGTCGATGCCGGTTTTGAGGCGTCCACCGCCGTAGCGCTCATCGAACGGCAACAGCGACGAAGCATCGGTATCGCCGCCCACGACACGGGCGCGGGTGAAACCTGACACGCCAATCGAGAAGCCGCCCTGTGGCGCGAAATCTTCGAGAGTCGAGGAGGTTACTCCGATGTCCAGCAAATCCTTGTGGAAGTTGCGCGTCAGGATGGCGAGAGCCGCATTGGCCCTTCCGCTTTCGTCAGAGTCCGAGTTGTCTATCGCTTCGCGGATGAAACCCGCGATTTGGGCGCGCGACATCACGATGTCTTCGGCGTAGCGGTGGGCACGGGCGCCGTCGTCCTGGAAGAGACGCGCGGGCTGCGATTTAATCAGGCCCTGCGCCGCGAGGCTGGCGAGCAGTTCGTAGGTATTTTCGGCCTTGGGCACCGAGGCGTTGGAAGCTCCGGTTTCGTAGGGCATGACCACGCCGGGCACGGTTGGCCCTTCAGGCGTAGCGGGGACTGGAATGGTGCCGGGGTTTGGCGTTGTTTCGGAGGGCAGTACCGTCAGGCGGTCGGATGACGAGATCGGGGCGTTGGAATCGGAGTACACCAACGTACCCGTCGAGCTGCTCTGGCCGACGATGCTGAGCTTGACGAGGCCAACGATGTTGCTGCCGCGAAACACGGGCAGCGTCTGCCCCGATTGCAAGCCTTGCGCGAAGCCGCCCGCCACTGTGACGGTCTGGCCGTCGATGGAGGCAATGCCAACTGTTGGGCCGCTTGGCATGGCGGGAGCCGTGCCTGTGGTCGTTGTGGTGCCGGGATTGGTGGGCGGCGTCACATCGACGGGCGGTTTAGGAACGGGTGTCGGAGCAACGGGCGCTGTGGGCAGCGTTTCGAGTGCGATGAAGCGCACGCTTTCGCCCAGAACGGCGGCACCCTGAGCCAGAGAAATGATGCGGCACAACGAATCTTCCTCACGGATTTGGGTGATTTGCACGCGCAGCACTTCGGCTCCGCCTTGCGTTAGCGAATAGACCGCTCCGAGTTGGGCGCCATCTTTGCGACCAATGGAGATGGTGGCGCTCTGAGCCTCTAGCGCCGAAACGACGGCGGTTTGAGGGGCGGTCTGAGCGAGGGCGGGGGGCGCAAGTATCGGTGACGCGATGGCGCCCGAAAGCGCCAGCAACGGTATTAACAGGCGTTGCGAAGGACGGTTGAGATTCATAGAAGGCTGCGGACTCCGCGAACAGCGACACCTTTGTGAACACCGAACGCGCGAAAACGCGCGGAGTTTGGCAAATCGGCCCTAAAGCGGCAAAATACCGGACGATTCGGTGGGCTGGCAAACTTCTATATGTGTTGCCTCGTCTGAACCAAAACGACTGTGTCCTGCTCATTGTGGACGTACAAACCCGATTGCTCCCCGAAATGTGGGAAGCCGAGCGCGTGGAGCGCAACATCCGAATGCTCGCCAGCATGGCCCGCCGTCTGGGTATTCCCATCGTGGTGAGCGAGCAAAATCCCGAAAAACTCGGAACGACTGTCGCCTCCATCCGCGAAGCCATCGGCCCCTTCGATCCCGCTGCCAAAATGCGTTTCTCCGCGTGGGAAGCCGTCAAAGACCAAATCGACCGACCGCAAATTTTGCTGTGCGGCTTGGAATCGCATATCTGCGTTAGCCAAACCGCCCTCGATGCGTTGGACGACGGCAAAACCGTCTTTGCGATTTATGACGCGATCTCGTCGCGTCAAAGCCCCAACCGCTCTGTTGGTTGGGAGCGCATGAAGGGCGCGGGCGCCTTGCCCAGTTCGACCGAAGCGGCGTTGTATGAACTCCTTGGCGAAGCCGGAACCGACGATTTTCGCGCTATGCTCGCCCTCGTGAAATAAAGCTTTGAGTTGGGGGTATCGTTCTTTTGGGGCGATACCCTATTTCGTATAAAGCCCAGGTGTTTTCTCGACGGTTTTTGTGGCCCTTCGCTATAAATGCGTTCAAACTGTGACGACAGGGAATTGAAATGAAGAGCTGGATTTCTCTCGCAAGCCATCTTTTTGCAGGTGCCACAAGTTTCGTGACACTTTCGGTTGTTCCGGTCATCGCCTATGGCACGGTGGCTTTGACCAACACGTGGCAAAGTGGCGTCGAGGGCGACCCTTCTTCGGTGCTGGCTGTGCCAGTGCTATCAGCGTTGGGAGCCGCTTTCTTTTCGATTGCGGTAGCTCCGGCTTTATCGACTGTCGCCCACAAATGGACGCAGCGCTTCGGCTGGAACGCAGCCATGTTCCCCGGCTTACTTGCCTGTGCCGCTACGGTTGCCCTGTCGCTTGGTAATGCTGTTTTGGGATTGCATTGGTCGGCGGCGCTCATCATCGGTGGCGGACTTGGCCTTGGAGTCGCATTTAGTGCCTACTGGTTGCCGCTTCGCTGGGCACAACGGAGGTTGCCAGAAGTTGATGCCAAATGTGGTCAGGTGCGCGGACGCCTCAGCCCCAAAGCCAAACCCCGCCCCATCTCGCTTTCCTAATTCCAGCGAGACAGAGCCAATTTAAAATTTGAGTAATGCAGAACTCTTTGGTTTGATGACAATCTAACAGCTGTCAGGGTTCGTGCGGCAGTTTGTATTTTGCCTGACCAAATATGTCGATGAAAAACACTCTCAAACGTTGTGTGTTGGGTTGTCTGTCCCCCGTTGTTTTGTGTGTTCCCGCGCTTAGCGGTTCGGCTTCGGCTCAAACACCAGAGAAAGTGAATGCCGCCCCATTTGTCATTCCCGCGCTTCGCGAGTGGAAAGGGACGACTGGCAAGTTGGTGCTGGCGAAAAAGGTGACGCTGGTCGTTGACCCCGCCTCTGCTGAGGCTTTGACCCCCTATGTGCAAACGTTTTTGAATGATTTGAAGTTGGCTCGCCCAGAGACTGCGTTTTCCATCCGCAAGGGTAGGGCGGCCAAAGGCGACATTTACTTCACCCTCAACAATGCTTCTACCGATCTCAAATCGGAGGGCTATCGTCTCGACATCAGCGATTCTGTTCGCATCGAAGCCAAAGAACCCAGGGGGGCGTTTTGGGCCACCCGTAGCTTGTTACAAATTCTGGAGCAGGATTCCGCGCACAACTCATTCCCGAAGGGAAGCGCCAAAGATTATCCCCAATTCCCGCTGCGCGGTTTCGTGCTGGATGTGGGACGCAAGTTTTTCTCCATCAACTTTTTGCGCGACTACGTGCGCTTTATGTCGTATTACAAGATGAACGACTTCCAGATTCATCTCAACGACAACGGTTTCAGGCAGTTCTTCAACAACGATTGGGACGCGACCTACTCGGCTTTTCGGTTGCAAAACGACACCTATCCTGGCCTCACCGCCAAAGATGGCAGTTACTCGAAGAAAGAATTTATCGACTTGCAGCTTCTCGCTCAAAGTTACGGCGTGAACATCGTTCCCGAAATCGATGCCCCGGCGCACTCGCTGGCTTTCGTTAAAGCCGTCCCGGCTATCGGCAGCAACAAATATGGGCGCGACCATCTCGACATCAGCAATCCCCTGACCTACGAGGTTCTCGACAACGTTTTCAAGGAGTATCTCGCTGGCCCTAACCCCGTTTTCCTCGGCCCCGATGTGCATATTGGCACCGATGAATATGCCAAAGCCGAAACCGAAAAATTCCGCGAGTTCACCGACCATTACATTCGATATGTCGAAGGCTACGGCAAGAAAGCGAGGTTATGGGGCGCCCTGACGCACGCCGCTGGCACTACACCCGTTAAGTCCAAAGACGTGGCTATGAACGTGTGGAACAATGGCTATGCCGACCCCAAAGAGATGCTGGCACAGGGCTATAACGTCATCAGCACTCCCGATGGCTGGCTGTATATCGTGCCGAAAGCGGGCTATTACTACGACTACCTCAACCTTCGAAATATCTACGACAAGTGGACTCCCAACATCGTTGGCAATCAGACCTTCGACGAGACGCTGCCACAGATTCTAGGCGGCTCGTTCGCGGTGTGGAACGATCACGTCGGTAATGGCATCACGGAGAAGGATGTCAACGATAGAGTGTTTCCTGCCATGCAAGTGCTGGCGCAAAAGATGTGGCTGGGCACATCGGCGATTGCCCACGTCGATTACGATGACTTCTCCCGTCAAAGCCCGCGAATTGGTGAGGGCGCCGGACTCAACATGCGTGGCAAGGTGACGGGCAAAAGCCCTCTGGTGCTGCGCTACGATTTCAACGGCAACACCGTGCGGGACGAGAGCGAGGACAAGAGACAGGGAACCCGTGTCAGTGGGGCTGATGTGGTGCAGTATCAGGGTAAAAAGGCGCTACACCTGAAAAACGGAAGTTACCTGCAAACGCCATTGCCGGGTATCGGCTACGGCTACACGGTGTCCTTTTTCGTTAACCCCGATGAGGGCAACACGGCTGATGCGGTGTTGTTCTCTTCGCCCGATGCGGTTGTGAAACTCAAGCAACAGGCGACGGGGAAACTCGGCTTTTCGAGAGAAAACTACAACTATAATTTCAACTATCAGGTGCCGACCAATCGCTGGACTCACATCACCATTTGCGGCGACAACGAAGGCACCACGCTGTATGCCAATGGCGTTCTCATCGAGAGTTTGAAGGGCGCCATGAACGAGTTCGCCAGCACCAAATCGAAGATAGCCAAAGTGCAAACGCTATTCTTCCCGCTTCAATACGTGGGTAGTAAAAGCAATGGTTTTAACGGCTACATCGACGATTTGAAGGTGTTCAACAAAGTGCTGTCGCCGCAAAATATCGCCAACTTAGCCAATCTACGCCCGCTCGAACCCGAAGCTGAACCTGTGGTCGCTGCGAAATGGAAAAGCGGACAGATCGGCGATACATGGAGCCAGCAGCAGTGGGACATCACGCCGCAAATCATTGGGGCCGCCACTATCGAAGCCAAATTTCTGTACAGTAGCGGCGAACACCGTCTCGATATTGGCTGGGTTGAATTGCTACAGAACGGTCAAGTCGTGGCGCGCGACGAGCATCCCGGTTTCACCGGAGGCGCGACGAAAGACAACATCTACAGCCTGAAACTTCCTCGCTTCGTGACGGGAGCCAAATACACACTGCGCGCGAATGTGCGCGCTGATGGTGGCAACGATTCCAACGGCGATATTTGGATCACAGTGCTGCCTCCATCGGCCCGCTAGGTTACGTGGTGGCTCCGATTTTCACGATGCGATTGCTAATCGCGGGGCGGGATAGGTCGGGGTTGCGTTGGAAGTCATCGGCTTTGAGGCCGATGTTCCACGGATCGGGGCCAACCCAGGTGGTTTCACGTCCCGCGATGTGGATTTCGCCGCGTTCGAAGTCGAGCGTTACGAAGGCCCATAGCGGGTCGGCATAGGGGCATGTCAAATCTACGCTGGGGTGCCCCTCAATCAACGCCTTAGGGTAGGTATCGTGCTTTTTTCCTGTCCACGCATACGAGGCGCTGTTGATCTGGATGTGAGGGACGCCATCGGATACACGCACATAGTCGAGATGGTCGTGGCCTGAAAAGACGGCCAGCACTTTTTGGAAGCCTGCCTCTTGGTTTGCCTTTGTTAGAATGGCGCGCACATCGACTGCGTTGACAAGGTTCTTCTCGTAGGAATCGAAGGGCTGGTGGATGCAGATGATGGTCGGCAATTTGGTGCCCGCCAAATCTTCGCCCAGCCATTTGAGTTGCGTTTCGTTGATGGAGCGGGGATAGCCTGTGGTTTTGCCGTCGGGGTCGTTGCCATCGAGAACGATGAAGTGGATTCCGTGGCGGTCGAAGCTGTAGTAGCGCGCGGGCATTCCATAAAACTCCACCGTCTGTTCGCGTTTGAAACCGCCGTCCGTGTCGTGGTTGCCCAACACATGGTAGCGGGCGCCACTGATTTTATTCCACTCTTTGAGGAAGGGTTCGTTGTGGGCATGGGGCACGCAGAAATCGCCGAGGTTGAAGACGAAATCGGCTTTGCGGGCATTCATATCTTCCGCGAATGCCGTTACGCGCCTGACGCCATCGTGCATGATGTCCTGGTGAATATCGGTGATGATACCGAACTCCACTTTACCTGCGCGGGGTACATCGGCACACGCGCGCTTAAGCGCTGGCGATAGCAGAACCGTGCCGGTGGCAACGGCGGCAGAGCGAATAAATTGGCGGCGAGTGGGCATGGAATTGAGACCTCTCCGCGCATTATTATAGGGTGACTCGTGTTAGGAGTGGTTAAAGAGATATTAATTGCTCAGGGAACCGCTTGATATTCGATGTGTCATTTGAATATAGGGTATGGGGGTATATTTGAAGTGTCCTCACACCTAAAACCGCGAATGCTATGTTTGCGGAGGACACATGGAACATAATCACACCAGTAGCCACACAGCGTTGGCTACTGCCGAATTAGAATTGCACGATGGGATGGCGCCCCCGACTCGCGAGCAGGCTGAGTTACCCCTGCTGGGTATGCACTGCGCGGCCTGTGCTAATCGAATTGAGCGGGCGCTCAACAAGGCCGAGGGGGTAGAGAAGGCCAATGTCAACTTCGCGACCACGCGCGCCAGCGTGTCTTTCGACCCAGCTATAACCGACCCGCAGCGTCTGCGCGAAGTGGTGCAAAAAGCGGGTTACGATGCCATCGTTCAAGAACCCGTCGAGGAAGAAAACGAGGGCGAATCGACTTCGTTGCAAGACGCCGAAAATGCCGCGCGCGAAGCAGAGTACGCCAGCCAGAAGCGGCATTTCTTCATCGCTCTGGCGCTGACCATTCCCGTTGCTGTTATGGCTATGGGCGGGCACCTATTTCCGGCTTTGGAGCGCGTCTTCAATTTTCCGGGGCGTGCCTGGGTTGAGTTGGCGCTGACTATTCCGGTGTTATTCTGGGCGGGGCGAGAGTTTTTCGTGGGCGCGTGGAGTGCTGCGCGTCACCGCGCCGCCGATATGAACACCCTCGTCGCCATTGGCACGCTGGCAGCGTTCCTTTATAGCGTGGTGGCGACCTTCGCGCCCACGCTGTTCGCCGTGCCCGTGCAGGGCCACTCAGGGCATCAGGAGATGCCTTCGGGGGTGTATTACGAGGTCGCTGCTATCGTCGTCACGCTGATTTTGATGGGACGACTGCTCGAAGCGCGTGCCCGCGCTCATACCGGCTCGGCGATTCGCGCCCTGATGGAACTGGGCGCCAAAACTGCGCGCGTCGAGCGCAACGGGCAGGAACTCGAGATTCCCGTCGAGAAGGTGCGTGTTGGTGACCTCGTGTGGGTGCGCCCCGGCGAGAAAATTCCAGTCGATGGAGTGGTCGAAAGTGGGCAATCGAGCGTGGACGAGTCGATGCTGACTGGCGAAGCACTCGCTGTCAAAAAAGAGGTCGGCGACGCTGTCATTGGAGCCACCATCAACAAAAGCGGTTCGCTGCGTTTTCGCGCCACCAAAGTTGGCGCCGACACCGTGTTACAGGGCATCGTGCGATTGGTGCAACAAGCGCAGGGCACCAAAGCCCCGATTCAAAAACTTGCCGATTCGGTGGCGGGCGTGTTCGTGCCCATTGTTATCTGCATCGCCATCGCGACTTTCGTCGTGTGGTTTCTGTTCGCACCGCCCGAAAATCGGCTCAATTTGGCGCTTCTCACCAGCGTTTCGGTGTTGGTCATCGCCTGTCCGTGTGCCCTTGGTCTAGCCACTCCAACCGCGATTATGGTCGGGACTGGGCGCGGCGCGCAAAACGGCATTCTCATCAAGGGGGGCGAAGCGCTCGAAAGCGCGCAGTCGCTTCAGGCTATTGTGCTTGATAAGACCGGCACCATCACGCAGGGCAAGCCCCGCGTCACCGACATACTGCCCGCCAACGGCTTTGAACGCGATGAACTGTTGCGTCTGGTCGCTTCCGCCGAGCGCAGTTCCGAACATCCCCTCGGCGAAGCCATCGTGCGTTCGGCTAAGGAGACTGGACTCGCATTGGTGCAACCTCAACACTTCGAGTCGCTGGGGGGGCGTGGTATCGCGGCTACTGTTGATGGGAAACAACTTCTCATCGGTAACGCGCGATTGCTGCGCGAACGTGACCTAAATCCCGATGAAGTCGAGGCGACCCGACTGGCAAGCGAAGGCAAAACGCCCGTGTTTGTGGCAGTCGATGGCAAATTCGCGGGCATAGTGGCGATTGCCGACCCGATTAAGCCCGACTCGCGAGAGGCCATCGAGCAGCTCAAGGCGCTTGGCCTTGAAGTGATTATGCTGACTGGCGATAACGAAACTACTGCGCACGCCATCGCGGGGCAGGTCGGCATCAATCGCATTTTCGCGGGCGTGCTGCCCGATGGCAAAGCCGCCAAAATCAGTGAACTACAGGCCGAAGGGAAACAGGTGGCGATGGTGGGCGACGGTATCAATGATGCTCCGGCTCTGGCTCAGGCCAACGTGGGTATCGCGATGGGAACGGGAACCGATGTCGCTATCGAAGCCGCCGACATTACTCTCGTCAAAGGTGATTTGCGCGGCGTGGCGAACAGCATCGCGCTGTCGAGGGCAACGGTTGCCAACATCAAGCAGAACCTGTTCTTCGCCTTCATCTACAACGTGCTGGGTATCCCTATCGCGGCAGGATTGCTGTACCCGTTCACTGGCTGGTTGCTATCGCCCATTCTGGCGAGTGCGGCGATGGCGCTTTCCAGCGTCTCGGTCATTTCTAATGCGCTGCGCTTGCGCGCCTTTCAGCTCGAAAGGAGGAGCTAAATGGATTCGGCTCAAATTGGAGTTCTTATTGGAGGCGTCGCCCTCATCATCGCCACGTTGTGGTTTTTCTTCGGCCCCCGCGCGGGCGAACAGGCCAAAGTCGGGCAGGGCGGTACGCAGGAAATCGAAGTGATCGTTAAAGGTGGCTACGCGCCCGACCGTATCGAGGTTCAGCAGGGGCGCCCTGTGCGGCTATTGTTTCGCCGCGAAGAAGCCAATTCCTGCACCGAGCAAGTGGTACTCAGCGATTTCGGCGTTTCGGCGATGCTGCCACAGGGCCGCACCGTGCCCGTCGAATTCACGCCGCAAAAAGCGGGCGAATACACCTTTCATTGTGGCATGAACATGGTGCGTGGCAAGCTGGTGGTGAAGAGCGCTTAGAGTGAGGATTTTCCCTTCGAGGGCATTTCGATAGGTATCCACAATATACCCCGGCACCCTACTTGCGGAAAGCTTAGTTCGAGTTACCGAAGAGGAAAATCAACTATGCACCACCACATGTCCGCCGAGATGCAGCAATGCATCGAAAACTGTCAAAAGTGTCATGCCACCTGTTTGAGCATGTCCGTGAATCACTGCCTCGTTGTGGGCGGCGCCCATGTTGCACCCGACCATTTTCGTCTGATGATGGACTGCGCCCAAATCTGCGCGGTCTCCGCCGATTTCATGCTGCGCGGCTCGAAGCATCACCCCCATGTCTGCGCCGAATGTGCCGATGTTTGCGAAGACTGCGCGAAAAGCTGCGAACAACTCGACGGCATGGAAGAGTGCGTCGAAGCCTGCCGAGTCTGTGTCGAAAGTTGCAAAGCGATGGCTCAAATGATTGCCTGAATTTACCGAGCAAAAATGCCGCAAGATTTTGAATCTTGCGGCATTTTTGTTTATTCAATCGGCTTGAGATTGGCGACGATCTGAGCGCGGCGCGATTCGAAACGCGGCGGCAGCACGACCTTTTCGCCGAGAGTCTCGGCATCTTCATCGACTGCGAAGCCGGGGCCATCGGTGGCGATTTCGAAGAGGATGCCGTTCGGTTCGCGGAAGTACAGGCTCTGGAAATAATAACGGTCGATTTCGCCGCTGGAGTTGATGCCGAACGATTCGAGCCTTTCGGTCCAGCCGTGATATTGCTCTTCGTTTGGCGTGCGAAAGGCGACGTGATGGACGCCACCCGCCCCCAATTGGGCACGCGGCAAATCGGGGCGCACCGCGACGTGCAATTCTGCGTGTGTTCCGCCCTCGCCCATCTCATAGACGTGAACAATATGGCTCTCGCTGTCGGGAACGGGGTATTGACGCACTTCGCGCATGTTCATTATCCGTGTAAGAATCGCGTTGGTTGGCCCCAGCACGGGCACGCTCAGCGTGATTGGTCCCAGGCCGCGAATCTGATATTCGGGCGGAACCGGGCTTTTCTCCCAGGTTTGGCCCGCTTCGCTGGTGCCGCCATCATCAATCAGTGACAGACGCTGGCCTTCGTTGTCCTCGAAATCGAGTGTCAGGCGCCCGTCGCGCTCCGCGACTTTTCCGGCGCTTATCTTTTGTTTCTCGAAGTGTTTGGCCCACCATTCGAGCGCTTCGGCGCCCTTCACGCGCAGAGCCGTGCGCGCGATGCTGTTGGTGCCGCGCACCTCGCGCTGCATGTCCCAGTCGAAGAAAGTTAAGTCGTTGCCGGGGCTGCCCACTTTATCGGCGTAAAACAGGTGGTAGGCGCTGACATCGTCCTGATTAACGCTGCGTTTGACCAGGCGCATACCCAATACCTGGGTATAAAAACGGTAGTTCTCGCGCACGTCGGCTGTGACGGCGGTCAGATGGTGAATGCCGGTTAAATCCATAATCTTTGCTGTGAACGAGGACTTTTTGCGGGCAACTGCGAAGCCAATGAAGCTCTAAATGGGCTTTAATTTCAGAAAGCTGTTACCCGGTTTCAGGTCACTTTGCCAAACGTGGATACTGCGCGAACATGAGCATAATTCTTCTTTTTGTCACAGTCCTCTTTTTCGGGTTGGTGTTTGCGATGTTGGGAATACGCAAAAGCAATCAGCCGAAATCTCGCCCCGACGAAACGGCTCCCCCCATCGCTTCACCCGATGGCGATAAATAAGCGGCTCAAGTTGCCGTCAACAGGTGCAATTTGCGCTCAGCGATGCTGACCCGCGCGATAGAGCCGATATTCCATTCGAGATAGTCGCTTTCGATGCCATCCGAGAAAATCGCGCCGTCCTGTGGAATTTGCGACGTGACTTCCAGTTGCTGTCCCGCTTCGATGCGCCCCCACACCATCTCGTCGCCCGAAGTCTTCGATTTGAACGGCTCACGAACAGCGTATTGCAAACGCTGTTCGCTCCAACCAAAGCGCGCGTTCTGAGCCGAAAACTCGATTTCTTCGTCGGGTGCGTTCGCTTCCATCACGCGTGCTGCCCCTGTTACAATCGAAGACAGCCAGCCCGTAGACCCTGCCCCCGTCGAAACGATAATCCCCGACGACGATTGGTTCTCCTTCTTGCCCTCCAACTTCAATTCATAGCGCGCCGAAGCGTGACCTCGCCGTCCCAGAAACAAATCGTTCAGCGCCAGAATGCTCTGCCCATCATTGAGCGCGCACTGCGCCATCGTCAGCTCCGAAACTGTGCCTTGCCCTCGCGTCGCTTGTCGTAAAACGGGTTCGGCCAACCACACCGCGAAGGGCAACAAAATCCCATCGTTGCGTGCCGGGTCGGGGTTAAATGCCACGAGAACCTGGTTGTGTAGGTATTTGGCAATATTCACTACCAACCCATCCGGCCCCAATGCCACCACCAAATCGCGCGCTCCAAACGAGAACTGCGGCAAAAACTCGCGCTCAATCCACTGCGTCCTCATGCCATTGGGTAGCGCCGAGAGCGCCTTCTTCAGCGTTTCGAGTGCCTGTTGGTAAGCATCGTGTTCGGCCTCATAACGCGCAAAAGTCGCCCCTCGCGCCTCTACATAAAACCGCGCCTGCTCACGCGAATTATGCCGCTCAACCAACTCTTCGAGCGGAGTCTTCTTGGTGACGAACACGACTTTATCAGGCGATGGAAACATGGCGTGTTAAGTTAATAGTCGAACATGGCAGTATTCGACGACAACAGCATTCGCGAAGAATGGCCCATCTTTGAACTATTTCGCAGCGGCCCCGTGGCGCTGTTCCATAAGCCCCCCATTTTGCAGGAGATGGTTACTTACTTCGAAGAGCGCGGGTACATCGTTCATGATTTCGCCTGTAGTGCCTACGTTGAAAAGAGCGATGTGCTTCGAGAGGTAGGGGCGCGATTGGATTTCCCGTTTGAAGTTTCCAATCTCGATGGCTTCAACGATTTTCTGGGCGATGTCAAAGTCCCTATAGAAAGTGGCCTCGTTCTCGTTTTCACAAACTTCGATTCTTTTCATGGACTGCACCCCCACTACGCTCAGCAAATTTTGGAGATTATCGCAGATCAGTCCAGAAATAATCTGCTTTGCGGTCGTCGATTTATAGCCCTCGTCCAATCGAACGACCCTTCGATAAAACTCGAACCCATTGGTGCCCGCTCTACTCAATGGAACCGCAAAGAGTGGCTTGATAAAGACAGACTCGCCCTCTAATCCGCGTCTTCGGTGCTTTCGGTGAGCATGGCGCCGAACGCAATAAAATTGTCAGCTAATTTTGTTTCCACTTCATAATCGTGGTCGAAGAAGCAGATTTCTCCCAACTTCTCCTTACCCAATTGCAGGCAAATGTAACTACCGCTCCAATCTTGGCTGATTGGTAACAGCGTTTTGCCGGGGAAATCGGTTTGTAAATCCTGCCACGCCTCGCTGAGCTTGAAGGCGTCCATCGTGTCTCGCTCGATGGCAACATCTTGTTCATGCAGCCCATAAAACCCGACCACCTCGCGCTCACTCCAGTTGCTGTCTTCGTCTAACGGGTCATCCGGCGCCATGAAAGCGCGTCTTGTAGGTCTACCACCGTTGTACTTTAGTAAAAATGCGCGGTATTCTTCGGGGAGTTTGGCTCCGATGGTCTTCTCGAACTCTTCTAGTTGGGCGACCTCAAGCGCGCCGTAGGGATTGGGATTCTCGACCATCATGGCTTGTTATTTTCGGGTGGTACCTCCCGGTTTTCCAGTAGCGAGGCCAGAATTTCGGGTGTGATATTCAGGTTGCCAATACGAGCGGCATTCACTCCCAATTGGCGTATCGCGAGTGCCAACACCAAACGCGGGTCCAGCCCGGCGAACACTTCGGTTTCGGCGCCCAGCGCGCGGGCACGATAGCCCGCTTCAAGCTCGAAGGCCCGCCCGCGAAATTCGGCTTCCTGTTCGGTGTTCTGTCCCTTCAATTCGATGAGTTCGCGACGATTATTTTCCAGCGTGACATCGGTCGCCAGTTCGTTTTGCTTAATCTTGCGCTCTTCCTCGACAGCCGCCGCGCGCCGCGAATACACCGCTTCATCGGCGGCGCGTAGCAACGCCTCGCGATAGGGGGCTTCCAGGGCTTTGGCGACTTCTGGCGTGGGCTTGATGCCCACGAAGAACACGCCCAGTAACTCGACTCCCAGCGCGGCGAGCAAATTATTGGCGCGCACCGATTCGAGAACCTGCGTCGCCATGTTCTGTGCATCGGCCAGCACCTCTTCGAGCGAGCGGGCGCCGACAAGGGCGCGCGTCTGGGTTTGAATCACGTTCGCGACACGCCCTGCCAGCCGTTCGGGGTCGGAGTTGATATAAGCCCTTGTGCGCGGGTCAATAGAGAAGTTGAGCAGCGCCGCCGCGACATCCGGTTCGGCGATGCGGTAGGTGAACTGCCCCTGCACAGCCAGATTCTGGAAATTGCGCGTCACTTCGTTGAAGATGAAGTTGCCATCGCTCGAAGCCGTCGGCACCGCGACGATTTGGGTGTTGTAGGCCGAGTAATAAAACGCCAGCCCTGTCCCTCGCGCCACAACCTTGCCCGAACGGTAGCGAAGTACGTATTCAGTCGGCAAACCTTTGAAGAAGCGAATTCCAAACATGATGAGGTAGCAACTACCAGTGTCCTTGATACTCCGTGTACATCTCTTCTATTTCGGTGTTGGGAACCCATTTGAATTCTAGATGTTCGAGGCGAGCGAAGGCGAGAAATAGGTTGCCTAAACGTTCTAACGACCACGGTTCACAACGCATGGAGAAGCGACATATTCCTTCTTCCGGTTCATCTCGATTGAGATTTATCGTGATTTGTAGGGCGCAGTGTCCCGAACGGTCAATTGTGTACGCGCGCAATCTAAAGTGGCGATAAAAGCGTTTACTTGCTACTGGTGAGCCGTACTCATACACGTATTCATCGCTAATTGAACGAGGAAATGCCCTCAACGCTGTGCCAATATTCGCAATGTCATCGACACCGCAGTAGAAATCAATTCCTCCAGTAAATGAACCATTGGAAACAATAAATTCTAGTTGCGTATGATCGGGTTCTTCATAGGGGTGGCGGCGAACCATGAGATACGATTCATTCATCATGTGCTTATTAATTCTGGCAAATTGAGCTTAATTGTTGCTCGTCAGATTAATTTTTAATCGGGTGTAAAGCAGGGAGAATAACCCCCTTGCGCCCGTTGCCTTCGCGTGTTGAAATGGGCGTTATGTTCCGCACAAGAACATAACAGGTGAAGTCGCAGCTCAAGCGAGCCTGTTGTTTTTAACCGCACTTATATGTCAACCACTCTGCGTCAGGTCAAAACCTTTCGGGGCAGCAACAACGAGGCTTTGGCCGAAGAGATCAACAAGTGGGTCAATTTCACCCACGCTATTCCCTACAGCATGACCGTGAACGATAAGGATGGGGATTTATGCGCTTTCGTAATTTACGAATTACCCGCCGAAAAACAGCGCCATCTGGGGATGCGCTGAATTGAAACTGTCAGTGAAATCTCCCGTTTGGTTTTGACGAAGCGGGAGATTTCTCACACTATGGAAGCGGATGCCACTTCCTGAAAACCCACCAACTGGTCATTTACCCTTCGAGCCACCCGAAAACTCGGCCCTCGATTTAGCCGAATTTTGGCATTTGTGGCGCGAGGAAAAGTTCTGGGGATGCCACGAAGCCCTCGAAGATGTGTGGAAAGTCGAAGCCGACCCCGCGCGTAAACAGTTCTTACAGGGCCTCATTCACGGCGCCGTGTCGATTTTTCAGTTTCGGCGTGGCAACTTTGTAGGCACCGCGCGCCAGTTCACGCGGGCGCGTGTCCGGCTCGATGCCTCGCTGCCCGAACGTGATGGAGTGAATGTCGTGGGCTATTTGCAGGGTATACAGCAGGAAATCGAGTCGTCTTTCGCGGAGTTGAGCGACAAAGAGCGCGCAGATTTGGATGTGTTGGAAGCGCGATTACGCGGCGGTGCGCCGCGCTAGAGGGTGCCTATGCCGATTGTTGGGGGCATATCGGCGCTATAGTTGGCATATATGAGGGCGATTGGCATTAGTTCCTACTCATGAAGTAGAGATTTGCTAAACCCTATTCCATCATGTCAGTCGATCCGAAGAACCTACGTGCCGCCAAGCTCAAATTTGTGGAGGATGGTCGCCCCGCGACCCTCGCCGCTTTAGGTGATGAGCGCGCCAACTTAACACGCAACGAACGCATCAAAATCGAGAAGTTACCCCCCTTGGTGTGGAAGGACATCGTCGAGAACTACGCCAAAAACGGCTATTCCTCCATCACCGAAGACGATATGGAGCGCTTCAAGTGGGTCGGTGTTTATCAACAACGTCCCAAAGATGGCTACTTCATGATGCGAATCAAGGTGGCGGGCGGCATCGCTCCGACCAACCAGATTCGCGGCTTTGCTTCGATTGCACGCAAATACGCCGACTCTATCGCCGACATCACCACGCGCCAAGCGATTCAGTTGCACTGGCTGACTATCGAGAATATGCCCGCCATCACGGACGACCTGGAAAAGATCGACCTTGGCGTAAACAAGGGCTTCTTCGGTGCTTGCGGCGACGTGACTCGTAACATCGTGACTTCGCCGTTGACGGGCATCGAGCCTGAACAGGTGATCGACCCATTGCCGTTCATGAATGAAGCCAACTACTTCTTCTCGACAGCTCCCGAATACGCCGACCTGCCCCGCAAATACAAGGTCGCCATTTTGGGTCATCGTGCGGGCGGCCAAGTTGAGATCAACGACCTATCGTTCTATGGCGTTAAGCGCTCCGATGGTCGTGTCGGTTTTGGAGTATTGGTCGGCGGAGGGCTTTCGACTGAACCACACATCGCTCAGGACTTGAATGTGTTCGTCAAGGAAGAAGAGGCGATGAAAGTGATGGAAGCCATCACCCAGACCTACCGCGACTTTGGTTATCGTAAGAGCCGCAAACACGCGCGCATCAAGTACCTCATCGCCGATTGGGGCGCCGCCAAATTCCGCGAGGAAGCCGAGAAGGTATTGGGCTACAAGATGGAAGAGGCCGAGCCACAGCCAACCAATTACAAGGGCTACGAAGACCACTACGGCGCCCATGCTCAGATTCAGGAAGGCTTGAGCTACATCGGCGTGCCTGTCATCGGTGGTCGCGTGACTTCCGATCAGTGGGATGCCATCGCGGACATCGCCGATGAATATGGTTCGGGCGAAGTGCGTTTCACGGTGATGCAGTCGTTCTACATCCCCAACGTCAAGAACGAGAACGTCGCGACTGTGCTGCAAAAAGTCGCAGCTCTGGGCTTCAATGTGGCGCCGTCGCCATTGTACAGCGGCATGGTGGCTTGCACCGGAATCCAATATTGCAACCTCGCCGTGGCCGAAACCAAGAACCGCGCCAAGGACGTGGCGCTGTGGTTGGACGAGAACGTGAAGTTCTCTGAGGCGGAGCATTTCCGCGTCAACATCAATGGTTGCCCGAACTCATGCGGCCAGCACTGGATCGCCGACATCGGTTTCCAGGGATGCCAGAAAAAGGTGGACGGTGTTCTCAAAGAACACTTCGACGTGTTCTTGGGCGGCGCTCTGGGCAGCGATGCGCGTTTCAACCGCCGCATCAAGCGTATCGACGGCGACATCCTCGAAGTCACCGTCAAAAAGATCATCGAGACCTATCAAACAACCCGTCAGGGCGAAGAATCCTTCGCTAAGTTTGTTGAGCGACAGACCGATGAAGAACTGGAACTGTTGTTCTAAAAACCAAACGCCCGCCGAGATTTCGGCGGGCGTTTTCGTTACTTTGGTTCGCAGAAGTTGTCCCAGTTATTGACTATTTCCGGGTGCCCTCACCTAAAGAATCTCCATAACGTTATGGTAAAATCGCCACCAGTGAAATTCTGGACTCGCTACGCACTTCCAATGTGCGTCCTTTTCTCTGTACATATGCAATCTCAAGCGGCTTCTTCTGTTTCTCTGGGCAAATTAAGTTGTGAGGGTATTGATAAACCTATCGGCGTCGAGGCTCCAAGCCCTCGTCTCAGCTGGGTATCCGACTCCAAAGTGCGCGGTTGGAATCAAAGCGCCTACCAAGTTCTGGTCGCTTCCACATCCGCCCTGTTGGCCCAAAACAAAGGCGATCTGTGGGATAGCGGACAGGTAAAATCGCCGTTGAACCAGATTGCCTATGCTGGCAAACCTCTGGGTTCGCGCACTCGTTGCTACTGGAAAGTGCGTGTTTGGGATAATAAAGCCCAAACCTCGGCCTACAGCGCGGCCTCGGTGTGGGAAATGGGCTTGCTGCAAAAATCCGACTGGCACGGCCAGTGGATTGGCTACACCCCACCTGCTGCACCGCAACCCGTTATTCCAACGCTTCAAGGCGCTTCATGGATTTGGTATCCCGAAGGCGACCCGCTGCGCAACGCGCCCGAAGAAACCCGCTATTTTCGTCGCGTGGTCAATTTGCCCGCCGACCGCAAAATCAGTGGCGCCAGCTTGCGCGTCGCCGCCGATAACAGCGCAACCATCTTCGTTAACGGGAAGCAAGTCGGAACCAGCCACGACTCATGGAAAACCCGCGATGTTTTTGATGTCGGCCAACAGCTCGTCGCAGGTAACAATGTGGTTGCCGTCCAAATCGCCAATGAAGGCACGGCAGCGGGCCTCGCGACCCAGTTGGACGTGAAATTCGATGGCGGGCAGCCACTGTCGGTTCTGACCGATGGCACCTGGAAAGCCAGCAAAACCGCTCCCGCTGGTTGGCAAAACGCCAACTACGATGATGCCGCCTGGGTAACCGCCAAAGAAGTCGCCAAAGTTGGCGAAGGTCCGTGGGGTAAAGTCAGCAGCACTGTTCAGGTGCCCGCGCCCCCCGCTCCCCATTTTCGCCGCACCTTCGAGGTCAACGGCAAAGTGAGCCGCGCTACGGTTTATCTATGCGGTCTGGGCTACAACGAACTCTCCATCAATGGGCGCAAAGTGGGCGACCACATGCTCGATCCCGGTTGGACTCGTTATGACCGCCGCTCGCTGTATGTCGCGCACGATGTCACCTCGTATTTGAAGACTGGGGCGAACGCGCTCGGCGTGCTTCTGGGCACAGGCCACTACGACGACCATGTCCTTTCGGTATGGGATTTCGAGAACGCCACATGGCGCACCCCACCGAAAATGTTGATGGAATTGCGCTTGGAATACGAGGATGGACGCAGCCAGACCATCACTAGCGATGGTAGTTGGAAAGCTTCTACGGGGCCGCTCATCTTCGATAGCATCTCGGCGGGCGAAACCTACGATGCGCGTTTGGAAAAGACTGGTTGGGATACACCAACCTACAACGACGCCTCATGGGCGGCGCCTCAAGTCGTCGAGCCAGTAAAGGGCTTTCTGGCGGCTCAAATCGCGCCTCCGGTGCGTGTCACGCAAACCATCACGCCAGTCAAAGTCACCCAGCCAACACCGGGCGTATTCATCTTCGACCTCGGCCAAAACATCGCGGGTGTTCCTCAACTGCGTATCTCTGGCCCCGCCGGAGCTAAAGTCGTTATGACGTGCGCCGAGAAGTTGCATGATGATGGCACTCTCGATGCGGCCAACATCGACGAGTTCGTTCATCGCCGCGACCCTTCGCAGGTGTTCCAGACCGATACCTACATCCTCAAAGGCACCGGGCGCGAAGTGTGGCAACCCCGCTTCACCTATCACGGCTTCCAGTACGTGCAGGTCACTGGTTTCCCCGGCACTCCAACTATCGACAACTTGCGTGGTTTGGTCGCTCACTCCGATTTCGCCACCATTGGTAATTTCGAGTGCTCCAATCCAATGCTGAACAAAATTCAGCAAATGTCGCTCTGGTCGTATCGCAACAACTTCCACAGCATCCCCACCGACTGCCCTCACCGCGAAAAGAACGGCTGGACAGGCGACGCCCACCTCGCCGCCGAACTGGGCCTATTTAACTTCGACGGTGCCGCCAACTACGAGAAGTGGCTTGATGACATCGCCGATGAACAAGGCCCTAATGGCGACTTCGCGGGCATTATCCCGACTTCAGGTTGGGGCTACAATATCGGTCCCGCCTGGGATAGCGCCTATCCGCTCATCGTGTGGTACCTGTACGAATATCGCGGCGATAAGGCCATGATCGAGAAGCACTATCCGCGCCTCGCTCGCTACGTCGATTACGCCACCACGCGCTCGAAGGACGGCATCATCGAATACGGTCTCGGCGACTGGTTGCCCGCTAAAACCCAAACGCCCGCCGCAGTCACCAGCACGGCGTACTACTATGTCGATTCGATGCTGATCGCGAAAATGGCGCAGATGCTCGGCAAAACCGACGACGCCAAAAAGTATTCCGATCAGGCCGCACGCATCAAAACCGCGTTCAACGCCAAGTTCTTCAACCCACAAACGGGCCAGTACGCCAACGGTAGCCTCACGGCTCTCAGCTGCGCCGTTTATCAGGGCTTAGTCGAGCCGCAGTACAAGGCCAAGGTCATCGACAATCTGGTCGCTGAAGTCAAAAAGCAAGGCTACCACATGGATGTCGGAATCTTGGGCGCCAAATACTTGCTCACCGTTCTCGCTGACAACGGACACGCCGATGTCGCTTACCAGATACTGCAGCAGAAAACCTTCCCCAGCTATGGCAACTGGATTGAACGCGGTGCCACAACACTATGGGAAGAGTGGAATGGCAACCAATCGCGCAACCACGTCATGTTCGGCGATGTCAGTGCCTGGTTCTATAAATACCTGGCGGGCATCAACTACGCCGCACCCGGTTTCCAGAAAATCGTTATCAAGCCGCACGTGTTGGGCGACCTCACTTACGCGCGTGGCACCTACGATTCCGCTTCTGGCCGCATCGTGAGCCATTGGAAAAAGAGCGCCACCGGATTGCAACTTGATGTCACCATCCCGGCTAACACCACCGCGATGATCTACGTGCCCGCAACCGACCAGAGCAAAGTCACCGAAGGCGGCAAAGCCATCGCCAAGTCAACGGGCCTCCAGTGGGTCAAGCAGGAAGACGGCTACGCAGTCTTCGCCGCCAACGCCGGCTCCTACCGCTTCGTCACCCGCAACTAACCGGAGTTCTACTCCAAAAACAAACACCCGCTGAAATCTCGGCGGGTGTTTATTGTTGCTTGAGATATGAGAATTTGGAACCAAAGCTACACCTGAAAGCGACTAATAATGGGAAGCAATATCATGGTCACACTCGAAATTCCAGCACCAGAATTTGTAAAGCGTTTTCAAGCGGGTGAAATACCCAATAACGCCCACGTCACTGTTACTTATGAACCGATGACCCATTCTGACGTGTCTGTCTCATCATCTGAAATATGGGACGACGAGACCCCACTCTCTGATGAGGAGTTGGAAGCCGAACGTCGCCTCTTCGAGAAGTTTGAGGAAGGTGTCAACGCTAATCGCCGCGCATCTGGAATGCGGACTCTATAAATGCCGCGTGTCATTGTCCTCGATACTTTTCCCCTCAGTTGTGCTGGAAAGCGCATCCCTTCTCCCGGCGCTTCACTGACACTAAGCGAAGAGTGCCATCAATGGCTTCGGGCCTGTGTTACGGCAGGCAATCAGATAATCGCCCCTGCCATTTGTTACTACGAAGTGATGCGCGAGATGGAGCGTTTGGGCGCGAATAGCCAAATTAATCGCATCCGACAATTTTGCTTTACCACTTCGGGGCGCTTTCTCTCTATAACGGACGGGCACTTGGAAAGTGCTGCCAAGCTGTGGGCACTAGCCCGCAATCAAGGAACTCCTACTGCTAGTGCTGAGGCACTTGATGGCGATGTAATTCTAGCCGCTCAGATGCAAAGTCTGGGATTGTTAAAAGCACAGGCGGTATTGGCGACCACGAATGTTGGACACCTGTCTTTATTTGTTAATGCCCAGTTATGGACCGAAATATCTCCTGGTTCATAACCAAAATTTGCTCCGTCATATTGTTCATCTCCACCCCTTTGTCTTCTCCATATTCTCCATCAGGTAACGCAGGGAAAACAGCCAGTCGTCTTTGTAAAACGACTTTTGTAACTCCCAAACCTGAATGACCCCTGCCTCCATCCCTTCTGCTCTCTCCACTTCGGCTTGAAGCGATTTGAAGACTTCGGAATTGTAGTTCCAACGCTTGTCCTTGTCCCATTTGGTGGGTAACTCGAAGACGAGCGCCGAAATCCCGCAGCACTCAATCGAGCAATTGGAGGCGAAGCTCTCGAAAAAATCCATCAACTGAGGGGAGAGTGGTGGAAGGCGTACTGCCTTGCGGGCGTCCGATGAGACGTTGCGATAATGAAAGAAGCCGCCCTCATCGAAGAACGGCTCCTGTTGGGTAGTGGGGGAATGTTGTCGCTTTTTCATGAAGTTCGTGTCGCTTACTCGGCTTCCAGTTCGGGGAAGTCGAAGACATCGTCGTTGCCCACTTCCACGCTGAATTCGGGGAGCGAGCCACCCAACACATCGACCTCGACTTCGCCTTCGTTTTGGGAAATCGTGCCCCAGGCTGTGCCGATGCTCCAAAACCACGTTACTGGCTCTACCGAGCCGCGAATTCGCATCACGCGCTTGTGAGCGTCCCACTCGAAGCCTGTCCATGCCAGCAGGAGGTTCCAACTTGCCAGCGCCCTGCCATAGTGGCGCCCACATTCGGCTTCATCGAAGGGATTGCGTGCGCGGCCATCGTAGCGGGCGCGTATGTTGCGCGCGACTTCGCGGCCCGCTTCCCACTCGCCAGCATACAGAAGATGTGCCGCCAGTGTGTGTTCAAAGCCCGTCATCACCTCGTTGAAATAGGGGAACGGACGTGTTGGTCTGTCGCCGCGCGGCCAAGTCGCCATGACCACGGCCTTTTCGTTGCCCATCGCGAACGAGCGCATGTGATTGAAGTGCGCCCCCATCGGTGCGCGCGAGTTGTAGCGGTGAATCGAAAGCAGTGTCTGCCGCTCCATGTCGATTGGCAACAGCGCACCCAAGCCACAGCTACGCGCCAGTAACACGCCCACCAGTTGGTCTATCAAACAGCCCGTTCCAATCTGAAAATCGGGGTTATCGAAATTTCCTGTGCCCATGTCGTGCATTAAGCCGGGGGCAATATTATGTGTGGGGCGAATTTGCTGCTCGAAATACTCACCGTTCCACAGATTGTCCACCATCCATTGGCGTCCCGACTCAAAAAGGTGCCCACATTCCTCCGCGAAATTTGCCTCGCCAACGGCCCTCGCCATTTCCTCACAGGCTCGCAGTGCCGCCAGATACCAGCCCTGCATCTGCGGATTAGGGCCGAAATACTCGACATCCATCGTGTTGTGCTGGCATCCTTCCATCACGCCGTCTTTGTCGGCGTCCCAGCCGCCCTCTATCCAGCAGAACTCTAAATCGCGTTTGATGCTTGGCCACAACTCCCTCAGCCATGCATCGTCGCCCGACTGCTTCCACTCGCGAAACACCTTCACCAAGCAACCCATTTGCCCGTCCGCCGCTGCTGCCGTCCATGCCTGACGCGCAATTGCGAGTGGCTGCGCAACACGAAAACTCATGTGCCCGCGCTCGTCGCTCATGTGCCGAAATTCGATGTCGCGCCAGTCGCGCGCAATGGCGGGGAATAGGCTCGCAGTCGCGCTTTCGTAGTTCCAAACGTGCGTACACGTCCCAAAGCATGATCCGTAGTTTTTCCCCACTCCTTCCCAAGCCCAGAAGTGCCCATCGCGCGTTTGCATCACCGTTGGGCTGCGCAGAGTCGAAAGGTTGAATCCCGCTGCCTCTTTCAATTCGTCGGGCACATTCGATTGATAAAACGCTTTTGCAAACGCCACCGTTTGCTGTTCCAATTCGAGGAGTCGCGTTTCGAGTTGCGTCAACACATCAAGCGCATCCATGAAACGCTCGGTGTAAGCGTTGCCCACGATTTCACCACCCTGTACGATGCCCCATGTTCCCGGTGAGTCGGGGAAATGTTCGGATTTCCCATCTGGCGTCCAACTTTGCCGATTCGGGAAATGCCACGCGAAGGCGAATGTCAGCATCCGTATTTCGCCCGCTGCCAACTCGAACTGCGCGCACAGCGACCCCGTCGGCGTCTTCTGTTCGTCGCGTGCTCGTTCTTCCAACTTGCCATCGGTCGAGAAGTCATCCCAGAAGTCGAGCAGGGTATCGCCCCACGAACGATTCGCCCAACTGGTGCGGTGTGTCGTATTTAACCCGTTTTCGAGCAAGCCCAGCGCGAATGTGCCCGCCAACGGCGAGTTGGCAGGCACAGCCGACGAACGCCCCACAAGTGCAACTCCAGCCGTCAGTTTCTCCAGCGAGTTGAAATTGTCTCGCTCGCCGGTTTGTACGCCATCTGTGCCCAAAAAATTCTCGAAGGAGCCACACACCGAAGCCGAAACGATCCGTGAGGTGCGGTTGTGCAACACGAAACGCACAATAGCCACCGGCCACGCCGAATCGTCTGTATTGCCCACCACGAAGGGATTGAATGCTTGCAAAGTCACATCGAGCGGACACTGCGAATCGTGTAGTTCGACCTCGCCTAGTGGATAAGTCGCATGAAAGGTTGCGTTCTGGAAGCGTGGCACGCCATGATTGGGCGCCTCGCTACCCGCCACTCCCTCGAAATCTTCAGGCGCGATTGGGCCTTCTAATGCTCGGCAAAAAACGCTCGTGCCATCATCGGTGCGCAGGGCGAAAAACGTGTTGGCGGGTGTGAAGCCTATTGAGGGACGGTTGACCAATTCGAAGCGTTTGAAGTCGCCGCGTCCTCCCAGACACAGCGTTCCAGTCCCAATACCACCCAGAGGAAGAGCGATACGACGCAAGTGCAAGCCGGAATAGCTTTTGAAGCGGGGCCAATTCATGGATTCTGTCAATATACAGCAGCCCCAGCCATTGTGCCCGTTTGTTTTAATCCGAATTGGTCAGGTGAAACAGCGCCAGCTTCTCGCGGTAGATGATGTAGCGCACCAATTCGCTCATCTGAAACACCACATGCGGGTTCAGCATGTAGTTGGCGCGCTCCTGCGTCGGAATCGAGCCGGGAAACTCCATTTCCAGTCCGCCGTCCAGCCGGAAAGAACGGAATATCGTTTCGTCGTCATCCTCGATAAGTTGATAGGGCAGGTACTGCGCGACGAACTTAAGCCCCATATCGTGGTACAGCAAACCGACTCGCAACGATTGCTGGAAGTCGCACCCTGCGCAACGAAAAACGTTGAGATTGCCTTTGATGAGTGCCTCTTTGGCGTGTGGGCTGACCTGAGCATTCAGCGAATCCCACACCGTAGTTTCTTGCTCTATCTGGCACTGGGGGCAGGAGATATTGACCTGACGTTCGAGGGACATGGAGGCGCTTTAACATGCGTGAATCTTGCCAAAGTTATTTTGTTGTAATTTTTACTCCCATTTGCCATTCGGTGCTTTTATTGCCCCACTAACACGTCAGGAAACACAGATGAAATTTTTAACGAAGAAGAGACTCGCCGCTGTGGGCGGGCTTTTATTTGTGGGAGGAGGTGCCTCCCTTTCCCAGAGTACCTTAGCGTCTCCACTCCCCCTCGCAACGGCTACCGCGTCCGTTGCCATATCGCTCCCTCTGCTGAACGACTATCAGGTGCCTTTCGCGTCGCGCGACCGACTCGGCAGAATTAACGACTTACTGCCTTACGCCAAGCCCATCGAACGCGAGTATCTCGGCCTTAACCAGATGCTGCGTTTGCCCGATGGCACCATCTTCATCGACGCCGATCTCGACACTGATGCCGATGGTTCGCCCCGCGCCGAGGAAATAGACCCCGACGCTGGCCAATTGATGACCGCCTTCAACTTCCCCGGCGAGGAAGGCCAACGACTCTATGTGGACGCCGAAAAGGTGCCCTACATCGTGCTACCGTTGGATTTATACAAAGAGTTGGGCGTCAAATTGGGCGATGTCGCGGCAGTCATCTGGAATGGCCGTCTGGTGTACGCCGTTTTCGCAGACACCGGCCCCGTAGAACTCATCGGCGAAGGCTCAATCGCTCTCAGCGAAGGTCTCGGCTTCGACCCGTGGGAAGAACGCGACGGACGCCGCCAAATCGTGAACGGCATCGAAGACCACGTTTTGATGCTGGTTTTCCCGAACTCCGCTAATCGCGACATCACCCCGGAAAACATCAATCAGAAAACCATCGAGTGCGCCAAACCGCTGTTCCAGGCCCTCGGCGGCAACGACAACTAACAAAATGCCTCGCTTAAATTAAGCGAGGCATTTTGTTTTCAGGGTAATATATCGGCAACCGGAAACTGGGCGCCGGACAATGCCAATGGCGAAAGCTGGTCATCTACTCCCAAGGTCTGAAGCGAACCATAGGTGAACCCCAGTGGCTGCGAATCATCTGCACGCGGGTCGCGCCGAACTTCAATTTGGCGAGCGTTCAAATTCACTATCCAATACTCGGCGATGCCCGCGCGAGCATAAATATGCGATTTCACATCACGGTCGGTTTGAAACGTCGAGTCGGCAATTTCCACCACGAGTAATGCCGTTGAAGGGATTTGTAGTGTCCCGCGCGTAGGCATATCAATAACCGCTATATCAGGCTCTGGTTTAGAGTTATCCAATTGGAGAGGCGCTTGGCATCTCACCATGAAATTTTGCCCAAATAATTGGATGAGCTTATTTTGCATCAAGTAGATGCCCCAAACATGCGGTTCATTCTGTGGCATTTTCTCGAAGAGGTCTCCTAAAAGCAATTCAATTTTTTCATCGGCGAATGCGCCCATTTCCGTCAGGCGGTCGAACTCTTCTACCGTCCACTTTTTACGATTCGCGTGGGGCAACTGTAAGTTCGTCATCTTAAAATTCCTTACCTGTAGTTTATTTCACCTCGACGGGGGTGATGACCAGATCATCGCGGTCGCCGCCTAATACCAGGTGGTGTTTCCATGCGTCGTTCAATTCGGGGTAGTCGCGGCGGAACTGCGCGCCCCGGCTTTCTTTTCGCTCCAGAGCGGCGCGTGTCACCAGCCAGGCGCATTCAATCATGTTCGCCAGTTCGATAGCCTCTCGTTTCACGGCTGGATGGCCGAAGCGTGCGTACAGGTCGTTCAACACGCGCAGTGTTTTTCGCAGTCCCGCATCATCGCGCACAAGTCCCACGCCTTTCCACATCGCGGATTGTAGTTGGGTGCGCGCGGCTTGTAGCGTTTCTAAATCGAAGTCGGCTCCAATCTGTTCGGGCTGTTTGCTGTGCGGAGGTGTCGGAAGTTCGAGGTTCGATTCGAGGCAGCGAATCGCTGCGCTCACAGTGCGAATGCCGAATACCAACCCTTCCAACATCGAGTTCGAGGCCAAGCGGTTGGCGCCATGAACGCCAGTACAGGCGCACTCGCCGCACGCCAGAAGTCCTGGTACATTGGTCGCGCCGTCCATGTCGGTGCGGATGCCGCCCATCATGTAATGTTCGGCAGGCGCGACGGGAATCAAATCTTTCGATGGGTCAACGCCATAGGCAACGCACGTCGAGTAAATCGTCGGGAAGCGCGCCGCAATTTCCTGCGCCGAGTTATGTGTCAGATCAAGGAAGACATGGTCGGTATCGCTGTCCAGAATTTCCGAGGCGATGGCGCGCGCCACCACATCGCGTGGGGCCAACTCCTTCAATTCGTGGTAACGCGCCATGAACTGTTCGCCCTTCGAGTTCACCAGCAAAGCGCCTTCGCCACGCACCGCTTCGGAAATCAAAAATCGCGGATTCGATGGCCCCAGCGCAAACGCGGTCGGATGGAACTGCACGAACTCCATGTCCATCAGTTGTGCCCCGGCCCGAAACGCCATGCCCATGCCGTCGCCCGTTAAAACTGGCGGGTTCGTGGTCACTTTATATAACGCGCCAATGCCACCTGTCGCCGCGATGGTTGCCTTGGCGCGAAACAACACCGCTTCGCCGTTGGCATCCAGAGCGACTGCGCCAAAGCAACGCTCATCACTAATCCAGAAATCGACCGTCAGGTGATTTTCCAGCACCTCGATTTGCGGGTCTTCGAATGCCAGTTCCGACAGGCTACGCTGCACTTCGCGCCCGGTCGAGTCGCCTTGCGCGTGAACGATGCGTCGCGCGCGGTGCGCCGCTTCGCGCGTCAGTTTCAATTCGCCCGATGGTTCGGTATCAAAGTGCGCGCCGCGCGCAATCAATTCGCGAATGCGCTTGGGGCCTTCGGAAACCAGCACCGATACGGCGGATGGGTCGGACAGTCCCGCTCCAGCGAACTCGGTGTCGGCCTGGTGGAGGGCAGGGGAGTCGAGCGGTTCGGGCGACAGCACGGCGGCGATGCCACCCTGCGCCCACTGCGTCGAGCCGTTTTTGATGTCTTCTTTGGTCAAAACGGCGACCGTGCCATGTTCAGACAATTCGAGGGCGCAAGAAAGCCCCGCGACTCCTGAACCAACGATGAGGAAGTCGAAGTCGCGCACGGGCAAACGCGACAGGTCGAGTGGCAATAGCGGCGTCATGTGAAAGGAACTTTAAAGGATGACGGCCTTTCGCCGCTTTGGCTCAACCATTTTCTCAAACAAGCCCATTTCCACAACAGGGAACCCATGAAAACGCCAAACCTCGCGGCTCATTCTTAACAGGCGTGCTTGCTCTTACCCACTGGTATTTAGTCCTCTTGAACTAACCACTAGCGACTAAAAACTAACCACTCACTTCAAAAACCGTTGCAACGTCGTGCGTACTTCTTCAAGTAATTCTTCCTGCGTGTGCGGCTTGGCTGCTTCATGTTCGCTGGCGCAACCATGCCCGATAACGCAATTTTCGAGATGGTTAGTCAGCAACTCCACGCCCAGGCTATCGAGCGCCGAACGCACAGCCGCAATCTGGTCGAGAATATCCAGACAGTAACGGTCATCATCAATCATCTTCGACACGCCGCCAACCTGGCCGGAGATGCGGTTCACGCGCGCGCGGATTTTCTTTCTCTGTGCCTCATTCATATCTTAGTAGTTAGTCTTAGTAAAACGACGGAGGGCGCCCCACGACGTTCGTCACAGTTCGTGTTAGCGTTCTTGATTCACCAACAAAAACTTCTCGAAGGCTTTGGCTGCTGGCGAAAGTGGGCGACCCGGCAAGTGCAGCAAATAAAACGGGCGTCGCAGCGAAAAATCGGGGGTAGTCAGCGTTTTTACACGCCCTAGTGCCAACTGGTCTTGAGCCGCCTCGCGCGAAACAAACGACACCCCCAGGTTCGCCGCCACGGCCTGTTTCAACGATTCGGCGCCGCTAAATTCGAGCGCGTCGCACAGCGGCAAGTTCCAGCGCTCCAGCGCTGTCTCCACTACCTCGCGCGTGCCCGAACCCTGTTCGCGTAGCAGCCATTTGCACTGCGCCAGCTCTTGGAACGAAACCGTGCCTTTGGCTGCGAACCGATGCGCGGGCGAACAAATCAAAATCAGTTCCTCATCGCGCCACCACGTCTTGCGAATTTTGGCCGAATGCGGTGGCCCCTCCACCATCGCCACATCGAGTTCAAAATCCAGTAACTTCGCCTCGATTTGCCGCGTGTTGTCGCGCGCCAACGAAAAATGCGTTTCTGGGAATTTGGTGCTGAACTGCGCCAACAGTGGCGGCAACACATAGGTTGCCAGCGTCGTCGATGCCCCGATGCGAAGCGTCGTGCCCACAAGCGACTTCTGCGCGCGAAGTGCGTCCTGTGCCTCGCGCTCCAACGCGAAAATCGCGCTCGCATATTCGAACAGCGTGTTGCCCGCTTCGGTTAACGTCACTCCTCGCGCCCGCCGCTCTAACAACGGCAACCCGACTTGCTGCTCCAACTCTTTCACTGCTTTCGAAAGCGCGGGCTGCGACACGAAGCCACTCTGCGCTGCCCCCGACACGCTGCCCGCTTGCGCAACCTGCCAGAACGAGCGCAACAGGTTCAAGTTCAAAGCCATAACCGTTAGTTAACTTAAAACGAAAAAGCGGAATTGACCTCATGTGATGTCATGCGTATTTTTAAGCATGTTCGCCGCCCATCGCGCCCACAATATCCCCACCGCTCCAACCAATTTCGGCAATACCTTCGCATTCATCCAAAAGCGTTGGCGCGGTGTCGCTATCTCGGCGGGTGTTGGTTTGGTGGGCGTGGCGTTGGGCCGTCTCGAAGGCCACTTGTTGGGACGCGAGTGGCTCGAAGGCTTGGTCATCGCCATCATTTTGGGTTTGGTGATTCGCCTGTTCTGGACGCCTAACGCCGACGAGAAGGTTGGCATCGCCTTCTGCGCCAAACCTCTCCTTGAAGTCGCCATTGTGCTGTTGGGTGCCTCGCTCGATGCGGCGCTG
This sequence comes from bacterium, assembly GCA_004172935.1. GTDB lineage: Bacteria > Armatimonadota > Abditibacteriia > Abditibacteriales > Abditibacteriaceae > Abditibacterium. The sequence goes on along the minus strand of SDZD01000008.1, from coordinate 141,037 downwards.
CTTCGCACTGGTGGATTTACGCTTCTAGCAAGCGTCTTCGCGTTGGTGGTGCTGTCCGTCATTGTGGGCACTCTCATTGGCCGCGCCTTCGGCTTGCCTCCACATCTGGCTACTTTGGTGGCGTGCGGCAACTCGATTTGTGGTAACTCGGCCATCGCCGCCATTGCCCCCGTCATCGAAGCCGACGAAGAACACATCACGGCAGCAGTCGCCTTTACCGCCCTTGGTTCGGTGGTCGTCGTCATTGCCCTGCCATTCATCGGAAGCGCGCTCGGTTTGGGGCCGCGTGCCTTCGGCACTCTGGCGGGCCTGAGCGTTTATGCCGTGCCACAGGTGTTGGCCGCCACCGCCGGGGTTGGAGTCGTCGCCACCCAGACCGCGACCCTGGTGAAATTGGCCCGCGTCCTCATGCTGGGGCCGCTTACTTTGTTCTTTGCCCTGCGTAAAACGCGGCAATGCGGCGCCAAACACAGATTCGACAGCCACACCCTGCTCGAAATGCTACCGCCCTTCATCATTGGCTTCGCGTTGCTCGGCCTGGCTCGCTCGTTGGGCTGGCTCAGCGAAGACCTGGCTTTGCATGGACGCGACCTCGCGAGTTGTCTTACAGTGGTCGCGATGGCGGCATTGGGCCTTTCCAGCGACCCGCGCGCCGTTCAAAAAGCCGGAAAACCCGTCGTCCTCGCCGCCGGATTCTCCCTGTTGGCTCTCGTCTTAATGGGCTATGTGCTCATTCGCTTCCTGCACATTTAAAAAGGCGCCTCGGTGGTCATATTGAGGCGCCTTTGGGTGTGTTGATAGTGCGTCTACTTTCCGGTCATAGGCATATCGCCCATGTTACTTGCTCCATCCATACTTCCCATGCCTGTCATGCCCATACCGTTCATCTTCATCCGCGATGGGCGAATGCGGAAGAACACCTGAAAGCCCTTGTATACCCCGGAGCCATAATACGAGTTCAAGCCCGAAGGCCCATCGGCGAACGTGCCTTGAATGCCAAGGCCCACGTCTACGCCTTTACCATGCGACAAATCGCGTACATAGCCAATCGAAAGCGCATTGATACCGTAGATATTGCCCGCATCGGCGGGGTTTAGCACCAGCTCTTCGCCTGTCTTCTGCACATGCTCGGCGCGCAAAAACACTGTATTCTTCTGTTTTTGCAGTGCCGTCTCAAGGGTGTAAGCGTGCGTTGTGCTTTCACCGCTGATGGCGTTTTGACCATAAACGAACGCTGTCGCGAGGTTGGCATCTTCTCCCAGAGAGTGGTTATAAAGAATCGAAGCTGTGGTGCGATGCTGGTTCTCGTCGGGATGCGATGTCTCCGGCGATTTCAAAAAGCCATGCGAAACTTGCAGCGCCACATCGCGCGTCGGATTCCACGACAGGCGTCCCGAATACGAGTTCAGCCGCATCGTGTCGAAGTTATAGCGGTTCTCGTCTGGCTCGCGCCCGTTAAAGCTCGAACCTTCCAATTTGAATTTGCCGAAGTTGTAACCCAGCGTTGCGACGCCAAAAGTGATGTGCGTCGAATCCTGCCAGTGGTGTGAAAGAGGCGCATCGGCGAAGTCCATGCCCGATATGCGGTGCATGAAAGTGGGCGGCCCAAGAGCCGGTTCGCCGGGATAACCCAGATACAAATAAGCCGACTGCTTGCTTCCCACGCGCCGCGAGTAAGTTACCGAGAGTTCCGAGAACAAATCGTGCGGATGCTGACGGTCGTGCAGCGGCTGGCCTTTATAAACCTCGCCGCTCTGGAATAGTAGCGGATAGCCATAGCCGCGCTCAATGAGCGGGTCTGCCGAAAGCATGGCACGAATGCCCAATTGCGAGCGCGGCATGTCGCTTTTATCGAGCGGATGCACGTACATCCCCATCAGCATCGAAGGCGCATCGAAGCGGCTTGTGCCTCCTTGCCCTGCTACCGAAACATCGCGATTGCCGCCGATGGTCGTGTAACGCGGGTAAAACGTGCCATGCAGCGCCAATTGGTCACGCCCGCGCATCTTCATCGCCATGTACATCGGCGAAGAATCGGGTTGCCATGCTGTACCCGAACTCTCGCGCGACATCGACACTGCAACGTCGGTTGTCGAACGCATTGTATGCCCCATAGCCTCATGGTTCATCCCCTCGTGATTCATCTTGGAATGATCCATTTGCGAGTGATCCATCGGCTTTTCAGGCGTGGGAGTCGCCGCTGGAGCGCCGCCCATATCCATACCGCCCATTTGCGCCTGAGCCGGAAACGCGACGATGGCGGTACCAAAGCATAGCGCCAGTGGGTAAACGAAAATTGGTTTCATCGGTTTAGCGGGCGACGACCTTGCCGTTAAGCATCTGCATCGGACATTGAAACGCCAGTGTCTGATTCTTTTTCGGTGTAAACGATACCGTCTTTGTCTGGCCGACTTTCAGCGCCAGAGTCTTTTTCAATGCCGGAATGACCACTGTGTTGCCGCATCCTGAATCACTTTTCAGCGTGAACGAGAGGGTGGCTGGTATTCCCGCTTTCAAAGTCACCGATTCCGGTTTGTACGAGCCGTCAATGACAACTCGCGCCGTCTGTACTTTGGGCTTGGCGCTGACTTGAGGGGCTACCGTGCCAATTAATCCAGAGGCGAGTGCCAGTGAGAAGAAGATGTTTTTCATGTGATTGCCTTTGAGCTTTGTGATCCCTTATCTATTTCACGACCAAAGTGCCGCGCAGCATGTCCATACCGCACGAAAATTTTAGTGGCCCGCTTTCCTGCGGCGTAAAAGTCACGCTGGCGCTTTGGCCAACTTCCAGCGTTTTCGTCCATTTCGCGCTCGGAACCGAAATCGTGTTGCCACATCCGGCGTCCTTTTCGAGCTTGAACGTCAGCGTCACAGGCTTTCCAGCCTGTACTGTTGCTGCCCCATCTTTGTATCCGGCTGGAAGCGCAATCATGACATTCTGAGCCGCATTCGTTGGGGCTGTGTTCATATTCATGCTGCCATGATTGTGAGGGGCCTCCTCGTTTTTTGGTGCTGCGGGTGTAATCATGCGAGTACCGCCGATTGGGAACGTGAAAGGCACCGTAATCACTTTTCCGCCACGCTGGAACTGCGCCCAGATTTTGGTCATTCCCGGCGCGGTGGGCATCAAATCGAAGGTGAAGCGTGGCCCTTTCTCCGTAGCCATCGCGTTTGTCACCGCGCCGCCCGCGCCCACAGTGTGGGTGTGAACCACGTCGCGCCCATTGGCGTTGATCGCCATCATGTGCCCCATCGCGCCCAAATATGGCTGCATATCGGTAACCGTCTTCCCCCCGCGCGTGATGCTGTAAGTCAGCAGCGAACTCTTGCCCACCATCAGTGGCGTCGAAGACTTCAACGAAATCGTATAGCCATCCACTGTTTTCGAGAGCGTCTTATCTGCCACCAACTTCGGCAGGGCTTTAGGCTGGCCCCCGCTCACTGTTACCTGTGTGCGTAGCACCTGATTCAATCCATTATCTGGTGTAAAATCGGCGAACATCAGGTAGCGACCCGCGCGTGGAAAAGTCCACTTCAAGCGGAAACGACCATCGGCCCCAATTTGTGGATGCTCGTGCGAAAAGTAGCTCAAATCGTCGCTCACCACAATCAGGTGCATCAACTTTTCATGCACTAACTGGAATTGCTTCACCAGTTGGCTTTGACCCTGTTCGCGTACCGCAAAAGTCAATAGTGCGGGCTTGTTCGCCGCTACTTTGGCTGAAGTGTCCAGTGAAATCGCGAACGTTTTAGGTTTGCCAAACGCAAGGTCGTCATACAGCGCGGCATAACGCGCGGGCGATTTCTGGAACGCCTGACTCTCGCTCACCGAGCAGAAATAGTACGTCTGCCCCTGATACGCCACTTTGCCGGGAGCCGTGCTTGGATCGACCGTCATGCGGCAAACCGGGTCTTTTACTGGCCCTGTGCCCTTGATGGCCCCCACTGGCGGAAGTGACCCTTTCGGAAAAGCCCCCGCCACAGCATCTAATGCCACATGCATCTTGCGCTGATTGGCGACCGTCGCGCGCAAATCGTTTTTATCGCCTGATGCATCCAAATCATTGGCGAGGGTATCAACTCGCGCCAGCCCGCGCTCTAATGCGCCTTTCTGTGCTTCCGATAGCCCCGCGCTTGTTCCGCGCAGCATCCGCGCACTATCGCGCAAATTGAACGCGGCTTCGTGAACCTCGCTCAGCTTTCTGGCCGCGATACGCTCGTCCAGATAAGCCAAATCATCGCTCACTGCTTTCCACATTTCGCGCGCTCCACTGAAAGATGCCGCTGTTTTTGAGGTGGGTTGCGCCTCGATATATTGACCCGACGAGCCGATTAAAGCGCCCGCCAGTAGAAAAGTTTTGATATTCATGGCTGTTTAAAAAGAGGTCGAGTAGCCCGCGATAACGCGGAACCGTTCGCGGTCGTTGCCTCCGCCCGCTATGTCGCTCTTGATTCCCAAATCGAACACGCTACGCTGCGCCACCTGTTGGCGCACTCCGATTCCGATGTTCGTAATCGCCGAATCGCCGCTCATCGTCGCTGCCCTCATTCCCACTTGCGCGACCAGAGTGCGGTCGAAGCGGCGCGGGTATCCCAGCGGCAACGAGTAGCCCACTAGTACGCCGGGAAGAGTGCGCCGCTCACCTGCGTTCGGGCTGTTGTTCACGTTCAAATCGGCGTTCAAATGCAAGCGTCCATAGCGCCCGAACTTGCGCGACATGATACCCCGCAATCGGAAATCTGTCCCGCGCGAACCGCGTCCCGTTGGGACATAGGCATCGGCACGAAAACCAAAAGCGGGCGTCGATGTCGTTTCACGATTGAAGTTGTGCTGCACTCCTACCGCTAAATCGCCGACATCGAACTGCCGACTTTGCCCCTCTTGCCCCAGCAACGAGGGATGCACTCCCAAATTCAAGTGCCAGTTTTTGGCGAAGCCATATAGGTACTCGACATCGCTCGCCAACCCCAATTTCCCACCTCGCCGCTGCGCCAGCCCAGCTCCAACCTCCGATGCCCTCTCGCGAAATGCGATGGTTTCAGCGTCGTCAAAATCGAGCGGTCGGTCGGCGTCGATATTATCATGGTCAACGGCCAGGGCGGGGCGAATCGCGCCCAGAGTCGCCAACATTCCCAAGACTACCAAGGGAGATAACTTCATGGCTTCTCCCCCTCATCCGTCCCGATGCCACGCGCCTTCAGATCAGCGGCATAGGGGTTTTCGACTGGTCCCTTTTCCTGCTCGTAGGTGTCAGGAGTCCCCTCCGCCTCCACGTTCGCCCATTCTTCGAACGAAAGCGGCTTTGAGTCCTTGAACTTCGGGTTCTTCGCTACATAGGCATCGAACGCCGCCCGCGACGTGAACGCCTGTGACCACTGCGAACATTTCGGATGTCCGCCCTTTTCCTCGTCTTCCAAAAACACGGCGCCCTTATAATCGGTGGTCAAATTCCCTCGATCATCCGAAAACACTATCACGCGCTTATGCGGGTCTTCGGTCGATAGCGACAGAATCGCGCCGCCTTTGGCTTCGGCGCTCATGTCGCGCGCACACAGCGCGCACCGCACCCGCATCGTCCAGCCTTCCGCCGAAACCGTCGAGTTCTGCCACGCGCTCAGCGGGTTATCGCCTCCCCCGGTCAATGGCATGGTGCAGTGGTGGCACTGGCTCATATCCATCCACCCCATCTTCGGCATCCACATCAATCGCGTCGGGTCGAACTCCTCAGCTTTAGCTGTGCTGGGCGCCGCTGAATGCATCGCCATGCCGCCCATATTCATCCCTTCGTGCCTTTTCATCTCTAGGTTCGCTAACTGCGCCGCGTTGTTGATTCCGTTCTTCATGATGCCCATTCCCGGCATCCCCACCATAAAGCGGTGGTCGTGCGAAATCCCGTCGATAACGCCATGATTCTCCCCCGGCTTGCAGCCTTTATGAGCATTGGGCGACATCATATATACGGCGCGCTTGATCTGTTCACTCTTTTGCTTGTCCGTCATCCAGTCGCTCGCCAGAATGTCGTTCACCATGTCGTGCAGCATATGCAGGTTGTCGAAGGCGTTCGCGATGTCGGGATATTTCGCCGAAAACAAAGGGCTGGTTTCGGCCATCATCGGCATGAAAGGCCGTTTGGTGTCGTACAACTCGACATCGTGATAGCGCTTGCCCAGCAACGCATACATCTTCTTCTGCTCGGCGGGCGTCTTTTCGCGCAAGCCATCGTAAATCGAGGTTTGTAGCCAGTGGTAGCCCCAGAACAGCGCGTTTACCTTCGGGTATTTGCGTCGAAACGCCTGTGAGTACGGCTGCGAATCGAGCCACGCCATATTCATCGGCAACCCTGTTACTGTGAAAGGCGCTCCCTGATTTCGATAATAGTCCCATACCTTCTCGGTTTCAGCATCCTTGGCCGCATTATCGAAGCGGGGCGACGACAGCAAATCAATCGTTTGTGCGTGCGAAACGTGCGTCCAATCGAACACCAGTTCCAACACACCGTATTTCTGCCCGAAAGTCGGCGACAGCGTTTTCTCACTCGGCATAAATCGCGGCGCGTTCTTCAACACCTGGTCGATTTGTTTCCATACCGTCGTTTCCAACGACTTCTCGCGCCCCGTCACCAGCGCTTCATAGGCGAGGGCATGGCCCACCGCGACACCATTCATATCCCGATTCAATTCGGGAATAGTCGTAATCGCGAAGTTATAAGCCCCACGTTTATAAAAAATCTCGTTATTTTTGGTCGAGTTCAACCACGCGGGCATGTTGGCGGGCAACGCCGGAATCTCTCGCACCGCATTGTTTCCAGTCGCGGTAGTGCCCGGAGCTGCCCACGCAACGACAGGCGATATAAAGCCAATGCCCGCCAGAGCCGCCGCGAAAAAGAGGTATTTCATGGCAATATGAAAATGGGGAATTAGGGATAAACAGAGTGTTTATCCCAGTCCTATTTGTTCCTCAGGCGCCAGCGTTCTTCGCCTGTCCAGCGGCAGCTTTCACTAGCTCCGTAAGCGTCACGATGCGGGCGCTCGGCAGCGTTTCTTTGTTGGCGTCGATGAACTTTTGCGCCGCTTCTTTCGAGGTGTAAGCCCGCGCCTGCTCCTCGCAAACTTTGTGTTTCACTGGCGAATTCAGCACGTAAACCGCACCTTCAGTGCCTGCCGACCACTGCCCATTTTTGCGCGTGATAACAACGGGTTGCCCCTTCTTCTCGCTCGGCGCTAGAATCGTCAAATCGCCTGTGTACTCGGTCTGTGCTTCGGCCAACGCGCAATAAACGCACTTGTACTCGATGCGCTTGCGCCCCACGCGCAGCGCCACTTCGTTGTCTTGAGTTGGGGTGTCCTGAGTAATGCTCATCCCGCAGTAAGGGCAGGGCGCGACATGCGCGAACGCGGCGGGAGTCGCCAGCGAGGAGAGCAGGGCAGTAGCAAACAATCCCGCAAAAACGCGGCGGGTCACGATGGTATTGATTTTCATTTTTAGCTCCAACAGGGGCACGCTTCGCAGAAACGATCTCGCGCGAACGTGCAGCGCCAAGACGAGATCGGCGAAAGAGCTAAAAACGGGTTAATTGGAGAATCTATAGCACGGCCATTTCTGGTGCTATTTGTAATCGTAATCCCGTTTCAGCTCACGAGCTAAAAACGGGAGGCCCACGCCCCGAACTGGAGCGCCCACCCGGACTTCGAGGCCGCGCCGCGACATCAAAGCACGGCGCGAAACGGGCGTCTTCTTCAAAGGAAAGCGTGAAGGCTTGTACTGGCATCGCCAGCGCCCCTATTCCAACAAACGACTGGGCCGATGAAACCGCCGAAACAAGCGACGAACCATCATCGTGCGAACAGTCGCACTTGCTTTTCACAACCGCGCCATGTCCCATCGAATGCACGCTTTGGGAAGCCGGCGCCTTCATCACTGTGGGGGCGTCACTCTCGGCTTTTTCGCAGCAGGGCAGGGCACAGTGGCGCGCACTGGCTAACTTGGGGGATGAACTTTTTGCGGACGATGTCGCCGACATTGCGACGGTTTGCTCCGCGTTACAGCAGCAACTCCACGCGAACGCGGGCGAAACGCAAAGCGCCACGATAGCAAAAAATGCCATCGCGAGAGCGCTCGAAAACCATTTCGTCCCGTATCTCATCGTCTGTTCGGCGAAGTGTAAGATACCCCACCACCCTATATAAACGCCTCAAACTGGGAATTGTTCCATCTTGACAGAGGAAGGTGTCAAGATGCTTCGCGTTTCCTTTCCGACTATTTACGCCCCCGAAATTTCGAGTTGACTTTGGCGTGCTACCATTAAAATCGCCTCCCTTTGTCCGAAGCCGACTTTTATGAGCTATAGCATCCGTTTGGGCCATGCCCATTTCTCGTGGCCCGATCTCAAAACCTTGATGGCCCATGCCACCCCGCTCCGTTCTGGCGATATGTTGGCGGGACTCGCGGCCACTAACGCGCAAGAGCGCGTCGCCGCCCAGAAGTGCCTCAGCGATGTTCCGCTTCGTCGCTTCCTCGAAGAGCATCTCATCGCCCCCGAAGTCGATGAGGTAACGCGCCTCATCCTCGAAACCCACAACCCCACAGCTTTTGCGCCCGTCGCCAACCTCAGCGTCGGCGAGTTCCGCAATTTCTTGCTCCGCTACGAAACCGACTCGCAAGTTCTACAAAACCTGGCTCCCGGCCTCACCCCTGAAATGGTCGCCGCCGTTTCTAAAATCTGCGGCAACCAAGACCTCATTCTTATCGCCTCCAAGTGCCGTGTCGTTACGCGCTTTCGCGGCACCATCGGTTTGCCGGGACGCCTCAGCACCCGACTTCAACCCAACCATCCCACCGACGATGCGCGTGGTGTCGCCGCTTCGGTTCTCGATGGTTTGCTGATGGGTAGCGGCGATGCAGTCATCGGCATCAACCCCGCCTCCGATTCGGTTGCCGCCATAGATAGCCTTCTCTATTTGCTCGCCGATCTCATCGAAGGCTTCCAAATCCCCACCCAAAGCTGCGTCCTCACCCACGTCACCACCCAGATTGCCGCCATTGAGCGCGGCCTTCCCGTCGATCTGGTTTTCCAATCCATCGCCGGAACGCAGGGCGCCAATTCCAGCTTTGGCATTAATCTAAAGATGCTTGAAGAGGCTTTCGAGGCTGCGCGAACCCTTGGGCGTGGCTCCGTCGGCAACAACGCCATGTATTTTGAGACGGGGCAGGGAGCGTGCCTCAGTGCCAACGCCCATCACGGCGTCGATCAGCAAACCCTCGAAGCGCGTGCTTACGCTGTCGCCCGCCGCTTCGAGCCGCTGTTGGTTAACACCGTCGTCGGTTTCATCGGCCCCGAATACCTCTACAACGGCAAGCAAATTATTCGCGCCGGACTCGAAGACCACTTCTGCGGCAAATTGCTCGGTGTCCCGATGGGATGCGACATCTGCTACACCAACCACGCCGAAGCCGATCAGGACGACATGGACTCTCTCCTTGTCTTGTTGGGTGCGGCAGGCTGCAACTTCATCATGGGCGTGCCCGGTGCCGACGACATAATGCTCGGCTACCAATCCACCTCCTTCCACGACGCCCAGTTCTTGCGCCAAACGCTCGGCCTCAAGCCAGCGCCCGAATTTGACTGCTGGCTCCGCGAACGCGGCGTTACTGACTCTAACGATCAAGTTCAGGGTATCGAAGAAGTCGCTAAGCGCTTCGCTATCACCGCGCCCGAAAGCACGATGGCGTTGCTCCCAATTCAGGACTCAAGCCCCGAAAGTCTGGCCCACAGCTGGAAACAGTTCACCCCGGCGCGCCTCGCCCTGCCGCGTGCTGGGGCCTCTATCGCTACCGAAGAGCGCCTTGATTTTCATCTCTGCCACGCCAACGCCCGCGACGCCGTCCATTGGCCCTTCGACCGTAAAACTATATACCATCGATTACAACGCGAAGGATTCCAAACCCAACTCCTCACCTCCGATGCCCACAGCCGCGCCGACTTCTTACAGCGTCCCGATTGGGGCCGTCGCCTGTCGCCACGCTCCCGCAACGAGTGGCAGACAATCGCCGAAACACACGGCAACTGCGACATCTCCATCATCATCTCCGACGGCTTGTCGGCTCTCGCTGTCGAGCGTCACGCCGCCCCACTTCTCGAAAAACTCAAACCGTTCTTCGATGAACGCGCTTGGAAAATCGCCCCCGTCGCTCTGGTTTCCAATGGGCGCGTCGCCCTGCAAGACGAAATCGGGGAAATCATGGCGACTCCCCTGTCGCTTATCCTCATCGGCGAACGCCCCGGCTTAGGCGTGCCCGATTCGCTCAGCGCCTACCTTGTGCATGGCCCGCGAGTTGGCAACACCGACGAACGCCGCAATTGCATCTCCAACATTCGCCCCGATGGTTTGCCGCTCGACTTCGCGGCACAAAAACTCAACTACCTGCTTGGCGAGATGCGCCTGCGCGGCCTATCTGGCGTCGCCCTCAAAGACGAAAGTGGTTTGCTCGCTCCTACTTGAGCCAGCCCGCAAACTCTCTTGAAGATGCGATTGCATATTTTTCAGCACGAGGTTAGTTGTGGTCCTGCCAACCTCCTCGAATGGACGAAGTCGCGCGCCATCGAGATCAACTGGCTCCAATTCCATAAAGGCGCTACTGTCCCATCGCTCGATGAAGTCGAAGCTGTCGTCATTTTGGGTGGCCCCATGAATGCCTACATGGATGAGCAGTTCCCTCACCTCAAAGCGGTGCGCGCCTTCACTCGCGAAGCTTTGCTCGCCGAGAAAAAGGTTTTCGGTATCTGCCTTGGCGCCCAAATCATGGCCGATTCGCTCGGCAGTCGCGTCGTGCGTGCCCCCATCCCCGAAAAAGGCTGGCTCGAAGTCACTCGCCGCCCCGAAGCCGCGCAGTCGCCGCTTCTCGATTGGCTTCCCGAACAGCATCGCTTCGTTTCGTGGCATGGCGACACCTTCGCCGTCCCTGAAGGCGCCATTCACGGGGCTTCTAGCGCCGATTGCCCTGCTCAAGCCTTCGCATGGGGCAAACACGCCCTCGCCACCCAGTTCCACCCCGAAGCCGATGTTCCCACCCTCGAAGGCTGGATTAATGACGATCCCGAAGAAGCTCGTCCCGCCCTGCGCACGCTTTTCTTTCCCCACGAAGACCGCTTCGAAGCCCAGAAACACCTCTTCTTCATGGCTCTTGATGGTTGGATAAATAGCTGAATGCCTTATTCAACCCAGTAGGTAGAGTCCCTGTTGTTTGGGATTCCCTGCTTCTAAATGTAAAGCACATGTGGGAAATTTCTTATTCTGTAGTCCGATATTAAGTCGATATTGAATATATTTTGTAATTGAATTGCCGAATATCTGGCTGGCGTACTCACAAATGCCTTTTCCGACAATAATTCGGTATGTTATCGGCCTCTGATAACAGCCGCATTATGCGAGCGGATTGTCTTCACATTTATCCTATCTTGCCCTTTGCGCTCGCGTTAAACCGTCTTTTAAGTTCGTCTTTTCATCATGTCCGATTTTTCTCGTCGTCAATTTTTGCGCTCTGCCGGAGGAGTGACTTTTCTGGCCCTCACTCCCATCGGTCGCGGTTTGTTCGCTGCTGCCGCCGATGGTCAGGGAGCCGAATTGCCTGTTTTTACGGCTCTTCCCTATATTCAACCCGGTAACGGAAGTCGCTTAATCGACAAGAGAGAATCGGTTGTCGTCGCGTGGCAAACCGAGAACAGGGACGCCAAATTTACCTTTGTCTACGGCCCCACCAAAACCTACGGTAAAACTGCCGTTGTCACTCGTATTGCTCGCGTCGCGGGCGATGTAACCCACCTCAACTACGCCGCCAATCTCCAGCAATTATCTCTGGGCCAGAAGGTGTTCTATAAAGTCACCTGCAACGAGCGCGTCATTGTCGAGGGCTACTTCACCACGCGCCAGCCACGTGGCACGCGCACCCGCTTCGTCGCAATCGGCGACAATGCCTGCCAGAACGTTGGCAACCGCAACGTCTGCTATCAGGCTTACCTCACCCATCCCGACTTCGTCATTAACGTCGGCGATAGCGTCTATAATCAGGGACGCGACAGCGAATACACCAAATATTTCTTCATGGTGTTCAACTCCGATACCGCCGCTCCCGGCATCGGCGCTCCTTTGCTGCGCTCGGTTCCTTACTACTCGGTGCTTGGCAACCACGACGTCAATTACAGCGATCCCCTCCTGAACGCTAACTGGGCGTGCGCCAACTTCGATTCTGCGCCGGATGCTCTGGGCTACTTCACCAACATGTATCTGCCCTCCAACGGCCCGAAATCGCCACCCTCGCCCTTGGCCCTGCGTGGTGCCGAAAACAAGATCGCCGATTTTCAAAAAGCCGCTGCCGGACGCTATCCGAGCATGGCCAACTATTCGTTCGACTACGGCGACATCCACTTCCTCTGCCTCGACTCGAACATCTACGTTGATACCACCAATCCTCAGTTACAGCAGTGGATTATCGACGACCTCAAATCCACCGACGCTCGTTGGAAATTCGTTGTTTACCACCACCCTGCCTTCAACGCTGGCGACAACCACTTCAGCGAGCAGCATTTCCGCGTCTTATCACCAATTTTCGAAGCCAATGGCGTTGATCTCATCCTCAACGGCCACGAGCATATCTACCAACGTAGCCAACCATTGCGTTTCGCCCCCGGCGACAGCAGCAAAGCCTCCAAAGTCAACAGTAGCGACCGTCTCGTTCCCGGCACCTTCACCGTTGACCGCGCTTTTGATGGGCAGAAAGTCACCAAACCCGATGGCATCATCCACATCACCACCGGGGCGGGCGGACAGAGCTTGTACGACCCAAAGATGAACAACAATCCCAAAGAGTGGACGCACCAACGCGACAACCACGTCGAATATGTCGCCCGCCTCATCTCCGACCGCCACTCCTTCACCATCTTCGATGTTGGCGAAGAAGAACTCACCCTCACTCAGGTAGACGAAAACGGCCTCGACATCGACCGTATCCGTGTCACCAAAGCCTGACCCCTGAATCAATAAAACAAGCGGGCCGCACCAGATGGTGCGGCCCGCTTGTGGTTTCTCATGCTAGAGTTACGATGTCTTCACCGAATCTTTCGCCGCCGAAATCGTGAAGCGTCGCCTAAGCCATTGTCCTTGGATGGGCGATTCGCCCGAACTCAAAGCGGCGGCATAGATTTCGTAGCTGCCCGCCGGAAGCTGCGGCAACGCCAGTTGCCACTCCGTTGTGCCCATTGCCTTCGCAATGGTGCTCTCCAATTTGTCGTTGCCACCCCAGCTACCGTTCGTCCAATCGTAAACCGCCGCGAGGGTTTTTCCATCGACCCCCACTTTGTACAGTTGCAGGTAAACGCTTTGGCCTGCGTCAGCTGTCGTGCCCCTGACCGAATCCAAAGCCGGATAAGTCGCATTTGCAGCGGGTGTGCAGAATACCACTTCATCAGAAGACGGTGCCGAAGCCGCCTTGAGTCCCGCTTTCACCGTGAAATTCGTTGTGCTGGTTGCTGTGCCCGTCCCACTGGTGACGCTAATACGCCCTGTGGTGGCTCCTGTCGGAACAACGGCCATAACCTGAGTTGCAGTCTTGCTCTTGATGACGGCGACCACGTTGTTGAACTTCACCGAAGTTACAGTCGCCATGTTAGTTCCATTGATGGTGACAGCCGTACCCACTGGCCCCATTGTGGGTGTAAAGCTGGCAATCGTCGGCGAAGTGTTGGGCACTGTCACCGTGAAGTTAGCCGTGCTCGTGGCGGTGCCATTCGGCGTCGTCACCGTAATCCGCCCTGTCGTGGCACCCGTAGGAACCGAAGTCACTATTTGAGTCGCGGTTTTGCTCTTGATAACCGCTGCCACATTATTGAACTTCACAGCGGTTGCCGTCGAGAGGTTGGTGCCGTCAATCGTCACGTTGAATCCAACCTGACCGCTTCCCGGCGTAAAGTTCGCAATCGTCGGCGGAAGAATGACCGTAAAGGTTGCCGCGCTCGTCACTGTCCCCGTCGGCGTCGTTACTGTTAGGCGCCCCGTTGTCGCTCCAGCCGGAACCGAAGTCACGATCTGCGTAGCCGTTTTGCTCTTAATGACAGCCGCCACGTTGTTGAATTTCACCGAAGTCGCAGCCGCCAAATTGGTCCCGTTGATAGTGACATTGAACCCGATCTGGCCGCTTCCTGGAGTGAAACCTGCAATTGTTGGAGGCGGAATCGTCACCGTGAAGTTGGTCGTGCTGCTGGTAGTTCCCGTGGGAGTCGTGACGCTGATTCGCCCCGTCGTTGCTCCGGCTGGAACGACTGCCACTATCTGTGTCGCCGCCTTGCTCTTGATAGTCGCTGTGACGTTGTTGAACTTCACCGCAGTTGCTGTCGAAAGATTCGTCCCCTTGATGGTTACTGCTGTCCCCACTGGGCCGCTGGCTGGCGTGAAGGAAGTAACAGTAGGTGTCGTTGAGGTAGCCGCGAAGTTCTGGCCGGTTACGTTCGCCGTTTTCAATGCGACGTTACGTGTTACTGGGTTGAAGGTGTAGCCCGTTAATGTTGGTGTCAGCGTCACGTTGGTATTGGCCGCCACTCCCGCAAACGAGAACTCGCCATTCGCGTTCGTCACTACTTTCACGTTCCCGGTACGAGTAACCGTCACGTTCGCCAATCCCGCTGTTCCCAGAGTGATACGCCCCGAAATCGAGTAGGTGAGAGGCGCCACTGTGAAGGCGCTAAACACCGTGCTCTCATTGCCCATTTTGTCGGTCGCTGTGGCGCGCACTGTATAGGCGCCCGGTGTCAGATTCGCGCCCGTCGGCAGGTTACCCACCGAAGACCACGCCGTATTAACGTTCGGGCGTGTTGGAGTCGAGGCGTTCAGCAGGAAGGCGCCCCATATGCCGTTGGTTGGGTTCCAATACTGGAACTGGTTGGTGCCAATTGTGCGGGCCAACAACCATGTCACGCTTTGCACGTTCGACACACCGCCATTATCGCCTACGGTACCCGTGAAGGCTTTTGGCAGAGCGGTAACGCTCGAACCTGCCATCGGATTGGTGATCGTGACAGTAGGAGCCTCATTATCGACCACGAAGTTAGCCGCGCTCTGGCTGTCGCCTTCGGGAGTCGTCACCGAGATCGGCCCGGTCAAAGCCCCTGCCGGAACATTGGCGGCAATCAAGGTCGCCGTGATTTTCGGATTCACCGCTGCCACGCCATTGAAGCGAACCGCTGTTGCGCCGAGGAAGTTGCGTCCTGAAATGGTGACTGCTGTGCCCGTTTTGCCGCCTAGCGGTGTAAATCCAGTGATGACGGGTGGTGTTTGCACCACGAAGTTAGTCGCCGTTTTCACCGTGCCCGCCGGAGTCACAACCGAAATCAAGCCCGTTGTTGCTCCCGCTGGAACCGCCACCGAAATCACATCCGATGCAATCGAAGGCGCTGTTGCTGCTGTGGTGTTGAACAGAACTGAAGTGGTGCCAAGGAAGTTGGCGCCCTTAATCTGAACGCGAGTCCCAACCAGGCCGCTTGGCGGCGAGAAGGAGTCGATACGCGGCGGCATCGAGAACACGCCCGCACTCGCGGCTGTGCCCCCCGCCGTCGTAACAGTCACTTTGCCGCTAACTGCGTTACCGGGAACGATGGCTGTTAGGCGAGTCGCTGAAACAACCGTGAACGAAGCGCTGGCTCCACCAATCGTTACCCCCGTGACTCCCTGAAAGCCGCTTCCCTCAATGGTGATTTGGGTTCCAACTGGCCCACTTGTTGGTGAGAATGTGGTGATGGCGGGGCCAACTTTGAAGTCTGTGTCGCTGATAGCGCTGCCGTTGCCCGTCTTGATGGTGATGCGTCCAGTGTGTACTCCGGTCGGAGCTGTCGCCTTCACGCTGGTTGCTGAGGTGGTGCTGATGGTGCCCGCCAGTCCATCGAACAACACCGAGTTGGCGCCGCTCAGGTTCGTTCCGTTGATGGTGACAACCGTGCCCGCTCCGCCGCTTGTCGGCGTGAAGTTGCTAATCGTCGGTCCCGAAATCGGAGTGCCGCCCAGCGACCAGCTCAAACTCACGACGCCGTGTCCGCTGTTGTACTTCTGTACGCTGTCGTATCCGCTGGCCCAGCCGTCGCCGACTCGAATGACATAGGTGGTGCCCGCCTCGGCGTCGAAGGTCACTTTCGATGTGGGTGATGAGCCATCGTCGTTGTTCTCGTTAACCCATTCCAATCCATCAATGAGGTTGCCCGTGTAGACCGCGAGGTGGGTGTCATAGGCTTTGCCATCCAAACCTTTGCTGCCCGATGTCGAGAACATCACTGTGCCTGTGTAAGGAGCTGTCCAGCGATACCAGAGCGAGGTGCCGTCGTCGCGGTAGGTCGGGTTTTCCTCGTTGGCCTCAAGGCCCGCGCCTACAGTCGTTCCACCGACTCGGCCCGAAGCACCTGAACCCAGATTCTCATACGCCGAGAAATTGTCGTTCGCGGGAGCGCCCACGAAGTCCCAGGCGAGGGCGATACTGCCGTGTGTGCGGTCATATGATTGGCCGCTGTCTCCATAGGCGATGTCCGCGTTGTCGATGCGCACATAGTAGGTGGTGCCGCCCTTCACCGTGAAGCGCACGCGGCTTGTCTCGGTGGGTTCGTTGCTTTTATCGTCGTCGTTTTCGTCGGCCACTTCCAGACTCGCCAAGTCGGAGCCGGTGTAAATCGCGAGGTAGGTGTTCATCGGCAAGCCGTTGATATAGGTGCTGCCTGCCAAATCGAAGGTCACTGCGCCGTTTGTTGGGGCCGTCCATTTGTACCAGATCGAGGCACCTTCATCGCGGTAGTTCGGTTTCGGTTCGTCGATTTCGATGTTGGCGCCGATATTCGAGCCAACCACGCCGCCGTTCGTTGTGTTGAGCAGTTGAGCGCTGGCAAAGCGGTCGTTCGAGGGCGCTCCCACGAAGCTCCATGTCAGGCGAACAGGGCCATGAGTGGCTGGATAGCCAATCGAAGCCTCGCTCGAAGCGTATTCCGGGCTGTCGATGCGAATGCGGTAAGTCGTGCCTTTGACCGCTGTAAATTTCACCTTCGAGGTTTCCGTTTCTTCGACCGATTTGTTATCGTCGTTCTCGGCCACGACTGTCAGGCCCGAAAGCGTGTTCCCGGTATATACGCCCAGGTTGGTATTGAAACTACTGCCCAACGTGTCGAAGCTAACCGCGCCATCTGTGGGCGCTGTCCATGTGTACCAGATGGAGGCGATGCCTTCGTCGTACTCGACTTCTGGTTCGTTGGCCTCCAACGTGGCTCCATAAGTCGAAGTCGTCAGCGTGCCCCCGTTGGCAGGGTTGAGAGCAATGGCTTTCGAGAACGCATCGTTGGTCGGGGCATTCACAAAGTTCCAGTTCAGCTTGAAGTCGCCGCGCGCATCATTGAAGGCATAGCCCGCGCCACCAACCGAGATGTAATAGGTGGCGCCCGCCGAAACCGTGAATGGCATCAGGCTGGTGCCGTTGGCACCGCCGCCGTCGCGATCTTGCGCGACTTCTTTGGCGGTTCTAATCGGGGTGCCTGTGAAGGCCGAGAGTTCGGTGTCCCAGTTGGTGCCGATGGTATCGAAAGTTACCGCGCCGTTGGCGGGCGCTGTCCAGCGGAACCATACCGACGAATCGGCTCCGGCGTGGCTGGTTTCGCCGTCTTCCCAGTAGGCGCCGAGCGTGTTGCCCGTTGTGCTGCCCTTGACGCCCGAAATGTTCTGCGCGCTGGCATAGTTATCGTTTGCTGGCGAGCGATACAACAGCCAGGACAAACGGATGTTCCCCGTGTCGGTGAAGGGGAGGGTAGTCTCGGTTTGAGGGTAGAAATCGCCGTCGATAACGATGGAGTAGGTTGTGCCAGCTACTACGCGCAACGCGATCTGGACTTCGTTGTGAATATAATTCGAGTCGCCCAACTTCTGCGTCGTCAATGCCCCCACCGAAGAGCCGGTGTAAACGCCGATAACGTGGCTAAAAGTCGAACCCGTCGTATCGAAAATCAAGTTGCCTGTCGCTGGAGCTGTCCACTTGAACCACACCGATTTGTCGCCCTGCCCATAGTAGTTGCCATGACGACCTTCGCCCGCTTCGCGCGTCGCTCCCATGTTGAAAGCTGGAACATAGCCGCTATCGCCGCTCAACGGCATGGCGCGCGCAAAGTTGTCGTTCGAGGGCGCGCCCACAATGCGGAAGTTCCACACATAGTCATCACTGGGTGAACCAGTCGAAGCGCCCGATAAGTCGCCGTCCAGTTTCACGCCCGCCGCGCTTACTGCTGTTCCCTTGATGCGACCTTCATACATTGTACCCGCCACCAAATTGCCGCTGGGCGCGAAGGTCACTGTCTGGTTATTGTTGCTCCAAACGAACGTGCCCGTCACGGCGGGCGCAAAGCTCCAGTTACTCTGCACACTGGCCTGATTCATCGGCTTCGAGAAGCTGACCGTAATCGCCGGACGCAAGTTGCTCGAAACCCCGCGCGGCGAAGTCGAAGTCACAATCGGTAATCCGTTCGGGTCGATGCTCGTCAACGCGCGCGCCAAATTCATGCGTCCGCCCGTAACCACCTTGCCATCCCACTGTGGCAACGGATCGACGGTATCCATCAACAACTTTTTCATCGCTTCAGGGGTAAGCGATGGGTTGAACGCATACAGCAATGCCGCTGCACCCGCGACCATAGGAGTCGCCATCGAGGTGCCGCTGGAGTTGGCATACGAACTATTCCCCGGCCAGAAAGTCGAGTAAATGTCCACGCCAGGCGCCGCAAGGTCAACGCTGGTCGCGCCGTAGTTAGAAAAGCTCGCTACGTTATCGCGCGAATCCGAAGCCGCCACCGAAATGATGTTCGGGCAGTCGTAAGAGGCCGGATAGCTGGGGGTAGCGTCGTTGTTGGTCGTCTCATTGCCCGCCGCTGCTGCCACAAAAACGCCCTCTTTGCCTAAGGCGTCGATCACGTCTTTGGTCGCCTGCGAGTAGCCGGGGCCGCCCAGACTCTCGTTCACAACACGAATATTGTTGCCGCGAGCCTTCATCGTTAACACGTACTGCAAACCTTCGATAATGCCAGCTACGCTCCCGCTCCCATCGGCCCCCAACACCTTGCACGCCATTATTTTTACGTTCCAGTTCACGCCTGAAATGCCGATACCGTTGTTACCCGCTGCGCCGATAATGCCCGCACAATGAGTGCCATGATGGTGCGAGTCCATCGGGTCGCCATCTTTATCAACTGTGTCTACGCCGTACACATCGTCTATATATCCATTGCCATCGTCATCTTTGCCGTTGCCGGGAATCTCCTTCGGATTCTTCCACATATTCGCCGATAGGTCTTCGTGCGTGTAATTGACGCCGGTATCAATCACGGCAACAATGGTGCTGGCGCTGCCTTTGTTTTTGTTCCACGCAGCAGGAGCGCCGATTTTTTCTAGCCCATACTGTTGAGAATAGGCCGGATCGTTGGGCACTGCCATCGCATGAACGACTGGGTTGGGTTCCACATCTAAAACGTTGGCTTGAGACTTATAGAACTTTATGCCATCTTCCAGCGACATGCCTGTGGGCAACTTTACCAATTGCCAGCCTATCGAACCGAAGCTTTGCAATTCGATGGCTCCGATTATTTTATTTGTAGGGGCGGCTTTAGCGCGAATGCTCGAAATATTTGAGTGAATCGAAATTAATGAGTTAGAAGAAGAGGAGCCGAATTTAACCAGCAGCTCGCCAGCCTTGGCAGTGGTGACTCCGCGTGTAGTGCGTACCTGCACATTCTGTGCATGGGCGGTGCTCGTTAAACCCACGACCGAGAGCGAGGCGGCAAGTGCCAGCCGAAGAGAGTTTTTTAGATTATTCCGCCGCGACTCTCTAACCGAGGGCGGCTCGGCTTGGTCGCAGCAGTGCGCGTATGGCGCGAAGCGGGAACGGATGTTCATGATGTTTTCCCGTTTGGGATTCTGCCTAACATCTTGCGCGCGCGCTCTGAAAAAACTCTGACGACAACTCTGAAATCGTCCTAATTTAGATTCATTACCCTTGATTACCAAGAGCCTCCAGCCAGTCGCCCTATGCGTTAGGTGGCTTGCTGTGTCCGTGAGAGGCACCCAGACATATTGAAATAACCTCGCGAACTTAGTGAGCGGTGCCTTCGCTTTGCTTGGCGTGTCCTATTGACTGTTTGAACTCCTTCTTCGCCGGGTATATTGAATCTAAGATACCGGTATTTGAAACTTCGAGCAATAAATGAATCTGCAGTTACATTCGACTCGCTCACACTGTCCAATAGCCATCAGCATGAAAAATAAATTCAAACGTACCTCGTTTCTAGGCACATTAGCGCTTCTGAGCGCCTTCGGCACCGCTCAAGCCGCTCCCACATTCATTTCCACCGCTCAAGGCAAAGGCGCCGATCTCAATGTCCGAGGCGGTGCGGGCTTCGATGACGGCAATTTCGGGGACCACGATGTCCTGCGCGTTCGCAACTCCAAGGACTTACTTTCCTCGCGCAAAACCTACCTGCGTTTTGATCTCGCCACCTTGCCTGACCCTGTTACCACCGCTTCTGGTGTAACTCTGGGCCTTCGCCTCACCACCGCTGAGGGCAAATCGGCTCCCGGTAAAATCTGGACATTCAACGTCTTCGGTCTTAAAGACGGTGACCCCAGCGAGAGTTGGAGCGAGAAAGCGGCGACATGGCTCAACGCCCCCGCCAACGACGCGACCTCAGCGCTCAATCTCAAGACCGATACCGTTACTTCTCTCGGCACTTTCACCATCACCGGAACGGGCGTCGCCGATCAGGTCATCAATTTTTCTACCCCCGCGCTACTGAATTTCTTGAAGAGTGATACCAACGGTCAGGCCACTCTCATCATCACCCGTCAGGAAGTCGGAGATGGCCCAGACAACGATGTCATGCACATCTTCGCCTCCAAAGAACACGACCCCATCGCTCCCCCGGTTCTTTCGGTCGCTTTTAATGGTGAGAATGCGGTGCTGCCCACGACTGACCAATGGGCGAAATTACCCGCTGTTACCAAGCCCTGGCGCTTTCAAAACGAAATTGACGATTTTGGCACCGCCGACCTCAAGACCCCACCCACCAAAGGCGGCATTCTCTTTGTTGGCAGCTCCAGCATTCGACTTTGGAAAACACTTGCCGAAGATTTCCCCGGTCGCAATGTCCTTAATCGCGGCTTTGGTGGCTCCTACATCAGCGACTCCGTCCATTTCGTCGATAAAGTCGTCATGCCCTACGACCCGAAGATGATCGTGTTCTACGCGGGTACCAACGACCTCGCCGATAAAAAATCGCCCGAAACCATTCTTGCCGATTACATGACCTTCGTCTCTCTGGTGCGCGCCAAATATCCGAACTTGCCCATCGCATTTATCTCCGTCGCTCCCGCCCCTTCGCGTTGGGGCAACGTCGCCAACATCCGCAAAGCCAACTCGCTGGTCGCCGACTTTTCCAAGCTCGTCCCCAACCTCAAATTTATCGACATCTTCCCGCTCATGCTGGACGCCAACGGCCAACCCCGTCCCGAACTTTTCGTCGGCGATCAACTCCACATGAAGCCCGAAGGCTACGCCATCTGGAAAAAAGCCGTCGAACCCTTCCTCCCCAAACCATAATTCATCGGAAATCAGCGCGGGGTAGGGCAGCCGCCGCCCCGCGCTATCTGACTGTAACTTGGGCGCTGCTGTCGCGCATTCGGTGAGCCAAAACCATCACGCCTCGTTAAACCACTCCCCCAACTCCCACCAAAGTTTCCTGTTGTCGGCCTCGCTATCGGGATGCCCCGTTTGCCGAACGAACAGCTCCTTCTCCGCCCCGATGGCATTGTAAACAGCGAACTGCCCCGGTGGTGGCACCGACCCATCGCTCAAAGCTGCTGCAACAAAAGTAGGAATCCGAATCTGATTTGCCGCTGTCGCCGCATCGAAATAAGCCAGCACCTCCAACACCGATACATCTTTCAAATACCGCCGCCTAACCGCCGCCCCACTCCCATTGCAATCCAATTGAACCCGCAACGGATGATTGCCAAAACTGGGCACATCCAAAAACGCTCGCCGAAATCGCTCATCCCACGGCAGCATCAGCGCCCCGATTCCCCCACCAAAACTGGCCCCCTGATAATCCAACTTCCCTTCCGCTTCTGGATACAGTTCGAGTAAAACCGAAGCCGCCAGCCACAAATCTGCCGCGCACCCGCGATGAATATATGTGTCGCGACTTTCGATACCATGCACCACATGCTCCCCCGAATTATTCGGCAAATCCCTCCGCGCCGAGCGATGAAATCCCCGCATACACGGTGAAATCACAACAGCAGGTGGCCCCGAAAGTTCAATGGCAGGTTCGCTCCGCCCCCCATAGCCATGCCCCATCACAACTCCCCGTTCAAAATGCCCACTGACGGGTAGGGCAACCCACCCCCCAATTCGCACCCTATCCAACGAATCGTACTCAACTTCCCACAACTCATAATCCCGGTGCGGTGACTTAATCCGCCGCCGCTCTATATTCAGTGGCACCGCGCGCGCCATTTCGTAGGTACTCCGCCAAAACTCCGCAAAATCAGACGGCCCTTCAGGAAATGGCACTTCCAACAACCGCTCCAACGAATAACCGTAAGTCGCATCGAACTCAGCCATACCTTGATTTTGGTTCTCCAACCTCCAACTCGCCACCCCATACAAAAAACCTCTGTGTCTCCGTGCCTTTGTGGTGAATCAAAAACTCCTCCTGATACTTTGCGGTTAATCTCTGGAAAATTATTAATTTCTAACGATAAAGAAGTACAATTCAAACCCCTCAAACAAACCCCAACCCGACATACTGCGCGCCAAGCGTTTTGCCCATGTCAGTTACTTCCACTATACCTCAGATACCCACTCCCCCCTTAAATCCAACTCCACCGGGACCAACCCGTCAGTGGCTCGCCGATTTCGCGCGTAGCCCCCACGCCAACCCCTTCGAATTCCTGCTGACGCTCGCCCGCGAGTTCGGTGACACCGTCCACTACACCACACCCTACGGCTCGGTGTACTTCTTCAATCACCCCGAAGAGATCCGACAGGTTCTGCACCGCACCAATATCGTGCGCGCCCCGCTCGTCTCCCTCACTCTAGGGCAGGGCCTCCTCGCCAGCGATGGCGACTACTGGCGCAAACAGCGCCGCATCATGCAGCCCGACTTCCACGAAGGTTGCCTCATCGGTTTCGGCCCCCTCATCGTCGAAGCCGTACAGCGCATGGTCGATGGCTGGAATCTTAACGTCGGCGAATCGCGTCCCCTCGATATGGCGCACGAGATGAAAATCCTCACCCTCGACATTGTCGTGCGCGCCATGTTCAGCTCCGACTTCTCCGCCTACGCCGAAGACATCTGCGACGCCATCGCCGTCATGATAGAAGACCTCGGCCACATCTCTGCCACGCTGCTCAACACCCCCATGACCATCTCGCCGCAGCGCAACGCCCGTTTCAAGCAATCGCTTGCCACCGTCGATGATGTCGTTTACGAACTCATCAACCAGCGCCGCGCTGACCCAAATCCGCCGCGCGACTTACTCACAACGCTCCTTAATTCGCGTGACGCCGAAACTGGCGAACCCCTCACAGATAAACAACTGCGCGATGAAGTCGTCACTATCCTCATCGCCGGACACGAAACCACAGCCATCTCCCTTGCCTGGGCATGGCACCTTCTGGCCCAAAGTCCCGAGTCGCTCCAACTCCTCAACGCCGAAGCCGATGAGGTATTAGGCAGTCGTTGGCCTTCTATCGCCGATTTGCCGCGCCTCACTTACGCCGAAATGGTCTTCAACGAGGCCATGCGCCTTTATCCTCCGGTGTGGGTGATGGTTCGACGTGCCCTCGAAGCTGACGAAATTGCGGGCTATCCCATCCCGGCGGGTGCCTTCATCATTGTCAGCCCTTACACCACCCACCGTCACCCCGACTTATGGCCCGACTCCGAGCGTTTCGACCCATCCCGCTTCGCCCCTAACGATGGCCCCAAACGCCCGCTCTACGCCCACTTCCCCTTCGCTGGCGGTCGCCACCTTTGTTTGGGACAGCGCTTCGCCATCATCGAGGCGCAACTCATTCTGGGCGCTCTGGCCGCCCGCTTCGACTTCCGTCCCATCGCCGAACCACCCGTCGTTGCTCAGCCCGTTCTCACCCTGCGCCAACAGTTCGGGGTTCCAATGGAGGTACATCGCCGCCGATGAATGCCACCATCACCGAAACTTTGCGTCAGCGCGCCCAAATCCACCCTAATCGTCGCGCCCTCACCTTCCTTCTCGACGGCGAAAACGAGACCGAAACCCTCACCTATGCGGAACTCGATAACCGCGTTCGCTCCCTCGCCGCCATTCTTCAGGCGCGTGGCGCCAGCCGCCAGCGTGTTCTTCTGCTTTTCCCCTCTGGTTTGGAATATGTTTGTGCCTTCTTCGCCTGTCTCTATGCCGGAGCCGTCGCAGTCCCCCTTTATCCCCCGCGCCCGCATCGCGAAGACGCAAGGCTCAATGCCGTCATTCACGACTGCCAGCCCGCGCTCGTCCTCACCACCGCCTCACTTCTCCCGCGACTCGAATCTCTGTTCCCCGATGTCCCTTGCCTCGCCTTGGACGCCGCTAAATCTGACCCTGCCCGCTGGCAACAGCCAGCGCACTCCTCGGAAAATTTGGCTTTCCTACAATACACTTCCGGCTCCACTTCAACCCCGAAAGGCGTCATGGTCACGCACGCTAACGTGCTGTCCAACCACCGCATGATTGCCACTGCCTTCGAGCAAACCGAAGACTACACCATCGTCTCATGGCTTCCCCTCTTCCATGACATGGGCCTCATCGGCAATCTGCTTCAAGGCGTCCTCGCGGGCAACCACTGCGTTCTCATGCCCCCTGAAGCCTTCCTCATGAAGCCTATCCGCTGGTTGCGCGCTATCCAGAACTATAGCTCACAGGCCAGTGGTGCCCCCAACTTCGCCTACGACCTCTGCGCCCGCAAAATCACCCCCGAACAACGCGCCGACCTCGACCTGTCCGCATGGCAACTCGCCTTCTGCGGCGCCGAACCCGTCCGCGCCCCAACCCTGAACCGCTTCGCCGAACTGTTCGCTACAAACGGCTTCCAAAATTCCGCCTTCTACCCCTGTTACGGCTTGGCCGAGGCTACCCTTTTCGCCTCTGGCGGCGCTAAATCCTCGCCCCCAACCATCACCCACTTCACCTCCGATTCCCTGGAAAACCATTGCCCTCAACCCGCGAACTCGCTCAATGAAAGCGCCCGCCCTCTTGTCTCCTGCGGCCAGAGTTGGCAGGGCGCCGAAATCCTCATCATCGACCCCGAATCCCGCGTTCCCTGCGAACCCGGCAGCATCGGCGAAATCTGGATTCGTGGCCCCCATATCACTGACGGCTACTGGAACCGCCCCGCCGAAACTAGCTCCACCTTCGCCGCCCACACTGCTAACGGCGAAGGCCCATATCTCCGCACAGGTGACCTGGGCTTCTTCCACAACGGCGAACTCTTCCCCACGGGGCGCCTTAAAGACCTCATCATCATCGGGGGCCGCAACCACTCACCTACTGACATTGAAGCCACCGTCGCCACCAGCCACCCTGCCATCCGCGCAGGTGCTTGTGCCGCCTTCGGCCTTGAAATCGAAAACATCGAAGTCCTCGCCGTAGTCGCCGAGTTGGAGCGCTCTCACCTCAATACTCTCGACTCCAAATCCATCATCCAATCCATCCGCCAATCCGTCGCCGAAAAGCATGATCTCCGTGCCCACACCATCCAACTCATCCGCCCTGCCACCCTCCCCAAGACCTCCAGCGGCAAAGTCCAACGCCATACCTGCCGTCACCAACTAATAGCAGGCACCCTCAGCACAATCGAACCCTTAACCTGAAATCACCTCCAATTCAAAATCTCCCCTGATTCAGAGTGCGGCAGTTACTGGCGCTATCTGTCGAAAGTGGGGTGCCCGACACTGTCAGGGCCATTCTCGTTGGCTGCGGCTTCACACCGCCTAATTTCCTCTGCAATCTCCCCCGCTTTCCGACAAACTGCGCCACGTTTTCATCCCACCACTCAATGAAGATCACCCGTATCGTTCTTCCCTTGCTCGTTCTCCTGTCCGCTGTCCCCACGCTGGCAGTTCCCCTTTCGGTTTCAGTTGTCGATGATAAAGGCAAGCCCATCGCGGGCGCCGATGTCCAACTCGAATCATTCGGTAAAACCCCTCGCGGTTTCGTCCTCAACCAGACGGGCGAGCAGGGCACCACAAGTTTCGATTTCGAACCCATCCCTAACGCCATTTACGGCGATTTTGCGGGCCGCATCTTCGTAAAAAAGAACGGTTACGCCATTGGCAGCGGGCAACTGTTCTTCAAAAAGCCCAACCTGCGAATCGAATTGGGGCCACCCGCCAAAATCAGCGGCAAAGTTCTCGACCCGGAAGGCAAACCTATTCAGGGCGCCACCATCGCCTATCTCGCGTCGCAAAAAGCCGGGGGCGAATCCGACATGCTTTATGACGGCCCGCTCCTGCCTAAAGTCACCACGCGCTCCACCGCCGATGGCACATGGCAACTGCCCGATGTCCCCACCGATTCGCAGGTCTATGTCTCGATTAAGGCTCCTGAGCGCGTTTCCGTCCGCACCCAAATTCTGGCGGGCAGTAGCGCCGATACCATCTTGCAACCCGGCGCCCAGATCAAAGGTCGCGTCCTCGGACTCGATGGTAAACCCTTGGCGGGCATTCATGTCGGCGCTCAAGGTACAACCAACGGTAACAGCTCATCAGGCTCCAGCGCTAAAACGGAGGCCGACGGCACCTTCACCCTTGATGGCCTTGCCACTGGTACTTACAACATATCTTTCTACAGTGAGGAAGAAGAACCCCCTTTTGTCATTGCTGCTTCCGAAGCCATCAGCGCCACTATCGGCGCTCCCCTTCAACTGCCCGATGCCCACGCCGTCGCGGGCATCATGATTGGCGGCCACGTTCTCGATAGCGTCTCCAAAGCTCCCGTTCCCGGAGCCTCCGTTGGCGTTTATGGTGGTGTACACCCCGCTTCGAGTGCGACAGTTGCCAGTGCCTCCACCGACGAAAAGGGTTTCTGGAAAATGCGAACGCTTCCCGGCCAAAGCAAGATATATCTCATGGGCATCCCGCGCGAGTTCAAGCGCGACCAGAATACGCGCGAACTCGTCCTCGCCCCCACCGATAATTTGAACCTCGATTTCGATATAGAGCGTTTGCCTACGCTCAGCGGGCGTTTGGTCGATGAAAACGGCAAGGGCATCAAGGCGTCAGTGGGCATCAATCAGGGCTACGAACGCAACTACTTCGCTTCCAGTGATGAAAAGGGCGACTTCACCGCCTACGGCCCCACGGTGGGTGACTGGAAACTCACCACCGAAGGCGAGTGGGAGCTGGCTGGCCCCGCACGCATCACCATCGAACCCAACAAACCCCTCGAAATTCGCTTGCGCCACGCTCAAATTTCTTCGCTCGAATTGGGTATTTACGACGATTACGATGCCGCCGTCGAAGGAGCTAAAGTTTTGGTCAACATCACGACAGATGATGGATCGATGACTCAACGCGAACTCATCTCCGACAAAATGGGGCGCGCCCACATGGAAGGCTTGCGTGCCGATCAAAAAGTGACAGTCGTCTCCATCAAAAAGCCGGGCTACGACACCACGCCCCTCCCCAAACTCGACCACATTGGCCGTCTATGGAGCGGAAACCTCACCCTTCTCAAGCGTAATGGCCGCGCTGCCGGACAAGTCTTTGGCTTAAATGGCGAAGCCGCCCCCAATGTTCTCGTTTCGGGTGGTGGTGTCGATGCACGCGCCGACGACAAAGGCCAATTCGAGCTTGCCCCACTCCCCAGAGGAATCAACGCTGTCTTCGCATGGCAAGGGACTGGTTTCGTCCTCTCTCAAAGCGATAAGACCCGACTCGAACTCAAACCCCAATCGCTCGAACCCACTGACCCTGCCAAAGCCAAAACCATTCTCGAAGCCATCCTCGAACAAACCAGAGACAACAAAAACTACGGCAGTTTCTCGTTGGAATTTGAAATTGGCACTCCTGACCAACTCTTTCGCATATTCAAACAAAGGCCAGAAAAATATGCCTTCGATACCCTTCTTTCCCGCTTTGGTAGCGATGAATCTATTTCCACTGGGCGATGGCTCGAACTCATTCAAAGCGAGAAACAACCAGCCGACCGACTCTATGACACTTCCCAGTGGCTACTACTGGGGCGTCCCCTCGAAGCCAACGAGGAATCTCGCGCCTTCTTCAAGTCCCTTCAAAGCGATGTTGCTCAAGTCGAAACCAAAATCAAAGACGACAACAACTGGCAAATAGTCGAAGGCATGGCTGCTGCTGCAGCCTTCTCCGAAATAATCGACGATTCCCAGGCAGCCGATTCCCTCTTGGAGCGAGTGCGTCTGTTCGCTGAAAAAGCCTACGGGCGTGAGAGTTCGCGCACCTTGGCGAACATGGGGGCAATCGTCGCCGTCACCCCTCGCCTCCTTAATAACATGGCGGCATTCATCGACCCGGCAAAAGGCTGGCAAGCCTACCTTTTGCGTTCGGGTGCACCAAAATTGGCCCGCCTCAATGGGCTTGATGCCGCCAAACCCTTCATCGAACGACTCAAAGCCACGCCTCAACCTAAAGGCGATGGAGATGAAGACATCCCCTCCATCGAATGGCTGTTCTACGAAGCCACATTCGAGTCCATCAAAGCTGCAGGAAAAACCAACCCGTCCCTCGCCCTTGAATTGGCGAAAGCGCTCCCTGTAACCACGCACTACGGTAACTATGATGTTCGTGACCGCGCTCTCTGCGAAGCCGCCTTCTCCCAACTCCCCGAAGTCGCGCAAACCTTGTGGCGTGATTCCCTGCCTCGTCTCCAACCCGATAAGGCTATGAGTTTTCTGGTGCGTATCATGAAAATCGACGAGCCATTCGCGCGCGAATTCTACGAAACCTTTGCCCGCAACATGGATGCGCTTCCCATCTCAGACCCAGCCTCATTCATGAGAGGTGCTACTGCAAATCCGGCGGCATTCGCTTTCTACGAATCGCGTTTCAATCCCGCCCGCGCTCGCTTCCGCCTCGAACGTGCCTTTGCCATCGCCCAATCGCAACCCACCGGAAACAGTGATGTGGCATCCTATGCCAGAGCAATGGCAATTTTCGATGCTAACCGCGCTATCGGCTGGACTGCCAATGCTAAGGGCGCCATCGGCGACTCGACAGGCAACTTCGAAACTCGTCGCCGCATCGCCCAGTGGTTGGTGCTCAGCGAACAGGCTCGCCAAAGCGCCGAATTTTCTAGTAATTACTGATTGCGTTTAGGTTTTTTGTTTCCCTGTCATGACAAACTGGGCCTCGACAGGCTCAAATATTTGAAGATGGAATTGAACAACTCTCACAGCACCCTTCCCCCCACTTCTAACAATGCGCCATCATCTCACGACATCGAGAATTGGCTCGTCACCAATTTCGCTCTCGTGGCCGAACTTCCCACCGCCGAAATCGACGTTCACGCCCCAATCACTTCGTTGGGCCTCGAATCGCTCACCCTATTCTCACTCGCGGGCGACCTCGCCAACTGGCTTGGCTACGATATTTCCGCCACCCTGTTGTGGGAATATCCCACCATTCACTCCCTCGCCAACCATCTGGGCCAATCCTCGCAAGATGAACATGGCGAGGAAGTGACTCCCCCCTCATCATTGGTCGCCATTCAGGCGCAAGGCACATTGCCACCGCTCTACCTGGTTCATGAAGTTGGGGGGACTGTCTGGTGCTACAATGCACTCGCGGGTTATATGGATGCGGCCCAACCTCTTTATGGTTTTCAAGTGCCCACATCGCTCCAGCAATCTGACGAGCCTCTTTGCATCCGACAGTTAGCCGCTTTGTATGTAGCCGACTTACGCCAACATCAACCTCAAGGCCCCTATTCATTGGGCGGTTTTTCGCTGGGCGGAGCTATTGCCCTGGAAATGGCGCGACTGCTTCGCGAGCAGGATCAGACAATTTCCCTTTTAGTGCTGATGGATACCTACTTCCCAGGCTTGGAGCGTCGTTCGCCCTCGTTACCACGTAAGGCTTACATCCATGCCCGCCATCTGCGCGATCTCGAAAAACCACGGCGCGCCGACTATATCAACGAACACTTTCAAAAAATTTTGAAACCCATCTCCCCTGGGAAAGATACCACCGATGAACCTCTTCAAGAGGGATGGCATAGCAGTGAGACCGTCCAGCGCTTATCGCGGGCATTCACCGACTATAAACCCATTTCCTACGATGGTTCTATCACCTTATTTAGCGCCCGCACCCAGTACCGCGTCGCCGACGACCTGAGTGCATGGCGTAAAGTCGCCGTTGGTGGCCTTGAGCAACACTTTGTTCCCGGTACTCATGGCACCATCATCGCCGAGCCGCATGTCCAGCATCTCGCCGATCTCTTGAAGCGCTGCCTGAACCAATCGGCAACCGCATGAGCGCCAACTCATTTCAAGATGGCAATATCCACCTCTGGAAAGCTGACTTAGATACCCTCTCGCCATCACGACTATACCCCCATCTCGATAATCTCGAACAACAGCGGGCACAGCACTACCAACTCCCCCTGGCCCGCTCACGTTTCATCGCCAGTCGCGGCCAACTCCGCGAAATCCTCTCCCTCTGCACTGGTCTTCCCCCCGCACAACTCCTCATCGCCTATACCCCGCATGGCAAACCCTTCTTGCCCGCCCTTCCAGACTGGCATTTCAGCGTCTCCCACTCCTGCAACCTGGCTGTGTGGGCCATCTCCTATGGACGTGAAGTGGGCATAGACATCGAACTAATCCGGCCAGAACTCCCCCTCAAAACCCTCATCCCGCGTACTCTCTCCCCGCGCGAACAAGAAGCTCTCGCCCAACACGAAGGCGACCCAACCTCACTCTTCCTCCATTTCTGGACTCGCAAAGAAGCCTTTCTCAAAGCCACGGGCGAACCAAATTTCGCCCACCTCCCCCAAATCGACGCCTCCAATCCCAACGGCCAACTTTCCCTCTACAGCCCCCAATCAAACGCATGGAACCCTGCCGATAATTGGCAATCCCACTCTTTTGACTCCTTCCCCAACTGCGTTACCTCCATCGCAACACAAGGCCCAAAACCTATAATCCAATTGTAGGTACTTGGCACTCGCGGTTACCTATCTTCCGCTTCTGCCTCCGCATAGGTGAAGTTGGTAGCACCCGAAACGGTGAAGGGAAACTCGCTCGTAAGGTAAAGCACACATTGCAGGGTTTCCAGCTGTTGTGGCGACAGAACTGCCAGGGTTTCGGCAGAGCCAGAGCTTTCTCCCTGTGTCGTCAGAACAGGCAACAGGGCGCTCAGCGATAAAGAAAAGAGAACCGCCGAAGCAGTGATGGGCAAAAATAATTTGTGGCGAAGCATAATGGTCTTCCATCGCCCGACATCGGCGAGCGATGGCGACTATGTTCCCACCCGGCTCTGAAAATAACCTGACGCCCATGCCCAGTGCGAGAAATTTTTATTGCCGCAGCCTTTAAGGAAAATAGGGTGATTTCAGACTCTGGTGTCAGAGTTTTTTCAGAGCGTGACGATAAATTTTCCAATGTTCACTTCAAGTACATTCGTGTAACATCTCATTTATCGGACAATTTCATGAAAAACTCTTCTTTGTCTCGCGGCGCGGTGTGCGCCCTCTTGTTAGCTTTGGCCCTCTCTGGTTCCGTTGCGATGGTTCAAGACGCTTCAGCCGAACCCACCACTGGCGATACCCCGGTGACTAATGTTGTTCCCGCCCCACCAGCAGCTCCCCGCACCATTGTCCCCGCACAAACCAAAGCCCTTCAAGACGCCATCAAAGATAAGAACTGGAATGCCGCCCGCGCCGCCATCACAGCAGGGGCCGATGTCAACATCGCCGACAAAGGCGGAATAACCCCCCTCATGCGTGCCGCCGACGCCAGCCAGAGTGGACTCGTCGATTTGCTCTTGCAAAACGGGGCCAACCCCAACGCCGCCGATAAAAAAGGCCAGACCGCTCTTCACTACGCCATCCCCGCCGATCCCAAACCCAAAAAGAAATTCGGCCTTGGCGACGTTATGGGCGCCCTCGGCACTGCCCAAGGCGTGGGCGGTGCCCTCAGTGGCGGAATGGGCAACTTCGGTTCGCTCCTCGGTAGTGGCGGTGTCGAAAGCCTCATGGGAAGCAACCTCACTTCACTCCTCGGTGGTGGCCCCTTCAGCCTCGCAGGTAAAAGCGGCTGGTCTGCCATCGCTGGAGCTGCCCTGCAAGGCGATACCGGAGGCAATTTTGGCATCAACCAACTGCTCGGTGGCGGCGGTATATTAGGGGCAGGGGGCCAACTCAATGCCCTCAGTGCAGGTAATTGGACTAACTTGCTCTCTTCCGTAAAAGGTACTAACCCCCAAATCCTCACTGCCATGAGTAATCTCGGAGCGGGCACGAGCGCGGGCCAGAGCGCTCTCTGGAACCAGTTCCTCAACGCCGCTTCATCTGGCAACCAAACCCTCGTCACCCAACTCATGCAAAACCCCGACCTCGCCCCGCTTCTGCAACAGGCGACCGCAGGGTTAGGAGCCGCAGCGGGCGAACTCCCCGGCAACGCCTCGCGCACCATCGTCTCCACTCTAATCAAAAGTGGCGCCAACACCGAAGCCCTCGACACCCAGGGCAAAACCGCTGCAGCCCTCGCTCAAGATCGTGGCCTAACCGACTTCGCCCCCCTCTTCGCAGTCAACTAACAACAATCGAGTGATTCCCTCTGTTGGCGAAGGCTGGTCGCCCAGCATCGTCAGGGCATGTTGCCCGTGAAACGGACTTATATCCCCCCATTTCAATGGGGGAAACAAATGCAATCCATTAATTCCAAAATCGCACCAAAAATTGTGCGGGCGGGCGAAGGACAATTCCTCGAACTGCACGGCGAAGTCCGCTATCAGTTGCTTGACGCAAATGATACAGGCGGCTCCCTATCTCTGGCGCGCTCCCGCTTCCAAATGGGCGCAGGTGCGCCGCTCCATGCTCACACCCGCGAAGACGAATGGTTCATCGTAATTAGTGGCGAATTTGAGTTCTCCCTCGGCGCTCAAACCCACTGCGCGCAAGCGGGCGAATTTATTTTCGCCCCCCGTCACATCGCCCACTCCTATACCTGCCTCAGTCAGCAGGGCGAACTCCTCATCGGTGTTGTTGGCGCGGGCTTCGAAGAGTTCTTTCGCCACCTCGCCATACAACGCGAAAAAGGCGTTTCCCTCGACCCATCCGCCTTGAGCGCCATCGCCTCCATTTTCGGTGTCTCCTTCGAATCGTTCGATTCGCTCCAATCCCCCGATTGCGTCCCCAAAATCGGCAAGGTTCAAAGCGTCCCATGTCTCGAAGCCTTCGGTGATATTGTTCGAGTTCTCATCTCTTCCGACGAAGCCGCGAACCGCTTCTGTCTCGCCGAGGGACAAACCCCCTCATTCTTCGGGCCACCGCCTCATGTCCATGACCGTGAAGACGAAACTTTCGTCGTCCTCGCGGGCCGCTACGAATTTCAGATAGGCGACGCGCGTGTCCAGGTCGGAGTCGGCGACGTTGTTTTTGCTCCCCGTTCCATCCCCCATACGTTCCGCGTCGTCTCAAACGAACCGGGCCGCTCCCTCATTTTCGCTACCCCCGGTGGTTTCGACCACTTCTTCGCCGAATGCTCCCAACTCTGGGGCACCGACCAATTCTCCCCTCCAACAGTAGCCGCCATAGGCGCCAAACACAGCCTCCGCTTCCTCCCCCCAGAAGCCTAAAAGGCATTCGAGAATGTGTTCTCCCCCCAAAAAAAACTCATACGCATCTCCGTGTCCGTAGAGCGGACTTCTATCCCCACATTTTAACGGGGAAACATAAAAATGAGCTTGCAAAAATAATTATTTTGGATATAATGAAATCGGTGAATAAATATTCGAAGTTGTAACCTTTAACTACCCCTATAACAATTTCACCGCCATCCCCACTCATGCCCGTTTCGAAACCTCTCTGTGCCTCCGCGTCTCTGCGGTCAATCTCTCCGCTCAAAAGCCCTCTGTTCCTCCGTGTCTCTGTGGTGAATTGCTCACTAAGACCCCAAAGATTGAATAAAAATTGATTAATCAATCTTCACCCCCGTTTCACGCTCAAGCCCAAAAGCGTTCCCTCATTAAATCAATATTTTTAGCCTTAAAGGATTGATTTTCGCCCCCCAAAGATTGATTTTCAGCCTTATTCAATTCCCCGAAAAAGAGTGAACGTTAGCGCATTCAACTCTCAAACAAGCTCTCGCTGATTGTTGCAAAATATCTGGCACACCAACCCGTGAGCGCCACAATGCTTTCATCGAGAACCCCATTTCTGTTCGCCGCCTTTCTGTCGTGTTCGCTTCCTCTCTGGGCTGTCGAAGCGCCGCGCGTCCACCGTTCGCTCGATTTCGATTGGCGTTTCCATCAAGGCGACCCCACCGAATCCACTCCGCTGGGTCAGGGCTATCCCATCCCTAAATGGCGCTACAAAGTCGCGACCAGTGCCACCGATACAGCGGGCCTTACCTCCGACCCTGCTGCTGCCGATTTCACCGACAGCAACGGCCCTAACTCCATGCCGCCCAAAACCAACGGCTGGTTTCGCGCCTCCCTCGAAGACAAACCCGGCGTAATCGGCCCGCGTATTGTGCGCTTTTCGGGCGTTGACGACGATGCCATCGTCTACCTCAACGGCCAAAAAATCGCCGAGCATCAAGGTTGGAGCGAAGCCTTCGATGTCGATGTCTCGCGCGCTTGGAAAGCCGGACAAACCAACGACCTCGCGGTATTAGTCCACAACGAAGACGGCGCGGGCGGCATCAACGAAACCGGCCTCCAAATCGGCGCTGTCCCGCCGTCTCCCTACCTCCGTCCCGATTTCAATGACTCCTCGTGGCGTTTGCTCGATGTCCCCCACGATTTCGTCGTCGAAAACGAATTTGTCCCCAACGGCGATGTTGGGCGCGGCTCCAGAAAGACCGGGGTAGGGTGGTATCGAAAATCCTTCGCTCTCCCCGCCGACGCCAAAGGCAAAACTCTCTGGCTCGACTTCGATGGCGTCTACCGCGATGCCACCGTCTACCTCAACGGCCAAAAGCTCGGCAACTGGAAAAGTGGTTACGCCCCTTTCCGTTTCGACATCTCCAAGTTCGCCAAATATGGCGCCAATAACCAACTCGTAGTGCGCGCCGATGCCCGCGCCAACGAGGGCTGGTGGTATGAAGGTGGAGGTATATACCGCCATGTCTGGCTCACCATCGCCGCCCCGCTCCACGTCGCTCCGTGGGGAGTTCGCATCCAAACCAAGATGCCCGAACCCCGAAACGGCGTCGTTGCTCCCGCACAGGTCAGCGTCCAAACCGAACTCCGTAACGACGCGCCCACCGCTCAAAACGCTGTCCTCGAATCGCGTATCCTCGCCCCCAGTGGCCGTATCGTCACTACCGCGCGTCAGAGCGTTTCCCTCGCCCCTAACTCGACGCGAATCATTTCGCAAACCGCTAATCTGCCTCAACCTCAACTTTGGAGCATCGAAACCCCCGATCTCTATAAAGTCGAAACCTACTTGTTGAGGGGCAGTCAACCCCTCGATAACCAGAGTAGCAGTTTCGGAGTCCGCACCATTCGCTTCGATGCCACTGATGGCTTCTTCCTCAACGGCAAGCGTGTAAAAATCAAAGGCACCTGTAACCACCAGGACTTCGCCGGAGTTGGTGTCGCACTCCCCGACTCGATACTCGATTGGCGCATCAAAACGCTCAAGGGCATGGGTTCCAATGCCTACCGCACCTCCCACAACCCCGTCGCTCAGGAACTGCTCGATGCCTGTGATCGGCAGGGCATGTTGGTTATGGATGAAACCCGTCACCTCGGCGACGCCACAGGTGCCAAAACCCCTAGTGGAACCAAAGCCGAGAATCTGGGCGAACTGCGCAACATGGTCAAGCGCGACCGCAACCATCCCAGCGTCATCATCTGGTCGATGGCGAACGAGGAAGGCTTGCAAAGCACCCCCGAAGGCGCCCGCATCTTCAAGGCCATGAAGGTGGTCACTGATGCTCTCGATGGCACCCGCCCTGTCAGCGCCGCCATGAACGGAGGCCATAGTCCCGATGGTTTCCATGCTGTGCAAGACATCGAAGGTTTGAACTACGGTATCGACAGCTACGACTGGTTCCACAACACCTACCCGAATACCCCGATGTACGGCTCCGAAACCGCCTCGGCAGTTGCCACGCGCGGCGAATATGTCGATGACAAAGAAAAAGGCTACGTCTCCAACTACGACCAGCGCGGCGGCGGTTGGGCTAACTCTGCGCAAGATGCCTGGAAAGCCCTCGCCATTCGTCCTTACGCGGCGGGCGGTTTCGTATGGACGGGCTTCGACTATCGCGGCGAACCCACCCCTTACGGTTGGCCCTGCATCAACTCGCACTTCGGCATCATGGATATGTGCGGTTTCCCCAAAGACCCGTACTACTACTATCAAGCATGGTGGGGCAGCAAGCCCATCGTCCACCTCTTCCCCGATTGGAACGCGGCGGGCAAAACCCCCGGCCAAAATGTGCGCGTCTGGGTGTACGGCAATGCTCCCACCATCGAACTCCGCCTCAATGGAAAAAGCCTCGGCTCCAAAGCCATGCCTCCCTACGAGCATGTCGAATGGGAAGTCCCTTATACCCCCGGCGTTCTTGAAGCGCGTGGCTACAATGCTGCCGGAGAATTAGTCTCCACCCATCGTGTCGAAACCACGGGCCGTCCCGCCGCACTTCGTCTCAATGCCGACCGCACAACGCTTAAATCTGATGGTCAGGATGCCACTGTCGTAGAAGTCGCCGTCGTCGATGCGCAGGGCCGCATCGTCCCCGATTCCGATAACCCCATAACCTTCTCCATCAAAGGCGCCCGCAATTTGGGCGTCGGCAACGGCGACCCTTCCAGTCACGAGTCCGATAAAGCCAACACTCGACGCGCCTTTCATGGCCGCGCCATGCTCATCCTCGGTGCGCCGCGCACCGCTGGCTCTATTCAGGTAACAGCCACCGCTCCCAGCATCAAAGCCTCCACCATTAATTTGAAGGCGACTGCTTCCGGTTTTCAGCCAGTCACGATCACGACCCGTAACAAAGTTATTCTTCCCCCACCCAACATCGCATCCACTTACAGATAGTCCGTCCCAATAACTTCTCCCCTTTCTGCTGCTTCCAATTGCGCAAAGCGCAACCAAGACACCTTCCCCACTCTCGAACCTCCTCGCGCTCTTAATTTGTTTCAAATATCTCAATGAAGGCCGTCAAGTCCTCGCCCACTATCGCAGAATCCGCGCTCGAAACCCCGTCCGATTACTCGCCGGGCGTCACCTTTCGAGTCGTAGTCCTTTCGTTGCTCATCGCGGTTTTCTTCGCGTGGGCCATTCCCGTCATCGACTACCGTTTTTCCAACACCTTCCTCGGCGCCACTCATCTGCCGCCGGGAGCTATCGGCGTTCTGCTTGTGTTGATGATGGTCGTCAACCCATTGCTCCGCCTGGTGTCTAAGCGTTTCTCTTTCCGGCGCAACGAAGTTCTCACCGTCTACATGTCCTGCCTGTTTTCCACCCTCACGGTCGGCATCGGCGGTAACAACTACTTCGTCTCCTTTATTATCGGTTCGTTCTACTACTCGACGCGCGAAAACAAGTGGTTCGATGTCCTTAAAGGTTTGCCGCCCTGGTTCACCCCGGCGCTTAACGCCGATGGCACTCAGAACCGCTACGTTGTCGAGGCATGGTACACCGGACTTTCGCAGGGCCAGTCCATTCCTTGGGGCGCATGGTTCATTCCTCTGTTGGCCTGGGGAGCCTTCTTCGCGGCGTCGTTCGGTATGATGGCGTGCCTGAGCGTCATTCTGCGCGCCCAGTGGGGCGAACGCGAAGTGCTCGCTTTCCCGCTGTTGCGCCTTCCCCTCACCCTTACTGAAGACCTCGACGGTGACGACAAATACGCCGTCGTTGGCCGCTTTTTCCGTACCCCTCTCATGTGGACGGGCTTTAGCATCGCCGTTTTCATCCAAGCCCTGCGCGGTCTAAACCTGTACTTCCCCGATGTCCCTACCTTCCCGCTTTCCATCAATACATGGCCGCTCATGACCGAGGCGCCGTGGAACCAGATCGCCGGATTACCCCTTCTCATCTACCCCATTGCCGTTGGTATTGCCTACTTCCTGAGCGGCGAAGTTGGCTTCTCTCTGTGGTTCTTCTTCCTCTTCATGAAGATGCAACTCGTTGTGGCGGCGCTCCTTGGCTACCCGCAGGCCAGCTTGCCGCAGGTTATGGAAAGTGGCGGCGCCGTCTTCCACGCCTCGCAGGAAAGTGGCGCTTTCTTCGCCTACGCCGCTGTCATCTTCTGGACTGGGCGCCGCCACTTCACACATGTCTTCCAGCGCGCCATTCGTCGCGCCAAACCGACCGAAACCGAGCGCAACGAGGCGCTTTCCTACCCCGTCGCCTTCTGGGGCTTCCTGGGGTGCTTCGCCTTCATGGTCGCGTGGGGCATCGCGGCGGGCATGAGTCCGCTCCTGTCGCTGTTGCTGTGGGGGAGCTATCTGCTCATCGCCGTCGTGCTTTCTCGCGTCGTGGCCGAAGGCGGTTTGCTCTTTGTTCACCATAACTGGCAACCGCTCGGCACCTTCGCGGGCCTCATTGGCATGGGGCCAGGAACTCTGCTTTCCCCCTCGCACGGCATCGCGACAGCGGCCTTCATGGAAGCCTCCACCATTCAGGATTATCGCGGTTCGCTCATGCCCTCCTTCGTGCAAAGCTTCAAGCTCGCCCACGACCAGAAAATCCACGGTAAAAAGCTTTTCGCCCTCATCACTGCCGTCATTCTGGTTGGTATGGTCGTCGGCTTCTCCATGAACGTGCGCCTCGGCTACGAAAACTCTGGGCTTGGCTTGCAGGGTTGGCTTCGCGAGTGGGGGCCGCGTAACGCCGGAAGCAACGCCTACTCCATGACACAGGAAGTGGCCTCGCCCGACATCATGGCGTGGATATGGACCATCATTGCTGTAGGCATCGTATGGGCCACGATGGTCATGCGCTCTCGCTTCGCATGGTTTCCGCTCCACCCGCTCGGCTACGTGATGGCGGTTTCTTACCCCATTCATGCTTTGTGGTTTTCCATCTTCGTTGGCTGGGGGGCGAAGTCGCTGATTACCAAATATTCGGGTGTCGAGTCGTCGCGCAAAGTCGGCCCACTCTTCCTCGGATTGGCTTTGGGTGATGTGGCAATGATGCTATTCTGGATATGTATCGACGGTTGGCAGGGGCGCACCGGACATCAACTGATGCCAGGATGAAACCCCACTCCCTCGCCCGCCTTCTAATTGAGAGTTAATGCGTTCGCTCTGTATTGTTTTTTCGCTGCTGATCATTGCGGGATGCGCGGGCCAAAAGCCCTCTGCACAGGCCCAGAATGCCACTCTGTCTAATATCGCCGCCACTCAAAAGCCCGGCGCTCCTGAGTTGAAGTGGGAAGTTCTGGGTTCGTTCCCGCACAACACTGATGCCTTTACTGAAGGCTTGTTGATTCATAACGGCAAGCTGTACGAATCGACGGGACTCGAAGGCGAGTCCAGCGTGC
Organism: bacterium; assembly: GCA_004172935.1. Lineage (GTDB taxonomy): Bacteria > Armatimonadota > Abditibacteriia > Abditibacteriales > Abditibacteriaceae > Abditibacterium. The sequence continues at coordinate 101,271 of SDZD01000008.1, read as the reverse complement.
GTCGCATCGACTTGCAATCGGGCACTGTCGAGAAGAAAGTCGACTTGCCCAAAGAGCTATTCGGCGAAGGTTTGGCCCTGGCAGGAGGCAAGTTCTACCAACTCACATGGCAGAACAAATTGGGCTTGGTCTATGACGAAAGTTTCAAGCCTGTCGGCAAATTCAGCTTCCAAAACGAGGGCTGGGGCCTCACCTTCGATGGAAAGTCGCTCATCCAAAGCGATGGCAGCGATGTTCTGACATGGCGCGACCCCAAAGATTTTTCCTCCCAGAAGACAGTCAAAGTGACATGGGACGGCGAAGAGCTGCGCAACATCAACGAACTCGAATGGATTAACGGCAAAATCTGGGCGAACGTCTGGCAGCAGGACGACATCGTCATCATCGACCCCACCAGCGGTAAAGTCGAATCCTTCCTCGACCTCTCCACCATCATCCCCCTCACTGAGCGTGGTGGCCTCGAAAACGTCCTGAACGGCATCGCCTACGACGAAAAAAATCAACGCATCTTCGTCACCGGAAAAAACTGGCCCAAGCTCTTCTGGATTCGAGTTAAGAACTAAATTCTATTCTCCCCCTCTCTCTCTATCCCCATATGAAACTCCCGCTTCCTTTGATGGCAGTGATCGCCGCACCGCTCCTATTTGTTGCGGCGCGCACCATTTCTCCGCGTGCCTCCATAGCCCAAACAGCCCTCAAAATTCCTCGGTTCTCGAATGATGGGTGCACGCTGTTTCGCATCAATGATAAAGAAATCGAGCGCTACGACTTGGGCCGATATTTGCCGGAATCTGGCGCTGCGTCAGAGTCTGTTCCATGAAACCTCTCGATTTTCAAAATTACCGCCAAATTGTTGTTCTGACCGGGGCTGGGGTGAGCGCGCCTTCGGGTATCCCTACCTTTCGAGGGCCATTGGGGGGATTGGCGCAGGAGTTGTTGCCCGTTTCTGATGGGCGGCGCGTGCGCGAATTATTACCGCAGATGTGGGAGCTTTATGGACGTTTGCGAGGTGGGAGCGCCAATGTGCATCCCAACGTCGCCCACTACGCTCTCGCTCGATGGCAGAAGAAGTGGCAAGACAGGGCGCAGATTACCCTCGTCACGCAGAACGTGGATGGTTTGCAGACTCGCGCCGGAAGCGAAGATGTCGTTGAAATTCATGGTTCGCTGTTGCGCTCGCGCTGCCTGAACCCCACTTGCCCGAACGCCGAACCGTTCGAGGATTTGGTTGTGCCCGTTGAAGTTCCTATCTGCCCGATTTGTGGTGATGCTTTGCGGCCTGACATCACGCTGTTTCATGAGGCGTTGCCTGTCGAGGCTTTGCATCGAACGAAACGGGCGCTTCGCTTTTGTGACCTGTTTCTGGCGATTGGCACTTCGGGTTCGGTGGCTCCGGCTTCCGAGTTCGTGCGCTCTGCCTTCGACGCGGGCGCCCGCACCATATTGGTGAATCTCACCCCGCTCGAAGTCGCGTCGCCTTACTTCGGCGAGACGATTCTGGGCCGAGTCGAAGAAATCCTGCCGTCATTGTTAGGAGTTGAACAGGACTAAAGGGAAGATTTGTTGGAATGGAACAGGCAATTTCCAACCTGTTAATCAACGATGCAGTTGGGTTTGGGGCCACTGCCCGCGCACCACTGGTACACCGACTTCATCTTGCTTGCCACCACTTCCCACTGATAATCGCGCTCGACTAAAGCTCGCCCGCGTTCGCCCATGACGCGGCGCTCATCGTCGGAAAGGGTCAGTAGTTGTTGTAACGCCTCGAAAGAGCCTTCTTCAGTGGCGGGGGTTTCGAGGGCGGCTCCGGCTTGACTGGCTTCGGGGAAGTTGCAGCCGGGGGTGATGAGGATGGGCACGCGCGCGCCCAATGCTTCTAGCAACGACATAGAGAACCCTTCGGAGTGAGAAGGCAGAACAAAAGCCTGAGCGTGGTGAATGGCTGCGCGCTTGAGGTCGCCCGTCACCAATCCCGCGAATGTGACTTCGTTTTTCAAATCCAATGTCGCGACCTGCGCTTCTAGTTCGGCGAGATGCCCGCCCTCATCGGGGCCAGCCACCAGGAAATGCCAGTCGTGTTGCCCCATATTGGCGCGTTTCCAGGCGGGCAGAAAATGTGTCAGGCCCTTTTTGGGATGAAGGCGCCCCAAAAACAGCAGCACTCTGCGATTTTTGAGGGCCGGAAACTGCTCTTCGAGTTGTTCGCGCGCTGGCGGTGGCGTGTCGTCCAACTTGACGCCGTTGGGAATGAGTGCGATAGGGTTGGTTAGCCCTAAACGCCGAATATCCTCGACTTCGGTGGGCACGAGCGCTTGTAGTGCGTGCGCGCGCTGTAAGGCGCGGTCTTGAAACCACCAATCGATGGGCGCTTTTTTCATTCGCGAGCGGCTCTGGATGTAGGGCTGCGCCATGCCATGCACGGAGATGATGTGCGGCTTCTTACTTTCCCTCGCCACGCGATAGGCCATGTAGTTGACGAAAAACCACAGGCCATGCGAATGGATGACGCTCGACTCGCGCGCCAATTCTTCCATGATTGGGCGTAGTTCGGTCGAAAAACCAAACACTGGATCGAAGGCATGAGCCAGATGTAAATGCGGCCCGTGAAGAGGCGAAGCGCTGGCGTCTTCCTTCCAGGGGATTATCGAGGCTAAATCCGTCTGCACGCCCTGTTCCCTCAGTGCGGGCAGCAAACCCGCCAAAGCGGCTACTATGCCGCCGCGCGACGCGAGAATTTCGTTATGAGCATGAAGAACGTGCATGAACCTTGAGTTTGAATGCAGTTGGTTTGTAATTCGTAGGGCAACCACGTGGGTTGCCCATCATATGAACTGCTCATACATCGCATTGATGCGAACAACGAGCAACCGGAATGATGAGCAACCACGTGGTTGCCCCTACGGAGTTAAAATCCAGCCGTCAGAAGTAAGGATACAGACAAAAAAACAACCGCTTCCCAGAGGGAAACGGTTGCTGGAATTGATCGACGCTTGGTTTAGCTGCGATAGTGGGCGCGCCAGTTGCGACCATAGCGCTGCTTGTACCATGACTGCGAACGCCTTTTCTCGTTCTTGCGAGCCTTGCTGCTACGATACAGCGAGTAGCCGCCGAGAGCTGCACCTGCGATGGTCGCGGTCTTGTTCTTTTTGAGCAAGCCGTAGCCGGCGATAGCGCCACCTGCGATGGCGAAGTTACGCCATTTCTTCGAGGACTGTGCTTCCGCTGCGGGTGCGAACACGCCTCCCAAGGCCGAGGTAGCCAAGACGCCCATAAGAGCGATGGACACGGTTTTCTTGTTTTGGATTTTCATATTCATGTTCTCCTGCTTCCCATTAAGGCAAGTTCTGAGCCTAAAGACGCAGCCTCTGAGGTTTTGTTCAATTTCACTCCGAAATTTTTTTAGAACTGTTATTCTCCCACCATTTTGGCCCGCGTTCGCCAAGCGCTTCCTTGGCGATTTGAACCCTGTTGCGAGCGGCTTCCTCGGCATCTTTGTCTTTCGATTTGAGCGCTGAGCCTACCGCGCGCCGCGCGCTCATCAGTTCCGAAACCCACTTCTTACGCTCGTCTTCAGGCAAATTGGGGTTAGTCGCCCGCCACTTGCGCCCGTCGATGATGACATAATGCCCATCGGGAGTTGGTTCGATCTGGCGATGTTTCATGCCAACACGAAAGGCAAATTAAGCGCCGCTGGGATGTTCGGTCGCTACTTCCCCTTCGAACGTTTGCGCGCTGCCATATCACCTTGAAATTGCTCTCTCAATCGCTTTTGTGTGAGAAATTCCCGGTAACGCTGTCGATTATATTCTTCGATTTGGGTAAGTCCGACATCCGAGAACTTTGGCTTGCTCTGAACCCATGCGACGTGTCCATCCTGAAAACAGACATTTGAACCTGCACCATGCACGCCGTCCGAATTCCAACTCGCTCCATTATCAGCGATAACGGGGTGCGATGGCTCGTAGAACATCGCCAATGTTAGGGGCGATTTCGCAAGCGTGAGTGGTAATCCGTTTAAGGCCGAGTTGAAAGCGTAGTCGATTTTTGAGGTGGGACATATGTAGAAGGTGGCGGGACCTCTTTTGATGCTGCCATAAGGAGCTAATTGTTCCTTCCACTTGGGCGCGAGCATGAAAAGCTCGTCGTAGTCGCGCACGTACTGCATCGTTGCCAACTCAATTTGCTTGAGGTTGGTTTGACAGGCGGTTTTCTGGGCGCGGCTACGTAACGGGAGGGCGATTGAGTAGAGAGCTACACCCAGACCAACCACGATAAGGCCCAGCGCGATGTAACGCGGACTCAGGCGCGATTTCATGCGCCTTTTTCCAAAGCAAGTCCCGCACACTCCCATTCCCACAGGCCGCCGTTCAGGTTGCGCGCGTCGTAGCCCAACGCTCGCAATCGCTCGACGACGAGTTGGGAGCGGTGCCCGACACGGCAAGCCACGATAAAAGGTTTATGGCGGGGAAGCAATTTCGAGCTTTCGTAGTCGCTGTATTGAAGGCGGGTGGAGTGGGGCAAACGTGAGCCAGCAAATTCTTCGGCTTCGCTGATGTCGAACAGCGGCCACTTGTCGCGTTCGACCTTTTGTTGGGCCTCGGTGGGTGAAAGCTGGGGGACGCCGGGAAGTTGCTCGTATTCCATCATGCGTGGTGGCACGATGAAGTAGGAATGCAAGCCTCGACTGGCCGCGAAACGGTCGCACTGAGCGGGGCTACCTAATAAAAAGACGGCGCGCTGTTGCCCGGAAGCAAAGCGCACCGCTGGTTGGGCGTCGGGAACTCGGCGCCCACTGGGGCGCAAATCGAAAATTGCGGCTTCGTTGTGGGCGCGGGCGTTCATTAGTACCGAAGGGCCGACGACTGTGCCGCCTTCTTCCGGTTGGTCATTGGGCGCAGCGGCGAACGAGCCAAGAAGCGGAACCGCGATGAGGAGGAAGAGGCGGTTCATAGTCGTTAGTTAGCCTTGGCCGTCAATGCGCCCGTTTGTGTCTTCGACTTGAGGACATCGACGGCTTTTTGCAACTGGGCACCGCGTCCGCTCACGGCATCTTCGGGGCTGGCAGCCACCACAACATCGGGCATGATGCCCTTATCGGAGATGTCCTGCTTCGAGGGCGTCAAATATTTGGCCGTGGTGATTACGACGGCGCCGCCGTTCTTCAAATCGACCAGTACCTGAACGCTGGCCTTACCGAAGGTTTGGGCACCGACGACAGTCGCCATGCTATCGTCCTTTAATGCGCCCGTGACGATTTCTGCCGCGCTCGCCGAATAGCCATCTACCAGAACCGCAACTGGGACTTTCAGGTTCATGAACTTGTCGGTTTCGGCGTTCAGCGGGCGCACTTCGCCAGTGCGTTCGCGCTGGAACACGATGGGGCCTTTGTTGATGAAGCGCGAGCCGACGCTAACCGCCGCTGTCAGCAAGCCGCCGGGGTTGCCGCGCATATCGAAGATAAGGCCTTTGGCGGGCGTGCCATCCTGTCCGGCTTTGACTTGTTTGAGAGCCTTGCCGATTTCGACATCGGTTTTTTCGTTGAACTCGTCGAGCTTCATCCAAGCGATGTTGCCCGGCAACCAGGTCAGCGTGACGGGGTTCAATTCAATGGTATCGCGGGTGAGCTGCACATCGAAGGTGTTGAACTTAATGTCGCGCAGCACCTTGGCGTTATTGAGTTTGCGCTCGATTTTGAGAGAGACAGGCGTGCCGCGATTGCCGCGAATAAACGAGATGGTGGCATCTTCGCTCATGTCCGCCGTCGATTTGCCGTTGACCGCCAAAATCACGTCGCCGCGCTTAAGTCCGGCTTTTTGTGCTGGGCCACCGGGCAACGGTTCGACGATGTAGGGACGGCTGGCGCCAAAGGGCTTGGCCAAAGCGCTTCCGGCGTAATCGTCCTGCACGTCGATGCGTGCGCCGATGCCGATGAACTCGCCTTTGTTCGAGCTGAGGAACTCGCTGTAATCTTCAGGCGGCAAGTAGCGGGTGAAGCGGTCGCCCAACGAACGTAACATGCCGCGAATCGCGCCGTTGGTGATTTGCACATCGTCCACTTTGGTCGAGACGAAGTTGTCTTTGATGGCGCGGCGCACTTCATCCAACGTTTCGTAGGGGCGCAGGTCGGGCTTGAAGTTGCGCGGCACTTTGGCGTCGGCTGCCGCCGCCGCAACCATGACGTTGCCGTCAGCGGTGCGTGTCAATTGGGCGATGGGCGAGCCATCGAGAGGCCAGCGCCATTGAGCGGGAAATCGCTCAGCATGGGCGCCATAACCCGCGCCAAAAGCTGTCCCCATCGCTCCCAAAACGAAAACGGCATTCGCCGCACGAGACTTGAAGTTCATCGAAAAGATTGGTCTAAAGCGACGCTTGAAAGCGCACTGTGAGTTTGACGCATGAGCAAAGAAACGTCTTCCCCCTATGATCCCCAACTCAGAGTACCCCAAAATGACCAAATTCTCTCAAAATTCGTCCCTGTATCGCTGAATAAATTCTGGTATACCAATTCGTTAGCAATGCATCTCGTTCGTCTCGCCGCGTGTGCCGCTCTCGTCATGAGTTCTTCTTCCGCTTTTGCTCAAGGAGGGCGCGCCGATTACGAGCGCGCCGAGGGTTTACCTGCACGTTTTGCCAACCAGGTTTTTCGTCAGTCTGTCGCTCCTCATTGGAGCGAAGACGGTAATTCGTTCTGGTATCGCATCCAAAGCGCTCCGCAAAAATGGGAGTTCGTGTGGGTGAACGCCCGCACCGGAAAGCGTCAAAGCCCATTCGATACCAAACTTCTCGCCACCGCCTTGGGGCAGAAGTTGAATAAGCCCGTCGATGCCGAAAACCTACCTTTCAGTTGGATTGAGACTGCTCCCGATGGCTCATGGGTGCGTTTTCGTGCCGAGGGCACCGTGTACGAGTGGAAGGACAATAAGCTCGCCACATCAACGGCATCTTTGCACGAAATATCATTGCAGCCGTTGCAGGGACGCCGCCCACGCATCTCCCAGCGCACAGGCGACAACACCTCGATTACCTTCGACAACCGCACAAAAAACGATATTCAGTTAGTGTGGGTTGGAACTGATGGCACCCGCACTCCTTACGGTACAGTGAAGCCGGGAGCCTCTTTCCGCCAGAATACCTATGGCGGCCATGTTTGGCTCGTGGTCGATGCCCAAAACGCAGAGAATGTATTGGGTACCTACGAGGCAACCGACGCCGAATCCATCGCTGTCATTGGAGGCGAAACATCGCCCGGTGCCCCCACTCCAAGAAACAGGCCCAGGCAGTCACCCGCCGTAAACACAGCCACGCCACAAGTTGCTCCTCAGTTCGAGGTATTCGCGCGTGGCTTTAATCTGTGGCGCCGAGACAAGGAGACGAAGGCTGAAACCCAAATCTCTAAAGATGGGGTCACGCAGAACTTCTATGGCAACATCGAAACCTCTCCTGATGGGCGTTTCGCTGTCGCGATGCAAACACAGCCCGAACAGGAGCATAAGGTTTACATCGTCAATTCATCGCCCAGAGATCAGGTGCAGCCCAAACTTGTCACCCTCGATTATCTGAAGCCGGGCGACCGTGTCGAAATCAAGCGCCCCCGTTTGTTCGACATCGTGAACGGAAAGGAAATCGCTACTTCGGACGAGCAGTTCCACAATCCGTGGAGCGTCGAGTCGCTGGGTTGGGAGGGCGACCGCTTCCGCTTCCTGTTCAACCAACGCGGACACCAGAATTTGCGTGTCATGGAGTTCGATGCGACTCAGGGCACAGTTCGCCCTCTCATCGAAGAACACTCCGATACCTTCATCGACTATTCGGGCAAAACCTACTACAAGATGATGCCCAAAACCAACGAGATGTTGTGGGCCAGCGAACGCGATGGTTGGAATCATCTATATTTGTTTGATACCAACACCGCGAAGCTGAAGAACAAAGTTACCGTTGGAAACTTCGTGATGCGCGAAGTGGAGAGTGTCGATGAAGAGAAGCGCCAAATCTGGTTCCGCGCATTCGGCATGGTCGAAGGGCAAGACCCTTATTATGCGCAACTGGCGCGTGTGAACTTCGATGGCACCGGTCTTACTATGCTGACCAGTGGCGACGGCACCCACAAATGGCAATGGTCGCCAGACCGTCGCTTTTTGATTGATACCTTCTCGCGCGTCGATATGGCGCCCCAATCGGTGCTGCGCGATGGGACTACGGGCAAACAGTTGTGCGTTCTGGAAACCAGCGATTTGGATGCTTTGAAGAAAGCGGGATGGACTCAAACCGAGCGTTTTACTTCGATGGGACGCGACGGACAGACGCCGGTTTATGGTGTCATTGTGCGCCCTTCCAACTTCGACCCGACCAAAAAATACCCGGTCATCGAGAATATCTACGCCGGACCACAGGACTTTTTCACGCCTAAAGCCTTTGACACCCTGAACGGCTTCCATCAATTGGCCGACCTCGGCTTCATCGTGGTTCAACTCGACGGCATGGGCACCAACTGGCGCTCACGGGCCTTCCATGATGTGTGCTTCAAGAACCTGAAGGATGCCGGATTTCCCGACCGCATCGCGTGGATGAAGTCGGCAGCGGCGACTCGACCCTGGATGGATATTTCGCGAGTCGGCATTTATGGCGGCAGTGCGGGTGGACAGAACGCTCTTGCAGCACTCATCTGGCACGGCGACTTTTATAAGGCTGCCGTCGCCGACTGTGGTTGCCACGACAACCGCATGGACAAAATCTGGTGGAATGAGCAGTGGATGGGATGGCCCGTCGATAAATCATACGCCGATTCCTCCAACGTCGATCACGCCGCAGAAATGCAGGGCAAAGTTCAGTTAGTCGTTGGCGAACTGGATTCCAATGTCGATCCCGCCTCGACCATGCAAGTGGTGGACAAGCTTATTAAGGCTGATAAGGACTTCGAACTTATCGTTGTTCCCGGTGCTAACCACGGTGCGGGCGGCGGCGCTTACGGCACCCGTCGCCGCAAAGATTTCTTTGTGCGTAGCTTGCTTGGCGTCGAACCACGCCACTAATTTTTCGAGAGCTTTCAACACAAAGGGCGCCCACTATGCAGTGGGCGCCCTTTGTTATAGGCGTGCGAGTTCGTCTGATGCTAACTCCGCGATGGAAAGATCGAATTCGTTGCTTTGCCCGTCGCCCAGCATCCATGCGGCTGAGAGGCCCGACCATGCCAGAATCCACTGCAATAGCCGCTTGCGCTCGAACCCCGCTGCTTCGGTGACTATGTCGAGTCGGCGTAGAAACAGGTTGCGGTCATATCCCACCGATTTATCGGGGTTGCAGAAAAGGTTGGCGTAGTCGAAAGCGCGCTCGCCCCATAGCCTTTTCGGGTCGATGGCGAGCCAGCCGCGCTCGCCGAAATCGAGGATGTTCTGGTGGTGAATATCGCCGTGCAGTACGCATTCCTCTTGAGGATGTTCGAGCAGTTCGCGGGCGGTTGTCGCACACAAGGCAAGCAAGCCGCCATGCAGTTGGGCAGCGGGGAATAGTTCGGCAAACCAACGGGTGAGGGGAATTAGTTCGGGGAGTGGTTTGTTGCGAGGGCGGTGCAACTCGGCGATGGCGCCGCACAAAATGCGGGTGGCCTCATCGTCGTAACCGCTGTAACTCATGGCTACGAGCGATTGATCGCCCTGTGCGCGTTCCATCAACAGGGCGGCGCCTTCGTGGGCCAACACTCGCGCGGCGCCCTGTCCGTCCCACCATACCATCAGCGCGCCGCCAAAGCGCTCTTCCGGCTCGATGGCGATTTTGAGCATCGCGGCGGCGCCATTGTGGCGAACTGGTAGCAAGCAACTGCTATGGGTTATTATCGCGCCGCCATCGGGGGCCAAATTCCACTTCTGCAAATACTCGTCGAACATAGTGAGGGCGTTACTAGACATGGGCGATTATATCGCCCGTGCGAGTGGTGTCGTATCCCCCCAACTTTTGCAATTGCGTGCGTACAGATTTATGTGAAAGCGTTTCGAAAAGTTGGCTGACAGGTTCTTCTTTCAGGAAATCGGTTCGCACCGCGAGGTCAAAGCGAACTGAGCGTAGCGGCAGGAAATCGAGATTATAGATAAGCGCCATCGCTGCCGTACCCATTCCGGCATCGGCTTCGCCTGTGCTGATGCGGCGCGCTACGGCCTGATGGCTGGCGGCGATGTCTTCATAGCCGCGCACCGCATCTGGCGAGATTTTGGCTTCGGCGAGCAGCGTATCGAACAGTAGGCGCGCCCCCGCGCCGTATTCACGGTTGATAAAGCGCACGTTTTCGTGGGCTAAACCATCAAGGTCGCGAATATTTTTGGGGTTACCAGTCGCCACCATTAAGCCTTCGTTCCATACGCCGAAGTTGATGACCGTGACTTTGCCTTCGCCGACCAGTTGACGAACGAAGGGCAGATTCTCCTCGCCCGTTTGCGGGTCGCACAGGTGCAACCCAGCGATGTGAACCTCGCCGCGCGCCAGAGCTTCGAGCGCCCGTGTGCTATTGGCGTGAATCCATGCGGGCCGAAGCGATGGGTGCCAGCGCTGCGCCGAGCGTGTCCACAGCGAGATGGCGGGCGAACAACCCGCGATGAGAACGGTGCGTTCCAGCGATTCGGGTGAATCGAGAAGCTGAACTTCGCAGTCGTCGGAATCGGATGCCGGGGACAGTGCGAGGGCATCGGCGGGCATCAGTTCGGAGCGAAATGCCGCATCGCCGCTCAGCGAGTGCCCGAACCACTTTTCGCCGACTTTTCCCACCAACAGGCGTTCACCTTCGGATGGCACGGTTTCACTTTGAGCGCGCGTTACCGAGAGGGTAGGGAATAGCTCTTCTTCCAGCCAAAATAGTTCCTCGACCCGGCAACCCAAAGCGCGCGCCAAGCGCAGTGCGACTGCTGCCGAAGGGGCATACAACGCGGCCTCAATGCCGCCGATGGTTTGCCGCGCCACGCCCGCGCGCTGGGCCAACTCATTCTGGCTCAGGCCAAGGCGCGTGCGGACATCTTTGAGACTGTTCTTTAAATCGCCCTCGACCTTTTTGTTTTCTGATTCGCGTTTCATCTGCCGACCATCCTTGTTGTGTGTATCTGGCAGTGTGACGCGCGGGGGGAGATATACGCTCGGTTTAGCTTTTCACACCGCCAAAGGCTGCGAAACAGGTACTCATATTGAGGACTTCCACCTCATTGAAGCCGACTTTGCGCAGCAACTCCAATTGATACACCAGCGGCTTCGGGGTGTCCTCCTGTTCGATGTAGGCGTACACGTGGTCGCGGTACTTCTCGTCTTTGAGGCCGACCAGATAATCGCCATAGCGCGCCCACATCATTTCCTGAACGGCTACTGTGGAGTGGTAGACGAGATCGACGATCCACACGCTTCCGCCCGGTTTCAAGGCGCGAAAGAATTTGGCGAATGTTGCCTCCCACTCCTCATCGGTGCGCAGGTGGTGCAGTACCGCAGCGGCGAGGATGTAATCGTACTTTTCTCCGCCGAGTTCTAATTCACGCACATCGGCCTGAACCGCTGTCACTGTTCCGCTGGTCACTGCTCCGACTCGCTCTTTGGCGCGGCGCAGCATCGGGCAGCTTAAATCGACTAAAGTACAGTCCAGGTTCGGCACGCGCTGGAGCAGTTGCAGGGTGTAGTTGCCAGCCCCGCAGCCAACGTCCAAGACGCTTTTTCCATCTGGTCGCAAGGCAGCGGCAGCTTGAACAACCAACTGTAGCGAGAGTGGCGCGTCCATTGTGGCCGCCTGTCCGGTTTCCAGATTGGAAAACCGCTCTACGTCGTTATCGAATCGTTCGCGAATTTGTTCTACCGTTGATTTCACATACAGTAGCTTATTGGTGGTTTGGCTATAATGGAAATGAAAGTTTTGCATCCAAACCATGCATATAACGCATGGCTCAAGTAGCTAGGCTATGGACCTCCATCAACTCGAAGCCTTCGTCCGCGTTGTCGCCATTGGCAACTTCACTCGCGCGGCGGAAGAGCTATCCCTCAGTCAACCCGCCGTAACCCGTCAAATAGCTTCGTTAGAAAAACACTTTCACACGCGCTTGCTCGACCGACTCGGTCATACAGTTGCGCTTACCCCTGCTGGCGAAATCCTTCACCGCCACGCTCTCGAAATGCTTCGCCTCAAAGCCCAGACTGAGGAATCTATCTCTCTGGTTGTGCAAGGCGAAGCGGGCACTCTCAAGGTCGGAGCCAGTACGACTGCCGCCACCTACTATCTCCCCACGCTTCTCGGTGCCTACCGCCAACAGCATCCCGGCGTCCAACTGACGCTTGTCACCAGTAATTCCAACGACATCACCGAAATGGTGCTTTCCAATGCCGTCGATGTTGGTGTGGTCATGGATTTTCATGGCGAAACCCAGATTGTCGCTACTGAACTCGCCACTTACGACAATGTTCTCGTCCTTCCCCCCGATGCCCCATTGGCCCAATCTCAGCGCCCACTTTCCTTCGCCGATTTTGTTGATGAGCCTTTGCTCGTGACGCATCGTGGCACCCGCCTCCGGCGTATCGCCGAGCAACTCTTCGGCTCAGCTGGACTTACCCCATCCATCGCTATGGAGTTGGACAACCTGGAAACCATAAAACAAATGGTCAAGGCGGGGCTGGGTATCGCTCTCCTCCCGCGTTTGGTGGTTGAAGATGAAGTCAGCCGAAACTCCCTCGTCGCTCTTCCATTGCAAGCATCAACCGAGCAATCTCCTCAGCGCATTGCTGCTATCTATCGGCGTGACAAGTACCTGACTTCGTTGCTAAGTAATTTTTTAATCTGTCTTGGCGAGGGAAATGACGCAACAAAAAAGAAATATTAAATAGTGGGAACAGAAGGGGGCCATCAAGACACTATATGAATGTATTTCTTGCAGAAGTAAGAAATACATGCTGAAAAATGTTCATGCGTCGTTCTTATTCTGGATTTACTCTAATAGAGCTTTTGGTTGTTATCGCGATTATCGCAATCCTGGCGGCGATATTGTTCCCGGTATTCGCTAGGGCACGCGAGCAAGCGCGTCGCGCTTCGTGTATCTCCAACTTGAAGCAAATGGGGTTGGCTATCGCGATGTACCGCACCGATTACGACAGCTTCAATCCGCGTCATCGCATGTGCCCCGATACTCCCGGAGATGCCTTCTGTGCTGGCGCCAGCCCTACCGCCTCGACGGGACCAAATGAAATTTGGTGGGCGCCCTACGACAACTCGGTGGCACCCGATGCGACGGTTCTTACTGCCGCTTATCGTGATGGCTTTTTGATGCCTTACGTGAAAAGCACGCAGATATTCAAATGCCCCTCGGCCACCGAGTGGCAGGTCGGCTATGCCATGAGCTACATCTCTACTGGTCCGATGGGCAAGAATGAGGCGGCTGTGGTCAACCCAGGCGCGCTTTATGTGTGGGATCATGCCCGAACTCCCGGTTGTGCCGATACACGTACTCTGCCTCATCCTGCGACAGACCCGTGGGGTACTTTCCCTGTTGTCGCCGACACCGCGCATACCCACTACCCATTCCGCCACAGCGATGGTTTCGTCGGCCTTCGCGTCGATGGTGCTGTGAAATTCCGTAAGCCCTCCAGTCTCACCGACGCCGATTTTAACGCGACCTTGTAGCTAAACCTTTGGCCTCTCCCCTCTGCTGACCGTTTTATACCATTACAAAGAGAACCGCGCCGAGAGATTGATGTCTGATATAGGAGGAACAAAGGCGTGAGGCCTCAAGACATTCTATGACGTTGCTCCAATCAAAAGTAAGAAATACTTTCAACGGAAGATAATCATGCGGCGCTCCCCCGGCAGTTCGGCTTTTACCCTCATAGAACTTTTGGTAGTAATCGCCATCATCGCGATTCTGGCGGCGATTTTATTCCCGGTATTCGCTAGGGCACGCGAAAATGCCCGTAAAGCCTCTTGCATCTCCAACCTGAAGCAAATGGGACTCGCCATTGCCATGTATCGCACCGACTACGATGGCTTTAATCCTCGCTATCGTATATGCCCCGACACGCCCAACGACCCGCTTTGCACCGTTGCCAATCCAACCTCTTCGACAGGACCAAACGAAGTTTGGTGGGCGCCATTCGATAACTCGGTGGCGCCCGATGCGACAGTGCTGACTGCCGCCTATCATGAGGGGCTGCTGATGCCCTACGTGAAAAGCAAGCAAATCTTCAAATGCCCTTCGGCGACTGAGTGGCAAGTCGGATACGGCATGAGCTACGTTTCTATTGGCCCGATGGGGAAAAATGAGGCGGCTGTGGTCAACCCCGCCGCGCTTCAGATATGGGACCATTCGCGTTCTCCTGGGTGTGCCTCAGATGATCATAGCGTGCCAGTCCCTGTCCCTAGTGACATCGAACATACCCACTATCCGTTCCGCCACGGCGATGGTTTCGTTGGGCTGCGTGTCGATGGCGCTGTGAAATTCCGCAAACCCTCCAGCCTCACCAACGACGATTTTAACGCCCTCCTACAATAAAACGGAAAAAGGGATAAAAAGACAAAGGCGGCCTCCCCAGATATTATTTAGATGGTATTTCTTACTTGGGTCGGAAATACTGGCTAGGGAGAATCACTCATGCGCCGTTCCTATCTCAATTCTGCCTTTACCCTCATAGAGTTATTGGTAGTAATCGCCATCATCGCGATTCTGGCTGCCATCCTCTTTCCCACTTTCAGTCGTGCCCGCGAAAACGCCCGCCGTGCCTCCTGCCAATCCAATCTCAAGCAAATTGGGCTGGGAGTCGCGCAGTATTTGCAGGACTACGATGCGCTCTATCCCTACATCGCACCGGGAGCCGCCAGCGTCACCGGGCGTGCTCCGGCGGGGACGGGCGATTCGACTGCCGATGCCTTCGATGACACGCCGCGCACCAATCGCTGGGATGCCGGACCAGTTCTGGTGAAGTTGCAGCCTTACATGAAAAGCGTTCAAATTGGTTTTTGTTCTTCGGTCGAGAAAATTAATCCCGATCTGTCGGCTAACACCAACTACGAGGCCAGTGCCTACCTCTTTGCCGATACCGCCAAGGAAAACCAAAGCCCAACCGTAACCGGGGCCGAAATGCGAACAGGCAAACCCATTCACGAATCCATTATCCAAGACCCATCGAACACAATGGTTTTCCAGGACTACAAAGGCACCAATGCCCTGCCACACTTCGATGGCTTCAATAACCTCGCCTCCGATGGTCGCGTCAAATGGATGAAAAGCGGCAACTCGGCCATCAAGCCCAGATATTGGTAAATCGCGCCCTGTGACCACGACCTCAATGAAACACTCATTTTTTGCAATTCTCGTACTCACTACAGTTATCGCGCCCGTGGTGCTATCCGCGCCTTCCACTCCGTCCGCCGCAGTCCGAGTCGCCAAACCGCACCAATGGACGTTGCCCGAACTTCAAACAGTCGCGCCTGTTCAAACCATCAAAACCACGCTCAAAGGCAAGCCCTACACGGTGCGAGGCGTGCCGCTGTGGGCGTTGGTCACTGCATCTGCGCCCAAACTCGATTCTAAATCCAAACACTCCGAGGCGCGCTTCGTGGTGCTGGCGCGTGGCAAAGATGGTTACACCGCTTCGTTCGCCTACCCCGACTTGATGCCAGATACCGGCAATAAAGCCGTATTCATCGTCTGGGAAGCCAACGGCAAACCGCTTTCGACCAAAGAAGGCCCGTTCCGCCTCGTCGTTCCGACCGACAAAAAGCCGATGCGCTGGGCGTATAACCTCACGTCCATCGAAATCTACGACGGCAAACGCCTCGTAACTTCAAACGCGATGGTTCGCTAACCACGTATTGTTCGCTCAACGGGCTGCTCTGCATTACAGAGCAGCCCGTTTTTGTTGGCGTGTGGTGGCCGGAGAAGTTTTCGCCCAATAAGTTCACATCATCCACTTTTCCTGCCGAAAATTGCTGTTTGGGTCATGTGCATTGCCAGGGCACACTTTGCCTCCCAGCGAATAAGATTCCCCTGTTAACTGGGCATCCACGAGTCTTATTCAATCCATGCACTTCATGAAAACTGTTCGATTCAAACGTTCTCTTCTCTTATTACCCCTCGTCGCCGGATTGGCGTTCGGCGCGTTCCAGTGCCGTGCCGCGCGCGCCGACTTCTTGTTGAAAGCCAACGACCGCGTTGTCTTCTACGGCGACAGCATCACCGACTTTCACAACTACACCCGTCCCTTTCAGGACTATGTATACGCTCGTTATCCCGACCGTCACATCCACTTCTATAATGCTGGTTGGTCGGGCGATCAGGCTGGTGGTGCGCTGCGACGCCTCAACCGCGATGTCTTGGTGCTCAATCCCACCGTTGTCACCCTCTGCTTCGGTATGAACGATGGACATTACACCACGGTCAACGACGAAATCGTCAACACCTACCGCACCAACATGGATGGCATCGTTAAGGCGCTCACCGATAAGGGCATACGAGTCATCGTGTTTTCGCCGCCACCAGTCGATTACGAATCGGACAAAAACCATCAACCGCTATTAAGGGACGTTAAATACAACGAAAACCTCGTCGCCCTTTCTAACGCGGCCAGCGAAGTCGCCAAAAAGTACGGCGCCACTTACATCGACATTCTCCACCCCATGCTTTCGACGCATGAGGCGCTCAAAGCCAAGGCTCCCGGCTACACCATGATTCCCGACTCGGTTCACCCCGATGAAAAAGGCGGTGTGGTGATGGCGGGCGCCATGTTGTTGGGTATGGGCGCCGAACAGATGCCGATGTTGGCTGATATTAACGCAATGCAACTCACCGATGGCAAAGCCACCATTCAAGGGCCGATTGCCCTCCCGATGTGGATGAACCCCGAAAGCGCAGTCGCGGCCAGAGAATCGGGCTTTTTGAACGTCGCCGGACAGAGAGTGCGTGTGCGCGGACTGGCACCGGGAAGTTACGATGTTAGAATCAATGACCGTAGCCAGGGCTGGTTCTCTAACACCCAGTTGGAAGCGGGCATCCTTGTTCCCGGCACCTACTCGACGCGCGCGCAACGTCTTTATGACGTGACGTGGTGGAAGGGGGGCAGTTACTTCAACACCTGGCGCAATCTACGCATTGGCAGCGAACAGGGCGCCCCTATTGATGCCGCAGTCGCGGCCATGATGAAGGCCGACGACGCCTACCACGATGCCATCGAAGCGTTGAATGCCCCCGCCGATTCGTTAGTGCTGACTGTACAGCCAACGGGCTTGCCCGGTGGCCTCGGACAAAATCTGGCCCTCAAAAAGCCGTACACCGTCTCCGACCCGAACGGCTATAACTTCGGCATCGGCAATCTCACTAACGGCGTATGGGAGAGCGGCGACGGGGACCAAAAACCATTCGCGACGGGCGACAAAGACGCCTTCCCGAAAAACGCCACCATCGACTTAGGCAAAGCCACCCCAATCAGCCACGTGCTGTTAGGAGTGCCCGCCTTCGGTTCGACCAAAACCGTGCTGGTCTCCGTCAGCAGCGACGGTCAGAACTTCACCGAAGTCGGCTCTTATACCTTCTCCAAACAAAAAGAAGAGCGCCACGTCTACTCGTTCGCCGCCACCCCCGCACGCTACGTGCGAGTTAGCTACCCCGACCACTATCCCGATACCATCGGTTACAGCCCTACCTTCGCCTTCACCACCGAAGTCGAGGTTTACGGCCCCGCGCAGTAAAGCCGGGTAGAAGAAAGTAGAGGCTATTCAATGGGAATGGCCTCTCTTTTTCATGCTTACCCTTTGAGTCCACTCGTTGAGGCGCTGTACTCTAGCATTACTTCCTTGAGAACGCGCAGCAGTTCAAGCGAGGCTTCGATTTCGTCCTTCTTATTGGAAACGCTTTCGACGTTGATACCCAGCGCTAGAGTTGGGTCTTCCAATCCTTCGAGAATTTCGCAGAGGGTGGAGCGGCACAGGGTTATGGAGTGGCTGAGCGGGTCATCCGACTCCAAAATGCTTTTCTCGATGTGAGGGGGGACTGAGACGCCCAGCCATTTGATGAAGTCGAGTGTTTTGGAGTGGCCGCAAGGGGCGAAGGTGAAGATGAAGCGCTTGGGAGTGATGCCCTCGGCGCGGCAGCGGCGAGAGTAGGCGTTGAGTAGGGTTATGGTTTTTTGCGAGTCATAGACGCTCTGGGAGATAAAGAAATCGCAGCCCGATTGCCCTTTTTGAACCATGCGTTGGCACTCGTTTCTGTGGGGAGTGTGGCGTTCAGCGATGGCGACTCCGCCCAGAGCGAAATTTGCGGGATGTGCTTTGGTTATTTGAATCGCCTGGGGCAAAGTGATGGCGCTGTCGCTCGGTTTGTGTGCGGGACTGCCGACTAGCGAAAGAGTCGAGATGCCGAAGTGTTGTCTCGATTCGTCGAGCCAGTTTTTCCACTCGGCTTCGTCCATACCGCCGATGCATTTGTAGGTGATGATTGGTAGGCCTGATAGCTGGTAAATCATCTGCGAGTAGGCGCGCGAATCGAGGGTTGGCAAGAAGGGGAAGGGGCGAGGTTGCGAGGTGCGTTCGCTCTCGTCTTGAACGTCGTAGATGACCACGCCATCGACTTCGCATGGTTCGATGCGCTCGATCAGTTTTTCCGCCGCTTGTTGAAGGTCAAGAGCCGAGGCTCCCAGTCGAGGGGGTGTTGTGCCGTAGAGCGTTATCGGGCGGTTCGAGTTGAAAAAGTCGGATGGTAAAAGCATGGTCTTGCCAGAAAAGATGGGGCGTGAGTGAGTAGGAGAGTGGGGCGCGATTGAATCGTTGTCCCACTCTCCTACATATTAAGGATTAGAGGGTTTCGCGCGCTGTTTTGGCGGCGCTCACCAGATTAGCCAGAGCAGGCGCGACTTCGGCCCAGCCGCGCGTTTTCAGGCCGCAGTCGGGATTGACCCACAGCCGCTCTTTGGGGACGACTTTTACGGCGGCGCGCAGTAGCGTCAACATCTCATCGGTCGAAGGCACGCGGGGTGAGTGAATGTCCCACACACCGGGGCCGATGTCGTTGGGATAGCTGAACTGCGCGAATGAACCCAGCAGTTCCATATTCGAGCGTGAGGTTTCGATGGAGATCACATCGGCATCGAGAGCAGCGATGGAGTCGAGAATGTCGTCGAACTCGCAGTAGCACATGTGGGTGTGAATCTGGGTTTCGTCGCGCACGCTGCTCGATGCAATACGGAACGCTTCAACTGCCCAATTCAAATACGCTTGCCAGTCGTCGCGGCGCAAAGGCAAGCCTTCGCGCAGTGCGGGTTCGTCGATCTGGATAATAGCGAGTCCTGCTGTTTCGAGGTCGCTCACTTCATCGCGCAGGGCCAACGCGATTTGGCGGGCGGTTTCGTGGCGCGGCTGGTCGTCGCGCACAAAGCTCCACTGCAAAATGGTGATCGGTCCGGTCAACATTCCTTTTACTGGCTTTGCCGTCAGCGACTGGGCGAATTGCGACCAACGCACCGTCATAGGATGCGGGCGATAAACGTCGCCGAAGATAATCGGCGGTTTCACGCAGCGCGAGCCATAACTTTGCACCCAGCCGTTTTCGGTGAAGGCGAATCCGGCCAGATTCTCGCCGAAATACTCGACCATGTCGTTGCGCTCGAACTCGCCGTGAACGGGTACATCCAATCCGGCTTCTTCCTGCCATTGAATGACTTTACGGGTTTCGGCTTCCAAGAACGTCTCATAGGCGTCGAGAGCCAATTCACCGCGCTTGAAGTGCGAACGGGCTGCGCGCACTTCGGCGGTTTGAGGAAACGAACCAATGGTCGTGGTCGGGAACAGCGGGAGTTGCAGACGCTGCTGCTGAAGCGCGCGGCGCGTCTCGAAAGCGCTCTGGCGCTGCGAATCGCGCTCTTGCACATTCGCCGAGCGAATTTTCACCGCGTCCTGATGAATGCGCCCGCTCGAACGGCGGCTGGCAATGGCGGCGCGGTTTTCGAGCAATGCGGCAGCATCTTCTTTCGATTCATTGCCTGATACGAGGCGCCCCAACTGCGCGACTTCGCTGAGTTTCTCTTCCGAAAAGGCCAGCCAGTTCTTTAATTCGGCATCCAACTTCGTTTCGTGTTTCAGGCTGACTGGCGAGTGCAACAGCGAGCAGGAAGGTGACACTAGCAATCGCTCTGCCCCAATCGCGGCTTTGGCTTCGTTGAGCAGGGCGAGCGAAGCATCGAAGTCGTTGCGCCAGATGTTGCGCCCATCGACGACACCCACCGAAAGTTGCATGTTACTGGGAAGCGGTTCCAATACGCGCGGCAGTTCGTTTGCGGCGCGTACTGCATCTATATGGAGTGCATCAACAGGAAGCGCGCACGCGGTAGCGAGGTTATCGCGCAAGTCGCCGAAGTAAGTGTTCAATAGGAACTTCACGTTGGGCGCGGCTTCACGCAGGTAGGCGTAAGTTTGCTCAAGGGCTGCGCGCGCGTTGTCCTGCAAATCGAGACACAGCGCGGGTTCGTCCCACTGAATCCACTGTGCGCCTTTCTCGCTCAATTGGCGTGCAATGGCGCCATAGACGGGCAATAGCTGGGGCAGCAGCGAGAGGCAATCGAAATCGGTTGTGGTTGACTTGGAAAGCAGCAAAAAGGTGACGGGGCCAATCAGAACGGGAACGGTGGTGATACCGAGCGCCAGAGCCTCTTCGAACTCTTCGACTGGTTTGTTGGAGGCAAGGCGAAATTCCTGTTCGCCGCTCAGTTCCGGCACGAGGTAGTGATAGTTGGTATCGAACCACTTGGTCATTTCGAGTGCCGTCGTCGCGGTCGTATGGCAATCGCAGCCCTCGCCGTACAAATCGCTTTCTTTCGCGGCCACGCCGCGCGCCATCGCGAAATAAGTATCAAGCCCGACGAGTCCGCCGCTCCACTCGAAGCGGGCGGGCACCGCGCCCACTAGAGCGCAGGTATCGAGCATCTGGTCGTAGAAGCTGAAATCGTTGCTGGGGATGAGGTCTATCTCGGCGCTCTGTTGGGCTTTCCAGTTGTGGGCGCGAACTTCTCTGGCAGTCTGTGCGAGCTGTTGCTGGTTGGTTTTTCCTGACCAAAACGATTCTAGTGCGAACTTGAGTTCGCGTTTGGCTCCCATCCGCGAGAAGCCGAGGTTGTGTGTTCTGATTGTGCTCATAATGATCCACTTCGACCAAAACAAACAAAAAGGCCCGTCTTCGCAGCGAAAACGGGCATCAGAAAGCAGTGAGGAAGGCGCGTAACACAGCCCCCGGTCCGACCAGTGGGCAGGGTGGGGTAAAGCGAAAGGGCGCGTGTTTCCCAATTGCCGCGACACCCTTTTTGGCGAAGGGGCGATGAAACCAATGCTTCATCGAACGGCGTTCAGGCGGCGGGCATATGGGCTTATCCGTTCGAGACGGCTTACCTTTGCGCGACAGCGTTGGATTCTCACCAACTTCCCCCGACCTCTTGCGAGTGCTTTGCCACGATAGCAAAACCCTCCCGAACGGAACAGGCACAATATGTTGTTTTAGAGTGAACAAAGGCTACCATGAAGGCAGACCAAGCATCAACGATGCTTCTCACACAATCAGTGAGCCGTTTTTTCGCGCGGATGGTTTTCCACTGCATTCCTCGCACGCGAGCGCATATCAATTGGAAGGGGAGGGGGCCAAAAGTGACCGATATGTGTTGTGGGGAGCGCTCTGGACTTTTCGGGAGCGTATCAACGGTTCGTGTCGTCTTGTAATGGCGCGAAGGAAAAGATAGAATTTTGAATGCCGCTCCATGTGGAGGGCCATTGTTTCACAAAGGGGAAGTGGGCGCATCGGCGACCCGCTTTTTGTTTTGTCTTCAAACAGTGGCGTTTTCGTATTTTTCAGCGCGCAAAAGACAATTGAAGACATGGCTATCGCAAAGAAGGTTGTGAAAACTGAACAGGAAACCCGCTCCGAGATGCTCGACGCACTCAAGATGGTTTCCGAAGAAAAGAATATCCCCGTTGAAACGCTCGTCGAGAGCATCGAAGGTGCCCTCGTCTCGGCGTATAAGCGCGCATTTGGTGGAGTCGGCCAGGTCCGCATCGAAGCCGATTTCGCGCGCACCGATTTTCGCGTGTACGCGACCAAACTGGTCGTGCAAAAAGTCGTTAATCCCAACACCGAGGTCGCGTGGCGCGATGCCCGTGAGCAAGACCGCGATGTCAACCTGGGCGACTACATGGAGCGCGAAGTCACTCCCGCTGGTTTCGGCCGCGTTGCGGCTCTGACCGCCAAACAGGTGCTCATGCAGAAGTTGCGTGAGGTCGAGCGCGTACAGGTCGCGTCCGAATACGCCGATAAGCAGGGGCAACTCTTCCGGGGAACGGTTTCACGCCTTGAGCGCGGCGATGTTATTATGCAAGTTGGCAAGGCCGAAGCGCTATTGCCACGCAAAGAGCAAGCCTTGGGCGAAAGCTATCGCACGGGCGAAACCTTTTTCGTGTTCGTTGTGGACATCCGCCGCGACTCCGCCCTGCGCGGCCCCGCCCTCGTTGTTTCGCGTACCCACCCCGGTTTGCTGCGCAACTTGTTCACCCGCGAAGTGCCCGAAATTGCCGAAGGCATTGTCGAACTCAAAGCCGTTGCCCGCGAAGCGGGACAGCGCTCGAAAATCGCGGTGTGGGCACAAAACCCCGATGTTGATCCGGTCGGCGCTTGCGTCGGTCCTCGTGGAAACCGTGTTGCCAAGGTCGTTGGCGAACTCGGAATGGAAAAAGTGGACATCGTGCGTTGGAACGCCGATCCCGCTCAGTTCATTACCAACGCTCTGTCGCCTGCGCGCGTCTTGAGCGTGCAACTCAAAGAAGACCGCAGTGCGGTCGGCCCCGGCACTGCGACGGTCATCGTCAGCGAAGATCAGCAGTCACTGGCCATCGGCAAACAGGGCCAGAACGTGCGTCTTGCTGCCAAGCTCACCGGCTGGCGCATCGATGTCCGCACCGAAAAACAGTTCGCCGAAGAACAGGCCAAGAAAATGTTCTCCGTGGGCGGCCCGCTTTCGTCCAGCGCAACTGTCACTTCTATTTCGTCTCCGCTCGATTCGCTCTTCAAATTGGACGGCGAAGACGTGGCTCCTATCGGCACGCAGTCCAGTGCCGCCGTTGAAGATGACGCCACCCAGACCTTATTTGATGTCACGGGTGATGACGAAGAAGGCGAGGAGACGCGCGCTTAGCGATGCCCGCGCCGCTTCGCACTTGCATCGGATGTGGCCTTAAGGCCGCGCGTAGCGAGTTCTGGCGCTTTAAGTCTAAAAGCGGAGCGGCGCCGGTTTTTGATCCCAGCGATACACAAGCGGGGCGGGGTGCCAGCGTATGCCAAAGGCCGCTGTGCATAGAAAAAGCCATCGCCCGCCGCGCTTTTGAACGCAATTTAAAACTTAAACAACCGCTTTCGAGCGGTTTTAAAGACCAACTAAGACAGTTGAACGCGGAAAGCGGGCTAAAAGCGAACAGCTAATAGTCAGCCGCTTCCCGCTTCCGAGGTGACGAGCAGAGTGGATAAAGTACGAATTTACGATTTAGCGAAAGAGATGACGGTCTCTCCCAAAGAAATATTGGATATGCTGGGTTCTATTGGTGTGACCAACCGTGTCGCATCAAGCTCAATCCCAGTCACGGCGGCCAACAGCGTCCGCCAGATCGTTAACAATAAACGCAACCCCGCAGGAGCAGTCACTACCGCAACCGCAGTAGCCGAAGCTCCAAAAACCGAAGCCCCCCGCCCAACGGTCGCTCCGGCCCAAAATGGCGGCGGCAATGGCCCACAGGCTCGTCCTGCAACCAACGGTGCCAACGGCAATGGCAACGGTCAGGGCCAAAACGGCGCCCCGCGCCCTCAGGGCGATAACCGTGGCCCACGCCCCGCCGACAACCGCGATAACCGTCCACAAGGCGACAATCGCGGCCCCCGTCCCGACAACCGCGATAGCCGTCCGCAGGGCCAAATCCCCGCGCAAGGTCAGGGTCAAGGCTCCGCTCCGGTTCAAGGCCAGAACGGCCAAAACAACGCCCCACGTCCCGCTGGCCCCGGTCAGGGACAAGGTCAAGGCGGGCAGGGCGGCGGCTACGGCAACCGTCCCGCAGGCCAGGGCCAGGGCGGCGGCTACGGCAATCGTCCTCAGGGCGGCGGCGGTAACTTCGGCAATCGCGGCCCTCGTCCGGCAGCTCCGCCAGCGGCGGGCGCAGCAGGTGCAGCCGGAACTCCTGGCGGCCCCAAACCGCAAGATCCGAGCATGTCGCAGTTCGCTATGGGCGGACGCGACCGTCGCAACGCGCGGCGCGGCAAATATCGCGGCAATGACCGTTCGGGACGTGGCCTCTTTGATCGCGTCCAGCAACGCGAAGAGCCACCGTTGACCGAAGCGGACATGACCATCACCGTCGAGGGCGAAGGTGGCATCACCGTCACCGACCTGGCGGCCAAAATGCGCAAACCAGCCTCGCAGCTCATCAAAGACCTGCTGGCAATGGGCCTCATGCGCGCCGCCAACATGCCGCTCGAAATGGATACTGCCGCCCAGTTGGCGAGCAAGTACGGTTTCAGCGTCGAGCGCGGTTCGACTCGTGCCGAAGTCAACGTTCTGGAAGAAGAAAACCCAGACGAATTGATTGATGTACCACCAGTTGTTGTTGTCATGGGCCACGTTGACCACGGCAAAACCTCGTTGCTCGACCGTATCCGTCAGGCCAACGTGCAAAGCGGCGAAGCGGGCGGCATCACTCAGCGCATCGGTGCCTACGAAGCCTTCCATAACGGCCAGCGCATGGTCTTTTTGGATACTCCCGGTCACGCCGCCTTTACCCGTATGCGTGCTCGTGGTGCCCACGTCACCGACATCGCCATTCTGGTTGTTGCCGCTGATGATGGCATCATGCCACAAACACGTGAAGCCATCGACCACGCTCGCGCTGCCAAAGTGCCTGTTATTGTGGCGATGAACAAAATTGATAAGGAAGGCGCTAACCCCGACCGCATCAATGCTCAGCTCGCTGAAGCTGGTCTCGTACCGACTTCCTACGGCGGCGATGTCGAAGTCATTCCCGTATCGGCCAAAACCGGCCAGGGCGTGGACGACCTGCTCGACACCGTCTTGATTCAGGCCGAAGTGTTGGAACTCAAAGCCAACCCCACCGGACTCTCGACGGGTACAGTCATCGAAGCGCGTCAGGATGCCAACCGTGGCCCGGTTGCGACTGTTCTGTTGCATCGCGGCACCCTCGAAGTTGGCGACGCTGTCGCCATCGGCGATGTTTATGGCCGCGTGCGTCAGATGCTCGACTACAACGGCAAGCCGCTCAAGAGCGCTGGCCCCAAAACCCCTGTCTATTTGACGGGTCTGTCGAGCGTTCCCAACGCCAGCGACTCCATGCGCCAATTTGCCGATCTGCGCGAAGCTCGCGAATATGCCGAGAAGTTCTCGGAAGATTCGCGTGTTGCTCGTGGCACGGCAACGATGCGCGGTTTGGAAGACTTGCAGCGCCTCATTCAACAGGGCGATGTCAAAGACCTCAACCTCATCGTCAAAGCCGATGGCCAGGGTTCAGTCGAGGCTCTATCCGCCAGTTTGGCTGATTTGGCCCATGCCGAAGTTCGCACCGCCATCAAGCTGCGCGGTTCGGGTGTCGTCTCCGAATCCGACGTTGACCTTGCTGCCGCTACTGGCTCCATCATCATCGCCTTCTCTGTAGGCGTCGATTCGAATGCTCGTATGCTGGCCGACCGCGAAGGCGTCGAAATCCGTGAGTACAGCGTTATCTACGCCGTGCTGGACGATGTTCGCGCCGCTCTGGAAGGTATGCTCAAGCCGCTCTTCGAGGAGAAATACTCCGGCGAAGCGGAAGTGCGCGCCCTCTTCAAATCGACCAAAGCCGGCACCATCGCTGGATGTCTCATCAAAGACGGCAAGTTCGTCAAAGGTGGCATCCTCCGAATCTTCCGCAATGGCAAGCAGATTTACGACGGTAAAGTCGACTCGCTGCGCCACTACAAAGAAGAAGTCAAAGAGATGGGCATGGGCCAGGAGTGCGGTATCTCGGCGAACGGCTTCAACGACGTTCAAGAAGGCGACGTTATGCGTTGCTTCGTGATGGAGCAAATCAAGCGTACGCTCGATTCCGCCCCAATCAAGCGTTAATACAAACAAACCAAAAGCCGCGCCCTCAGAAATGAGGGCGCGGCTTTTTTTGTTGGTAGCTGCAAGTGGCATAATACAAAGCAATGTTAAAGTGGCGGACAAAATTTTTATGGTTCATTCCGGCGCTCGTTTTGGTGGGAACTGTGTTAGTGCGCTTTCAGCAACCCCGGTCTCTTCCCAACGCAAAGGCGGCCCCCTATGTGCCCTCCAAAGGCCCAGTACCCCGTTTCGTTACCTATAATCTCGGTGGTGTTCATTTGATCAGTGACCATAAATGGCCTAAAGGTAACGAATTCTCTGGCCTATACGATGGAAAGCAAAATTATTCGCTCCATGATGGCGATGGCCCCGATGGGTGTGAACATATTCTGACTTTAAGTTCCGGTTTCAATTGGGCGGTTAGCAGGGAGGAAGTCCGCGACGAATTTCCAGATGTGCCACTCAAATTGGTCACAGGACGCGGTGTGCGAATCGGCGATACGCCCCAAAAAGTAAAAGAGAAAATCGGCCAGCCTACATCCACCAGAAGCTCCAATAAAAATTGGTTGCAATATGCTTACATTTATCGCGGCAAAAGGCTTTATCAGGCCTACTACGACTTCAAAAATGGCCGCTTGAGCGACATCATGTTCAGAGAGGCACGTCCCCCAAAGACGAAAGATGGCTACGGTGGGTGTGAGTAATAAATCGTGATGCGCTCCCCGATTTACCTCAATTCGTTGGCTTGCTCTGTACCCTGATTGCTTTACTTTCGGGGTGAGCCAATTTGTCCTCCTGCCATACGAATACCCCTTCTCCGGCGCCAGTTCGCGACCCCATGCCACGGCACGCCTGAAGATTGGCGGCAAAGCGCGCAATTTCGTTCTCAAAATTCACGAGGGCACGCTGTACTTCAAAGAGCCGGGGCGCAGTCCAGTCTTCGCTATTCTCGATGAGTTCGACGATGCTTTGGCGCGCGATTCCATCGGCCTGGTTTCGCGCTGGCAATTCCACGTCACGCAGGGGAATTTCGGCGCTTTCGTCACTCGGCGCGATTACTTCCCCAAGATCCCGGTACGCGCTCAAATCCTGATGATTCTGAATGCCGATGGCAGCGGCTGGATGAAGGAACACTTCGATTCTCAGTGGTTCTTGATGCCCGAAGAAAAAGCCGCCCCCGTCAACGTCTGGAACGACAAAGATGTCGATGCCCAAATCCGCGACCGCCTCTATCCGGTGCAGCGCCAACTCATCAACCGCGCCCTTCCGCCCGAAGTGCTGACATCCGATGCTCCACGTTGGTTGGACGAGCAGGGCGATAAAATCGCCGAACTGCTAGTGGCTGCGACGCGCCTGTTCGTGGAGCCGTCCGAATACTGGAATGACGCTGAGCGCCGCATCCTCAAGTTCAGAAGCCACAGCGCTTTTGCCAAAGGCGAAATCGACGGTTACTGGCTCAAGCACGCCCAACATAACCCCAAATTCCAGCAGTTCTGGGAAATGTTGGAGCCTCACATCCAATTCGTCGGTGTGCATTGGAGCGAAGGCGGCGAACATCTCGAACAGTACGGGCGCCGCCGCACCGAAAGTGTCTTCAATGCCGGACTAGAAAAATGGGGCCAACTATGGCGCGGTAACTGGGGGCCACAGCGCGCCAGTTTCAAAATCGACTTGCCCGATACATCCACTCAAACCACCCACGAAAAACTAGAATCTGCCCTCATTCTGCGCCAATGGTTAAATGGCAAGATGGAAGCAAAGGAGATCGAGGAGTTTCTTCTGAGTTGAGTTCTATTTTCGCCATCGCGCCGTGGGAATTTCCCGGTGTCGATTTCAATCCGTTGCCCCAGGCGACCACCACGCTCGAAGTCGGTGGTAAGAAGCGCGTCTTCTGGCTGAAAATGCGCGATGGCATCATCTTCTTCCGCGAGAAAAACCGCGCGCCACTATTCGCTGTCCCACACCTGTTCGCCCCCGAACTCGCCAACGACCCCGACCGCCTGATTGATGCTTGGAAAGGCGAAATGGCGCGCGATAACTATGGGGCTTTTTGCATCTCACACCGTAAATGGGCGCGCACAGCGGCAGCGGCCAACTATTGCATCATCCTGCGCGCCGATGGCAGCGGTTGCATAAAGGAACACTTCGACTATGAGTGGCAGCAGTTCGCTTTGCAGCGCGATACACCACTCGACGTTTGGAGTACCCAAATCACCTACGGCGGTGAATGCGAGAAGGTTATCGCCGAAACGCGGGCATTCTTTTTGAATCGGCCCGTCGATCCCGCCCACTTCCAAACTATACCTCCGCATTGGAGCCACGGCTCTATCAACGAAATGACCGAGGTGCTGCGAAGCGCCGCCCAGTTGTGGTGGAAGACCGAAGAGGTCACTAGCTACGCGCGTCACGCCCTCGATTGCCATTGTAAAAGCAACAGCGCCTTCCTGACTGGAAGCGTCGTCAGCGCCTTGAATTATGGGCGTTCCTATCGACTCCAATCGGTGTGGAAGATGGTGAAGTGGCACTACGGTTTCGTCGGTGTCGAGTGGAAAAAAGCCAGCGAACATCCCGAACTTCAGGCTAAATATGGCCCCGAAGTGTGGAGGCGCAGTTTCGAGAAGTGGGGTGAAAACTGGCGAGGCAACTGGGTTGGTGAGCAATACGAAGCCGAGCGTTTGTTGCCGCCGCTCACCCCCTCAACGCAGCACGAGAAATTGGAGGCTGTGTTAACCTTGCGCGAATTTCTACGCGACAAAATGCCCGCGAAAAAAATGAATGACCTGCTCAGCGATGCCCTGAAAATCGACTGAAGCGAAGGCTACTTCAAGCGCTGCCGGAAAATTCTCCCATCCCTGACCATCAAATAAACCGTCTTCCTGTCATGCGTAAACGCCCACGATTTGAGCGGGGCTGGGAGGTTATTTTTGCGGCTGAGCAGAACTTTTCCTGTGTGGGAATCGCGCACAACCAGCGTATTGTTCTCGATTGTGCTCAGCCTCTTGCCGTCTTTATCCCACAACGGATAGCAAGCGAACTCTCCGCCGTTAATATCATTCGATGAGTACGACCACAACTTGTGCCCAGTCTTCGCATCGCGAATATCGAAGCGGTAGAACTTGGCGAGCGAAAGCCATACATGACGCCCATCAGGCGCCGCTTCCCAACGGTCGAATGAATTGCTGGTGTGCAGCGAGAATATCAACTTCGTGGCGTCTGAATTTATCCGAGAAATTTTCTGCCCGGCATTGGGGTCTATCTTCTCGCCCTGATCCAACGACTGACTTTGCCAGATATTAGCTTTCAGTGCTTTCCGGCTCAGTTCCTTGCCCGTTTGAGCGTCGAGAGTAACGAGCAAATCACCTACAACCAACAAATCGCCCAAGTTGGTATCGACTCCATTAGGATTGCCTGTACGATATTGAAGCCTCAAATTATCGGGAGCAAAACTCATCTGCGACAGCTCCATAACCTCTGTTATGTGCCTATGCCATTTCTGATGGGCACTGTCACTGAGATATAGCTCCTGCGAGGGAGCATCGTAGGTTGCGACCAACTGAGAATCGCCTGAAAACGTCGCGTCCGTGCCCTGAAGAGTTCGGTTTTTACTTTTCCCCGTCAAATCCCATAAGGTGCTTGTGCGTTGGTCGTCGTCTTCTGCAATCAACCATTTCTCATCAGGCGAAAGCTGCAAAAAATGAGAACCGCGATTCCATGAATTAATGACATCGCTTTGCTGTGCCACCAATTGGGGACGCCAACTCGCCGCCGAGTGAGCTACAAAGAAAATCGCAACCGGAACAACAATGCCCAGCGTTATCAATAGCTTTTGCTTGGGAGAAGAGCGGAGCATTAGAAGAGAGAATTATTGAAGTCGCTGCCGAAAAATCTCGCCTTTGGCATCCATCAAATAAACCGCGCTACGGTCTTTCGTAAAAGCCCATGACTGTAACGGGGCAGGGAGATTATTCTTTTGACTCAGCAGAAGTTTGCCGCTTTGCGAATCATAAAGCCGCAACGTGTCGTTTTCTATGGTGGCGAGTGTTTTACCGCCATCTTCCCATTTTGGAGAGCAAGCGAGGAAGGTTAACCCCATGCCATGTATCGCCTTTGCCGGATAAGACCAGAGTTGAGTCCGCGTGCCTACGCGGGATACTCTAACTTGATGTTTAGTGGCTGTATCCCTTTCTTTTCGACTCCACGGCCACAGGGTATAAATCATTGAGCCATCGGGAGATATAGGGGAATTTCCGTCATACCAGGCCACGACTTCTTTATCGGGATTGGCTGACTTTTGAATTAATTTCCCATTTTTCAAATCAAAAAGGTAGATGTTTTTCGTGCCCGTGGCTTGAATGGCTTGCCCCACAAAATCCACTCCAATGATGCTTTCGCGGATGAGTATTGGCGGACTTATCCACAAGGTATGACCGTCTGGAGTTTGTAGCACTACCGAGAAGGTATGGGCGCCGCGTACATTCGGTTTGACGAGAACACCCGTCAACGTTTGTGAATCAGCGGAGAATTTGACCTGATGGAGATTACACGCGACATGGGTGCGTTTCTCCACGTCCCAGATATACATGCGCTCGCCAAAATATTGAGCGCGAAGCCACCTGCCATCGGGCGAAAGCTGCATGGCATCGCCCCCGATAGGTGGCGTATAGCTAGAGCTAGATGCAGGTATGGGGAGGCGAATGCCAAGTTTGGGAAGGCTAGACAAGGGAATACTTCTGCCCATGTTGGGCTGCACGCCGATGTATTGAGGACGACGAATTGCCACCCAACGTGACGCAAAGAAAACAGCGACGGGAATCATCGCCACAGCAACCAGCAAAGTACGGCGTGGATGGGAGATTTTGAGCATGAGAGTCCGAGGCAAACGCTATCTCGAAGTCTCCCCGTCTCACTATTACGTTGGCCAAGCTCGTAGCGCTATTTTAACAATGCGTGTCAATTCTTCTTGAGTCGCACCTCCCACGGCCTGCACTGAAAGCCCCTGCTGTATCGTCGAAAAGTAGCGGGCTAAATCGGCGGGGTCACAATCTTCCGGTAATTCGCCTTCGGCCTTACCTTGCTCCAAGCGCTTGCGAATCAGCACTTCGTTGGCGGCGCGTTGGGCCGCAAGTTCCTGTTGAATCGCGCTCGAATCTTCGCTGCCAGTTAAAGCGCCTTTCACCAACAGGCAGCCGCGCGGGCAGTCGCCTTCTCGAACCTCCGCCGCTCCGTACATCAGCATTTCGATGGCGGCTTTGGCCGTGGGCTGGCTCAGGCACTGGTTCAAAAAGCAGGTCGCTGGCCCCAGATAGCGCTCCAGAGCTTTCTGGAACAACTCCTCTTTGTTGCCAAAGGCCGCATATAGGCTGGGCCGATTGATGCCCATCGCTTCGGTTAAATCGGTAAGCGAAGTGCCTTCATACCCCTTCCTCCTGAACAAATCGAGCGCGCTATCGAGCGCTTTATCAGCATCAAAAGCACGCGGCCTCCCCTTCGTCGAAATTTTTTTCTCTATTTCCATACCATTTAGTATAAAAAGCATTGACAGGAGGTGTTGATACTTATATATTTACCATTAGGTACATAAATGGCGCTTGCCTAAAAGCGCCGGAGAAAATCATGAAAAAGCTCGAAGGAAAAGTCGCCGTCGTTACAGGCGGCAATAGCGGAATTGGTCTTGCCACAGCACAGCGTCTGGTCGCCGATGGCGCCTACGTTTTCATTACTGGTCGTCGCCAAAACGAACTTGACGCCGCCGTTGCATTAATCGGCGAAAACGTGACAGGAGTGCAGGGTGACGTTTCTAACCTCGCCGACCTCGACCGCCTTTATGAAACGGTGCGCGAGCAAAAAGGCCGCATCGACATCTTGTTCGCCAACGCGGGTGCTGGCGAATTTGCGCCGTTGGGCGAAATCACCGAAGAACACTTCGACAAAATCTTCAACGTGAACGTCAAAGGCGTCGTTTTCACCGTGCAGAAGGCTTTGCCCCTGTTGCAAGATGGTGGTTCCATCATCGTCAACGCCTCTGTTGTTTCCATAAAGGCCACGCCAGCATTTAGCATATACAGCGCGACCAAAGCGGCTGTACGCGCCCTCGTCCGCAACTGGACGCTCGACTTGAAAGGACGCGGCATTCGCATCAACGCTGTCAGCCCCGGCCCCATCGAAACCCCTGGACTCAACGGAATTGTTGCCGATGAAGAGCAACGCGACCAATTCAAGGCGGGGATGGCTGCCACTGTTCCGTTGGGACGTTTGGGCCAACCCGAAGAAATCGCCAGCGCCGTCTCGTTCCTCGCCTCCGATGATGCGACCTACGTCAACGGCATCGAACTCTTCGTCGATGGCGGTGTGGCTCAAATCTAATCGAGAGAAACGCTCTTCTTTATCGGACAGATGATTGACAAATCGTTAAAAATCGCTCATAATCCAAAGACAACCCAAATTAAAGGCATAGACGAGGTTTCGCTTTTTTGCGATGTGTCCCCTCAGAGCCGCGAGAAGAACAGCGTTTTGCAACTATAAGTTGCCGCTTAGTAGAACTCGCCGGGAGCGCCCGTGACTGCGCTAAAAAAGAGTTTTCGGCTTCTTGCTAAAGGCTAACGGCTAATAGCTAAAAGCTCGAAAAAACGTGGGTGGTACCGCGAGAACTTCACTGTCCGTCCGATGAAGCTCCCGTCCCGCGATGCGAAAGTAAACTTTCCCCGTTCACTTAGGGAAATTTAATTTTCGCTCGCAGGGCGGGAGTTTTTTTTATTCGAGTTCTGAGCGTTGAGTGATGAGTAGATTTTTCATTCTTAATCTCAAAACTCTTTACTCACGACTCAAAACTAACAACGGAGAATCATGGACGGAGCAGAAATATTATTGGAGTCTCTGAAACAAGAAGGGTGCGATACGCTCTTCGGTATTTCAGGCGGCGCTATTTTGCCGATTTACGATGCGCTCGGCAAACAATCAGACATTTGGAGCATCCTCACGCGCCACGAGCAGGGCGCTGGCCACATGGCCGAAGGTTATGCGCGCGCCACTGGCCGCGTTGGCCTGTGCATTGGCACATCGGGTCCCGGTGCGACTAACCTCGTCACCGCCATCACCGATGCCTTCATGGACTCGACCCCGACCGTCTTCTTGAGCGGTCAGGTCGCTTCGCCCAACATCGGCAAAGACGCCTTCCAGGAGTGCGACATCTTCGGCATCACCATGCCTATCGTCAAGCACTCCTACATGGTCAAGAACACCCAGGACATCCCGCGCATCGTTAAGGAAGCCTTCCACATCGCGCGTACAGGTCGTCCCGGTCCGGTTCTGATCGACATTCCCAAGGACATGGGCGAACGCGAGTTCCAGGGCGCCTTCGAATATCCCGAATCGGTGACCTTGCGTGGCTACCAGCCCGACGCACCCGCAGCCGACGAGCAAATCCGCGCAGCGGCCAAACTCATCGCCGAGGCCAAACAGCCCATCCTGTACGTCGGCAACGGCGTCAACTCGGTTGACGCGGCGGACGAACTGTTGGCTTTCGCCGAGAAAATCAACTGCCCCGTCACCACCACCTTGCTCGGACGTGGCGCCTTCCCCGGCGGACATGCGCTCGCGCTCGACATGCTCGGAATGCACGGCACCGCCTACGCGAACTGGGCGATGCACGAGTCCGACCTCATCATCGCGATTGGTGTTCGTTTCGACGACCGTGTGACGGGCAACCCCAAACAGTGGGCGCCCAACGCCAAGGTTATCCACGTCGACATCGACCCCGCCGAGCTTGGCAAAATCCGCTTCGCACAGGTGCCCATCTGGGGTGACGCCAAGAGCGTTCTCAACCAATTCCTCGAAGTCGTGCCCGCCAAAACTCACCACGAGTGGAATGCGCGCCTCGATAAGTGGAAGGCCGACGCGCCTCTCACCTACGAGAAAGAAGGCAAACTCAAGCCACAGTTCGTGTTGCAAGAGTTGCAAAAAGCCACGCAGGGCGAAGCCATCATGACCACCGATGTTGGTCAGCACCAGATGTTCGCCGCGCAGTACTATAACCCCAAACACACCCGTTCGTTCATCACGTCGGGCGGCTTGGGAACCATGGGCTACGGCTATCCCGCCGCTCTGGGCGCTAAAGTCGGTTGCTTGCAGGGTCATCGCCCCGATACCGATGTGTGGTGCGTCACAGGCGACGGCTCGTTCCAGATGAACCTTCAGGAACTGGCGACGGGCGTGCTGTACGACATCCCTGTCAAAATCGCTGTACTGAACAACTCGTCGCTCGGTATGGTTCGTCAGTGGCAAAAGCTCTTCTACTCGAAGCGCTGGAGCGGCATCGACCTCGCCAAGTGCCCCGACTTCGCCAAAGTCGCCGAAGCTTACTCCGCGACGGGTGTCACCATCACCCACGAGGACGAAGTCGCCGACGCTATCCGCGAGGCTCAGAAGAACCCCGGCACTGTGCTGTTGAACTTCCTGACCGACGCTGAAGCCGACGTTTATCCGATGATCCCCGGCGGCAAGAGCGTTCACGAGATGGTTGTTGACGGCTCCGGCAACAAAATCCCTGTCGGCGGCTGGGGCAAAACCCACGGCGGCAACGGCAATGTAGCCGACATCAAAGAAGCTCTCGAAACTGCCACTTCCGGCGACTACGCGGGCGAGTGGAACGACGACCTCAAGGCGGGCCAACTCAAAATCTAAGGACATTGGGTTGCCGTATGATGAACCATGCGGCAACCCGACGACCTAACCACCTAAGCCATGAGTAATCAAAACGGAACGACTCCTTCCAACGTGCCGCCACAGGCACCGGGATTGGAAATGCAAAACGGAGTGCCAACCATCGTGTCGGCGGCTGGCGTGAACGTGATGAGCGGCAACGAAAAGTTGCACACCATCTCGATTCTCGTCGAGAACCGCCCCGGCGTTCTGGCGCGCGTGTCGCACGTCTTCGCGCGTCGCGGTTTCAACCTCGAATCGCTGGCTGTCTCGCGCACCGAAGACCACACCGTCTCGCGCATCACCATCGTTGTCGCGGGCGATGACGAAGCCTTCAAACAGATAGGCAACCAGTTGCTGAAACTGATCGACGTTATCAAAGTCATCGACCACACCAACGATAACCTCGTGGGCCGCGAACTGGCCCTCATCAAAGTCCGCGTCGATAACGCCGCCGCGCGCGCCGAGATCAAGCAACTCGCCGACCTCTTCCGCGCCAACGTGGTTGCCGTTGACCCGACCACCATGATGCTCGAAGTCGCTGGCAAAGCCGACAAAGTTGATGCCGTGACCAAAATGCTCGAGCAGCACGAAATCCTCGAATTGGTTCGCACTGGCCTCGTCGTCCTCGCACGTGGCGAAAAACAAACCTAATTCCCAAATAACCAAAGGCACCGCGTAAGCTACGCGGTGCCTTTTCGTTTTTCCTTATGGTTGGCCCCCAAGCGAAAAACAACGAAAATCAGTGGCGCTGCAACTATGGTTAATCTCGCTTTAGAAGCGTATTTGAGAGAAGATGTTTTTGGTGTTCTGGAATTTCTGGCCGCCCAGAATCCAGATGGCAAGGTGTTAAGAGCCTGTCAGGAGCTGGCAGCCAAAATCTACTGGGATAAAAAAGACCTCGTCGGCGTCGTGGCAGTCTCGTTGTTTGGCCTCTCCCTCGGTTGGCGCATTGCCAACAGCCTCGACGGCGAAGAAGAAACTTCCGTGATTTTTAGCATCACAAAGGCAATCGCTTATAATCTTGCCTCGTTTACCTGGCCCGGTTGGGACGAGTCAGGCATCCAAATCGGCCACACCGACCTCACTATCGGGTTATCCGCTGCCAAAATAAACCTCCGCCTCGCCCACGAACTCAATAAAGGAAATCTGCCTCTTGCACGAGCCAATTGGATGTTAGCCGCCCATTATCTGGCCCAAAAAGAGTACACCCACGCCGAGAGAAACTTCGCCTTATCCGCCACCCACGCGCTTGAGGCCGACGAGCAAGCCGAAGTGCTACTTGCCGAAGGTTTTCAAGTTCTCACTCTATTGCTTGCCGGACTTCGCGAAAGTGGGGCCAGTGAAAAACGTCTAAACGAAGTGAAAGAAAAATTACGCCTTTTGGAAAATGGCTCTGGCTTCATCGGGCAACTCGATACCGCACAGCGAGTATTTTCTGCATCATGATCACGCCCTACTGAAAAGAAAAGGTCTACTCCAACCCCTCTCTAATTATGTGGACTGACAATCAAATCCTCGATGCCATCGCCGGAAAAATTGAGGCACCATGTCAGTGGCGTCTGCAATTCTGGATGACGATGCGCTCCTTCAATGGGAATACCCCCTGTCACTCCGACCTCACTAACCCGGACAAGGATTTGCAGCCCCTCCGCTGGCAAGCGTGCAACGAAGTTTTCGATTTGCTTTCCCAATTATGGGATTGGAAAACGTTGATGGAGCAATCCAACGGACTAAAGCACCTTCGCAAACAATAGAGCGAATATCATGGCCTTTCAAGCGAAATTACCATCCGACGCCGTCCTTAAAATCTCCAATAGCGGCGGACAAACTCATCTCACCCTCCAAAGCGACGGCAAAACCCAGAGCAGTAGCGTTTCCAGCGGCGAATGGAAAGCATCGCCCAGCCTCTTCGACTCCTCCGATGGCCTGATTCTAAAAATCGAAGGCGACGATGCCCACTACACGGCGATAAAAGATGACTCCATTCAGTCGCTTTCGGACGTCCCCGATCTCAAAGACGCCAAACAGCTATCCCTCAAGGAAATCAGCGATGCAGACGCCGAAATACCCCATATAAAGCCAATCGAGCCACTAAAACCCATGAAGCCAATGGCCCCAATGAAGCCGATTGGCTCTTAATGCTCGCAAAGAAACTGAAAACTCCCAGTTTGCAGGTGGGATTATTTAGTTTATCCTCAGATAATCCAATTTATGTCTCGGTTTCTTTTCGCGAGCGCTGTAGCTCTATCGGCCACGTTAACCAGTGTTGCGTGTGCCGCCCCTGCCCCCAAAACCGCAACCAAAACTCGTCCCAACATCATCTTCGTTTTGGCCGATGATATGGGCTACGCCGACCTCGCGTGTTATGGTGGTAAGGGAGTAAAAACCGCCAATATCGACCGATTGGCTTCCGAGGGCATCCGCTTCACTCAGTTCTACGTCAACTCGCCGATATGCTCGCCGTCGCGTACTGCTTACACCACTGGACAATACCCCGCGCGTTGGAATATCACCTCCTTCATTGATAATCGTGGCGCCAACCGTAGGCGCGGCATGGCGCAGTGGCTCGACTTAAAAGCGCCCACCCTCGCTCGTTCGCTATCAAATGCGGGCTACACGACTGGGCACTTCGGTAAATGGCACATGGGCGGCGGGCGTGATGTCGGCGAAGCCCCACTGCCCACCGAATATGGCTTCGCCGAGTCGCTCACTCAGTTCGAAGGACTCGGCGACCGTATTTTGCCGATGATAAGCACCGACGGCGATGAACCGCTGACCAAAATGGGATTAGGCGTCGCCAGTGAAAAGTTAGGCCGAGGCAAAGTGACCTGGGTGCCGCGTCAACAGGTCACCTCGGCTTTCGTAAACCGTGCCTTGACTTTCATTGGTGAGGCCGAAAAGTCGGGCAAGCCGTTCTACCTAAACCTGTGGCCGGACGATGTCCATTCGCCTTTCGACCCGCCCAAGTCGCTACGCGGTGACAGCACCAAGCGCCAATTGTATCGCGGCGTCGTTACCAATATGGATGTCGAGTTGGCTCCGCTCTTCGACGCCATCCGTAACAACCCCAAACTGCGCGACAACACTCTCGTCATCTTCGCCAGCGATAACGGCCCCGAGCCGGGCGCCGGATTGGCTGGAACATTCCGTGGCAATAAGGGCCAAATTTACGAGGGAGGCATTCGAGAACCTCTTATCGTGTGGGGGCCGGGCATCCTGCCCGCCAACCGTCGCGGCACGGTGAACAAAACAGCCGTGGTATCGGCTGTCGATTTCCTGCCCTCGATTCTGAAATTGGCGGGTGTTGAAGCCGCCCCACAGGGCGACGGCACCGATTTGAGCGACACCTTCAAGGGCCAGAAAACAACGGGCCGTACCCAACCATTGTTCTGGAAGCGTCCACCCGACCGTGCGGGCAACGATGATCAAACCTTCCCCGACCTCGCCGTGCGCGATGGCAACTGGAAGTTCTTGATGCAGGAAGATGGCACGAAGCCCCAACTCTACAACCTCGCCAACGACGAAGGCGAAAACAAAAACCTGGCGGCAGCCGAACCCCAGACCGTCCAGCGCCTTACCAAAGCTCTGCTCGATTGGAACAAAACCCTGCCAGTCGTCAAGCTCACCGCCGAAACCTTCAACGATCTCAAAAGCTTCAACTTGAAAAAAGGCGACCGCCTCGACCGAGAGCAAGCGCCCGCTGTTGCCAAACGCGGCTTCAACATCACCGCCAAATTCGATGTTCAAAAGCAGGCCGGTGTCATTGTCGCCCAAGGTGGAGTAGGGCAGGGCTACACCCTGTTCGTCGATAACGATGGCAAGCTCAACTTCGCTGTGCGTAGCGGAAAGAACGCCATTACCAACCTCATCTCGCCCGAACCCATTACTGGAACGCACACCGTCGTCGCGCACCTTGGCGCCGACCTGTTGATGTCGCTCAAAATCGACGACAAAGTTGTGGCTCAGGGCCAATCTAAAGCCCTGTTGTCCTCGCAACCCGTCGATGGCTTGGATGTAGGCTCCGATGCCGATGGCGCCGTTGGCTCCTACGAAACGCCTTTCCGTTTCGCGGGCAACATCGACTCAGTAGTCATCGAATTGGAAGGCATTCTCGACTAACCCCCAATTCCTCAAAGTAGCGCGGCCATTACCTTATGGTCGCGCTGTTTTTTTGTGCGACCGTGCATCGCTACACCTGTATGCTTTCTTACTCGCTCCCCGCCGCAAAACATCCTATAGTGATTGTGTCTAAATCGTTCGCTTGGCTCCGATTGATTTCCATGCACATTCGCCTATTTCCTTCCATCCTTCCCATCGCCGCAGTCACAGTCGCTCTCTTCGGCATTCTTCTGCCTTCACAGCTTCATGCCACTCAGGACGCCGATCCAGAAACGGGTATTGACCCCGCAAGCTGCCGTGTCGCGCCCTATGGCAAGGTCTCGCTTTGCTGGAATGCCGACGAAGCCATCTTCCCCCGCGCCAAGCAGTTCGCTATGAGTGCCACCCCATTGGAAGGCGAAGAGCGTGAACGCGCCTTGAAAATTGTCGATGCCGCTCTGCTACGCTATCCCCCGTCGCTATTGGAGCAAAGTTTGAAGGCTGTTTTTGTCGTCGATACGCTCAATTTTCGTGGCATCAGCGCTTCTGGCACCTACGACGGCAAGCGCGTCTATCTCGCTAATCGAGGCGTGAAAAAAGGCTTCACCGACGAGTGGATAAGCGGCGTTTTCCACTCCGAATTTTCCAGCATCTTGATGTGGCGCTACTCCAAGTTCTTCGATAAAGCCGCGTGGCAGGCTTGCAATTCGCCAGAGTTCACTTATGGTGGGGGCGGTGTTGATGCCGTCAAAAATGGCACTGCCCGCACGACCCCAGCCGAAGAATGGTGGAAAAAAGGCTTCATCAGCCAATACGGAACCGCCTCAATGGAAGAAGACTTCAATCAGGTCGTCAAATACATGTTCACACACTCGGTTTCAGACCGCCCCATACTCGCCGTCAGTACACAATTACAGCAAAAGGCAGTTCTGACAAAGGATTTTTATCGCAAACTTGGTGTGGACATTGATGCTCTTGCGAACACCAATGTCGAACCCGCGAAATAAGGCTTTCGCGGTGGGTAGGGCCAATCCTCAGCCATGTCTTCTTCCGTTCTTGAACTCAAAGACGCATCCATTACTTTCGGCGGTTTGCGCGCTGTTTCTCCGCTTTCGTTTGCACTTCCGGCGGGACAACTTGCGGCCATCATTGGCCCCAACGGAGCGGGAAAGACGACCGTATTCAACCTCCTGACCGGGGTTTACGCGCCCACCAGCGGCGAAATCTGGCTTGACGGTGAGCGCGTCGCTTCAGCGGGCAAAACCACCAAACCCAGCGCCCTCGTCAAACGTGGCATCGCGCGCACTTTCCAGAACATCCGTCTCTTCGGCGACCTCACCGTCGCCGATAACGTGCGCGCCGCCTTCGCCTCCCATCAAAACTACGGCTTCTGGCACGCCCTGCTCCAAACCGGAAAAATGTCGCGTGTCGAAAGCGCCATCGACGACGAAACCTACCAATTGCTCAATACCTTCGGCCTTTCTAACCGTGCCGAAGACCTCGCGCGTAACCTGCCCTACGGCGACCAACGCCGCCTCGAAATCGCGCGCGCCTGTGCCACTCACCCCAAGGTACTGCTGCTTGACGAGCCAACCTCCGGCATGAACCCCTCTGAAACCGCCGATGTCACCCGCACCATCCGTTTGGTGCGCGAACAACTCGGCATTGCTGTGTTGCTCATCGAGCACCACAT
Organism: bacterium; assembly: GCA_004172935.1. Lineage (GTDB taxonomy): Bacteria > Armatimonadota > Abditibacteriia > Abditibacteriales > Abditibacteriaceae > Abditibacterium. Next base: position 60,683 of record SDZD01000008.1, on the reverse strand, counting down.
GAGCCTAGTTATGGAAATCTGTGAGCGTGTGATCGTGTTGGACGGTGGCGTAAAAATTGCCGACGATGTTCCGGTTGCGGTGCAGAACAACCCGCACGTTATCGCGGCCTATTTGGGAAGTGACGACCCCGAACTTGACGCAGCTATTGGCGCGTAAGCATTCGCTGGCATATGAAAATTTTCTAACATTTCGTCAAAAAAAGTCACACTTAACTCCTCTTACCCATGCACCTTGAATTTTTGGGCACGGCAGGCTATCACCCCAACGAATCGCGCCACACATCCTGCGTGTTCTTGCCCGATGTGGCCCCCGGCCATGCTTTCGTGCTTGACGCAGGAAGTGGCTTCTTTCGTTTGATGAGCCGTCCCCTTCCCGAACGCCTCCATATCTTCCTGTCGCATCCTCACCTCGACCACGTCATGGGTCTTACTTTTTTGCTCGACGTGTTGTATGCCCAGCCCTCTAATGTCGTCATCTATGGCGATGCCAAAACTCTAAACGCTGTTCGTAACCAACTCTTCGGCTTGCCTCTGTTTCCGCTTGAGTTCAGCTACGAAACTGTTGAAGTCCACCCCGAACAACCTTTGATAATCGCCGGAATCGAGATCACTTGTCACCCTCTTACCCATCCCGGCGGCGCACTCGCTTACCGCTTCAACTGGTCTGATGGCAAAAGCCTTTGCTATGTCACCGATACCGTCGGTGACGGCAAATACTACGACTTCATTTCTGGTTCGCCCGACATCCTCATCCACGAGCGCAACTTCCCCGACGAATTGGCTGAGTTAGCCATCTCTTCCGGCCATTGCACCACGAAACATCTCGTCGAGGCCGCGCGCCTGTCGGGGGCCAAAAAGGTCATTGCCACTCACTTCAACCCTCTGACCATGACGGATCCTCTTCTAGAGGATGGTATCTATCAGCAACTCCCCGATGTATTAGGCGCCTACGACTGCCTGAAAGTCGAGTTCTAAAATGAAGACCGTAATTTTGTGTGGTGGACAGGGAACACGTCTGCGCGAAGAAACCGAATACCGTCCCAAGCCGTTAGTCGAAGTCGGCGAACGACCCATTTTGTGGCATATCATGAAAAATTATGCCCACTTCGGTTTCGATGATTTCGTGCTGTGCCTCGGCTATCGCGGTGCCATGATTAAGGATTACTTCCTTAACTTCCGCGCCCAGACTCACGACTTCTCGCTGCGTCTTGGCGACCACGCCTCGCTCGACATCTACGACGACAAAGGGGAAGACGATTTCTCCGTCACTTGCGCCGATACCGGCCTCGACACCATGACGGGGGGGCGTCTCAAGCGCATCAAGCGCTACCTCAATCCCGACGAGCCGTTCTTCCTCACCTACGGCGACGGCCTCAGCGATGTCGACATTCAAAAGACTCTCGACTTCCACCGCTCCCACCGCCGCGCCGCCACCGTTACCATCGTGCGCGCCCCGTCGCGCTTCGGCACTGTATCGTGGAACGAAAATGGACAGGTCACCCGCTTCGTCGAAAAACCGCTGCAAGATAGCTGGGTGTCGGCGGGTTTCTTCGTGCTAGAGCCGCACGTACTCGACCTCATCGAAGGCGATGCCACCACCTGGGAGCGCGAACCGCTCGAAACCCTCGCCGCACAGGGCGAATTGATGGCCTACCGCCACGACGGTATGTTCCTCGCCATCGACACCTACCGAGAATACCTTTTGCTCAACGAAGCGTGGAAACGCGGCGACGCCCCCTGGAAAGTTTGGTAGTCGCCGCATGATCTACGTCCTCATCGCGCTTTTTATCGGCTCGTTGTTGGCAATCCAACTGGGCGTTAATAACGCCCTTAAAGTCGGGCTGGGCACCCCGCTGTGGGCTGCCTTCGTTTCCTTCTTCGTGGGCGCCGCCGTGCTGTTTCTCGCCGGGGTAGTCTCACACACACCGTTGCCGGGCAAAATCGAAGTGCCGATGTGGGTGTGGACTGGCGGTTTGCTCGGCGCCGTCTACGTTCTGCTTTCCATTGTCATCGTCGACAAACTCGGCGCTGCCACCCTTATGGGTTGTGTCGTCACCGGACAAATCATCGCCTCTTTGGTCATCGACCACTTCGGTTGGCTGCGCATCCCCCAACACGCGCTGTCACCGGGGCGTCTGCTCGGCGCCCTTTTGTTAGGACTTGGTGTGTATTTGGTCAAGCGCTTTTAGAAAAATTTCAAACCATAACTGCGGCCAAGCCTCTAACTGTTGTTCATTCATGCTTCGCCAGACTCTGCCCTTACTCCTCGCCTTCGTTCCCATCACGGTAAACGCCCAGACGCAGACCCCAATTCTCATTCAATCGGGCGGTGCAATCCAAATCCCCGTCCCCGCTGGCGCCAATGCCCCGCGCATCCAAGTCCTCATCGCGGGGTCCAACACCATTCTCGACGACGAACGCGCCAATATTAAAGATGGTGTTGCCAACGGGCGCCTCGAAGCTGACCCCGGCACCTACGACGTTCGCCTCGTCACCAACGATAAAAACCGCACCCCCATTAGCGCGTCGTTCAGCTTCCAAATCCCCGGTTTCAAGCGCGAAGCCGGACGCTGGCTCTTCAACGGCTCCCCCATCGTCTACGCCGGAACCAACCCTGCCACTGCCACCACCTTCCTGCCCAACCTGCGCCGCGATAAGAAAACCAAACTCCCGCTTTCTTCCGCCACCAATGGCGCCTTGAAGTGGGATGTCGCCGAACTACGCCTCAACCCCTACACGAAAGACAGCGGCGTCGCGGCTTTAAATGGCCTCCTCGCCTCCAATCCCGCCCAAACCCTGCTCGGCATCGAAGTCGGAGAAGAAATCGGCCCCGCTTCGACCAATTTCACTCCCTACGACCCCGTAGCATCCACCGCCGACTGGAAAAGCCTCCGCGCCGCTCTCGATGCCAAATCCCCCGATGTCGCTTTAGTCCTCGAAGCTGCCACTATGCCCCTGATCGGCCTGGATAGGGCCGCGCAACGCCTCGAAACCTTGTCTCCCTTGGCCGATGCCATCGTCGTTCCTTGTGGCCAGCCCGCTTTGGACGACCGCAGGATGGGCCAACTTTCTTCTAACGACCAGACATTGTTGAAAATTGCCCGCCGCAATGTCGAAGAATCCCCCAACTTCGATTTGCCCGTCTTCGCCAGTTTCAGCGTCACCCCCTCGGCCTCCGATACCTTGCGCGCCTTTCAATCGGGTGCCTCTAACATCATCGTCCCCGAAGGCGCATCCAATCCGGTTCTCGATGTGATTTCCAGCCAGTCCGCGCGCTTTACAGGTGCCGTGACCCTCGAAGATGTCGGCCTCCGCGTCGCCGATTTCGACCGCTTCGCCCCCCATTTACGCCGCGCCGGACGTTCGCCCCTGTTAGGCCGTCTTCCCGGCGAAGGCAACAGCGATAGTAAAGACAACGGCAAAAATGCCGAATCCCTAATGGTAGCGTTCAGCGCCTCCACCGATGTCTCTATTCTGGACAAAGTAGAAAAGGCCGTCAAAATCGGAGCCACAATCTACTGCGAAGGCACCTTGCCTCCCGCATTGTTGCCACGTTGGGCCGAAATCACCAAAACCCAGATCGCACCCCTGACTAACCCCCAAAAAGCCATCGTGACACTGTCCGATCCCTGGTTCTGGGGCACTATCAACGATAAAAACTTCGATGTTAGCCAAAGCGTCGCCGTCACTGTAAAGCCATCTATCTCGGCGCAAACCAAGGATGTCAAGGGCTTGGCCCGCGAAGTAATCGCCCGCCCCATCGCCCGCTTTACCGATGATTCCAACGCCATCATGCTTTGCCCCGTCGATAAGGGCCGCATCATCTGGGCGCCATTCGATGTCTCTCCTCCTGTAGGATTTGGCCGCGTCCGAACCAAAATTGGTTTGGGCCTCATTTACGACAATGACCTGACTCCCGCGAACTCACTGTATGGCCCAATTTTAAGCTCCTACTACGCCGCCCTTGCGGGTGCGATGCAAGCGGGCCTCGCCGAATACAGCGCGACCAAAGGAGACGCTTCTAACGTTTCGGTTAACCTGCGCGCCATCCCTGCCGACCCGAAAGACCCCAAATCTACCGCCATCTCCCTGATCGCCTTTTTCAACTCCTCCGACGAAGAAATCGACCTCAACGCCGAAGTACGCGGTAACGGCAACTACGCCCTCGATCTGATGACTAGCAAAACAGTCCCCGTCAAAGTCCGCGACTTCGGCATCCGCATGACCCTCCAAATTCCCCCCAACGGCTTCCGTTGGTTAGCCATCGCCCAGGACGAGCAAGCATGGAATAACACCGGCAAAAGCGCCGTAAAAGCCCAAATCCGCTAACCAACCAGAGGGGAGTCTCCCCGCGAAATTAGGATGGGTGAAAATCAGAGATTCCCTCAAACGATTGAATGAGAATTGATTAATCACTTCCCGCCTATAACGAGGCTAACGACCCGGAAAAACCATGATTTCATGCTCGAAGTCCTCCGCCTAAGACCCAAAACTAACCACTAATAACCAACAACTAAAAACTAAAAAGCGGCCTTGGCTCCGCTCGTTCGTCTGGAATCTCGATGAAAATTTTGGCTCTGGATACGGGCGGTTTGGTTACGCCCGACGCCGCAACTATCGTTGCCATGCGTTGGGACGATGGCGATGAAGTCTCCATTCTTGCCCTCGAAACCATCGTCGAACCCCGCAAACTCGGCGCACTACTCGCGGGCCGTCTCGAAGATGCCATCGAAAAAGCAGGTTGGGAATGGGAGGAAGTTAACGGCTTAGTCGTTGGTATCGGCCCCGGCAGTTGGACAAGCCTCCGTGTCGGTGTTGCCACCATGAAAACCCTCGCCCAAACCCTGGGCATTCCCTTGGCGGGCATACCCTCCTTCGATGCCCTCGCTGCCGCCGCCCACCGTGCCCTCACCGAACACGAACTTGAGGCCCAAACCGGAAAGTCGCGTAAAAAGCGTCAGTCCGAGCCAGCAGTCGGTTCGCAAATTTTGCTCACCCTCGCCCCTTGCCGCCCCGGCGAACTGTACGGCAAAATCTTCCTGCGCACCCCGCACTACGTCGCAGGTGCCCAAAAGGAATGGATTGCTTCGGCCAAAACTCACACCGATGCCGCCTATTCACAAGCCCTTTCCGACGACATCGACGCCCCCGTCATCCTGTGCGGCGCGGGCAGCGACGAAGCCTCCACCTACCTAACCTCGCGCGACGAGGCCCACACCGTTGTCGATGTCGATACCATGCAAGTCGCCATCGAACTTGCCCTTACAGGAGCCTTCCAAATCTCCACCGAAGAGACTGGCCCGCTCGAAGACATAGTCCCGCTTTATCTGGCCCCCTCCAGCGCCGAGCGCAACCGCGACGAACTGCTGGCAACCCGTTAGATTAAAAAAGCGCGAGGCAAATGCCTCGCGCTTTCGATTTGACTGTATGCTGCCCGTTATTCGTCCCGCCACTCCCGCCGATGTACCACTGCTCGAACTCCTCGAACGCGCCTGTTTCCCCGACTTCTGGACGCGCGAGTCGCTACAAACCGCGCTACGCGAGGCTGGTTATCTTGTCCTCGTCGCAGACGAAGTCGGCTTTCTCATCGGCTGGGACTCCGGGGAAGAAGCCGAAATCGCCCGCGTAGGTGTCCTCGACTCCGCGCGAGGTCAGGGGATTGGCGGCGCCCTCGTCGAACACGCGCTGGCTCACTTCAAAAACCGCCGCGTAACTTCCGTCTTCCTCGAAGTCCGCGCTGATAACCCCATCGCCATCCGTCTCTATCAACGCGCCAGTTTCCAGGACATAGCCCTCCGCAAAAACTACTACAGCGACGGCCAAACCGCCCACGTAATGAAACTCGACCTGGGTGCGGTGTAGGGTAATAGGGGATATATCAGTGCCATTTGTGCTCTGTAGGGGCGAATCTTGTATTCGCCCTCAATCAGTTCACAATTTCTCATGAGTTACGGGACTCAAAAATTGCGGCCTATAATACTGCTTTGAGTTCATAGCCACTCAATAAAAAAGGGGCGCAAGCAATCTGCTTACGCCCCTTTTTTTCCAGATTTTGAATTAAATCTCGCAGACGACGGTGCCCACGTCCTCGCCCATCGCGGCGCGCAACACGTTGCCTGGCACTTCCATGTTGAACACAACGATAGGAAGTTTGTTGTCCATCGAAAGCGTGATCGCTGTCGAATCCAGCACCTTCAGCCCACGGTCCAGCACGTCGAGATAGGAAAGTTTGTCAAAGCGCACGGCGTCAGCGAACTTCTGCGGGTCACGGTCATAAACGCCGTCCACGTCAGTCGCCTTGAAAATCGCTTCGGCGCCAATCTGGGTGGCGCGCAGTACCGCTGCGGTATCGGTCGTGAAGAATGGGTTGCCCGTTCCCGCCGCGAAAATCACGATGCGGCCTTTTTCGAGGTGGCGCAGCGCGCGACGAGGGATGAACGGCTCCGCGATTTCCTTCATCTCGATGGCCGATTGCAGACGTGTCGAAACCCCCGCACGCTCGAAGTAATCTTGTAGCGCGATGGAGTTCTGTACCGTTGCCAGCATTCCCATGTAATCGGCCATCGAACGATCCATGCCCTGATCGACCGCTGCCTTCATCCCACGAAAGAAGTTGCCGCCACCGACCACGACGCCCACTTCGATGCCCTGTTCGTAAACCGCCTTTACTTCCTGCGCAATGCGGGAGAGAACTTCTCCGTCCAGGCCAAACCCTTTGGGACCAGCGAGCGCCTCGCCGGAGAACTTAATCAAAATCCGCTTATATTTCATTGAATCGAAGAAGTCTAGCCCGTATAATCCCTTGTAGCGCCCGCTTTTGCTCTTTGCTACTTTTGTGAAAAAACCGCTACGTTTTCTTATCCCTCTTATTATCGTCGTTTTGGCGGCTTTTCTTTGGCGTTGGACCCATCCCAAGCTCAGCGACGAAGACCAAATCGAGCAAGCCCTCAATGGCATCGCAACTCAGGTCAGCCACAAAAGCGCGGGCGGTATCGCTTCCTACCTCTCCAAAGATTTTCAGATCGATGGCATCAAAAAGGGTGACATCCAAAAACAACTCGCCTATGGAATGCTCACCTACGCCTCTATAAAGATGGGGATTGCAGCCTCGCGCATAGAGGTAAACGGCGATACAGCCACCACCAAGGGCCACTACGATATGGGTCTAAAGCGCGAGTTTTCTTCGCCAGAACAGAACTTTGAGGCCGATTTTTCCCTGAAATGGAAACGTGAAGACGGCCAATGGAAAATCTCCAACGCCGATGGTAACAGGATTCCACCTGGCCTTAGCGGCTACTGAGGAACATTCGCTCAACTCAAAACGGCCAGAAACTCGGCTTTTGCCACACCGCGAACCACCACAAACTGGCGCCTGCCACGGCGTTCACAACCGGGAAAACGCGATACACCCGCATCACGCCTCTTTGCGAGTTCACCTGCAACGACCGAATCATCAGCGCCGAATATATGAGCGCCAAAACCACCGCCAGCCATTTCAACGCGAAAAACGAAAGTACCGCCGCCAGCACATAGAAGGCCCAGCAGCCAATCAGCGTCGCGCGTAGGCCGAGTAGGGTAGCCACAGTAGGTACGCCCGCCTCATGGTCGGCATCAATGTCAGGCACCGCCGAATAGGCGTGCATCGCCATCGCCCACAGCGTGGCCGCCCCAAACAGCGGCCACGAAAAGTTCGCTCCGCCGCACACGAAATACCCAAAGACGCCCGGAAAGATGTACAGCACGTTGAACGCCGAGTCGAGAATCGGTTTCGATTTCGCCCGAATCGGCGGCGCCGAATAGAATAGCGAAAAGAACAGAAAACCGCCCATCGCCAGCCAGCAAGTGCGCGGCGTCAAAAACAGCAGGGGAATAAACGGCACGCACCACAGCGCAATCGCCTTCCACAGTGCCCTCCGCTCATCGGGGGGGACCAGCGATTCATAGCCGCGCTTCTTCAGGTTCAAGACATCAGTTTCGTAGTCGAAGATGTCATTGGCCCCATAAATCAGCAAGTTCGCCGGGAATAAAAAGAACGCCGCGAATAGAAGCGCCAACGGCGAAAGATAGGCGCGCGGATTGGGCGACCCAATCAGGGCACCGACGATGTATGGCCCAAAGGCATACATCCAAAAGCGCGGACGCGAAAGGCGCACCAGACGGCGAAATGGCACCCCAGCAGTTTGAGGGCACATAGCTCTCAAAACTAACCACTAACAATTAAACACTAACGACTCCTCAAACTGCTTCCCTCATGCGTTTTTCCCCTCGCGGCACGCTCTGGCTCTGGTTGGGCGCTCTGTTTTTGTTCCTCAACGGATTTTTCGTCGCCAAAGTCCCCGACGCTACCCGCCCCGAACTCGCCAACGTCTCCGCTGCCTTTGTCCTCGTTCTCTACGCGCCTTCTGCGTGGGCGCTGTCGCGTTGGTTGGGGCGCAACCGCGCCATCGTCACCCTCGCGGCTCTGGGAGCCTTTGCTGTCGCAATCGAAACCTTCGCCGTCAAAACCGGCTACCCCTATGGCAGCTTCGAATATGGCCCCAAAATCGGCGCCAAGGTCTTCGATGCCGTGCCTTGGACGGTGCCCTTTTCCTGGCCCCCGCTTGTGTTGGGAGCCTTCGCGTTGGCGCGCGGTTTCGCTAAAAATGCTTTCGCCCTCTTCGTCCTGTCCACGCTCCTCCTGCTCGTCTTCGATTTGCTCCTCGACCCTGGTGCTGTCTCTCAGCAATTCTGGACTTACCAACAGGGCGGCGCTTACTACGGTGTGCCGTTCTCCAATTTTTGCGGTTGGCTTCTCAGCGGTTTCATTGGCTCATGGATGCTCTGGCAATTCAGCGGAAAGCGCAACGACGTGCCACCGTTGCTCGTAAGCAGCGTTACCCTCATCCTGGCCTTCTGGACGAGCGTATGCCTCTTCTCTGGCCTTGTGGTGCCCACTGTGGCCGGAATTTTGGCTCTGGCGCTGTGCGCGCGTGCCAGTCTTAGCAAATCTCCGCTTGCCAAGGGCTAACGATAAAGGCGCGCTACATATGCAGCGCGCCTTTATCGTTAGCGATGAGCACGTTCGGGCAACTCGTTTTCGTGTTCCAAGAACCACTGATAAGTGGTTTCGATGCCTTCGCGCAGTCCGATCTTCGCCGTCCAGCCAGCTTCGGCCAACCGCGACACATCCATTAGCTTGCGCGGTGTGCCATCGGGCTTGCTGGCATCGAAACGCAATTTACCCTCGAAGCCCACAACGTCCTTAATCATTTCGGCCAAATCCCGAATCGAAAGATCAACACCAGTGCCCACATTCAGCGGCCCCGGCTCCGAGAAGTTGTCCAGCAGGAACAAACACGCATCCGCCAAATCATCGCAGTGCAAGAACTCGCGCAGCGGCGTGCCGCTGCCCCAGATTTCAACTGTGTCAGCTCCCGCTTTCTTTGCCTCGTGTGTTTTGCGAAGCAGTGCGGGTAGCACATGCGAACCGTTCAAATCGAAGTTATCGAACGGGCCGTACAAGTTGGTAGGCATCGCCGAGATGAAATCGCTGCCGTACTGTATCCGAAAACTGTCGCACATCTCGATTGCCGCGATTTTGGCGATGGCATAAGCCCGGTTCGTCGGCTCCAATGGACCCGTCAACAGTGCCTCTTCGCGAAGTGGTTGCGCCGCCAATTTAGGGTAGATACAACTCGAACCCAGATTGAGCAACTTGCGGACGCCATTTTGTTGGGCCGCCTCAATCGTGTTGGCCGCGATCTGGATATTATCGAGGAGGAACTGTGCCGGATACTGCGAGTTCGCCAGAATGCCGCCAACGCGCGCCGCTGCCAGAATCACAACTTCGGGTTTTTCCTGCGCGAAAAATGCCCGCGTTGCGCTTTGGTCGCGCAAATCGAGTTCGCTAGAAGTGCGAGTGACGATGTTCTCAAAGCCATCGCGCTTCAAACGGCGCAGTAAGGCACCGCCGACCAATCCGCGATGGCCGGCGACATAAATTTTCGTGGTGCGATCCATAATCCCTCATGCGGAGCGGCGAATGCCCGCTCCCCACGCGATTTACTCGTTCCCGACTCCTGCCAGTGAAAGCGACAGTCCAGCATCGTGTAGCACACGTTCGCGGCGTGCCATCTCCATGTCGGCTTCGACCATCTCGCTAACTAACTTGTCGAAGGATGTTTTGGGTTTCCAACCGAGAGTGTCGAAGGTGTCCTGTGGGTCGCCCAACAAATGCTCGACCTCGGCCAAACGGAAGAATTTAGGATTGACCTCGACGTACTCTTCCCAGTCCAAATCCACCAACGCAAAGGCCCGTTGTGCGAACTCACGCACCGAATATGCTTCACCGGTTGCCACTACATAATCGCGGGGGGTGTCATGTTGCAGCATCAGGTACATCGCCTCGACATAGTCGCGGGCGTGTCCCCAGTCGCGCTTGGCTTCCAGGTTGCCCAGCATCAATTTCTTCTGCAAGCCCATCTTGATGCGCCCAACGGCCCGCGTAATTTTGCGGGTAACGAAGGTTTCCCCCCGACGAGGACTCTCGTGGTTGAACAAGATGCCGTTACACGCGAAGATGTCATAGCTTTCGCGATGATTGACCGTCTGCCAGAAGCCGTACACCTTGGCACAGGCATAAGGTGAACGCGGATGGAATGGTGTGTCCAGCCCCTGAGGTGGTGCCGTGCTGCCATACATCTCCGAACTCGACGCCTGATAAAAGCGAATGCGGTGTCCAGTGCGCTCCTGTACGTCGCGAATCGCTTCCAGTAAGCGCAACACACCCACACCCGTCACGTCGGCGGTATATTCCGCCTGATCCCACGACACTTTGACGTGCGATTGGGCGCCCAAGTTATAAACCTCATCGGGCTGGAGTGTGTTGATCAAACGCGAGACGGCAATCGAGTCGGCGAGATCGCCGTAGTGCAACGTCAAATTGTTATGCGCGTTTTCGCCGCACAAGTGGTCGATGCGGTTGGTGTTAAATGTGGACGAACGCCGCACGATGCCGTGGACGGAGTAGCCCCGCTCCAGTAGAAGTTCGGTTAAGTAAGAGCCGTCCTGGCCTGTCACACCCGTCAATAGCGCAGTTTTCATAGAATTGGGAACTGTGGTCGTAGTTCAGCGACGAAAGGATTCCTGTGTCAACGCAGAGCGCGATTTGGATGTAGTGCGGATTTCTTGAAATAATTCATGGAAACGCTGCGCTACGCTCCTCAGAGTATAGAAGCGCTCGAAGGCTTTTCTCGCGCTTATACCCATCTGCTGGCACCGAATAGGATCATTCGCCAAGATTTCGATAGCGTGGCGAAGTCCAGCGCTATCGTCCGAATCTACCCGCAACCCGCAATCGTTTTCTTCGATCGTACGAGCGGTTTCGGCATTTTTACCCATGAGTGCAATCGAGGCCCGCCCCGATGCAAGGATATTATAGAACTTGCTCGGTACGGCTAAACCCTCCATTCCTCGTTCCAATGTCACTAAAGAAACATTGGCTGCCCCCAGTAAATCGGCAAGTTGCTCTACAGGCACGAAATCAAAAACGCGCACATTGTTGAGCTTTTCACTTTTGATGCGCGCCTCGACATCGCTGCGGCGCGCGCCTTCGCCCACCATCCAGAACACGATGTCTTGTCGTTCCGAGAGGTCGCGGGCGGCGTCTAAAATGGTGTTGAAGTTGTGGAACTGTCCGAAGTTCCCCGCGTAAAGTACCACAAATTTATCGGTTGCCCCATGTTGATGGCGTAAGTGGCTTTCGCCCTGCAACAGCATGTCCTGAACCGTGCCCCAGTTGGGAATCACTCGAACTTTTTCAGGCACAAGCTCGAAAGTGTTGTCCAAATGGTCTTTCATGCAGCGCCCCAATGCGACAACGTGCGAAGCGCCGCCCAAAAACCACTTCTGCATTTTCTGAGCGACGCGAATAGGGAGGCTATCCTGCGAACTTTGTCCTAGCACAACCGACATTTCCGCATACAGGTCATGCACCAGAAAGACGTATGACATGCCCCTTAGCCGCGAAACGATGCGTGCGGTGCCCGCGATCATTGGCGGATTGGTGGTCGCTACCAATACATCATAGCGAGGACCAATAAGCAATTTCCACGCGACGACCGCACTAAACCATGTGCCAAAAATCAGGCGTTGCAGCCCAGAATTCCGTTTTGTGGGTGGTGTCCGCACGCGCCGGATCGCGATTCCATCCCAGTTCTCGCGCCGAGGCAACGTCCTTTCGGGAGTGCCACGCAAAAAATTATCCGAACAAATGGCCGAAACCTGGGTATCCGAGAAATTATCCTGAAGCGCGTGCGCCAATTCCGATACGACTGTTCCAGCGCCTCCAAGGGAATCGGGATAAAAATATTCGCACAAAAAACAAATCTTCATCGAAGCAAAGGGAGGCAGCCTTACACCGCCAGGCGACGTACCTCGCGGCAACCCACCCCACATGTCTGGCACATGCCCCGAACCTCGGAAGCCACTTCCGGTGAGCCATGTGTCAGAGCGATTAAAACCTCATCAATACGGTGCCTGGCGATCATTTCGAGCAATTGATTTCGTGTCCCCAAAACCTTAACGCCATGAATGCTCAGACGCTGTTTTTGTGGATCGTCATCAATAAAGCCTACAGGTTGGAATGCGGCCTCAGCCGATAAAAGCATCTCGCGAACTACTAGTTCGCCCATATCTCCCGCGCCAAACACCAAAACGCGCTTCACATCGCGCTTGTAGTGAAGCGAGAAATGATAGCGCAACGCTTTGAAACCGAGGCGGAAGCCACCGGACGAAGCGATTAATAAAAGAAAGAAAATGACTAAAACAGACGTAGAAAGCTGAATATGCGGCAGGAAGAAACGGCACGCGAGCCAGGTCGCGACACAACCAATCAACGCAGTGCGCCCTAGCACGAACAAATCGGACAGCGTTACATAGCGCCACAGCGAATGGTAGATACCTGTCAGGAAGAATGCACCGAAGACACATACCATCACGAAGGGAAGTGTCGTTGCCATTTCGCTCAAGTGGTCGAATGGGGCATCCTCGTAGCGCAGCAAAAACGCCAGTGTCCAACTCGCACCAATGGAGGTAATATCCAGAAACGCATCGAGGATACGCCGCCGATGCCGAGCCAAAATACGTGAACCCCGACGTTTGCGCTCGGAATCCTCTTCGAGATGATCGTAGGCCTTGACTTCGGAGAGGAACAAGCCCAAAACCAGCATTCCAATCCAAGAAAGCAGCGTCAGAGCAATCACTAGCGCAAAGGATTCATGCGTGACGCCATAAATGCCCAATAACCCGAACCAGAGCGCCACTCCATACAACCACAACACCGCGCGTCTTTCGGACAGCCCCAACATTACCAATCGGTGTGAGGTATGGTCGCGTCCACCCAACAGCACCGGGCGGTCATTGATGAAACGCACCATCGCTACGAATAGAGTGTCGAACAACGGAGTCGCCAGCACCAACACTGGTAGCAAAAGCGCGAACACGAAGTTGGAACTTTGGAGGCTGGTTTGGGACGCCAACGACAAGCCGCCAAGACAAAATCCCAAGAACAGCGCGCCGCAATCGCCCATGAAGATTTTGGCGGGATTGAAATTCCACACCAGAAATCCAAGGCACGCCCCCGCGATGATAAGCCCGCCCACAGCCACAAAGGCATCGCCGATATGAAGCGCATAGGCCGCCATAAACAGCGCGCCAATGGCACTAACACCCGTCGAAAGCCCATCCATATTATCCAGCAGATTAACGGCGTTTATGATGCCTATCAACCACACCAGAGCGATGGGAATCAGCCATGTTTGCTGGGGAGGGCTGGCGTTGTAATAAAGGGTGATGAACCACAGCGCGGCTGCTAACTGAATGTAAATCTTGTGTCTGGGAGTCATCTCGCGCAGGTCGTCCCACAAGCCCGCGCCAAACATCAGCACACCACCAACAACAAGCGGCCAGTACGCGGGCGAACCCGGTAAAAAGAAGAAACTCGCTATGGCACACGAACCGAAAAGAGCTAATCCTCCGAAAAGGGCTGTCGGGCGTGTATGCCATCGCTGTGCTCGCGGCTTGGCCACCCAACCTCTCTTCGTCGCAACATGAATCACTCCCCAGGTCAACAACACCGATATGATGAAGGCACATCCAAAAGCATTTATGAGTGTTGAAGGATGGGTCTTGGCCCATGGGGACAGAAAATTCATAAATGCCCGAAAAACAAGTAGTAGCCGCTCCCTAAGGAGTCAACAGCACACGGCAAATTAGTTGCCGAGTGGCGTTGATATTATCACGCTACCATTGATACGCAGCCCGCACTAGTGCCCCAATGGTTTACACCAACTTCCTACCCACTTCAATGTTCGATGTCAATGGTAATACCAATTATCAGCGCTTTTGAGGCCCGTCGCACGCAACCTGACGAAGAGTTGTATTTCCAATAGCGGAGAGAATGAAAAATAACAAAATAACTCTTCTTTCCGGCGTGGTTTTATGCGCCATTGGCGGTCATGCAATCGCCCAGAATCGTGGTGTGCCCGCATTTCAGGTCCGCCAAGGCTATCAAGTGTCCCTCGTAGCCAACGGGATCCAACAGGCGCGTTTCCTGGAGAAAGGCCCCGAAGGAATGCTGTGGGTTTCCCAGCCAGGGCCAGGTTCCATCGTCACCCTCAAGCGCCAAAATGATGGCACTTACAAGAAAATTGCTGACTTTACCACTGGCAAACCGACGGTTCACGGGATGCAATATGTCAAAGGTTGGCTCTGGTTCACCCAATCGGGCACCATCTGGAAAGCTCGCGATACCAACAACGATGGACGCGCTGATGAGGAAGTCAAAGTTCTCGATGGCCTTCCCTCTGGCGGCGGTCACTGGTGGCGTCCCGTTTGTGTTACCGATAACGGCTTCTACACCGGCATCGGCGATGATGGCAACATTAATGACCACACTGGCGATGACCGTGAGAAAATCTGGTTTTACAACCTTGATGGCAGCGGCAAAACATTGTGGGCCAGCGGCACACGCAATACCGAGAAACTCCAACTTCGTCCCGGAACGAGCGAAGTTTGGGGGGCCGATCATGGTTCCGACTGGTTCGGCCAACCATTAGGTGACACCAACGGCAATCAGCCGTTCACCGACCGCATTCCGCCTTGTGAGTTCAACCGCTACGATAAAGATGCTTTTTATGGGCATCCTTTCATCATGGGTAATGGCATGGCACGCCTTGAGTTCAAGGATAAGCAGGGGATAAACCTGACAGATCTTGCCAAGAAAACAACGCTGCCTTTGTGGCCTCTGGGGTCACATTGGGCGCCTAACGGCTGGACATTCGCCAGCATGGATGGCCTTGGCGCCAAAGGCGATGCCTTCATCGCTTGCCACGGTTCGTGGAATTCAAGCAAGCGCGTTGGTTATCGCGTCGAGCGCGTCATGTTCGACCCCGAAACCGGGGTTCCAATGGGCGCTCAATATCTGGTGTCTTGTCTCAACGAGAAGGGTGAATCTATTGGCCGTCCCGTCGATTGCCTTGAAGATACTGATGGTTCACTACTTTTTTCTGACGACCAAAACAATTCCATCTTTCGCGTCTCAAAAGCTCCCACACTCCGATGAGATTACCTGCGTGCCAACCACTGGCGTTTTTGGTGGCGGGCGTTTTGATCTGCTGCGCAGTTCTGCGCGCTCAGGTGGCCGCGCCACAAACGACCAACTTCGCCTCTCTCGACTACTTCAACGAGAAGTGCGCCCGCTGTCATGGCAATTACGGCTCGTTTTACGGGCCTAATTTTGCCAAGGGCAAAACCGACGAACAACTCGCTCAGGTCGTCAAGGAGATGTGCGATGGTCCCGCTCAAGCGCCCATCTCCCCACACGATTTGGAGATATTGGTCGCGTGGCACCGCGCCCTGCGCGATGGCAAGCCCTTTGTTGCCGCTGTGAACTTCGATACCGGAGTTCTCAGCGGCGAGGCCTCGCCGGGTTCGACGGTTTCTCTGGAAACCACGACTGGCGAACAGGCCAATGTGCCTCTCAATGGGCATAAGTGGAGTGCCGGAATCCCCGAAGGTGTCCAACTCGCCCGCATCCGCGTGCAATCCTACGGTCAAACAACCGAACTCGACCCCAAAACGGCCCCTTACGCCCCCAAATAAAGCCCGTAATGAGAGGCGCGCCATGCGCGTCTCTCTTGCGGCCCCTTCACTCTCTGCGACTAACCTTCGCCAGCAACCGTCGGGCGACGATGACTGCGGCGAAATCATCGACTGGCATCGGGGGTACTTGCGACGAAATCGGCAGTAGCTTGCGCAATCCGCGTGGTGGGTACTCCTGGAAATAGAGGGTGCGTGCTTCCAGTGTCGAGTTCTTCTCGTCTACCAACTCGATACGGACATTTTCCCAGCTTCGTTTTGCTATCAAATTCTCGATTTCGCCACGCGCTGCCCTTGAGGAAGTTGAGTCGCCCAGAGCGATGCGCGTAATCATCCATTGCCTGATGAGTGGCTCAATCGCCTCGTTCACTTTCCCGGTTTCCACAATGGTGCGAAAACAAATGTGCCCATCGGAGGCGACAACGGCCACTCCGGTTTTGTCTCGCCCTGGGTCAATCCCTAAAACGTTCACTGGGTTTGGTCCCCCACGATAAAGCGAATTTGAAGCGGTTCGGCAGAATCCAGGTCGCGCGCCGCCACAATTCGCACTTTTACTGGATGATCGTACTTTTGAACCGCGCGTAGCGCTTCAAACATCTTCGGCCCGGTATCGCCATCGAAAAAATGCTGGGTTTCTGGTTGGGGGGTGTTTGAATCTAATGGTAGTGGTATTTCCGGGGGAATCGGAGGATTCGCACCATTTTTCACTGCATTGACACGTGCTGTTTCTACCAAACGCTGTAACCGCCCGAAAATGGCTGACTCACTTTTATTTGTATCGATAGTGGCCTCGGCGATATTCTGACGCGCAATATAAATGGTGCGAATAGGAACGAACACGAATCTAGCAATCACCCTCGGGGTATTACTAGGGTAGTTAGATGCGGAAACTAAGCGCCCAGATACAGTCTGATTCGCAGCTGAGATAATTTTGGAATAAAATTCAATGGTTTCATCCTCGTTGAATTCAGTAATACCACCGGACTTGTCAGCAATAGTCACTCCTACTACAAAATCTAATTTTTTGTTGTCGAATATTTTTGAAGCGGTAAGCCGAGCGGAGTCTGCTATGATATGCAACTCGCGTGAGATTTCGTCCGGCGAGAGATTGCCGTCGAAACGACGTTCTGCCAGAGTTTGGTCAACGGGCAAAAGAATATTCCCAAACTCAAACTGGGCCGCATATTGGTCAAGAACGTCTACGGCTTTGATGGCCCGGTTACGTAAATCCGCCAGTTTTGCTCGTTCTTGTTCAACTTCCTGTTTCGCTTTTTCAGCATTTTGTTGCGCCTGATCTACTTCCCCCTGAGCTTTCACAAGTTGTTTTTGTGAAAGTACAACTTGTTTTCCAGCGCTGACGATTTGACGTTCAGCACTGACTTCTGCCGTTTTCAGTCGCTTCTGGGCCGCGACGAGGCGTTTTTGGGCGAAAGACAATCGTTCTCGATTAATCCTTAGAGAATTTTGTGTCGCTGTAAGTGCTTTTTGGGCAGCAACTTGCTCGGCTTGGGCTATTAGTTGTTGAGAGTGCGCATTTTGGGCCGCTATTAATGCTTCACGGGTGCTGGCCTGTGCATTTCTTGCTGTTAGTAAGGCTGCTTGAGCGCCGCGTTTGGCGCTTTGTTCTCCACGACGTGCGCCGAGAAGGCTTTTCTGCGCGTCCTGCGCCTTTCCCTGGAAATCCTGAGCTTGCTGTTGGTACTTGCGCGCCTGAGCCTGAGATTTCAAAGCACTGCCCTGATACTTGACCAAATTGGTTTGCAGGGTGTCCGCTTTGGTTTGAAGTCCCGACACCGCTTGCTGGGCTGTTTTTAGGTCAGTTCTTGCCGTTCTGAGGTCTGTCTTGGCGCTTTCGACATCTTGAGTCAAACTTTTCAGGTCGCTTTCATAGCGAAAAAGAGCATTGCGTAGTGGCGCTGCAACAACCAGTAATACGGTCAGCGTCAAAAACATGATGACCCAACTGGAGCCTATTGTCGCTATGGTTGCGGTAGTACGGGGGCGAAGACCGAACCAGGAGATGCGCTTTTTGCCGAGTTTTTTTCCGAGGTTATCGGCGAAGGGGGCGATAATCGCTGTTGCCACAAGCAACCCCACGATTAACGTGAAAGGAATCAACAGCCCTAGCTTATTGGCGACATAGGCAAGAAGCGCCGTTACAATAAGCACGCCGCTGATGAGCGCAACACGGATGAACATGAAACAGAAAAGGAGAGACGAGCGAGTGTGCGAAAAATTCCGTGCTTCCGCGTGCTTCTAGCTCTTCTTCCAGGTTAAGAAAGTCCCCATTGTCATCAGCACGATGAATGGCAGGTAGGCCGCTACCAATGGCTGCCCGCCGCCGCCTTTGCCCCACTGCGAGGTCAGTGTCCAGCCGATGTAATAGCCCAGCAAAACCATCAGCGACAGGCCAAGTGCCAATCCCGCCGAAGCGGTACGCTGCGGACGAACGCCCAGCGGCGCTCCAATAAGTACCATCGCGATGACAATTAGTGGCGTCACCCATTTGTCGTGCATTCCGAATGTGGCGGCACGCGATTCCGACTTCAGAAATTGAATCTTCTTTTGGAAAAAAGCCGACTGCTTGGCATCCAATGGACCCGATTTTTCGGCTCTGGCGAACTCGTCCTGTGTACGATGCACTCGGTCAACCATATTATCGCGGTAAACGCGAAGCTCAGCCAATGACACCATCTCGAAGTTATGGGCGGCAAGTTGGCCGTCCAAATCTCGCGCGGTTTTCGTGAGCGAGGCTGGGTCGAGCGCCATTTCGGCTCGGAAACTCTGCTCTTCGAAGTGCATGATGCTAAAGCCGCTTTCACCCGGTTTGGTCGAGCGCCCCGGTGAGGGTTCTATCGAGGTTTGGCCTTTAACGAAGACCCATTCGCTGCGCTCTTTATCCCAGCGTGCGCTCTTCGCAACGATGTGAATGGAAGTGCCGTCCTGTTGGTTGACACGAACATCGGGGTTTTCGAGAACGACGTTCTTTGAGTCGAAGTCGTCGGCTTGAATGATGCGGTCGACTTTGCCGTTTTCGCCTTTATCGATGATGGGGAAAATCTCTGAAGCTTTGGCATTTTTGAGTGCCGATACAGCCAGAGTGCCCCGTTTCAGTTCGCACTGCGGCACCACCGATTCCTGTAGCCAGAACGCCACAATCGCCAGTACAACTGCGCCCGTCATGGGCGCCCGCAGCATTCGGCCGATGCTCATGCCGCCCGCCATCAGCGCTGTGATTTCGCCGCGCGACGACATCTCGGTGAAGGTCGAAACCGTACCGAACAGTAGTGCCGAGGGAATGGTGAATACCACGATGCGGGGCACTTGCAACGCGATGAATTGAATCAGCAGCGCTGGCTCCATTTTGTGCTGCGCCACTTTCTGCGCGCCCGAAACCAGCACGAAGGCCAGAAAGAGGCCAACGAACCACATCAAGCCGCGCAAAAAGCCGCCCAACACGTTCGATTCGAGGTAGCCATCGGCCAATGGCCACAGGCCGCGTCGCGTCCGAACGGGTGACTCTTTGAACGAGAGTACACGCCCCCCCGCATTACTGGGAGTGACGGGTGGCGCCGAAGCTAATTTAGACGGAGATGCCAATTTTTTCACCGAAATAAACCTCGCGCGCACGCTCGTTAGCAAGCAGTTCCTGGGGCGAACCAGAAACTTCTATTTGTCCGTTATACAAAATAAGACCTCTGTCCACGATTCTGAGCGTGTTTTCCGCGTCGTGGTCGGTGATGAGTACGCCGATACCAAGATTTTTCAGGTTGTGGACGATGTTTTGAATTTCCTCTTTTTGAATGGGGTCAATGCCCGTAAATGGTTCATCTAACAAAATAAATTGAGGGTCGGAAGCGAGAACGCGCGCAATCTCGGTGCGCCGCCGCTCTCCACCCGAAAGCGCCGCCCCAAGCGCTTTGCGGCGTGCCACCAGGTCGAAGTTGTGTAGCAACTCTTCGCAACGCGAACGCCGTTCATCGGCGCTCAGTGGCATCAGTTGCAAGATCGCCATGATGTTTTCCTCGACGCTCAATTTGCGAAACACCGATTGGTCTTGCGCCAGATAGCCGATTCCGGCCCGCGCCCGTTGGTGCATGGGCCAGCGGGTGACATTGGTTTCGCCCAGCTCCACTTTGCCGCCATTGGGCTTAATCAGCCCCATGATCATGTAAAACGAAGTTGTCTTGCCCGCTCCGTTGGGGCCAAGCAGGCCCACCACTTCGCCCCGGTTCACTTCCAGCGAAACGTCATTGACGACGACGCGGTCGCCGTATTTTTTGACGAGGTTAGTCGCCTTGATTTGCAGGGGGCCTTCGAGTGTGGGCATGATATTAGTGAGTGGGCCTCAATGGGTTTGCCCCGATGTTCTCGCGGCTGGTAGTTATTGGAGGAGGGCGAACCGTTCAAGAAGCCAACGAACGGTAGGTTTTGTCCTGGTCCTGACGCTTCAGACTCGCCCTCAACAGCAAGGATTCGTTATTAAAACTCAAAGGCCGGGGCATCAATCGAAACTGGAGCGCCGGTTACCTCGACATTCAGGCCGCTTTGCGTCGATGCTGCCTGCGAATTGAAGGAAATAACCGCCTGATCGCCCGAAAAGGCGTAGTTCTGTGGCCCGTTTGCTGTCTGCAAACGATAGAAGCCACGCACATTGCCCGAAAACGTCGCTTTGCTGGTGGCACGGTCGAAGATGGCGCCATCGGCTGTTACTTCGATGTGAGTCGGTGTGCCAACGCCACCTGCACCGGGCGTGGCTTTAGGATCGGGCGGCAAGTCGTATTTAACGTTGGTTTTGCCCTGCGCTTTTAGTGTCGAGATGGAGCCATCGGCGCCGCGCGACAAAACGAATGTGGGGGCCGACAGGTCGAAGCTGTTCGGGCCACCCGCCGAAGTGACGCGCGCATTGCCCGAAAATGTGGCGTTGCCCGTGCTCTGGTTGACCTGGCCGCGCTGCGCCGATACCTGAAGGTTGCCGAGCGCATCGAGTTTGCCCGTCACTTCGGCGGGAATTTGTAGCACCGGATTTTGTACGTCCGCCGCGAAGTTGCCTCCGCTAAACGACAAATCGGCTTTTTCGCCCGACAGGGTGTTTTTGCCGCCGTTGCCGATTTGATAGAAGCCGTTCAGGTTGCCCGCCAGTTGCAGGGTGCGGTTGGTGGTGGTGAGGGTCGCCGAGTCCGATTTCGCTTCGACGTAGGTTTTGGGGGATGTGCCCTGCGCCGCGACGTTCAGTTTCAACGAGACGCCGCCGTTGGCGCGCACCTGAGAAATGGTGTTTTGGCCCAGATCGAAAGCGATGATGGGAGCGACTACGCTGAGCTGGGGTGAGTTGATGCGCGCCGGGTTTTGAACGGTGCCTTCGAGTCGGATGCCGTTTTCGCGGGCGATGACTTTGGGGGCCGAATAGGTGAAAGCACCTGTGGCGGGTTTGGGCTGGGCGTACGCACTGGTTGTCACGGAGGCCAGCAGAAGAAGGGCTAAAAGCGAAAGAGCAGGTTTAAACATGAAAGCAGATGCGGCTTTATTTAGGCAGTGCAGTTTGACACGGCTTTTTGTGCCGTCGTGCCTTGAAGCGGCAAAGCATCGTGCGACAATGAAAATAATGTCATGAATGGGTGTCAAGAAGCAGCGTCTGCCGTGAGAGCCGCACTTGCTGAGCGAGTTGCTCAAGGTGCAAATCGTTCTCCTTATTGAGAATTGAAATTGAGTTTTTAGTTGTTGGTTATTAGTGGTTAGTTTTGAACCTTGAACTGCGAGTTTTGAGCGTGGATTCATGGGGTTTTGAGGGGAAGCGCACCCGATAATCGGAAATTGATTTTTTCGGTTAATCAATCCGAATTCATTGATTAATGGGTGCCTTTGTGGAGGTTTAAGTGTTTAAAGATGTGCAAGATTGATTAATCAATCTTTATTCAATCTTTGAGGGTCTTATTGAGAATTAGAAGTGTTTCGCAGATAAGTGCAGGGAGAATCATCTGTGTTGAACGTTGCCACTCTAACCCGCTGGTGGCAAATTCGCATAATTTCAACTGCTATTGCCCCTGTGGGGGTGAACTTTATGTTCGCCCATCATCCCGGTCGCTCGTTTTTAGCAAAGGCGCAAGAAATGGGCAGTTCCAACGAGGGCAACCACGTGGGTTGCCCCTACGGAAAATGCACTACTGGATTAGATTCGCGACTCTGTAATACAGCCGATTGGGTTTTCAAGGAGGTGTGGATGAATTTGCCTTCACCCTCTATTATTTCAGTGAGACGAGTAAAAACTGGGTGAGGTTCGAAATTTCTTTTGAGAGAAGAAAATGATGAATGGCTGGTTGATGCTTTTATAGCTGCTATCAGCGACACTGTGGGATGCGCCATGAACCCCATCCTTCGCCGCGAATTTTTAGCGCGTTGGCGTGATAAACGCTCCCATCTTTTGTTGCTGGCTTTGACCCTGTTGTTGGCGATTGCCTCCTATATGAGCTACGAGAACGCGCTCAATACGGTTGCCTTTAACCCGATGTCGGGTCTCGTCGTGACGGAGTCGGTGATTACGCGCGCTTCGCGTGCGGGCCATGCGTTATTTTCGACATTGGCGATTGGTAATGTCGCGATCTGGTTTGTGCTGGCGCCGCTGCTTTTGGCTACGGGGGTGGCGCGTGAGCGTGAGCGCGGCTTGCTCGAATCGTTGCAACTATCGCCGATGCGGCCCGCCTCTCAAATCATAGCGCGGGCGCTTTCGGCGCTCTCCTATCTGGCGATGTTGCAGATGGTAACGCTGCCGATCTACTTTGTGGCCTTCACCTTTGGCGGTGTCTCGGAGCAGGAAATTTTTCGTGTGTGGATCATCGTGGCGGCATCGGCTTTTTGCGGTGTCGGGCTGGGGTTGGCGCTTTCGGCGCAGTCGCCGCGACCTTCGGGGGCGCTGTTTGGTGCCGTGGCCTTGCTCGTCGCTTGGTCGCTGCTGGCCATTTTTATGGCCAATTACGGCTTCTGGTTTTCCTTCATCGGTTTAGGCTGGGCGTTGGGGTATCTCAACGAGGCGCTGTTGTATGGGCACCCTGTCGTGTTGGCGTGCAACCTATGTTATCGTGGCGCTATCGGCCTCCCTATGATTGCCACGGTCGGCTCCGAAGAGATGATGCCGCGAATCCTGCTGGGATGGGGTGTGCTTGGCCTTCTGGGTTTGATTAAAGCGATGCGCGATGTGACGCGGCCACTGCCGCCCTCGACGTGGGCGGGGCGCAATACCCTCATCCAGAAGTGGAAGAATCGCCGCGAAGCGCGCCTCAAAGCACAACTCGAAAAACAGCGCGCCAAAGTCAGCGTCGAGGGGGCGCTATTGGCCGATTTGCCCTTTGATCGCCTGATTCGCTTCAAAAATCCGCTGCTTAACCGCGAAGTGAAAAGTCGCTTCCGTTTGCGGCGCGCCTCGGCGTGGGTATGGACGGCGCGCATCCTGTTCTTCTTGGCGGGTGCGAGTGTGTGGGCGATGGTGTTGTTCACTGTGTTGCTCGACCCACCGGGGCGCCCAGGTGCCGTGCCCGTTGTGTTGTGGGGCGAGTGGATTTTGGGCACTGCGCTTATTGCCACCTTTGCGGCTTCTTCGTTCGCCCGCGAACGCGAAGCGGGTACGTGGGAAGGCGTGCAACTGTCGCTACTTAAACCCGGCGAAGTGGCGCGCACCAAATGGGCGTCGCCTCTTGTCGCCTTCGCCTTGTTGTCTTCGCCTCTGTGGCTACTGCTTTTTGCGCTTGTGATTTTGGGCGGCGGGGAAAGTGTCTCTCTTTTGTGGGTGGGGCTTGGCGCCTTAGTTGTCATCGCCTCTTTGTGTTGGAGTTCGGCGCTTGGCAGTTGGATTTCGCTGCGCTCGAAGAATACCGCCAGTGCGACATGCTGGACAATTGGGGCGCTACTGGTGATGTTTTTGGGACTGCCTTTCAGTGCCGACTATTTCAAGATTCCCAATCGCATTGCGTTGTGGCGTTATGGACTGACTGGAGAATTAGCCACCAGAGATTACTATACGCCGCAGAATATGGCGCTTTACGAGCAACAAACGGGAATCAAAGTTCGGCAGCCTTATAGTTCGACCACGCAACGACCAACGCAGGCTGAAATGGAGGCGTGGTCGAACTATTACAACTGGTTCAATAAAATTGATGTTGATATGTGGCGCTTTCAAAAATCCCTGAATTTTTGGAGCCCGATTGATGTGTTGATGGGACTTCAAGACCGAAACAAAACCTCGTATAAATATAACAATCGTGCGCTCGGCGATGAAACGCTTGTGCCTATGGCGTTGCTGTACGTTTTTCTTGCTGGGACTGGTACTTTCGTGTTGTTGCAGGGAGTGCGTGTCCGTCTGCAAAAACCTCTGGAGTGAGCCTTTGAAGGTAGTCTGGGACGTAGACCGGAGGTATAAAACCTCCGGCATCCAGCGCTTTGCCCCCAGTGTCCTCCCGGACACAGCTACATCAGAAGTCAAACTTTGAAGACCTGAGCTAACGGAATTCTACCTCCTGCCCTTTGTGGGCCACTGCTCTTTTGCGATTAAACAGAGAAACTACGGGGCCACAGCATGAACCCCATTCTCAAGCGCGAGTTCTTCGTGCGTTGGCGTGATTGGCGCTCTCACCTTCTTCTGTTTGGGTTGGCCGTTTTGCTTTGTGCGGCGGTGTATTACAGCTACAGCAATGCCATTAATTCTGGCCCGCTGAACTACCGCGTTTATCCGCCACGACCTATGCCCGAATCGTTGGCGACGCGGGCCTCGCGCACCGGGCACTCCCTCTTTTCTACGCTGGCGATTGGTAATGTTCTCGTCTGGTTTTTGATGGCGCCGCTACTGACGGCGACCGGGGTAGCACGCGAACGCGAACGGGGCTTGCTCGAATCGTTGCAACTATCGCGTATGACGCCGCGCTCGCAGGTGATAGCGCGCGCACTTTCGGCTCTTATCTACCTGTTCGCTCTGCAACTGATGACGCTGCCGGTGTACTTCGTCGCCTTTTCTTTCGGCGGCGTCTCGCAGGGCGAAATCGCGCGCGCCTGGTTGCTGGTCGCTACTGCGGCATGGTGCGGAGTCGGGTTAGGGCTAATGCTATCGGCCAGTGCCGGACGACCTTCGAGCGCTCTGTTTGGAGCTGTGGCTTTGCTGTGCGCCTGGTCGTTCGCCGCTTATCTGGGGATGCAGTCCGCCTTCGATCCGTGGGGACTTCTGGGCTTCGGCCCCGGTACTCGGCCTCTGGCACAGGCGATGTACTGGTCGCATCCCTTCATTGTTATCGCGAATCTGTGCGAACCGAGCATGGTTCGCCCTGTGACTGGCTTTATGCGAGGCGCCATGTTGTGGGATTTATCCATCACTTTGCCCGTGTGCGCGTTGGCGTGGTTTTGCATCGGCGCTTTTGGCCTCCGAAAAGCCACCCGCGATGTGACGCGCGCTTTTGCCCCGGCGGGGTGGGCGGGGCGCAATCCTTTCATCGAGAATTGGAAACGCGAACGTCAAAAGCGTATCGAGGCACAGCGCCAGAAGGCTAGTTCGGTCGAGGGTGCGTTGTTGGCCGATTTGCCATTCGACCGCCTGATTCGCTTTAAAAACCCGTTACTTAACCGCGAGGTGAAGGGCCGTTTCCGCTTGCGCCGCGCGTCTCCTTTTCTCTGGTTGGGCCGCGCTGCGGTCTTCGTGTTTGCTGTTGGTGGTTGGGTGATGGGCATGACGCTGGTGTTCGATGGCGTCGGGCGCCCCAGCGGCGCCCCGATGGTGATGTGGATGGAGTGGGTTTTGGGCGTTGCGCTGGTCGGCACCTTCGCCTCGACGGGCTTTGCCCGCGAACGCGAGGCGGGCACCTGGGAAGGCATTCGTTTGTCGCTGCTTTCCAACTGGCAAATCGCGCGCACCAAATGGGCGTCGCCACTTATCTCCTTCGCGTTGTTGACCTGCCCTCTATGGCTGTTGGTGTTCGCTTTCGCGCCCATCGGCGGTTGGAGTGGGCTTCCTTTTCGCATTCTGTTGTCGGGAGTGGCCGTGGTGGCGACTTCGCTTGGTTTCATTAGCGCGTTGGCTCTGTGGATTTCGCAGCGTGCCCGTAACACCACGACTTCGACTTGCTGGACTGTGGGGATTTTGCTGGTGCTCATGGGTGGTGCGCCCATCGCGTGGGGGATATGGAATATCGGCGGCATCATTACTTTGGCGCGAGTGGGTGTCGAGCCATATCGCTCCTTCAGCCCGTGGGCGAACCCTGAGTACGCTCAAACCTATGCCAACGACACTGGACGCCGCGCGCCTTTTGCTGACAGGGTGATGATTCCCCCGTTGACCCGCGAAGAAATCGTCCTGTACTCCAATTGGTTCGACGAGAAGAAAAAACAGGCGATTCGTTTTAATGCCTTTACCGAAGCCTGGAACCCTGCGCTGGTTTTGGGGCACATCGGCGAACCTAAAAGCGATTCGCCTATCACTGCTGACGATGTGGTTCGGCTGTCGCTTATTCACTCGCTGTTATGTTGCGCGGCCATCGCTTTGCTTCTGGGCAGCGTTACGTTGCGCCTGAATGCTTACACGGAATGAACGCCGCGACTCCTGCCGCTTCGTACTAAAATTCCTACATTACATCGACCTTGCCGACTCTGTCCTCGTTTCCCATCATCGCCCGCGAGTGGCGTTCGCGCTTTCGGCGCGACCCCGCTTATGTACTGCTGTCGGTTTTAATTATCGCGGCGGCATGGACGATGATAAAACGTGTCAACTCAAGCGTTTCCGATCAGGATTTGATGGGCGGTGTGAAAGCGTTGGCGCCGCTGTCACAGGATTTGTTAGTTCAATTGGTGTGGACTCAAATCGTCGGCGTGTGTGTGCTGGCTCCCGGCAACAGCGCCCCGCTGATTGCGCGCGAACGTGAAAGCGGTTCCGCCGAACACCTGTTGCTGGCCCCGCTGTCGCCATTGCGATTAGTGCTGGAAATGTGGGTATCGGGCGGGCTTTTTCTGTTGCTGATATTGTTCGCGCTATGGCCGCTCGATTTGGTGGCACTGCTGCTGGGTAACTCGTCGGTTTCGGGGTTATGGGGCGTGGTTTTGGTTGTGGTGGGCTGTGTGGCGTGGGGCAGCGCGCTTGGAGTCGCGTGTTCGGCTCACGCGCGTCGTGCGGCTCTGGCCCTGCGCGGTGCTACCGGAATCACTTGTTTGTGGTTACTGTTTTCGCTGGTGTGTAGCGTCATAGCGGGCGAGGCGCCGTTGTTATCGGGCGGCGGAATCGCGATGCCGAACTATCTCGTTTGGTTCGGGCGCACCAATCCGGCGCTGTGCGCGCTCGATTTGCTGCAGCCTTCGCTCATTTTGGCGCCCAAATGGCCGTTTTGTCTGGCATTTCTGGCTGTGGGAACGCCCTTTTTCCTGTTTCTGGGCCTGTTGGGTGTGCGCAAGCCGTTGCCCGAATTACACATCATCGCTGCGAAGAAGGGGGCGCATAGCGGGGTAAGCGGGGCGCTGGCTCGGCTCGAAATGCCGCTCATCGGGCGCTTCGCTCCCAATAATCCGGTGTTGGCGCGCGAGGCGCGGGGCAAATTCCGCCTTCGGCAACCGCCTCTCGCCGTACTAATTTCCGAAATCGTTCTCGCTATCGCTGTGGGGGTGCTATATGTGGCTTTGGCCCGCGAAGCGTGGGTTAACCCCAATTCGCGCCCGACCATTTTCTGGGGAGTGGCGTGGACGGGCTTTGTGGTGTCGGTGTTGGCCGCTTGCACGCAGGGCGGCAGTGCCTTCGCGCGCGAACGCGAAAATGGCACATGGGAAGCGCTGCAACTTTCGCTGCTCACTCCTGCCCAGATTGTACGCGGCAAGTTGGTGGCGGCAATCGCCACGATGATTTTTCTGGCGTTTCCCGCGTGGCCGTTGCTGCTGGTGTGCCTTCAGTGGGATGGCACCTGGGGGGCGGCTCGAACTTTCGTGGGCGTGCAACCCTTCCAATTGGTGGCGGCAATTGTGATTTGGCTGGGAACTTTGTGGCTGCAAACCCTGATTGGGATGCTCTTCTCGACGCGCGCTAAGCGGGTCGGTGGCGCCATTGGCGGCGCGACACTGACGGCTCTGGTTTGGATGCTCGGCTCGCTACTGCTCTTCCTCATTTCTTCCGGTCCCAGCTCCGAAGGCACGCTCGGATTTTTGGCCGTTGTTAACCCTTTGATGGCGCTGGGCATTGCTACCGACCCCGTGCCCGATTCTATTCTGTGGGCTTCCACTGGTTGGCCCTTTGCTATCTTCGCTTTGGTGGTCGGCTTCATTTTACGCGCCCTCATCGAAGCCGAAATCCAGACGTTGATGCAGGGGGAACACGCTGTCGAGCAGAATTAGCGAATCGGCAAAATGGTGATGCGGGATGAGAGTTGTAACTGGCCGACTCCATCGGGATTGGGATAATCTGCCGCTCCGAAAATCGCCATGTAGCGCGCATCTGTGGGGGCGGTGGGGCGTGGCGCCGTCCAGCCCGCAGCCACCTTGGTCGTCGCCAACTCGACCCAATCGGCCTTTCTGAAGTCGCGCGATTGGCTCCATGCCACGCGAATAATCGCGCTTTTGGCTGCGGGCGCCGCAAGGCCGATGCTGGCTGTCCCAATGTTCAAAGTTGGATTGGCCAGTGGTTTGTTTTCCAACGTGCGCCGCACCCAAAGTGCCGAGGTTTGCAGCAATGCTGGAACTGCCTGACTCATGGTGTGACCCGCGTTGGCGAAGTACAGCCAATTGGTCGGGCCGCTGAGCCTATCGGAGAATTGGGATGGCGAATCGAGCGACCAGTAATCGTTGTTGGTCGCATCGACCAACAGTTTTGGTGCCTTAACGTCGCGCAAGAACGAGTACGGGTCCCATGTGCGCGTCAGAGCCATGCCGCGCGGCGTTTGCAGTTGCTTCTCGAAATCGGCGCCGACCATATCCGTCCAGTGCGTCGAGAGTTGCCCCCAGTTCTGCTTTTGCAACTTCGCCTGTCCTTGCAAATTGAGGTTGTTGTAGCCCAGCGAAACCAGCGCCCGCACGCGCGGGTCGGAAGCCACTAGCCACGCTGCCAGTGCGCGCTTCGAGAAGCCGACCAGCACAAATTTTTTCACCGGAGTCGCCGATTTGGCGCTCCAACTTTGCACCGCATCCATCGAGCGCGCAACGGCGCGCGCCATCGGGAAGGCAATGGCCCACGTCGGGTCGTTGGTTTGCGCTGTCTTTTGAACAGAGTAGCCCAGCAAACCATTCTCGCGTCGCCCCCATAACGGTTGGTTCGGCACGTCATACACCATCACGACTGTCGTGCCCGTCGCATCCGCCGCCAGTTGCCCGCCGACGCCATCCCACAAAACCGGGTCGGTGAGTAGTAGCAGCGTCGCCGTGCCCGGAAACAGGTTGCGCCTTGGCGTGAAAACGCGCGCCCGCTGTTTCCAGTTGGTGCCATGCCATGTTCCCGAAGAAAACGAGAACTGCGTGGCGCTTTGCCGCTGCAACTTCAAATCGCTCTTAGTCGCCAAAAATTGGCGCAACGGTTTGGTGTCGTCTTGCTTAGGTGCAGGAGTTGGCGAAGCCGCCTGAGCGCCCGAAGCGGCGAGTAGCAGCCCCAGAACTGCGGTTGAACCTACAGCACTATTCGGTTTCCAATTGTGAATCATTTTTAAAACGCCTTCGCCATCAGCACATCTTCCCCATTCGTCCACATCGGCGAGGCGAGAACCACCGGGCTTTCGACTTGTCCGTTCGGCCAACTGACTTGCGCGAAGGCGGCTCCGTATAGCTCGACATCGGCGCTGGAAACAGTGGCTTCCCAGCCGTTGCCTGTTGTTCTCATGGGGATCGAGTTCCACTGCGCTTTACGAAAATCGCGGGTTGGACTCTTCGCTACCCATAGCGTGACCGAAGTGGGCCTTGCGCTGGGCGTCGCGATAAATGCGCTACCTACGCGCCTTAGTCCCACCGTTGGGATTTTGGCGCCGCTGAGAATTAGGCGCGTCCAGCTCGCCGCCGATTGCGCCAACGGGATAATCTCCGCACCCAGAAAGTGAGTCGCGTTTGGCGCGTAGTAGGTCGAGAGCGAGGTCACTTTGCCGAGTTGATCGCGGTACACCGTCTGCGCATCGTGCGGCCAGTAGCCATCGTTGGTGGCGTTGATGGATAGTATCGGCATCGTCAACCGATTCAAATAGGAGTATGGATCTACGGCAGCCAGTAGTTCTTTGCCGCGCGTCGAGCCTGTGGCCTCTTTGTCCATTAGCCCCAAATCGGAGAAGGCCGCCGCCATTTGGCTGGTCTGGCCCCACACCTGATTTTGATGTTCGATTTGCGCCGGGATGTTGAGGTTGTCGTAGACAATCGGCACGCAGGCCACCACGCGCTTATCGCCCGCCGCCACCAGATAGGCCGTCCAGCTGCGCTTGCTGGCGCCCGTCACCACGAAGCGCTTGATTTCCTTGCCCTGCGTCTTCTTCGACCACTCCTGCAAGGCATCCATTGTTTTGGTGACCGCTTTGGTCATCGGGAGCAAAAGCGGCCATGTTGGGTCGCCAGTTTCCAAATATTTTTGGAAGGAGTAGGCTACGAGGGCATCTTCCTGGCGACCATAGAGCGGCTGATTGGGGACGTTGAAAACGTTCACCGCGTAGGCGCCCGAAATGTCGGCGATGCCCTGGCCTAAGATGGATTGGGGGAACGAACCACTGCCATCCGAAATGTACAGCACCGCCGTATCGTTAAATGCCAGCTTGCCTGGTTTGAAAATTTGTAGGCGATGCTTCCACGGTTTGTCCTGCCACGTTTGCGAAACCAGCCTCAAGTTGGCGAAACCATCGCCCGCGTAGTCGGCGGAGCTATCCGTCCACTTGAAAGCCTCTTCGGGCTTTTTCAGGTAATCATCGAGTGCCGTTGGCTGGGCGGCTACGGCTTTTGTGGTGGCTGTGGGGTCGGCCTGAGCGGAGGCGGGTGGGGGAGTGGCTGTCTGGCATCCGGCCAGAGCCACCCCCAATAAAGGGAGGAAGCGCAGATTCATTTACTTAAACAGACGCGACTCATAACCAATTGTTTCCCCTTCGCATGGCTCCTGAGCCGTCGAGAAGCGTCTACCCTGAGACAAATTAATTTCGGGAGTGCCCGATAGGGCTATTCCTTATGTTGAGTCGCGACTTGATGTGTGGCTGATGCTGGCGCTGGTCGACTATTTTGTGGGGCGCGATTTTATATGGTCTTAACGTTCGCAAGCGGACATTCTATAGGCCAAAATCTCCCTCTCAATTTGTACGGAGCCTACAAACACCCATAAGCGTTTATGGGCGGCTCCCCTGAGAATGCTGAAAAAGCCTTCTTATACTTGGATATCAATGACTAAGACAGAAAAAGAACGTTTGCCCATTCGGGAAGACCTACGAAATATCGCTATCGTCGCCCACGTTGACCACGGTAAGACGACTCTGGTTGACACGATGTTGCAGCAGGCGCACACCTTCCGTGCCCACCAGGAATTGACGGATCGCGTCATGGACTCGATGGACCTGGAGCGCGAGCGCGGCATCACCATCATGGCGAAGAACGCAGCACTGCGTCTCGACCACAAGGGCAAGTCGATCAAAATCAACATCATCGACACCCCTGGACACAGCGACTTCGGCGGCGAAGTCGAGCGCGTGTTGTCGATGGCCGATGGTTGTTTGTTGTTGGTGGATGCTGCCGAAGGTTGCTTGCCCCAGACTCGTTTCGTATTGGGCAAGGCTCTCGAAGCCGGACTTACACCGATCATCGTCGTTAACAAAATCGACCGTCAGGATGCCCGCCCCGAAGCGGTTCTCGACGAAATCTACGGTTTGTTCATCGACCTCGACGCCAACGAAGACCAGCTCGACTTCCCCGTCATCTACGCTATTGGTCGCGACGGCATCGCCAAAAAGAACCTCACCGACGAGTCCTCCGACTTGATGCCGCTCTTCGACGCCATCATCGAGCAGGTTCCACCCCCACGCGGTGACGTGAACGCCCCGTTGCAGATGATGATCTCCAACCTCGACTACAACGACTTCGTTGGTCGTATGGTCGTGGGCCGCATCATCGCGGGCACCATCAAGGCCAACACCGACGTTGCGCTTTGCACGCTCGAAGGCGAATTCAAAAAATTCCGCGCCTCCTCGATCTTCGGTTACGAAGGTCTCAAGCGCGAATCCATTCAGGAAGCGGGCGCGGGCGACATCGTCGCCATCTCTGGTGTTGAAAGCCCCAAAATCGGCGAAACCGTCGCTGACCTCGAAAACCCAGTCGCGCTTAAGCCGCTCACCGTTGACGAACCAACCATCGCCATGAACTTCGCGGCCAACGTGTCGCCGTTCGCTGGCAAAGAGGGCAAGTACGTCACTGGTCGTCACCTTCGCGACCGTTTGGCTCGTGAGACGCTGACGAACGTGGCTATCCGCGTCGAAGAAACCGGCGAACCCGACACCTTCAAAGTGTCTGGACGCGGCGAATTGCAATTGGCTATCATCATCGAGCAGATGCGCCGCGAGGGCTACGAGCTTCAGGTCAGCCGTCCCGAAGTCGTCACTCACACCGAAGATGGCGTTCTGATGGAACCCATCGAACACGTCTTCATCGACGTTCCTACCGAAAGCGTGGGCGTCGTGACCGAAGCCCTCGGTCGCCGTAAGGGCATGATGACCCAGATGACCAACCACGGTTCGGGCCGCGTTCGCCTCGAATTCGAAATCCCTTCGCGTGGTCTCATCGGTTTCCGTTCCCAGTTCCTCACTGAGACACGTGGTATGGGCTTGCTCAACACCCTGTTCTTGCGTCACGCTCCTTGGGGCGGCCCCATCCCGCAGCGCTCCAGCGGCGCTCTGGTTTCCGACCGTGGCGGCCAGACCACCCCGTTCGCCATCACCAACCTGCAAGAGCGCGGCACCATGTTCGTCGGCCCACAAGTCCCGGTCTACGAAGGCATGATCATCGGCGAAAACTCGCGTGAAGCCGATTTGAACGTCAACATCACCAAGGAAAAGCAGCTCACCAACATGCGCAGCTCGACCTCGGACATCGTGACCAAAATCATCCCACCGATGATTCCCAGCCTGGAGCAATCGCTCGAATGGATCAACGACGACGAACTCGTCGAAGCCACACCAAAATCCATCCGTCTCCGCAAGAAAGTCCTGTCCAGCAACCGCAAATAATTTTGCGCAAGCAACATGCAAAAGGCCGCGAACTTTGGGTTCGCGGCCTTTTGTCGTTGTTTTGCATCGGTGATATCCCCCGTAGGGGCAACCCACGTGGTTGCCCACCATTCCGGTTGCTCGTCTCTATCACTAGCGTGATGTACGGACAATTCTTCTGATGGGCAACCACGTGGGTTGCCCCTACGGGGACATCTGGTTCGTGAAATGATAGCGGTAATTCTTTAACTACTTCACCAGCCGCGCCCGGCCCCATGCGCCTCGGTCGCCGGAGTTGCGGGCACCGCCGTTCCACATGTACTGGCGCCTTCCGGCTGTGTTGTCGTTGAGGCCGATGTCGAAGAGGAGTTCCTGATTTTCGCGAGGTTTGAAGCCTAAGCCCTCGAATGGAATAGCCGCTTCCAGCGTGTAGCCGCCGGGGCTGGGCACGATTTCCATCTTCACGTCGTATTGCTTCGGCGAGTTGTTGAAGTACCAACGATAGCCGCCCGCGCCTTTGCGCGCCGAAAGTAGAACTTGACGGTCGCCGAATTGGAGCGCGCCGCCGCCAGTCAGGTTGTCAGGCCCTACGAAGAGTTCGATAGAATCGGCTTGCCATAGGCCATCTGCCGTCGCCTCGTTTTGCATTGGGGTTGGGTCTTTTACGGCGATATACAGGTACAAGTTGGCATCGTCCCATGCCAGGCGGAAGTCGCCGTTCACTGGTTTGCCTTCGATGTCGGTGCCGCCCACCAAATTAGTAATGCGCTCGGCTGGCAGTCCCGGCCAGTTGTCCTGCACACCGTTGATGGTCATTCCCGGCAACGCGCGCGGAATCAGAGCTACTTTTTGCCCACCAGCCGCCCCCGAAAAACGCGGGTCTTCGTAGCGAAATGGTTCCTTCTGGCCGAGTAGCACATCGTAAACGCCGAAATTCGCTTGTGTCGCTTCCGCCAGAAATTCCTTGTAAGGTCGATCTGCCACGTTTACCAAACCGATATTACCCTTCTCGCCGTTGTCGCGCTCAAACCAACGTCCCGTCAACGGTTGGTCGAGATAGGAAAACCACTCCTGCCCGACTACGAAGCCCAGCGCCGCCGCTTGCTCGACATAGTTGCGATAGCCCAAGCCGCGCTCCTGCTGACTTTTCACCTGCCGCGCCCCGCCCGATAATCCCTGATTGGTGGCGCCATAGTGCCACTCGGATAGCAACACCGGGCGCCCGCCACTTAAGGTGTGGATGCGCTTGAGAAAGTTCGTTTCCAGTTCGTAGGTGTAGTAGTTGGCCGACACCACATCCAGATACTTACCCGCGATGCGAACCACAATATCGTCATTCGCCGTACTCGAAAGCCAGCGATTTCCCAACAGCAAATGATTCGGTGAGTATTTTTTGTACGAATCCGAAATCATCTTGTAGTAAGCCTCCAGCAAGGCGCCGTAAAACTCGTTGACATCGTCCGAGGCCGCTTTGGTCACCACGAACAACTTGGTGTCGTTCAAGGCCTCGAAGCTGGCGGCGGGGGCCTTCAGTTCCCACGCCGCGTTAAATTTAGCGATGTCGCCGTATTTGTCGCGCAGCATCGCCACCAACTTTCGTTTCGCTCCCGATTTGCCATCCAGAGTCGGCACTACCTTAGGGATGTTCTCGAATCCCTGTTCATTGCCCAGAAAATGCCCGATGACCAGTGCGTCGGTGTTATCGGCCACTAAAGTTCGCGCGAAGTTGGCATCCAGCTTTTGCGCCGCACCATCAGCGAATGGGTCGATGACGCCCCGCGATTCGGGAATTTGCTCCATGCCATCGAACGACAAAAAGCCGACTCGCGGAAATTGCATCGCTTTGTCTGCCTCGGTCCAGCCCGAAAACGCCCCCGATGAGTTGAAGCCTAATTGCCTTACTCGCTCAATCGTCTGCTTCGTAAAGGCTTCCCTGTCCCACGGCTTGCCGAATTTGCGCGTCCAGTTGGTGGCATAAAACGAAAATGATGTGCCACCATCGATGAACGACGACGCGAACTCGCCCTCTTTGGGCGGCAACCAGTCGAACTTGTCGTCGCGCCCCGAAACGAAGGTATACGAGTCGCCCCCGCCACCCATCGAACACAAGCCCAACTGAAAGAAGGCGTTGCCATCTGGGTCAACCAGAACGGGCAATTCGCCCCGCTTGGTATCGCGAATCTTCTCGATGTGAAAATAGCCAGTCTTCTTCAATCCCAGCTTCGCCCCGCTGCCCGGCAAGCCACCATAAACATCGCGTGGCGGCGCCTTGAACGCTGAATAGTAGGCCGCATCTTTGGCAATATCCGCCTTCAGGTCATCCTCGCTGGTCACTTTATCGGGGAACTCGACCAACTTCGATTGCCCGAATTTATCCGTAATCCGAGTTGGAATCACTGGAGCCGGAGCGCCGCCTGCGACATCCTCGAACTTCAGCGCGAAGTTCGTTTTTCCCGGATCACGCCCCAGGTCGTGCATGTAAATCCACTGAAAACTCTGGTTGTTGCCCCAGAAACGGTTGTCCTGTAGTTGCTGCCAGTTGCGCTGCCCCTCAATCGCCAAAATCTGGCCGAGCGCTGTGGTTATCTCGAAACGCGAAGCCTCGCCGCGCAGAATCGCGTGTCCATCTGGCCCTGCCTTTAAGTCGGTGGGAAAGGGCACGGTATTGCCATCGAAAGTCGCTTTGCCGCCTTCGCGCAAATTGAAGGGCACGAACGCACTCACCGAAATGATTTTCGCCGTATTCGAGTGCTGCGGATAATCCAAGGTGATGGTCTTCGCCGCATCGTCGACCGCTACATCGACTACTGTATCGTCATAGAATTTGAAAGAGGCGTGGTTAGCATCTTTGGCCGCGCGCGAAACCAACGGCACCTCATCGCCCTTGGAATTTTTGAGGTTGGGATTGGAAATCGAGAACTCACCGAGCGCCCCCGCGCTCACCTTCACGCCGCCATCTTGCAGCGAAAGCGTCGCGGGAGCCGCCAGTGCGCCCCCCGCCCAACAAGCAAGCATCAGCGTAACAGCGACACCACCGAAAAAAGAGCGCATCATTTCATCAAAAGGGAAATATCTCTCCTTGGATACCCGTGCCCTCTCGCTGTGGTGCCTTTAATCCTTCGATTTTGAGAAAGCATCATAGGCCAAAGTGAGCGCAGATTTGTGATGCAACTTCTTGGGGCGAAAGAGCATCATTGATGATTTTCAAATGGGGGTGAGGATAAGGAAAATTTCCATCTGAATTGGAACGACATTCTTCTCCTTCGAGCAAAAGTTGTTCGGAGAATGTGGTGTCACGTTTCGAGGGTTTATGCTGTTGGCGATGTTCGGTCAGGTTGCGCTCCAGTCTGGTCGGAAGCGAAGCCTCTAACTCAACAAACAAGACCTGACCTCCCCGCCTTAAAAAAGGCGTTATGTAACACTCTGTCTGCCCTCGGTCTAGAGCAGAATCGAAGTCTGGCACATAGGAAAAAATAAAGCCGGGAAGATCACTAGCGGCCACTTCCTCGAAGATGCTGACACGAAAGTCGAACAGCAAGCGTTTGAACGAAGGGGTGCCAAACTCGAAAATGGGCAACAGCATATCAATGGTTTGGTGGTTGCTCATGAACTTGTAGCCCGTAGCTCGACTCAGTTCCTGCCCCACCGTCATCTTACCCACAGCTTGCGGCCCGATAATGTTAACCAATGTTTTGGGAGTTGCCATGAGGACTCAGCTTAACGTTCTCTAGCCTAAACGTCGATTTGCTTCTCAGAGGGGTTCGTTTGCGAGAATCTCATTATTCATTTTTCAATGCAAGGAGGGGTTTGGTAATACTCGCGCCCATCATGTTGCAACCTTGGTTTGCCGAGGCCAAATTTGGCGTCTTTTTGCACTGGGGCATCTATTCGACAGGCCGAACCAGTGAATCGTGGGCTTTCTTCAATGGCGAAATCTCGCACGAAGATTACATGGCGCAGGCCAGTGAGTTCACCGCCAGCCACTATGACCCCGACGTCTGGGCGCGACTCTTCGCCGAGGCGGGCGCCAAATATGCCGTTCTCACCACCAAGCACCACGATGGCTTCGCGCTGTGGCCCACCAAAGTCAGCCATTTGAACTCGGTTGAAGGCGCCCCCGCCGGACGCGACCTCATCGGCCCCTACTGCGACGCGCTGCGTAAGCATGGCCTCAAAGTCGGTTTGTACTTCTCGCACCTCGATTGGACTCATCCCGATTACGCCTCGGTGTTACCTAAAGGCTGGCAACCGCACGACCACAGCAACATGCACTCGAACCCGTTTGGCTACCCACAAAACGGCGAGTCCACGCAGCGGTGGGAGAACTTCCTCGCTTTCCACCGCGCCCAACTTAAGGAGCTTTGCACCGAGTACAAACCCGACCTGTTGTGGTTTGATGGCGACTGGGAGCGCGACCCCGAACAATGGCGCTTCGAGGAGTTGCGCGACCAGTTGCAGCAGTGGGCGCCCGGCGTCATCGTCAACTCACGCATGGGGGGCTACGGCGATTACGGCACCCCCGAACAGGCAGTGCCCATCCAAACTCCGAAGCAGATTTGGGAACTATGCCTCACCAGCAACGACCACTGGGGGTACTTCGAGGGCGATACCAACTTCAAAACCCCGCGCGAATGCATGAGGATTTTGGCCGAATGCGCCGGAATGGGCGGCAACCTGTTGCTCGACATCGGCCCCAAAGTCGATGGCTCGCTTCAGCCCGAACAAACCGAACTGCTGCAAAAAATCGGGCGATGGGCGCACAAACACGGCGAGGCTCTTTATGGCACGACGAGCGGACTCCCCCACGGCCATTTTTATGGCCCATCCACTCTATCCGCCGATAGGCACACGTTGTACCTGTTTCTCTTCGACATTCCCCGCGACGAAATCGCTGTGAAGGGTATTCGCAACCCGATTAAAAGTGCCTCCGTCGTCGGCTCTAACCACGAATTGAAGCATCATGTCAGCGGCGGCGCGCCGTGGGCGCATCTGCCCGGAATCACCTGGATTGCAGTGCCGCAAGATGTTTTGGATGACGATATAACCGTTATCAAAGTCGAGTTCGATGCCCCGCTCGACCTCTACTCCGGCTCTGGGGATGACGCCGTGAACAATGTGCAGTGAATCGCCTAGAGAGCTTGCACGGTCTTATTTCAAATTGCGAGTGTTAAAATACGAGGCACCATGAGTTCATCTCAGACGCAGCCCGACTCGTCCTCATCGACGAGTCTCATTGGCCGTTCTTTATTCTTCGGAAACCCTAGCCGGCGCAATGCGCAAATCAGTCCCGATGGCACATTCATCAGTTTTTTGGCTCCCATTGATGGCGTCATGAATATTTGGGTGGGGAGCTTCGAGGATTGGCAGTCGGCTAAAGCTATGACCTTCGATAAAGGACGTGGCATCGCCAACTATCAGTGGTCGAAGAGCGGTAACCACATCATCTATTTGCAGGATTCGGGCGGCGATGAGAATTGGTTGCTCTACTCTCTGGAAATTGCGACCGGGAATGTCAGGTGCCTCACCCCCTTTGCCGATTCGAGGGTAGGATTCTACAAATTGAGCTACGACTTTCCCGATGACTGCGTCTTCGGCCTCAACGCGCGCAACAAGCAGTTCAGCGACGTTTGGAAGGTCAACATCGTCACTGGAAAGCTGACGTTCGTGCTGCAAAACGACGAATACGGCGAGATCGTCGTCGATAAGGCTTTCGCCGTGCGAGTCGCCTCCAAAAACTCGCCGGACGGAGGAATCCAATATTACAAGCGTGAAGGGGACGAATGGACTCCTCTGTTTAAGTTAGCTCCCGAAGATGCCCTAAGCACTGGAGTAATCGGCGTTTCGGAAACCGGCTCTATTCTAGCCGCCAGCAGTCGCGGACGCGACACCAGCGCCTTGGTATGGATTAACCCCGCCGATGGCAGCGAAGAGGTACTCGGAATGAGTCCCGCAGCCGACATCGCCGATTGCTTCCTAGACCCCATCACCGAAAGGCTATTGGCTTACTCTACCAATCGTTTGAAAAGACAGTGGAATGTTTTGGAAGAGGATTGGGTTGCGGACTTCGAGCTGTTGAGTGCTTTGCCGGGTAGTTTCTCTGTGGTGAGCCTGAGCCGCGATAGTCGAAAGGCTATCATCGTCAACGAACAGGCCAATCATGCTGGCGCATATAAAATTCTAGATCGCGACCAGAAACAGCTGACCGACCTTTTCACCATCAGGCCGGAACTCGATGGCTTGAATCTGCGAGAAATGCACCCCGTCGAAATTCCGGCGCGCGATGGGCTACCTCTGGTTTCGTACTACACCCTGCCATTTGCTGCCGACCCCACTGGTAGTGGGCAACCTTCCCAGCCTTCGCCAATGATTCTTCTGGTTCATGGTGGCCCTTGGGCGCGCGATGAATATGGATTCCATCCTTTCCATCAGTGGCTGGCGAACCGAGGTTATGCTGTCTTAAGCGTCAACTACCGAGGTTCGACAGGGTTCGGCAAGAACTTCATCAACGCAGCGAACCACCAGTTCGCAGGAGCTATGCATGATGACCTCATTGACGCCGTCGATTGGGCCATCGCGCAAGGAATCACCAGCCGCGATACCGTCGCCATCTTCGGAGGTTCTTATGGTGGTTATGCCACGTTGGTTGGCCTCACCTTCACTCCCGACCGATTTGCCGCTGGCGTCGATTTGGTTGGGCCTTCCAGCCTTGTTTCGCTCATCGAAAGCTTCCCCGCTTACTGGAAACCATTGCTCGAATCGAGCTGGTTCAGCCGCGTCGGAAACCCCGAATTGCCCGATGACCGTGAGCGGCTTCTGGCTCAATCGCCCATCACCAGAGTCAAGCATATTCGTGTCCCTTTGCTCATCGGGCAAGGGGCCAACGACCCCAGAGTGGTGCAAGCTGAATCCGACCAGATGGTTCAGGTCATGGAAGAGGCCGGGCTTCCAGTGGCTTATGTCCTCTATCCCGACGAAGGACACGGTTTCGTGCGTCCCGAAAACAAAATGGCCTTCTATTCCATCATGGAAAGCTTTTTGGGTCAGATTTTCGGACTCCCCTCCGAACCCATCGGCGATAACCTGCAAGGTTCAAGCACTTTGGTGCCGAACGGCACCTCGCTTATCCCCGGTTTGGATGAAGCTTTGAAGACGCATCAACCAGTAGTCAAACAGTGATACCTATGGCGCGTTGATGCCCTGCATAGCAGGGGCATCAACGCGCTCAAAAATTGATATATGATATACGTCATATATACTATTGTGTGAGGGGAAATGCGATGAAAAGCACAAGAAAACAGGCGGCCCAAAATCGGGAGCGGATATTGGATGTGGCGGCTAATCTCTTTCGTGAGAAGGGATTTGATGGCGTAGGTGTGGCCGATGTCATGAAGAGCGCC
This sequence comes from bacterium, assembly GCA_004172935.1. Classification (GTDB taxonomy): domain Bacteria; phylum Armatimonadota; class Abditibacteriia; order Abditibacteriales; family Abditibacteriaceae; genus Abditibacterium. The sequence continues at coordinate 20,002 of SDZD01000008.1, read as the reverse complement.
GGACTCACACATGGCGGATTTTATGGGCATTTCGCCTCCAAGGAAGATCTCATCGCTCAAGCCAGTGCCCGTGCCCTCACCGATTCACTCAACCACTGGAAGCAAATCTGCGACAACACCGAAGACGCCGAGCCTTTATCCACCATCCTCTCCAGGTATCTGTCCGACAATCATCGCGATTCAGTCGGCACTGGTTGTGCTATCGCTGCTCTGGGGCCAGAAGTGGCCCGTCAGGGCACTTCGGTGCGCCATGCCGTCACTCAAGGCACACGCGCCCTTCTTGATCTGTTAACTGGCCTTGTGCCAGGTAAATCGCAAGCCGTCAAACGAGAGAAAGCTCTGGCGACTTATGCCAGCATGGTTGGCGCAATGGTTTTGGCCCGTGCTGTAGATGATGCCGAATTGTCAGACGAAATCTTGCGCGCCGTATCTAACTCGACATCAAGTTAAAACCTGACCATCAGTTTTCAATTCATGTAAGGGGAATCAGAAGAAAGCTTTAGGAGTATTTTTCTTCTCGCTTCATGGCTCAGGCCCTGCACAGCATTGGCACCGACCCCTGCCAATGGAACGCATCGTCTTTCTAGATCGCAACGCCATTCGAGTTCCCTTACGCACCCCTGCATTCCCTCACGAGTGGCAAGAATATCCGCATACCCCCGACGAACAAATCGCGCAGCGACTCGCGGGCGCGACCATCGCTATCACCAATCGTGTGCCCATTAGTGCCGAAGTATTGGAAGCGACACCATCGCTGCGCCTCATCGCCGTGTCGGCTACTGGCTTCGACCACATCGACCTCGCCGCTTGCAAAGCGCGCGGAGTCACGGTTTGCAACGTGCGCCATTGGTCTATCTCCGTACCCGACCACGTTTTCACCCTGACGTTGGCACTGCGTCGCCAACTTCTCGATTACCGCGACACCATCACTGCGGGTAACTGGCAGAAGTCGCCCACCTACGCCTTGCTTCTGGAAAAAATGCCCCTCGCCTTGTCGGGAAGTACGATGGGCATTATCGGTTATGGCGCCCTCGCGCGCCGCGTCGAAGCCATCGCTAAGGCATTCGGCATGAACGTCCTCATCGCCGAACACAAAGGCTCCAGTCACATCCGTTCAGGTCGCGCTTCTTTCGAGGATGTTCTTCGGCAAAGTCATGTCGTCACCGTGTTGTGCCCGCTCAGCGACCAAACCCGCAATCTCATCAGCACCTCCGAACTATCCCTCATGCGCAGCGATGCCCTGCTCATCAACTGTGCGCGTGGCGGTATTGTCGATGAAAAAGCCCTTGCTAAAGCCCTTGTGCAGGGCACCATCGCCGGAGCCGGAACCGATGTCCTCCACGAAGAACCTCCCGCTAACGGCAACCCTCTGCTCGACCTCAATTTGCCCAATCTTATCATTACTCCTCACATCGCATGGGCCAGCGTCCAATCGCTCGAACACCTCGCTGACCAACTCATAGCTAACATGGAGTCTTTCGTGGCAGGAACACCCCAAAACCTCGTGAACTGATTTTGGAGTGAGGGCAACTTGGCTCATCCAAACAGCACGAGGTATGAACACTCTATGGCTACAACTCGTAATGGCTGGCGCCCCGTACCGTGCAAGACGAACGTTACCCCGCCAACCAAACTAAGCACTAACCACTCTTAGAAACTATCCCACGCCTCGCACCAGGCCAGTACATCGCCGAAGCGGTAGCCCTCTAAACAGCCCCACAGCGAGTTACGCATCAGGCGAGCTTTGGAGAGCGCAGGCGATGAAAGCCCACACAGGAAGCGCGCCAGTTGACGCGGGGTTTTCAGCGCTTCGGGGTGGCCAGTTTGGAGCCTCGCCAGTTCGTCGCTATCGACCACTGTTTCTATCGCTGGGCGCGGTGCGACGGGCGGCAATTTGGCCGCCCGGCCCGATACGCAGTACGAGCAGTGGCCGCAGGGTTCGCCGCGCTTCTCGCCGAAGTAGCCTACCAGTGCGTTCGTCTGGCACTTGGCGCACTCGACTAGCTTCAGCACGTCGCCGATGCGCTTGATTTCGCCGGTTTCGCGCGCGGCGAACTTCTCCATCAGGCCTGCCACGATGGCATCGACATCGAACTCATCTATTAAGCGTGTGAACTCGTGGCGGACATCGCTGGCTCGTACTTGCGCGACGTTCTTCTGCTCCAACAGTTCGACGGCGCGCACCACATGGGCGCGTGGGCAGTTCAGCTGTTGGCTGGCGGCATCGGGGTCAACCTTCGTCCATGTCCGTCCTGTCTTGGAAATGCCCACCAACTTCTCCAGAAATTCGGAGGCTTTGGGGCTGAACGATTCGTAAACCGCCTTCCAGTTTTTGAGGGGCGCGACTTCGTAGCCCGCGTAGAAAGGCGTGCCCTGCTTCAACACGCCGTCCAGTTCGAGGTAGGTGAGGGCTGTTCGCAACACCAGCGAGCGCAAATCGCAGGCGCCCGATAGTTCGTTTTCTTTGAGGGCGAACTTTTCGCCCATCGCGTCCAACGACTCGACCAGTTGGCGCAGCGATTCCTCGGTGGGGGTGTCGCCAAACACGAAGTTTTCCAGCGTCGGCACGTCGTCGCGCGCCGCGAACAACTCGACTACCGCCGGTTTGCCGTCGCGTCCCGCGCGCCCAATCTCCTGAGCGTACGATTCCAAACCTTTGGGCAGATTGAAGTGGTAGATGTAGCGCACATCGCTCTTGTCGATGCCCATGCCGAACGCAATCGTCGCCACCACGGTACGGCAGTCCGATTCCATCCACCAGTCTTGTGTCGAAGCGCGTGCTTCCGATTCCATACCCGCGTGATAGGCGCGCGCTTCCAGACCGTTCGAGGCGAGGAACTGCGCGACTTCTTCAGCGGTTTTTTGTAGCGTCACGTAGACAACTGTTGCCCCCGGTGTCCGCTTTTGCAGCCGCGAAAGCAGCAAATCGTGGCGCCGAGCCGCCGGGGTTGGCGTCAGGCACAACTTCAGGTTGGGGCGATAGAATCCCGTATTTACCGAACCCTTTGCGGGGATGTCGAAGCGCTCGCAAATGGCGCGCGCTACTTTGGGCGTTGCCGTCGCGGTTAAGGCCAGCACGCGCGGCACGCCCAATTCCTCAACGTAGCGCGCCAGTTTCAGATAATCAGGGCGGAAGTTATGGCCCCACTCCGAGATACAGTGCGCCTCGTCAATCGCGAACAGCGATAGATTGACGGTTTGCAGCATGGCCCGAAAGCGTTCGTTATTGAAGCGTTCGGGCGCCACATACAGCATTTTGAGGCGCCCGCATCGCAAGTCATCGGCGATGCCACGCGCCGTTTCGGCATCCTGCGTCGAATCGAGCCGAGCCGCCGAAACCCCGCGCGAATGAAGAAAGTCGATTTGGTCTTTCATCAAAGCGAGCAGGGGAGAGACGACGAGTGTGGTGCCCTCCAACGCCAGCGCGGGCAGTTGGTAGCACAACGATTTGCCCGCGCCCGTCGGGAACACCGCGAGAGCGCGGCCCGAACCGTTTAAAATTTCGTCCACCACTTCCAGCTGACCCGCACGAAACGAGTCGAAGCCGAAAGTGGATTGAAGGATGTCGAGAGGTTGCATGGAACGAACCAAGAAGAACGGCCTTGGTTCTATCCCAGGATTTCGGCGCCCTCTTGCGCCTCACAGACCCAGCCACGCGCCTGTCGGTCGGTCGCAATGGCATAATCATGAATCAAGCGCTGAATCAGTTCATCGGCCTTGTCCTTTTCGACTAAAGTCACGGTGCAGCCGCCGAATCCGGCGCCTGTCATGCGGCTTCCCAACACGCCCGGTTGCTTGCGCGCCCAGTCGGTCAAAAAGTCGAGTTCGAAGCTGGTCACTTCGTACAAATCGCGCAGAGATGCGTGCGATTCGTTCATCTTGCGCCCGAATTTCGCCAGGTCGCCCGATTTCAGAGCCTCGACGGCCTCTTCGGTGCGCGCGATTTCACCGACGACGTGCGCCACTCGCTTGGCGACTTCTTCAGGCAGTGCGCCCGAATGCAGCGCCAATTGGTCGGGGGTGATGTCGCGCAGGCTCTTCGCTTCGGGATACCACTGCTGTAACAAGGCCAAGCCCTGTTCGCATTGGGTGCGGCGCGCATTGTAGGCGCTTGAGGCCAACTCGCGTGGTGCGTCCGAGTCGACCACGACGATGGCGTGGTCTTTCAACTGGAATGGCACCTGTTGCATCGAGAGGTCGCGACAGTCCAGAAGTAGCGCGTGGTCTTTCTCGCAAGCCGCTACCGCCATCTGGTCCATGATGCCGCAGTTGACGCCGATGAACTGGTTTTCGGCTTTTTGGCACAACAGCGCGACTTCGGCAGCCGATTTGTCGGCTTTGGCGAGTTCCAGAAACGCCAGTGCCACCGCGACCTCGAAGCTCGCCGACGAGGAAAGCCCCGACGCCAGCGGCACGTTCGACCAGACCACGCCCTCAAATCCTGTTAGTTCCACGCCGTCGTTGTGCAGCACGAATGCGACAGCCTGCGCAAAGTCAATCCAGGTGCCCTGTTTTTCGATAGCATCGAGCGAGAACTCCATCTGCGAGTCGAAAATCGGCGAATACAAAACGACTTTACGGTCGTCGCGCGGACGCAACACCATGTCGGTTTGCATCGAGACGGCCATAGGCAGCACGAAGCCATCGTTATAGTCGACGTGTTCGCCGATGAGGTTGACGCGCCCCGGCGAGCGCAGCACCACCGTCGGCTCGCCGCCAAAACGTTCAGCGAAGAGCGAATGCAAATTCATTGGAAACAAAAAGGTTAGCGTTTTCCCACGAAGCCCGAAGAAGAAAAACTCGCCATATGGCGAATCCTTGCTCTTGTTATCGCTCTTTGAGGGTTATACGCCCTGTTTAATGGGCAGCAGAATCGTGAACGTGGTGCCCACGTTCTCCTCGCTCTGCACGGCGATGTGGCCGCGATGACGGCGCACTATATCAGCGACGATGCGCGTACCCAGTCCCGTTCCCCCCGGTTTGGTCGAAACCGCCTCATCCGAGAACAAGCGTTCGCGCACACTGGCTGGCATTCCGCGCCCGGTATCGGCAACTTCGATGGCGAAGTTGGTTTCGCGCGGCCCCAGTTGCCGTGTGCGAATCATGATGGAGCCGCCCTTGGGGGTTTCGGGGATGGCGTTATTGACCAGATTGTACAGCGCGTTATAAATCAGCTTGTGATCGACTTCGACTGAGGGCAGCGTCATGTCGAAATCGGGCACCAGATCGACCTGTTGGTCGTGCGCCACGAGTCTTAGCGCCGCGAACACCTCAAGGCACACAGCGTGGATGTCTTCCTCTACGAAGCGTGGCGGCGTTGAGACGCCCTTCACTGCGTCGGCAATTTCTTTGGTGCGAATTTGGACGCGCTCGGCGGCATCGAGAGCGTTCTGCAAAATCCACTCGTATTCTTCGCGCGCTAACTGCGTTGCTTTCAACACGCGCTCGCTCCACTCCGGCGGCATCTCGGTGCATTCTTCTTCGAGTTTGCGCCATGTTTGGCGTAGTAGTGGGTCGAGAGTCCATACGCCAGTTTGAATCGGCGTCAGCATGTTCTTGATGTCGTGCGAAATATCGCCGATCAGGTTGATGATGGCGGCTTTGCGAGCGTTTTGTTCAAGCCGTGCGTTCTCGATGGCGATGGCTGCCTGTCCCGCGACAACTTCCAGCACTTCGAGGTCGAAGTCGTCGTAGTTGTCCGAGAAGTTGAGAATTTGCATGACGCCAATCGGCATATGGCCGGGGCGTTTGATGGGCACGGTCGCCATGCTCTGGGTGATGAAGCCGGTTTGCTTATCGACTTCGCGGTTGAACTCGGTGGAGGTTCGCACATCGCCCGTGATGTCGGAGCGCCCCGAACGGAAAACTCGCCCCGATATGCCCTGAGTGACGGGCATGGTGAAGCCGATGAGACGGTCGGCGGCGGGGCCAACTACAAAGCGAAACACCAGATGGTCGCGCACCGGGTCGTGCATCTGAATCGACCCCGAACTGGCGCCGACCGACTCCATCGCGATAACCAGCGTTTCGCGAATGAGGGCGTCGACCGAGGTTTGGGAGAATAGTCCGGCACTGGCACGGCTCATCGCCTCTATCTGGCGTTCGCGGTGCGACAGGGCGACATGCAGTTCGGCTTCGGTTGTCGGATGGGTGGACGGTTTTTCGTCGGAGGGAACAATGTCAGATGGCACAATATGTGGGGCGTGTGAATCCACAGGCGGGGTAACAGCGTGACCGTCGCGAGGGATTAGATCGTCGTGCGGGGGCGAACCGGGCGGAAGAGAGTATTGTGGCACGGCAGATTATCAAAACGCTAACGCAGGTTTACCCCGAAATTTGATGCTGTGCGATAGGAAAAGCCCGAATCTCAAAGGTTTATTCTTTAACGCTCTTCTTACAAACACTGTCAAGAGACATTTAAGCGACGAATTGGTTTTAAGTACACCGTTTTGCGTTCTCCGAGCCATATTCTATCAATGCCCTCCACACCAAAGACTTTATCCCATGACCTCTCGAAACAATGGGCCGCATCGGGAAATTCGATGGCCACTTTCATCGCTCTCTCCCAGAAGGCGAGTGGGCGGGACAAAATGGTCTCTTTTGTTACTACAAACTGGGCGCCGAGTTTGAAGGTGTATTCCGCTGGCCCCTGTGTGCCCAACAGAGCGCTATGAAATCCGTTCATATCGAGTTCGTGCCCATCATCGTTTTTGCTCCAACCACGAAAGAGTGTGTGCCCCTTCGCGTCGTCGGTGTCGATTATATGCCCCAACCACAGGAAATTCTCGACGCTTTCGGTCGATTGGGCCAATTGCCGTAGCGTGGTGTGGAAATCGAAGGCGTGGTCGAAAGGATGCCCCTGGCAAAACACCGTGACATCGCTGAGGCTCTCGTAGCGCGACAGCAGAAAATGCAGGTAGGAATGTGCCTCGCGCCCGATGTTGGGAAGTGCAATGGCGTCGGGGAACGTCTCATCGGGATTCTTGTCGATAACGGTGCGCTGAAGCGACGCGGGCGTCTTACGAAGCCACGCCAGCGATTCGGCATAATGTGCTACAACCAGTTCGACAGAACTCATGAGCCTTAATTTGACAGACTATCGACGATGAAGCATCTATTTTTAGCCGCCCTGTGTGTGGTAATGGCTACAGCTGCAGTTGCGGCTCCCAAAGCATCCACCAAAAACACGCCCGCGAAAGCGACTCCGGCACTCAAGACCTTGAACTATTGCCCCATCGCCGGCGAAAAGCTGCACTCCCGCGACGTTGGCCCCACCACTTACAAGGGCTACAAAATCGCGTTCTGCTGCGGCGGATGCCCCGAAGCCTTCGCTGAACTGAGCGACAAAGAAAAAGACGCCAAAATCGCTAAAATCGTCGCCAAACAAGCCAAAGAGGGAAAAGCCAACGGCTAAGTCCACCAAAAGCCGCTCTTAAATTTAAGAGCGGCTTTTTATTTGGCGTAACAAGTCCCGCACTTCCTCGGCCCGATGCGGGCGCCGTACTATAAAACCCTCGACCAAATCACTCAGCGTACTTTCCAACTCGCTTCGGCTTAATTCAAGGTACTGTCCTAAGTGTGTTCCCCACGAAGGTGTGGATAGTCTTAACCCTCCTTTTGGAAGTTGCTGAGCCTGAAGAGTGGAATGACTCGGAAGATTTGCCCCTTCGACCAAGTTGCACAGCCAGGTGGGGAATCGGGTGTCGGAGAGCCAGCAAAAATAGTCGCTGGCGTGCCTCCACAGAGGCGAAGCGATATTGATGCGGCAGGCTTCGATAGTCGTGCGCCTTTGCCCCTCGATTTTGCGCCACCATGTTGCGCCGTTATCGAAATTTGGTCCCACTTCACTTTCTAGGTAGGCCAAATCGCGCTCATGGAACATATGTATTAGCGCTGCTTGATCGGAAGGAAATATCTCGCTCCACAAACGAGCTTGTGCGCGTAACCAGAGCAAGAACTCGGAAAAGGGCATAAATAATTCCCCGTGACTCTCTGATTGATGGTCGCCAAAGGTCGCGAAGGAAAAATGTGCCCTCTTTGGAGAGGAAACGCTGTCTTCATCAACTGACACAATCGGCAAACGGCATGAAGAGCTTTCGAATCCATATCCGTGCCCGTCGAGAAGCATTTCCATGATTGCGGGAACATCACGTGTGAAATGCCCAAAGTAGTCAACGACTGCGTCGTAATCTTCTGAGGGGGATAGTTGAGTTAACAGTTGCGTTTGGCGGTCAAACCACTCTTCCATTTTTGTTCGATTGAAGTCCACAGAATGCTCGTTCATTGAGGATTTGCTCCAAGTTTGAAGGCTGTCTGGAAAATAGGGAATCGGCCTCTTTATTGCCGCGTCAGTGGCTTATATGTCTTCTGCTGCTGATAACGCTTCGGCCTCTAAATCATCTTCTCCTATCGTGGCACAACTGGAAGAGCTTGTCGGCGATTTGCAAATGCCGTCTGAAACCGACGCGCCAATTCGTGTTTTCTTTTCCAGCGAATCTATCGAAGAACCCAAGCCCGAAGATTATGCGCGCATAGCGGGTGTTGAGGTGAAAGAGGGCGATGAAGTCGAGATTCGCTCACTGGCCGATTTGCTCGATAATCCCGCCGAGGAAGAGGATTGGATGGACGATGATGAAAAAGAAACGGCGCGGCGCTTCGCCGATTTACGCGCCTTTCTTCATGCCAATCTCGCTGAAATCGAAGTGTTGGCGTGGGGCGATACCGAAAAGCAAATCGTCGTGGCCGGGCGTGTTGAGGGCGGCTTTGCGGGAATTGTGACTCTGGTTGTTGAGACCTAATTATGAACGTGAAGGGCACAGATGAAAACATCTGTGCCCTTCGTTATTTCGGGTTTATTCGCCGGAGTCGACTTTTTGTTCGAGGGCGCTTTTGACTTTCGGGGACAGTTTGTTAAAGAAGTTAAGGCGTGTGAGGTCTTCGATTTTGCGCGGTGAGACGAGATAGGTGCGCCAGTCGGCGGTTTCCAGTTTTTTGTCGTCGGTGTTGGGCATAGCGACGGCGATAACGCGGCTCTGCGCGGTGATGCGGCTCCAATCGCCTTTGCCTTCGGGGATGATGACGGCGACTTTCCAGCACAGGCGCGGCACCACTATTTGGCCATCGGCAATTGTGCTGGCGGTTCCGGCGGGGCCAGCGATTTGATAGACCTCGTTGCCCGCGCGGATTTGTTCGCGGATGTAGTTCTCCAGATTGGACCATACGTGGCGGTTGAGTTCACCTGTCTGAGGGAGCATGTTCGACATGTAGAAGGTGGCGTCGTTGTTGTCGCGTGAGTTGGTGCGGTCGCCAGAGGGGCAGACGTGGCCACGATCATATCCCGAATTTTTGTAGTCGTTGGGGCTGATTCGCCAGGCGGCGGGCAGTGCCGAATCGGGACGGAATTTGCCGCGATCTGTGTCGCCCAAATCTGAGGCGTCGGTGTGCCACGCCACCCAGTTGGGGCCACCATTTTTCTTGTTATACGACAGCGAATATTGCGGTTTTTCGAGCAGGTAATTATTGTTGTCGCGCCCTGCGTTGCTAGGATTGCCGAGCAAGAGGTTGCCCTCGTTCGAGGAGCTACCTGTACCAGCTGCTTGTGTGGGGCGGTAGGAGGGGGTTGAGCGAGTTGTGACGGAGCGATTCGAGTTCCTTGTCCGCGTCTGTTGGGTTGTCTGGCGGCAACCAACCAGTGCCAGCAAGGACAGCAGGCTTAGGTAAGAAATGGGACGGTGAGAAAAATGGCGGCTCATAAGGATTGGGCACAGTTTGACTTCTGGCGCTAGGTGTCAAGTTGTCTATCTGAGGCAATCTTGGCAGTGGAATGGTTAAAATCGCCCTGTGACTTCCACGCTTGATTGGGAATTTCCTTTGCCACGCACTCATTGCGGGGTGCCGCTGGGTAATGGCACGCTCGGTGTCAATGTTTGGGGCGACGAAACGCTGTGTCTGTCGGTGGCACGTGCCGGATTTTGGGATAGGCGCGGCGGCACGCCCTTCACGCTACGCGCCACTTTTGACCGTGTGCGCGAACGGCTCGAAGCTAACGATGAAGCGGGTTTGAAGGCGCTGTTCGCGTCGGATGAGGCCGATGATCCATCCCGTCCCAATCGTCCACAGCAACTGGGCGGTGCGCGTGTGGAATTTCGTTTCGAGGGCGGTTTTTCACCGCGTCATGCGGTGCTGCACTTAGAACGGGGGCAACTTGAGGTCGAGTTGCGAAATCCCAGTGATGAGGTGCGCACCGTCACCATCTGGGTGCATCCCGATGATGAGGTGTGCGTGGTTGAGGGCGCCGATGATGCCGAGGTTACGGTGCGTCCGAGTTGGGAGTGGGTGGCGCGTCAACTTATTCCGCTTGGCTATTCGGCGCCTGAAATGATTCAAATCGGTGATGGCGGCGGCTTCGTGCAGGATGTTCCCGAAAACGAGGTATTGGCGCTGGTGTGGCGTCGGCGGAGCGAAGGAATTCTGATTGCGACGGCACTGGATGGCGACCTGGAAGATGCTGCGAAGGCGGCTGTAACACGCGCCCGCGCTTTGCCCGACACGGGAGCCAAATTTTTCTGGGACGGCTATTGGCGCGATGTGCCGACCGTTGAACTCCCCGATGAAGAGCTGAATCGTAAGTGGAAGTTGGGGCTATGGAAGCAGGCGGGGTTAACCACGCCCGGTGGGGTGGCGGCGACGCTACAAGGGCCGTGGATGGAAGAAGACAAGTTGCCACCCTGGAGCAACGATTACCACTTCAATATCAATGTTCAGCTGATTTATTATCCGGCGCTGATGACGAATCGGCTCGAACATTTCGGGCCGCTATGGAGAATGATTCGAGGTTGGATGCCGACGCTGCGCGCCAACGGAGAAGTTTTCTTCGGGCGCGAGGGGGCGCTGATGCTGCCTCATGCCGTGGATGATGAATGTCATGTGGTGGGGACGTTCTGGACGGGCACCATCGACCACGGCTGTACTGCGTGGGTGGCGCAGATGGCATGGCTGCACTACGCCTATGGCGGCGACATCTCGGTGCTACGTAATGTGGCGTGGCCGCTGCTGAAAGGTGCCTTCGAGGGATTCTGGGGGATGAGCGAGGAGCGGGAGGCTGAGGCCACCGCAACGAACTTTGATGCCGAAGCCGAGCGAACCCTGCACCGTCTGATGAGGCGCATCGCGATGCTAACCGAGGCGGAGAATTGTGTGCTGTTGTTGCCTGACGAAGAGCGAAATGAGTTGGTGGCTCTGCCTTTTGCCATCGGGTTCTCGAATAAGCAACTGAAGGAATTGCGCTTATCGGCTGTAGAAGGTGCGGCGGCACGCGCCTTTTCGGAAGGCACGCCTATTATTCTCGACGAAGGAAGCGATGAAGAATGGGTGCGTCGCATTGATGCCCGCAGCTTGATTATTTATCCGTTGGAGAGCGAGGGCGAGGCTGAGAGTGCGGGAGTCATCTTGGTTCTGAATAAGTTGGAACAGCCCGCCTTTACGCCCGAAGATTTGCAGCCGCTGTCGGTGATTGCGCGGCAAGTGGCAGGGCAACTTGCTGGTACTGAACGGAAAAACCGTTTGTCGTTGCCTGTCACGGTAAGCCCCGAATATCGTGGGGCGGCGATGAACGCCTGGGGGCGGGATGCGAGTTTTCAGTTGGCGGCGTGGCATATGGTCGCCCAACTTCTGCCCAAAGCGGCGGCACTTCTGGGCGAACCGATTGATGAGTGTTGGCAAGAGGTGGAAGAGCGCTTGCCGTTATGGTCGTTGGTGGGCGATGAGGAGCATGAACGGATTGCGTTATGGGAGGGGCTGGAACTCGAAGAGTCGCATCGACACCATTCGCACATGGCGGCTATTTGGCCGTTCGCTTCGGTTGACCCCTTCGAGCATGAGGACATTGTGGTGCGCTCGATCCAGCATTGGAATGCGTTAGGAGCGGGGTTGTGGACTGGTTGGTGTTTGCCGTGGGCGTCGATTTTGTGTTCACGCTTCGATTTGCCCGATGCGGCGGTGGCCTGGATGAACTGGCTCGACCACTACACCAACGTCGGAGGAGGCACGCGGCACAATGCCGACTTTTCGGGAGTGGCGCTGTTCGATAATGGCGAGATGGATTCGCGCCGCTCTGATGGCACAAGACGACCTTACAGCGAAGAGAGCGAAGTGATGCAGATGGATGCCTCGCTTGGTTTTTTGATTGCTGTCAGCGAACTTTTGGTGCAGAACCGACGCGATGCGATCTATGTGTTGCCAGCGCTGCCGCGCAAATGGAAGCGGCTTCGTTTCGATGGCATCCGTACTGAGGGGGCGTTTCTGTTGGGAGCTACCGTGGAAGGCGGGCGCACCATAGAGGTGCGTGTGCGCTGCGAACGAGATGGGGTTTTGAAACTCGTGCCGGGACTGGGCGAACAGTTCGAGGTTGCGGGAGAAATAGTTGTTGGGGTGTTGCTTGAGCGAGAGATGAAGAAAGGGCAGTCGCTGGTGTTGACGCGGGTTTGAATAGCCCTCTGAATTGATTTTTCAATCCACCACAGGGGCACGGAGTCACAGAGGATTTTGAGAGGTGAGAATGGATTTGGTGGGGGCAGATGTGGGGTTTGCTAGATTCATTGGAGATGAAACGTGCGCGATTGCGGGATGGAACCCTTCTTTGGAGCGATGAGCCGTTGGGCGTGTCGGCGGTTTGGGATGAGATCGAGAGCTATTTTCTCGATGGGGACAAAGTGCAGCCCGGAGATGTGGTTTTCGATGTGGGGGCAAACATCGGATTGTTTTCGCTGGCTGCTTTTCGCCAGAGCGGAGGAATGGCGCGCATCTGGAGTTTCGAGCCGATTGCTTCGACTTGTGCGGTTGCCGAAGCCAATGCGCGCTTGTTTGACCCTTCGGGGGCGCATTGGCAGACGGTACGCGCGGGGTTGGGGCGTGTGAATGAGATCGCGGTGTTGAATCACTTTCCGCGTCTGAGCGTGCTTTCGGGCCGCTTTCGGGGGCCGGAACAGGCTAAGCGCGAGTTGGACGAATTTTTGGCTCAGGAGCGAGTCGGGGCGCCATTCGAGTTCGCTAACGTATTTCCGGTTTCGGTGCGGCGGGCTTTAGGGCAGGGCATCGGGTCATTATTGCTAAAGTCGCGTCCAGTGGCGGCGCAGATTTGGACGCTTTCGAGTGCGCTGCAAAAGTTGGGCGTGGAGAGAGTTCATTGGCTGAAGATTGATGTCGAGGGCGCCGAACTCGATGTTTTGCGCGGGGTAGAGCCGCAGGACTGGGCGCGGATTGGGAGGATTGTGTGTGAGATCGAGTCGGTGGCGATGCTGGATGAGGCTGTCTCGCTACTGGAAAGCGTTGGGTTTACGGTCGAGGTGCGAGACAATCACGTCATGCAGGGGCAGGAGTTGAAGATCGTCTTTGCTCAGCGCTTGTGATGTGGCGGCTGTAACTGATGATTAAACACAGAGAACACGGAGGAGCATAAGAAGCACAGAGAGTTTTTAAGAGAGGGGCGGTGGCTCTGGTGAGATGGATTTTGATTTTTAACCGCAGAGACGCGGAGGCGCAGAGATTTTTGAGAGGAGGGGAGAGCGCTCATTTTTAGGGAATGGGATGGATTCACCACAGAGGCACGGAGACACAGAGGAATGCCAGAAGAGGAAGGAGGTTTGGGGGGAGTTAGGTGTGGTTTAGATTTGGGTGCTGGTGGGGGAGTTGGCTTCGTTGGGCCACAGGGCGTGGGTTTGGGCGATTGCTAGGCCCGCTTCTTCTGCGATGGTACGCATTGCCTGGGCGCGGGTTTTGGCTGTGGGTTCGTCTTCTCCAGTGGCTAGAAGTAGGAATTGGTTGTTGGGGAGTGGGGCAAGCCATTCCCATGCGCCGATTATCCAATCGGCGTTTTGGTTGAAGAGGGCGCCGCGCGCGCCGAAAGGGATATCCTGACGGATTGATGTCGTGTTTTGGCCGAGGGCGCTTAAATGGCGTTCGAGCCATGCGCGTTTTTGGGCGTCTTTGAGAGTTGAGGATGGGGGGCCGAACAGGGTGTCGAAGCGGAGTTCGTGGGTTGTTTGGACTGTGAAATGTTGCGGTTCGATGCCGTTTTGAAGTGAAGGTATTTCTTGGGTTGGCAACTGTGGTTGTTGGATGGGCGCGGCGTGGCCTGAGGGCAACATCTCTTCAACGCCGCCCAGAGCCGGACGAATGAGGGCGTACCACGAGCTGGATTGGGCGTTGGCGTCGGTTTCTAGCAGGATGAGGTGCGACTGAGCGCGGGTGCAGGCGACGTATAGGAGTCGCTTCCATTCGGCCTGTGCGCGCTCGGAGGCGGCGCGTTTGAGCAGTTCGTAGGCGAGGGGAGCACGCGGTTTTTCGCGCCCCACGGTTTCTTCTTCTCGTTCGCGGTTGAAGGAGAATGCGGCCATTGGTTCGCCGCCCAGTTCGCCCCATAGCAGGGTTTTGTCGCTGCCGTCGCGTTTGCTGGCATCGAGTTGGGCCAACACACAGGCCGGGAATCCCAATCCCTTACTGGCGTGGACGGTCATGAGTTGGACGGAGGCGCCGGAGGGAAGCGGGGCCATTGGCTCGCGGTCGTCGCCTTGATGAGCCTCGAAGAAATCGACGAGGGCGCGCAAGCCTCCTTCGCTTTCTTTCTCGCGAGCGCGCACCATATCGAGCAGTTTGCGCCAGTTTTCGCGCCGCACCGGGGCGTCGTGTTGGCCTGCCTCGAAGAAGGCGACTTCCGATTCTTCGAGCGCCCTTTCCATGACAAGAGAGACGGGAGCGACACCCGCGAGGGCGCGCCAACGCCCCAATCGTTCGTGGGCGGCCCGCCACATGGCGGCATCGAGTTCGTCAGATGGGGCGAACTCGGTTGGTGCTTCGGTTTCGTCGTTGCTATCGGTGAGTTCGGGCTGGCGGGCGATGTGGCGCTCTAACAGGGCGGTATCACTTTGACCGCCGAAGGGGGAGCGCAGGAGGCCGACCCACGCCGATTCGTCGTCGCTGTCGAGTAGGGCACGCCAGAGAAGCACGCTCCAGCGCACGGCGTCGCTAGAGTAGAAGCCGCGACCTTTGAGCGACACGAAGGGGACGCCGCGCGAGCGCAGCACTTCCTCGAAAAGCCCTTTGACGTTGTTATCGGCGAAGAGGAGGGCGACTGCGGGTTCAGCGCGCGCGATGTGCGCCGAGATTGCGGAGAAGTTGGGTTGGCGGAGTTGTTGAACGTCCGCCTCTTCGCTCCCCAGAATTTGGGAGTCTGCGAAGAGTTCGAGTAGCCACGTGGACAATGAATTGGCGGCTTCCTGACGGAGAGCTTCGATATTGGGTTTGGCGGGTGGCTGAAAACTGGCATCGCGCCACGCAAAGGGACGCATGAGGTAGACGCCTGGTTTGTCGCCGGGCGCGCGCTGGGTTGCCCATGCTTCGGGAGCGGCATCGAGAGGCCCGTGCGGGGCTTCGAAAGATTCGCGGGCCGAGCTTTCGTGGGGGAAGATTGCGGCGAAGGCGCGGTTCGTCCATGTTACGACGGGCGGGGCCGAGCGGCGGGAGATGGAGAGGTTTTCTTTGTAGGCGCCCTCTTCTTCGAGGGCGAGTCGGCCCGCCTCGAAGACGCCGAGATCGCCGCCTCGGAAGTCGTAGATGGCTTGTTTTGGGTCGCCGACGACGAGGGTGTTGCCCAGCGCGCCTTCGGCGCGGGCATGGCGACGCAAGCCCTGCACTATTTGCCACTGGTCGCGGTTTGTGTCTTGAAATTCATCGACGAGTAGCCACGCGATTTGAGAGCGTAGAGTTGCCGTGACTTCGGGGGAGTCGAGCAGAGTGAGGGCGGCGCGGGTTACATCGCTAAAGTCGGCGAGGGCGCGTTCGCGCTTCCATTCGTTTTCGGCGCGTTGCCACCACAGCGCATAGCGCGCCAACGACGACACGACACGGCGCGAACGCCATTCGCGCTCCCACATCGGGTCGCCTTCGCCGTTTTCGTCGCACCAACCGAGGGTATCGCGGCGCTCGTGGATTTCGGTTTGGGCTTCCTGCCAATCGAGCAGACGCCGAGTGAGGGCGGCACGCGCGGCATCGGAGACGGAAGTGGGGAGTTCGCGCGCGAAGGGAGCGCTAAGCCCGGTTTTGGTGAGGAAACCGCCGCCTTTGACCGGAAGAATGGCGACTTCGGGGTTGAGGAGGCGCGCTTTCATGTGCGGCCCTAAGTCGGCGAAGGCGAAGGCTTCGATTTGGAGGCTGTGCGCGCGCCACAAACGGCCGGCGCGGGCATCGAGTACATCGAGCAGCAGCGAGGCGAAGTCGCCAAATTCGGGGAGAGTCGCCAGAAATTTGAGTTCGCCTTTGGGGCGCCTGGCTGTGTCGCGGATGAGGGCGAGGGCATTTTCGCGGCGCTCGAAGGCATCGAGAAAGGTGAATAGCTCTTCGGCGCCATCCTCGTCGAAGGTATCGGCCCATGCCCAGAAAGAGCGGCCCAGAGCGCGAACAAGGGCGCGTTCTTCGCCCGCTGTCGGGAGGCGGGCGCCGCGCGGCAGTGGAGAGTTTTCGGGGAAGAGTTGCAGCAAACGCGAACCGAGTGAGTCGAAAGTCCAGATGCGGTTGTCTTCGCCGAAGCGGGCGCGCAGTTGTTGGAGTCGGGCGCGTTCGGCGCTGTTGTTGGTGGCGCGCAGACGGCGCACGAGCGCGCGGTAGACGCGAGTGCGCATTTCGGCTGCGGCCTTGTTGGTGAAGGTGAGAGCAACGACCTGTTCGAGTTCGGCGGGTTGGCCTTGTCCATCGCCTTCGAGCAGAAGTTTTAGGACACGCTGGGTGAGCAGTTCCGTTTTTCCGGTGCCCGCGCCTGCGATGACGACCATGTGGCCCGCACCTGCATCGCGGACGCGCGCTTGTTCGGGCGAGAGAATGTGACCGTAAGCATCGGCCTCGCGCACTACGGGAGGGGCTTCGTCGAGGGAGTCGAAGGAGATAAACAGTTGGGACATTCTTGAGTGGTTAGTTTTTAGTCGTTAGTGATAAGTTGCCGCTTTAAAGCCTTCATTCATCCGATATTTCAGGGGGTGTTCCATTCGACTGGTTCGGGGTAGAAGACGACGTTGGAGCCGAGTTGGGCTTCGGCGCGGGCGGCCTGAACCGGGGCGCTTTGGCCGCAGAGGGCGGACTGGGCGCACCATTCGCAGCGGGCGGTTTTGGCGGGGCGGAGTGAGATGTTGAAGGTGCCGCTTTCGATGAGGGCGGCGATGCGCTCTATTTGGTCGCGGGTGTCAGCGAGCCACTGGGATTGGACTTCTTCGCTCATGGTTCCTCGTTGGGAAGGGGCCAACATATCGGGGCCAGCGATGACTCCCGCGAAGCCGCTTTTGGGCGACAGGTAAGCTGTGGCGACACGCGGGGGGATAGGCCACACGGCGGCAAGGTGGCGCGCTGCCAACACGTAGACGGCGAGTTGGTAGTTGAGGCGGTCGCTGCCTTTGGCGAAGCTGGGGAGCGAGGAAGCGTTTCCGGTTTTGTAGTCGAGGACAAGCAACCACTGCGCATCGGCAGAGGCATCCATGCGGTCGATGCGGCCTTTGACGACTACCCCATCGAGTGGCAGACGAAACGATTGTTCGAGGCCGTTGCCACCTACTGAAAGGCGCCAGTCGAAGTTGGCGGCGCCTTCGATGAGGCCGCGTTGCAAGTGGGCGAGGGGGTGGAAATTGGCGGCGAAGGTGCCCATTCCCTGTGCGTCGGATTCGCGGCATTCGGCGCGCAGAAGGCGCACCAGAACGCCATCGCGTTTGGGAGTGCCGAGCAAGCGGCGAGCTTCGGCGCGGCGCAGTATCGGTGGGAGTCCGAGGCGTTCGCACTCGCGGCGAGTGTGGACTTCGAGGGCGGCGCGGGCGCGCTCGAAATTGGCTTCGGAAAGTGGCTCCGTCCACTCGCGGCGGAAGAGGTGGAGGATGCGGTGTACCAAGTCGCCCGCTTCAGCACGCGAGAGGTCGTCTTCGGCGCGATTTTCGTCGCCGAGGTTCAATACGCGCTCGAAGAAATAACGCAAGCCACAACGGGCGTAGAGTTCGGCGCCCGATGCTGATAGTTCGAGGTTGCCTTCGTCGTGGGGCAGCAATGGGGCCAACAGTTCGCGCCCACGTTCGCCTAAGGCGCCGTCGTAGTGCCCGAAGTGGTGGGCGTCGGTGCGCTGGCGGCGCATTGTGTCGAGGGCAGTGAGGCGACGCGGCAGGTCGGAGTCGTTGGCTGGCGGCAATGCGCTGTTAGGATTTTGACGACGCAACCAGTGGGAGCGCGCGAAGGCGCGCGCTTGGGTTTCGGGGCGAGGCAGTTCGGGCCAGGCGGCTGCCGGGAAGAGGGCACGCAGGTCTTCGATGAGTGGCGAGGCTTCGGTTTCGCTACCTTCGAGCCAGGCGGGGTGAGATAGCGACAGGGCGGCATCAGTGGCCATGACGCGGGCGAGGCCGTGTAGGGCGCGGGGGAGTGGCGCTGGGTCGCCTTCACGCAAGCGTTCGAGGGCTTTGGAAGTGGCTAGTGGCCACGGCGATTGGGCGAGGCGCGCGGGCCATGCGCGCTCGGAGAGTCCGGCTACGAAAATTTCGCGTTCCCCCTCGCTTCCGGCCTCGCCCGCTTCGCTGGCGCGTAGCACGCGCACGCCGTCAGCCGGGGCTTCGATTTCGCCTTCTGGGGCGCTATGAGAGATTTCGAGGCGCAGCCACGCCACCCAGCGGTTGGAAGAACGCGGGGTGGCATCTTCGCTGGCGCGTAGGGCAAGGGCTTCGATGCTGGCGCGCACCCGTGCAATAGAAGCGAGGGCGCGGCGGGATATATCGCTGTCGTCCTGCCAGTGAGCGCACAGTGTTTCGAAGGTGGCGAGTGAGGCTGTGGCCCAATCGGTGGCTGTTAATGGCTCTTGAAGTGGCGTCAGTAGGGTTTTAAGGCGCTCTATTGCCTCAAGGTCGCCGCCGTCGAGCGAGTTGGCTAACAGAGTGGCGCGGGCGGTATCGCCGCGACCTGATGCCGAGTCGCGAAGGCGGGTGATACGGGCTTCCCAATCGGTGGTGAGGGCAACTGGGTCGCGCCATGCGTTTTCGTCGCTTTCGCCGCGAATGGAGCGGTGGGCGCGGCGCAGTCGGCCCGCATCGAAACGTAAGGGTTCGCCTTCTTCTGGTGTCCATTCGAGGCGTAGGGCGCCGTCGCCGAAGAGATCGTGCAAAGCGTCGATGCTCCACGACGGGCGCGGTATGAGAAGGCGTAGCAGCCTTTCGACTAAGGGGGAGCTGTCGGTTTCGTGTTCGCGCCATGCGAGGGGGACGCCGCTGGCCTCGAAGGCAGCCCGCAGCAAGGGAAGTTGGGCGGTGGGGTCGGGTAGCACCACACAGAAATCGCGGACTTTGGCGCCATCTTCGAGTTGGCCCCGAATGTGGGCCGCGATGCGCTCCCATTCATCCCACGGAGTGTGGGCTTGCCACAGCGACACGGCGGGTGGCAGTTGCAAGGTGCTGCTTTGCTCGCTGAGCAGGGCGCGCGCCGCGCTGTGGCGAGCGGTGGGGGCATCCGTTGCCACGTTAACGAAGCGGGCGCCCTGTGCCGTCCAGAAGGCGTGAGCGCGTGCGGCGACGGGGTCGTTCCAGCCGTTGGGGAGGGCGAGGGTGGCGCAGACGGTGGGGGCACGTTTGACCAAAACGGCCAAGCCTTGCGCGAGGGCGGGGGATAAGTCGGGCAAATCGTCGATGATGAGGGATTGGGGGAAAGCGAAAGCGCGATTTTTTCTGACGCTGTGGGCGAAGAGGGCGGGCGCTGCCTCGAAATCGAAGGCGTGGCTTTCTTCGAGGTAGTCGTCGTAGGCGGCGCGCCATTCGTCGAGTTCGCGGCCAAATGGGTCGGAGCCAACAGGCAGGCTTGTCAGGTTTTGCCGCCGCATCTGGGATAGTGAGGCAGCCATTGCGCGCAGGGCATCGAGATCGTCGGCGTCGAAGTCGAGGTGGGAAAAGCGCGATTCGAGGCGGCGCAGTACGTTGGCGAGCGCCCACAGGCGCGGCACGCC
>SDZD01000152.1 GCA_004172935.1 bacterium | reverse complement strand
GACCTCAAGCGCTTTGCCATCCTGCGAGGTCCTTACCGCAACCGCACAAAACGATTCACTCTCCGATTCAACCTCATCGCCGCTATACACAATCAGCACTTATGAAAGATGTCTAATATATAACCCCGATAACTCATCCACCACCTAATCTCTCAAAGCCATATCTTTTAACTCATTCCCTTTCCCAAACCCCTGTACCTGCGTGTCTCTGGGGTAATTTTTTCTTCCCTTCAGTTAATTCGCCCAAACAGCACAACGCTTTCTTCATAGAGGTGAATATTCATATCGTTCGCCAACTCTTCGAGGGCATCGACCATGACACGGAAGGTGTTGCAGGCATTCTCAGGCGCGCGGAAACCGTTGGTGAGCGAACTGAGGCACAGCAAGGTTTTGCAGATGTAGGCATGTTCCAATTCGAGGGTGCAAACCTCTTTACCAATCGCCACCTGCAAAGCCTGCTTATCGGTATCGGTATCGGTGCCTTCGCGTTCGAGACGCTCGAAAAGGGGAAACAGGTTCTGTTCCTCGCGTTCGAGATGCCACTCGACTTCCTCCTTGAACTCCTCGAACACCCCCTGCAACTCCCACAACTCGCTATAAAGCGAGCCGTGGCGCGTCGCCACCCGGTCGATGAGATAGGAAAGACGCGGCAACTCCGAGCGCAAATAGGCGTGATGCACCTCGATGATGTGTTGGCGCAGCTCTGGCGATGACATCTGCGCCCAATCGCCGCACTTAGCGCCGCGCGACTCGCGCGATGTCGCATCGCTGGCGCGAAGCTCGGCCAACACCTGATGAGGATCGAGGCGCTGCTCTATGCACACCTCCATGAAACTCTTGTTGCCCGAACAGCAGCAGTAAGAAATGCCGTACTTCTCGAACACGCGGGCGCGCTGGGGGCGCTCGGCTACCAGTTGGCGCACCGTCGGCAACTGCGGCATATCAACGGTGCGTCCATCAATAATTAAAGTGCCCGCCGAAAAAATTTCTGGAAGCGGAGCCAGGGCGAAAAATGTGGTCATAGAGCGCTGCCCAAAGCAGTGGCTCCAGTGTCGAAGCGCTGCCAATCGGTGGGCATCCGCTAAATGGCCGATTCACCCTCAGTTGGCGTTCGCAAGCGGCTCGGCAGCCTGGTAGGTTTGCGTCACGACGAGGCGCCCTAAATCGACGATAGCAACTTCGGCGAGGTCTTTGAGTTTGCGATTAGGCCCAACGAACTCGACGATACCCATCTGTTCGCCAGTGGGGTCGAACACCTCGTTTTGCGTGCGCCCACTGCCACGAAAATGCTCGAACAAACTGAGTTTGTTTTCCAGCAACTCACGGTAGCGCCAATCTTTACCCCCGCGCGCTTTCAGACGGAGGTACGGCCAACTCTTCAGCTTGGAATTGATGCCCTTGTAAGCCTTCAGCGCGAAGGATTTCTCCTGCTCGGAGTTGAAAAACAGGCGAAAGGGCGCGAACTGCCCCTTCTTTTCAGGCTCGACAGTCGCATCCTGAGCCAGATGGTGAAAGAGCGAAAACATGTTGTCCCAGTGCGGCACATAAACGCGCTGCCCCCAGTTGGTGGGCAAACGCCCATCGCTGATTTCGGGTGAGGGCGTGACATCGTCGCGATAGCTGAACACGACTGCAACCATATCCTGATTGAGTTGATAGCGCAGAATGTCCTCTGCCTCGTAGCCGATGTCCTGATAAATTTCGAGCAACGAGCGCCCATACAGACTCTCTGGACTGGTCAAAAACACGAAGGGGCGAGTTCCCAGAATGGCGTCATTCTGCCCAACAGCTGCGCCATCGGTGAGCCTATTAGACGGCGAAAGAATACTGGCACGCGGCGCGATGCGAACAAAGTAATGAGTCGGGCAAACCAACGCTTTCATATCGACTTGCGGAGTAGCGGGGTTACGCAACAAACCGATGACTTTTTGCAGCGGCTCGGAAGGCGACTGCGCGAATAAAAGCGCCCGCTCCTGCGCCTTGACCGAGCCTATCACCAACAGTAACACAGCCAATGAAAACAGAAAGGGAAGAGAGTTATGTTTCATTCCGAGTGAGGGCAAAGTTACACAGCCAAATGTTAAATTAGCGTGACTCTTTCTGCACAACACCCAGGCACAGAACTAACCACTCGATTTCAGAGTCTGTACTCAAAGAGAGTAATAAGTGAGACTTCGTGTGATGAGACAGGGGTATGTGAGTGATTTGACGGATGAGCAGTGGGAGTGTGTGCGACCTCTGGTGGAGGCCAAGA
>SDZD01000106.1 GCA_004172935.1 bacterium | reverse complement strand
GCATAGGAGAGCCGGGTTAGTCGATAGAGTGTTTACAGGTTGGGGGCGTGGGGAGTGAGGCGCGATTTGCAATTGGAGTTTGCCTGACTTGGCTAGCCTCCCCACGAGCGAACCGGGCGATTGGTTGGGTGGAAGTGGAGTCGCGGTTTGGACTCGGAGGGCGAAGCGGGCTGTGCTGTTTGCGACCATAGCTGGCTCCATGTCGCCATTAGCTCTTTCTGGGTTTGAGGGGATTGGGTTTTCCACTCGCGGCCCAGAACTACGGTCATTTCGGTGGGGCGCTTGCCACCTGCTGGCATGAGGCGCAGCACGAACTCTTGATGAGGGGCCTGTTGTTTGAATCGAGTCATGTTAGTTCGCGCCAGAGTGATGCGGGGCGATTCGACGAAGCCCGAAGGGGTGGTTCGCTCGGCTTCGACTTTTTGGCCTTTGCTTGCGCAGAATAGGGCGACGAGTAGGCACGCGAGCCAGAAGGCAGTGGCGATTGTTATGTTGGCTTTCGCGGTGGGCGATGCAGGGGATTTTGCTTCATGGGTGGCAGGCACTGGATTTAATCTCGTTTTGGTTCGGGCCGAAAAGGATATGTAATGGAGAGATTACATTGTAATTGTTCTGTGGTGCGCGGTGCCTTCACAGAGTAAATGTTTCTCGACAGAGCGCGCCGATTGGGTGGGGGAAAGACGGTAGCGGTGGGAGAGTCCGACGCGCTGTACCTGGCCCTTGAGAAGTAAGGATTTGAGTGCTATGTTCACGGCGTCTTCGCGTTTATGGTGGAGGTGTTTGGCCAGTTCCTGAATGGAAAGAGGAGTTCCCTGAGCGAGAGCTTCCACGATGCGCGAATCGAGGCGGGGATATTTGGACAGGGTGTTGGCGTGCATTACCTGTTATGGAGGAAAAATCGGTGGGCGCCTAACAGCGAAATCAGCGATTTGAAGAAAATCGCCGGAAAAATTTGAGAAGGGATGTTAGGAGCGGGCGACTTTTTCATCCGAATTGTGGCAGGGCGCCCCTCCCACTGGTTTTGGATGGCCCTATTTCTGGCATGGTTTCAATGAGTCGTCTGTTTCAAGAAAACGAGTTGCTTCCTCAAGAGCGCGAACAAGCCCATGCGCTCTGGGAAGAGTTGATGTTCGCGCGTTCGCGTCAGGCGCTCGAAGAGGCCCAACTGCGTTTGTTGGATGCTTCGGTCGCGGTGCGAAGCGCGGTGATGCATTCGATTACCGAGCTTTGGTTGCAGGATTATGAACCCCGTGAGGACGAGAACCCTTTTTAGGTAAGGTTTGAATGGTTTGTTCTGTTTTTGTTGAGAAAGAGCGCTGCCATGAAAGCGGTACCGAAAAATCTGCTCAATATCTGCTTTGTCATCGCCTTCTGGTGTGTTTGTTTGCTTCTACTACCATTAGGGGTGAACTGGGAGCGACAGGGCGACGAAGGTCGCTCCATTCGTCAGGTTCGGCGTTCGAGCAAATCACCGCTGTTTGTGAACCGGGCTTTAAACCGCGAATGGGAACAGAGTCGGTTGGTGCAAATGAAGATTGACCATTTCAAAGAGCGTGCGCCCCGGCAGGATTTAGTGGTGCGCCTGTTACCTACGCGGCAGTCACCCCGGCGAGTTGAGCATTTTTCTGGGCGATGAGTGGGGAAAGGAATCTGAGCAGACACAGAAAGAGCTGATGAAGACGTGGGGGTAGTTGTGGAAGCAGTTGGCCCGCACCAATTCACACGACGAGGCAAATTCTCGGCTCAGGGTTCTTTTTCTGAATCGCGAGGTTCGTTAGACGCAAGCCAAATAAAAAATATGCGGGTGGTGTTAGGTGGGGTTGGTTTTTTCCTCCACAAAGGGAAGAGGCTTCTCTTTCCATGAATCTGTTTTCGTCTTTACGCTGTATTCCCTTCACAGGTGCTTTGCTGTTGGGAGTGGAGGCTACTTCTGCACACGCCGCTACTTTTTCTGTTTCCAACCTTAATGATAGTGGGGCGGGCTCTTTGCGGGCGGCTGTGGAGTTGGCAAATGCCGATGCTACGGCTGACACCATCAGTTTCGCCCTCGATTTAGCGGGGACTGTGACTCTTAGCAGCGCCCCATTGGTTATCACGAGCAGTGTTTCTATCGAGGGGCGAGCCAATCAGCGCGTCTCTATCAGTGGCAATAATCAAAGGCGCCTGTTCTCCATCACTGGGGCGAGCACACAGGTTTCGCTTTCCTATCTCACTGTGGCTAATGGATATGCCTCCAGTCAGGGCGCTGCTATTTTGAATGAGGGGAGTCTTCGCGTTCAGGCCGTTACTTTTAGTGGTAATGTGGTGCGCGGGGTAACTGGCAGGCCGGGGCGAATCATATTCTTTCCAGGTAGCCGCCCAACTATTGTCGGGCAAGGCGAAGCCGGGGGAAATGCCAGAGGCAGCGCGATTTACAGCAGTGGCTCGCTTGTGGTTGCTGATTGCACGTTCGCCAACAATAGCGCCATCGGTGGTACGGGCGGGACTGGCGCAAGTTGGGCCAGTGGTAGCGGGGGCGCAGGTGGCAGTGGTGGTCGTGCTCAGGGGGGCGCGATTTATAGCAGTGGGGCGCTGGGTATCACCAACTCTACTTTTGCGAATAACAGCGCGGTCGGAGGAGCAGGGGGCAAAGGTGGAAATGGGCGGCGCCCAGGTAGCGCTGGCCTAGGTGGTGAGTCATCGGCTGGTGCTATCTACTGTACGCAGGGGGTGAAGATGGATAGCTGTACGCTGTGTGGCAACTCGGCTAATCAGGGTGGGGCGCTGAACATCGAAGCCACAGGCATAGCTCAGATATATAACAGTCTATTGGCTGGTAACAATGGTGGCGATGTGCGTGGCAGCTTCGATAGTCGTTACAACTTTATCGGCGGCACAGCAATGCAGGCCGGACTACGAACTACAAATACGGGCTTGCCATTGCTGCAATATAATGGTGGCCCCACCCCTACAGTCGCATTGCTATCGATCAGCCCCGTCATCAATGTTGGGACCACGACTTTGGCTTTCGACCAACGGGGCATGTTGCGCGATGCTGCTCCTGATATCGGCGCCTTCGAGTTGCCTGACATCGCTCCCAGAGTCGAATCGCTGTCGCCTTTGAACGTCTCGGATAAGGTGGGTGCCAAACGCACCTTCAGCATTACCGTGAGCGACCCGAAGAGCGCGAGCGAGATCAAGGAAATTTGGTTGCTGCTCAACGAGCGCTTGTCATGGAACGCGGGCGCGACGCTTATTTATGTGCCCAAAACGACAACACCCACAAAGGGGCAACTGTTCTTGCGCAGTGGCGATGCCTTCTTGCCTCCCGTTGATATCGGGGTCGGTTCGCGTGCTGTACTTGATAATGGCGCGGTTAGCATCTCGGCGCGCGAAGTTGGCGTCAGCGTTTCGGGCAACAGCGTGACGCTGAATCTGCCGCTAACCATTCGCGATGGCTTGGTGGGAGTTAACCGTGTTTTTGCCCGCGTCGTGAATAAAGCGGGGCTTACCGACCTCGCAGCAATTCCCAGCGATGGGGGCTACCGACGCTTTGGCAATTATACCGTGACTCCGCAGTTCAACGGCGCCACCAACAGCGTCCCGACGCTTTCCAAGTTGACGCCGACAAACACCAACACCTCTCTCAGTTCGGCGGGACTGGGACCGGTGCAGAACTTCACTTTCTCTGCCGCTGACGCCGATGGCACTGGAGACATCGAGAGCATCTGGTTGATGGCGGGCAAAGCGCCAAACTGGAAGAACAGCGCGACCTTCATCTACACGCCGCGCACTCGCCGCCTCACTCTTCGCTCGGATGATGGCAACACCGCTCTCGGCGGCGGAGTGGTCGGGACCCCTGGTATCATCGAGAATAGTCAGGTGCGAGTCGATTTGTCGAAGGTACGTATCGTTACCAATGGCGATGACAAAACTCTCGGTATCATCTTGCCTTTGCAAGCCAAGCGCGGCTTGATTGGCCAGAACAAAGTCTGGCTTCGTGCGCAAGATAATGAGCGTGCCACTGCCCCCAATGGCGACGCGCAGGGCTATGTTCAGAGCGGCACATGGAATGTGGTGCAGGGGAGTGCATCTCCCATGAAAACTTCCCAACTATCCAACGGTAACTCCTAACCTCACTCGACTAACCGAATTCAGACGTAAGAGAGTTCCTGTGCTATCGTTCTCTTACTTCTGAACAATCTCTATTGGGATATAAAGTCCCTCGGGTTGCTGGCCGATTGATTCTGATGAGGTGAATTGCATCTTGGTATTGCGCATTGCCCACAGGCGGGGGCTTGTTAACTTGTGCTGCGGTCGTTCAAATGCGCTTGCGCAGAGGTTTGAGTCCGAGTTGTTGGCGCCGCTCACTCCATGTGGTGTCTCCATCGCGTACGATCCTTTTCAGGAGTTTGGGTATAACTTTGCTGTCGCCGTAGGGTAAGCGCCAGATCAGGATGCGGCTCTGGCAGAAGATGTGGATGTCCAGGCTATGCTGTTCGAGCGACGACGGCTCGTGGTCAACGATGATGCCGATGCCTCTCGACTTGTTCCAGGCTGTGAAGACGCGGTAACCCCACATGTAGTATCTGCTCCAAACCTGCTCGAAGGTGATGAGAGCGTAGCGCAATTTCTTCATGAAGGGATCGCCCGCATCGGCCAGTGCCGCCTCGTATTTCAATCGGTCCGCGTAATCTGGCTCTCTTGGCCACGGCAGCTTAGTTTGCCCCCAGATAAAGAGGCCATTGGGGAGTTCTTGGCGCCAAGGTTCGGGGGCAGCGTCCATAAGTTAAACCTCCTCATATTTCAGGGAAGGGGCATTTCAGTCTGCGACTTTGCCCGAATCCCGGCCAGAGAATACAGCGCTGCGCCGATTCAGTTCATGCGCGTTTTAACCAAAGCGGCGGGCACGCGCACCTTTTCGGCGGGAATGCGCGTGCCCTTGCAGATGGCGCCGTTGGCATCGTAGTGACGGCGCGGATAGTGTTCGCAGTCGGAGTCGCCATTTGCGGTCAGCACCAATTTGCCGGCAGTGAGCTTGCCGCAAAGGGTGCATTTGTAGCGTTGCAGAGTCGGGTAGTTGGGAGTCTTGAGTGGGGTAGGGGCGTTCGTTGTCTTCACAGTCGCTTAAATGTCTACCATCAATGCCGTTGAGCCGAACAATCGGTGACTATGATGTGACTGCTCAGCGAATATCAAATCGCCCGACGAAGATGATCTTCCGATATCGCTCCTTCTCAAAGACATCTTGAGGCCGATTTTAAACTCCGCGACTATGACGTAAATGACGTTAAACCGGGCCTTGGCAATTAGCTTCTGGAAAAGTGGTCGCCGAATTCGCCACTGACGGAAGTATTTGGGGTGCCCTCACATTGGTCTTAAGGGCGGTGAGCTTCCATAAAACAGCCCCGAAAATGTCATAAACGTCATCGTCGGCAGTTGATTCAAATACGGAGTTGAATTCGACTCTGCTCAGCAAGCGGGTAATGGGAAGCGTTGAAAGAGTTGACCCAGAGTACGGAAAGGGTTTTGGGCGCCGATGTGCCAACGCGAATCGAGAGGCCCGGGAAAATACCTTCGCGGACAAAGGAAGGCCAACTCTTGAGCGAAATGGTGGAATGGAGCAGTTACCGCGGGCTACCGAGCTACCGAGAAAAGCTAATCGTTTAAGGAATCGAAGAGACGGTCGACCAAATTTACGACCTCCGCGACGATGTCTTCAATTGGAGGGACACTCTCGACTTCTTGCAGAGGTACAGAGGTCGCAGAGGTTCTACAGCCGTTTTCGCGGTGAAAACAACCGCGTTTGATTGGAAAACAAGCTTCTTCGGCGTTTTCGACAGGCAAGAAACGCTCGCAATTGTTTTCGCGTTGTTTTCTTCCCCGCGTTTGGGCCGGGAGACCTTTGTAACTGTTGTACCTCTGCAGCTGGCGAAGACACTGCGGAAGAGAGCGGCAGTCAGCATCGCCTCGACCGATTGAGAAGGGAGTTGCCGTTGAAAGCCCAAGCGGAAGAGACCGCGTTGGCTCCGGTATCTGGTGAGAGTCGGTTGATCGCGACCCCCGCTGGATCTCGAAGGTCGGCCTCGTGTCGACTGAGTCGGTGTCATCCCGGCGAGGAAGAGAGGAGGGGGCTGTCCAGATTGGAGTTGGCGGTAGAAGCCGCGATTCGGCCAATGCCAGGGAAACGGCGGGCCAGATTCGACCCATTGATTGCTGACTGGGAGAAATAGAGATTCGTGGTGGTTGCCTGAAGGCTCGAAGCTGAAGGTAGTCGTCTTCGAGGCGCCGATTCCTCGGCTGCAGAGGTACAGAAGTTACAGAGGTTCTACAGCCATTTCCGCGGTGAAAAAGCAGTGATTGAATTTGAGATTGGCTTTGTGGGGGAGAAGGAGTGAAAGAACGATTTTGATTTTTTTTGCGTTGTGTTTTTCCCGTGTTTGGGCCGGGAGACCTTTGTAGCCTCTGTACCTCTGTAGGGGCAGTTGAAGGGGCCGATTGCTAAAAGTTGGTTGTTTGCAGTGGGGGCGGAGTCCGCCGAAGGTGGCTTCGGTTTGATAGCCCCGCGTGCCGATTCGCTCCCTGATAATCGCGCGATTTGCTCGACGGAATGCCTATTATGGTGGCTTCCGATACGTGAGAACGTTCTCCGGGGCGAGGTGAGGCCACTCCCTAGCGCCTTTTTGGACGGCAAGACGCTTCTCCAGAACCCAACATTTGATGCGATTAGACCATTTTGAGGCTGGAAATGGGCTCAAAACGGTGAATATCGGCCATTTTGGGGGTGCTGGAGCTTCAGGCCTATCGCCCAGGTGAACCTGCTCCCTGTACTCTCGTTAGAACTCGCGCAGATCAGGGTGAGGAGCGAACCGGCGCCAGTTCGCTCCTCACCGCTATCTGCAACTTAATCAGGGTTATTTCGAATTATGAATCAAGCACTCTCAATCGCCTCGCCCACACTCGGCTACATTGGCCTCGGCCAACACGCGGCGCACTTTGTGGTTCCCCACTACCACAAGGTGCCCGTCGAGAAATTGCTGTATCTCTACACCGATCGCCTCCGCCATTTTGCAGGGGCCTGGGTGCAACTGTTGACCGGAGAGGTAGTGCCCATCGTACGCGAATTGTCGCCCTGTTACGCGCGCCGGGATAGCTCCCAGGGGCTTACCTCAATGATGGCGAACGGCCCAACGTTTATCCTTGGCTCGGTCTCTGCTGCCGGGTTTGGGAATGCTCCTTCGATGCAACAGCGCGAAGAGTTATGGCGCGCAACCTGGAAGCGCTTTAAGAAGCCCATGGCGTCTGGAACTCTCTTTGATCCGTTGCCTCTGCCTCCCTGCGCTTTGGAGCGTCTGCATTTTGATACGGACTCGGGATGGGGCTGTCGTGTGTCCTACAACGGCATTGCTGAACTGGTGGACTTGCGTGGCGCGGCTATAGGCCATGTCGTTGCCCCCTCTGGTTTTCTTGCCCTCATGGAACGGGATTGGTTGGGGGAGCTATGAGACACGCGCTTTGGATATTTCTGCCGGACGACACGGAGGAACTGATCGTGTTCAAATCCGAAGAGGCCTTTTCACCGATTAACAAAGGGGATGTGTTGGAGTGGACTTCTTGGGTGGGCAAGGAAGGCTTCGAGGGCTTTGAGGGTGACGTCCGGCTTGTGGTGACAAATATCAAACATACAATCTCGGATACAGGAGGTTTGAGTCATCAAATGAACGTCTACACCACCTTGAGGCCCGCCCATGAGTATCCGAATATCAAATGACGCTTTGCGACTTGTCGGTGACTAATGGCTCCCCTGCGGGGTGCTTCCCACGACACGCATTCACCATTGAAAAGTTCGCCTTGATCAGAGCACAAAACTCCGGCACACCCGGGCAACGGCCCAGTCTTCCTGCGCCTGAATCACCAGGACGCGCACGGCAGATTCAGGCAGGGCGATATCTTCATCGACGGGCGAACCTTCATTCCTGTTGGCGTCGATGCGCAGGCCCATCCATGCGAATTGTTGGCAGACCCCCGCCCGAATGGGGGCGCTATTCTCTCCCACTCCCGCCGTGAAAACCAGTGCATCCAAACCGCCCAGTGCGCCGAGCATGGCGCCAATTCCCGAACGCAAGCGATGCACATACATATCGAATGCTAACTGCGCCTGTTTGTGCTCCCCATCCATTGCGGCGGTGATGTCGCGCATATCACCGGACAAACCGGAAATCCCCTTCAAGCCCGATTCCTTGTTGAGAATGTGGTCCAGTTGATTTGCATTGTAGCCTTTTTCTCGCATCAGATACAGCAGGATGCCGGGGTCAATCGAACCGGAACGGGTGCCCATCATGAGCCCTTCGAGTGGCGTGAACCCCATCGTAGTGTCCATGCTCCTTCCGCCTTGAATGGCAGCCAACGAGCAGCCGTTGCCCAGATGGCAGGTGATCAAACGCAGCGAACTCAGTTCTCTCCCTAAAATGCGCGCCGCTCTTTGCGCGCAATCCTCATGGCTAATGCCATGAAATCCAAAGCGTCTGATGCCCTGCTCCTGCCATTCGTATGGAACCGGATAGAAAGCGGCTGCATCGGGCAACGAACGGTGGAAGGCGGTATCGAAAACCGCGACTTGGGGCACGTCCCCCAACAGATGTTCGATAGCCTCCATACCCGCAAGCGCCGCCGGATTATGCGCTGGAGCCAAGGGCGAAAGCCTGCGAATCGCCGTCTTGACTTCTTCCGTTATAAGTGTGGGATTCTTGTATTCGCTGCCGCCATGCACTACGCGGTGCCCAACGATATCAATTTCACCGGGATGGGAAATGACTTGAGTCGGGCCACTCCACAGCGTTTGAAGGAGGTGGGAAGTCGTGTCGGAGGGGGCCGTTGCCAGCGTTTCCTGGCGACTGACGCCCGCGCGAGTCGAAATTTTCAACTCCGTGCCGTCGATTTCTCCCGTCCACAGCGGCGCTGGCTGCTTACCGGGAAGCGCACCGTCAGGGACGTCATACAGGCAGCTTTTCTGACTGCTCGACCCGGCGTTCAAGACTAAGATTTTCATAATGCAAGCGGACTTCATGCTTCTCGTGCTTCGAGAATTCGTGCTTCTCGTGCTTCAAGAATCCGCCAGAACGCGAGGCGGAAACGCGGCGCGCAGGGCGTTCAGCACCGCCAGCACATCAATGATTTCCTGACTGATGGCGCCGTTGACGGGGCTCAGGTGACCACTGGCCGCGAAAAGCATTCCCCCCAGGCTCAGCACCATGCCGCCGACCGCGCTCTGGAGGGCAATGGAACGCATACGGCGGCTAATGTGCATGAATTCGTCCACCTTGCGGAGCGAGTTGTCCATGATGACCACACCCGCCGCTTCGGTCGTGACATCGCTGTTTTGCCCAATCGCCATACCAACGGTCGCCGCCATCATCGCCGGGGCGTCGTTGATGCCATCCCCGACGTAGAGCGTTTTGGCGCGCGCCGTTTCCGCGCGCACGATGGCCAGTTTTTCTTCGGGGCTCTTCTGTGATTTAATTTCGCCGATGCCCACTTGATGGGCCAAATAGCGCACTTCCGATTCCCGGTCCCCCGATACGATCATGACACGTTGAAACTGATGTTTCGGTCCCAGATGGGTAATGAACGAGCGACTTTCGGCGCGCGGCGCGTCGCGAAAACGCAACGTGGCCGCGTACACATCGTCGATGAGCACCACGCATTCGAGCCCACCCTCGACGGGCGGCAAAAGGACGCTGTCGTGGGCGTCCAATTTATTGCGACTGGTAACTTGCACATGGCGCCCGGAAACCGTCCCTAGCAGTCCCTTCCCCGGCTGTTCGCTCACTTCGCTGGCTTCGGGAAGCGCAAGCCTCGCCTCCTTCGCGGCGCTCAGAATCGCACGAGCCAACGGATGCTTGGAATAGCGTTCGACGCCCGCAACCAGAGACAAGACTTCGTCCTCGCCGAAACCGGGGGCGACTTTTTGCTCGACCAGTTTCGGTTCGCCGTAGGTCAACGTGCCCGTTTTATCGAAAATGGCGGTACGGCACCCGGCGATTTGTTCCAGTACGACCGGGCTTTTGACGATGATGGAGCGGCGCGCGCACAGCGAAATCGAGCCGATGATGGCCACCGGAATCGCAATCAGTAGCGGACAGGGAGTGGCGATGACCAGAACGGCCAGAAAACGAACCGGGTCGCCGCTCACGATCCAGGCGCCCCCCGCCACCACAAGCGCCAGAGGCGTGTAAAAAGTGCCCAATTGATCGCCCAGACGCTGCAATTGCGGGCGCTTCGATTCCGACTCGCGCATCACCTCCATGATCTTGGCATAGCGCGAATCAATGGCCCGTTTCGTCACTAGAATGGTCAGCGCCGCTTCGCCATTGATGGCGCCTGACATCACTCCCGAACCGGAAGTCTTTGTGATTTGGAATGGCTCGCCCGTCAGATAGGACTCGTCCATCGTGCCATGCCCCGACACTACGGTGCCATCGACAGGACAGATG
>SDZD01000151.1 GCA_004172935.1 bacterium | reverse complement strand
GCCTAACGCCACAGGTAAGCCGCACCGGAGCGCGAAGCGCGCAGGGAACCCACAAGTGAAACTTGTGGGTGTCGGCTTGACCGACACGTTAGGCTGGGGCGAGAAGGAACAGCCGCTGAGAATAAGCCGACCTTGCATTGCTGATAGATGTTTGACCCTGCCACGCCTGCGCCCCCTTGGCTTGAACGACAGTGATTCTGCCTGATGACCGTGCACCTGGCCAACCGGCGAATACTCGCAGACCGCCGACAGGCGGGCCGGTTCACTAAAACTTGTGGCCTGCTGCCTGCCAAGTTCGCCGCAAAACTTGAAAAGCGCCAGGCAGTGATGGCCTTTGGCCATGACTGCGGGATGCCAAGTGCGGTGGCTTGCCACGGCACCACAGTGCACTGGCCGCCGCAGGACGGACAGCCGCAAGGCGATGGCGTATGGCACTTTGATGCCGAGTTGCGGTGAGCAGGCTGCCGAAGGACAGACAGCCAGATTGAAACTTGCCCAGCCACCAAGTCTTGACCCGCGAAGCCTGTTGAACTGTGCCTAGAAATACGCGCAACGCTGGGGTACAAAAGGAAAGCAGCGCTGGCCAAGACCAAACGGTGAAAGCATCAATGGTCTGACTTAGCCACACCGCTGATTAAAGGCAGCCAAAAGCCTAACGCTACAGGTAAGCCGCACCGGAGTGCGCAGCACGCAGGGAACCTACAAGCGAAGCTTGTAGGTGTCGGCTTGACCGAAAAGTTAGGCTAGGGCGCGAAGTGGAATGGGATTGAAGCCCAATTGGCTTAGCCGTCGGGCCCGTAGGCAAAGTGGTTGTTAACATTCATTCCCACCGATTGTGAAGCATGCATGCATGTGCTTTAACTGTGTGAGCCGTGCTTCGGTCATTCCATACTGACACCACGAGACTTGGTGCGAGATCATGCTGTGCCAAATATCACATGTTTTGTCACGAGACAATTTCCATGCCGCTTGAGATTCAACGAGGAGCTTTTGTGTTGGCTCATCCTCACGCAATGCTTGGAATAGGTCTTTGTAAGTTGATTCCACGGCGGCATCTACTTTTTTGAAACTGCTGTATCCACATTCTGCAATAGCGGAATAACGGCCACTATCGGCTTCTTCGCATCCTTCAGTGGTATCGGCTGCAGACGATGAGAATGCAAAGCAGAACAGCAAAGTAGAAAGTGTGTATTTTTTCATATTGAGTCCCAGAAGTGGACTAGGCAACTAAAAGCCTAACGCCAAAGTTAACAGGCGGCTGCCAGCGAAGCTGGTAGGCGTCCTGTTGAACGACCAGTTAGGCCGCTGCGCGAAGGCACAGTGTTGGAGGTGGTACGAGAGCTCATGAGTGCTAAACCTTAACCAAAACGAACCAAAGCGTATGCAGCAGAAAGACCACCCAAGAGACCTACAGTTCGGTTTAGCCACTTGATCTCTTCGGGTGATGGCTTGCTAAGTAGACTGACGATTAGCGTCAGCGTCATTACGACAAAGACTGACATTACGTGGATGTAGCTATACCGAAAGATGGCCTCGCTTACCTGAGTGAAATGGCCATGCCAGGATAAAAAATACTGGCCAGCTTCCGTTTTACCGTTCACCGCATCGCCGCCTAGGTAAATAGCCCCAAGGAAGAATGAAAAGAAGTTGACGAGAGAGAGGAACCGGATGGAAGTCGCAATGTTCTTCATGTTATGAGAGGCCTAACGCCCGCGTTAACAGGCGGCAAGCCGCGAAGCGGGTTGACGTCCTGTTGAACAACCAGTTAGGCCGCGGCGCGTAGATAGGCTTTTGAGCTTCATTTGCAGATTCTCTCATCGGCTGATGGCTGAGCAGTAGGGGCCGAACTTATTTGCTCCAGCCCGATAAACTTGCTTTCTTTTCGTGAACTGACGATTAGTTCAAGCAAAACATGCCCATTGCCATTGGTCGGGATATATTGCTCAACGAGTGCTAAGAGACCAGTGTCGTTTGGCTTGAAATAGCTAACGGCGGGTGATGCGGTTGGTGGATAGTGGAGTGAAGTGGCGCCAATCTCCGCCAGGCTCGATGTGAGCTCTTCTTGAATGGCGACAGCTGGGTCTCGTTCATAGGCGAGGAAGTAGCCAAACTGCTTCGCCAAGGCGTCGAAATCACCTGAGCAAAGTAGCCGCGTTGCATGTACGCCAAAGTCAGCCAGAGGCTGAGTTGCGGTTTGGTCATCGGTGATTTTCATACGAGGCCTAACGCCACAGGTAAGCCGCACCGGAGCGCGAAGCGCGCAGGGAACCCACAAGTGAAACTTGTGGGTGTCGGCTTGACCGACACGTTAGGCTGGGGCGAGAAGGAACAGCCGCTGA
>SDZD01000150.1 GCA_004172935.1 bacterium | reverse complement strand
ACCCTGAGCCCCGATGCCCCCCAGCTTCCTCATGATCGACGATTTCGCCGCCAACCCCCACGAGCTTCGCCGCCAGGCGCTCGCTCTGGGCTATGATCCGGCGGGTAAGCGCGGCAATTACCCCGGCATCACCAGCGAACGCGCGCTCCCGATCAAGGGCCTGGACGACTATGTCTCCAAGGCGATCGGCGCCCCCGTCACCGCGGCCCCCGGCACCCTGCACGGCCATTGCCGCCTCACGCTAAAGGGCGATCGCGGCCGCAGCGGCGTCCATATCGACCCCGCATTCTATTCGGGCATCCTCTATCTCAGCCTGCCCGAGGATTGCCGCGGCGGCACCGATTTCTACCGCCACCGCCGCACCAATCTCGACCGCGTGCCGCTGACCGCGGAGGGCGTCCGCGCCGCCGGCTATACCGACGTCAACCGACTGATCGAGGAAGTGGTCAATCAGGACACGCTGAAGCCCGCCAAATGGGAACGCAGCTTCACCGCCCCGATGCGCTTCAATCGCCTGATCCTGTTCAGCCCGTGGATGTTCCACAATTCGGCGGCGGGGTTTGGGGATCGCGCGGAGAACGGGCGGCTGGCGTATTTGATGTTTTTTGCGACCGCTGGCGCCAGATAGGCCGGGTACGATGACCAACGCTTAAGGACCAAGGGAAGTTATCGCTGTCGAGAGCACGAAGGCTGGCACGGCACGAATGAGCGAGCTACTTTAATGATCGGCAGCGATTTTTCAGGCAGCCGACCGACCGCAACAGCGATTCAACTGGGACAAAGCCATGAATGCAATACGCGTTGCCGCGGAGGCATTGGAAATTCCGTTCCTCGTGCACTTCACCCGTACGACAAATTTGCCGTCCATTTTCGAGCATGGCATTGTGCCACGTGACGGTCTTGCTGCTTGCCAACCGCAGGCCAGTACAAATGATGAGTATCGATTAGATAATCAGTTGGGCGCCAACTGCCTTTCAATCGCGTTCCCAAATGCATTGATGCTTTGGAAGCTGCGCCAAGAGAATCCAGGCACTAATTGGGCCGTGCTGATTCTCTCCCCTAGCATACTATGGGAGATGCCGTGTGCATTTTGCCCCCATAACGCCGCGGCTAATGAGATTACTTCTCAACCCATCGCGAATTTTCAGACAGTGGGGGCGCTGGGCAATATGTTCTCCCCGCTACCCGGGATTGATCGCGGCGCTCAAAATCTCAAGAACTATGACCCAACCGATGTACAAGCTGAAGTCTTGGTCTTCGGCGTAATTCCGCCTGCGAAAATAGCAGGCGGTGTTTTCCAAAGAACTCCGAGCCGAGAGCAGCACCAGCATCTTTTTGAAGAGAACAGGACATGGGTGCACGGGGATAGAGGCTTTTTCTCTCAGCGCTGGCATCACCGCGGTGGCGTTAAATAGATATGGCAATGCGTCCGATATTTATTCCGCTTCTAGACGGCAAAAGATACGTACTTGAAAGGTACGTTGATTTCGTCTGGCATGCTGGTTTTGCAAAGAGTCAGAAACAGAAGAGCATACGTGAGCTTCACGAAATGGCATTTCGTGAATACGGAATTCGTCATCCATTGGAAGTTTCTTCAAAGTCAGAAAGCCGGCTCGGCGTTGCGCTTTCCTCTTTCAATCTAAAATTTGGAACCCAAAAAGGCCGAGTTCTGACAGTCGAGGCCGCATTCCAAGGTAGCAAAGTTTTCGAAAACGGCGGTCCCTATAGGGACATTTTTGACAAACAGCCTATGGATGCGAAGCGTGATGAAAGATTACGCAATAGCGGATCGCTGGTGCATTTCTCATTTTTCGGAGTGGATTGGGATTTAGAGCCAAAGACGGCATTCTACGACTGGCTCTATATAAATGCGCTTATTAAAAATCCTGAACTTGCTGAAGAGATAACCGACATTGATGGATTTACAGATATAGAATTTAACCCTGAGAAGTCGATAAACTGTCAAGCAAGATCCGCCGCATTGTATTGCGCACTTTATCACAACAGTAAGCTTGATTACGCCTTGTCTAGCAAAGAAAATTTTATTTCGCTTTACCCAGGTCGGGTGTCGGACCCCCATGCTCCAAATAGTATCCGCTATCTGATCTGACATGGCCCACCTAGCCCACATCGCCCTCATCATCCGAGACTATGACGAAGCCCTCGCCTTCTACACCGGCACCCTCGGCTTCACCCTCGTCGAAGACACCTACCAGCCCGAACAGGACAAGCGCCCCAGCGATTCCGCAGGAATCGCGTCCAAAAGATGGGTCACCATCGCACCGCCCAACGCGCCGCCGCACGCCACAACGATCCTCCTCGCCCGCGCCACCACGCCCGAGCAACAGG
>SDZD01000054.1 GCA_004172935.1 bacterium | reverse complement strand
CTTTTGGGGCGCGTGAAGCGAGTCAGGACGGGAAGCACCACGAGCAGGGCAACGAAGCCAGCGAAGCCGCCGATTACGATGCCTGTTATCGAACGCCACAGGTTGAAGAAGACCGGGGTGTGGATGTGGCACATAGTGTTGAGAACGTCGGTTTGGCCGATGATGGCGGGCAGTAGTGCGGCCAAAGCCAGCAGCTTCTGGCGGCGCAGCAGGAAGGCGATCATCAGGATGAACGCGGGGTGGCCCAGAGAGATTTCCTTAGTGCGCGGACGGGTGAGGAAGACCTGTTCGAGCGTGGCGCGGGCTTTCAGCTCGAAGGCGGAAATTTGCATTCCCGAATCGTTGCCGAAGCGGGCCATCCATACGTAACCGACAGCCAGAACGACGAGCGAGTAGATGGCGGTTTGCGCAGTGAAAGGACGGGCGACGACGCCACGCAAGCGCGCCATAGCGCGACGGACGCCGGGAGCGGCGCCTTCGGCTTCGACGCGGTGCGGGAATATTTCGCCCACGAAAGCGAATGCGATGATGGCGATGGGCAGGAACTGCGTGGCCTTTTCGCCGAGGTATTCGTCGGCCTTGCTCATGTAACGCCAGTTATTGAGGAAGGCAGTGACATAGAGGCCACCGATAAGCGTTATGAGCGTGGTGCGGAAAAGGACGCCCAAACCGAAGACGGCGATTTGGACAGGCGTGCGCGAGGAGCCGGGACGCTTGAGGCCATCCCAGATGAGCGGTAAACCGCCCCACATCATGCCAACTGTCGAGCAGACGAGGCCCGCTTGAAGAGCCAATAATTTGGCACCGATGCCCGCCGAAAACGAGAGGGCAAAGACCAATGCGACACCCGCGATGAACCAACGCTGTTGGACTTCGGGACGCATGTCGAAGAACAGGTTGAGCAAAAGCAGAGTCATGCCGACGACGCCCAAGCCGGTTACGAACAGCATCTCGAAGCGGACGGCCTGAGCGACGCGATGGGGCAAGCCGCCTTGTTCAAGTTGGGCCATCGGGTAGTCGCCGAAGCGCTGCGCGGGACCAATGCCCAAACCGGGACGGAAGAATGGCAGAGGGGCGCGTTGGATTTCGGTGCTTACCTTTTCGACCAATTCCATGTTCTGGTCGAAGCCATCTTTTTCCAGACGGATAGGAGCCTTTAGGTCGCCGGGTTCGGCGGCTTCGGGTTCGCCTTTCTGGTGGCGCATGAGGCGCAGGAAGAGAACGCGCATGTTGCGCTCTTTGGCGGCGCGCACGTAGCGGTCAACGAGCAGTTCGGGTTCGGCGCCGAGCGCTTCTTCGGGGAGAACGGTGTGAACGCGGGCAATTTTGCCCTCGGTGAACTTGGCCATATCGCCCGCACCGCGCGTTTTGCCGAACTCGACGACGGTGAAGGTGAGGTCGCGTTTGCGCATTTCGCGCTGGACGGGAGAGATGAGCGATTCGAAGCCGACGACCTGATCGTCGCCCATGAAGACGACGTTGGCTTTGGCCTGATATTTCACGTCATCGAGCAGTTGAGTGATGCGCTTGGGCGTGAGGTTGACGGGGTTAGCGATGCGGGCCGCCACAATCATGTTCACGCGCTTGGCAAGAGCG
This sequence comes from bacterium, assembly GCA_004172935.1. GTDB lineage: Bacteria > Armatimonadota > Abditibacteriia > Abditibacteriales > Abditibacteriaceae > Abditibacterium. The sequence continues at coordinate 42,158 of SDZD01000054.1, read as the reverse complement.
AGTTGCTGGGGATCGAAACCGAGTTGGGCGTCGCTGACCAACTGTTTCGAGTTGGAGATGAGAATGCCCTGCCCGCCGCGCAATGCGATGCGCTGGGGCGGCACAACCGATTGGCTGAAGATGCGGGGATAAATTTGGTTGAGGAGCGCTGCATCGTCGGAGACGATGAGGAATCGGTACTGAGGCGGCACCTGCGCCCAGTTCGCGGTGGGGTAGATTTGCTCGGCAGCTTCGCGGGATTGAATGACAAGGCGCGCGTTATCGCGGAGAGAACTGAGGGTTTGTTCGTAGAGCAGAATCGAGTTGACGCCGCGTTTATGCAGTTCGACGAGCAGTTGTTCCTGTGACTTGCCGAAACCATCGGCCATCGAGCGTGTGTCCTCGAAGTCGCACACAATCTGGGTGGAACGGAAGTGGTTTTCAAAGTTCCATCGGTAAAGCGTCCAGAAGAGCGCGTTCGCCAAACCGATGAGGACAAGAATCCATCCGAGGCGAAAACGCTTTGACGCGAGAAAAGAAGCAAAAGGGTTGAGCACGGCAAGTTGCGCCAAAGGCGCCCGAAAAATTTACGTTTTCATACGCGCATGGGCAAGCGCGCGGTGAAGAATTGGGGAGTATTCCCAAAGGAGTGAGGGCATTGCCGCCTTAACCGCCAATAAGACCCACTGCATAGCGCGCCCTGTCGCGCACTTGAGCATCGGGGTCGGTGAGGAGCCGCTTCAAGTCGGGAATAGTCGCGGGGTCGCGGAATAACTCAAAGGCTTCGATGATGGCGAGGCGCGCGATGGGGTTGGTGTTGCTGAGTTGGGCTTGAAGCAGGGGGAGCGCTTCGCGGTTGCGATAATGGAGGAAGCCCCATGCGAGCGAATCCGCCCACGGCTTGCCACTCTGGGCGCCGCGCGCCAGTTGGGGAATGACCGATGTTTGCTGTAGCCATGAGGCCGTTTCCAACGCGGTACACCGGATTTCCTCGTCGCCTTCACGGGTCAGGCGCAGGATTTCGGGGATAGCTTCTTTTTTGACCAAGGATTTGGTGGCGCTGACTTCGGCGGCACCAAATTGTTTTTTGACCCAAGTGGAGTCGTCGATGAATACGCCTTCGTAGTCTTGCAATTGCCAGAGAGATTTTTGCTTGAGTTCTGTATTGGCGTCGAGGAGGTTGGCAATGATTTGACGGGTGACGCGAACCATGAGGGGTTGTGACGGGACTGCGGGCACTGATTCGCGAACGGGGAAATAATCGACGAAACCTTGTTTGCCGTTGAGGTCATCAGGAGAGGTGTAGAAGCGCCCTTTGGGGTTACGCTTGGCGATGATGAGGTAATTACGGTTGGTCTCGAAGGGGCGAAACGGCTGCCACGGGCCGTTTCGTTCGTAGCGGGCTAGATGGAGAGTGAGCTTTTTCTCTTTCACTTCGCCTTTCCACACTTGGCTTACGTTCATGGTGAAGGCATAAATGACATTTCCCTCGAAGGCCAGAGGGTGTTCGCTTTCGACGGCTCGTTCGGATTCGAAGGTGGCGATGCAAACGAGGTCAGCGCGATGGGTCGCGTCCCAGATGCTTATGGCATGGGCGGGCAAAAGGCTGATGCAAACAAGAAGAATTGTGAGGAGGGCGCGAAACATGCAGCCCAGTTTGACGGGCCAATCAGGCGCCGTCGAAGCGGGCTTGCATATCGGGGGCAACGTCGCCTTTGGAGCCGATGTAGGCGATCAAATCCTGCATCAAACTGGCACCGGTCGAGCGCTTTTGGGCGCCGTTCCAGATGTTGAAAAAGCCAGCTGCACCTTCGGCGAGGCTGGAGGGCATGGCGACGGAGTAGGTGGCACCGTCGTCGAGTTGCTTGCCTCGCACCGAGATAGAACTGATGCGTTTGCCGGGAGCCTGATTGGAGTCGAAACGCGCCTTAATGCCCGCGACCTGCAAGAAAGCGGGGCTTCCCGTGGGGAAGACGCTGGCGGCACGTTCCAATGCGGCTTTAAGCTGGGCACCGGAAAGCGACAGGGTGGCGACATCGTCGTCGGAGAAAGACAGCAGAGCTTCGAGGTCGGTGCTTTCGATGGGGCCTTCGCTGAGGGTGCCCGATTTGAGTGAGCCGGCGTTGATGAGCGCGCAGTCGGCGCCACTCTTCGCGAGAAGCGCATCGGCGACAAGACGACCGAATGGGGTTTCGGATTTGTTGACTCGCAGGTTGGGGAAATCGCCGCTGGCACGCCCGACGCTTTGCGCCCATGCCAAAGAGGTAAACGTCAACGCCACCGCCCCTAAAACGAGGAGCGGTACGAGACGCGAAAAGAGAGAGCGGCGGAACATTAATACAAATAATTGGACGGAATAGGCACGAATAAGTTCATCCATCAAAGGGTGAATACGCGGGTATTATCGTGCGCTTTTGCTAACCTCGAAAGCGGTTTCTCCTGCACGCCCTCACTTAGAGCGCCTTTATTTTATCGCGTTCTCTGGCACGGCATGAAAAACTTGATTTTCTGATGCAAGACCGTCTTTTGAACTTTTTGAGCGATCCTAACGATGGCGGTAGCCTCGAACTGCACGCTTTTTCCTCCCATTTGGGTCAAACGCGCGATGGCGTTCTGGTGAATCCTTCCAGTGGACGGTGGTATGTGGTGCAAGATGGCATTCCAACATTGTTCGCCGATGGGCTTCGTCCTGATGACAGCGAATTCGTGGCACGCTACGAAAATAAGCTACGCGAAATAGGCTGTGAGTTCAAACCAGCTCCCCCGAAAGATGGCGACTTCGCGCGTATCGAGTCGGAGCGGCGCGCGCGCGACGAACAGGCGCAGGACTACGACGCGATGTGGTCGCTAAAAGCGCTATCGCTGTTCGAGAACCCGGTGTACAAGAAGGCGATGTCGGTTGACCTCGATTCGCCGCTATTGGAAGCGGGCTGCGGAACCGGACGCTTGACAGCGATTTTCGCGGAGATAGCCCCCGAAGTGGTGGCGGTCGATATGTCGCGCGAGTCCATCGTGCGCAATCGCGCGCGCCATTTCGCACGCACCCACCACCCGGTACATTACATCCACGCCGATTTGACGCACATGCCGTTGCAGTCGAAGAAATTTGGGCGATGCGCTCATGCGGGTGTGTACGAACACATCCCATCGCGCGAATTGCGCTTGCAGTTCCTCGAACATGCACAGCGAGTGCTGACCGATGATGGCACGCTGATGCTATCGGCTTATCGCTATGGTGGCCTCACCAAGATTTGGGAGAAACAGGGCGAGCATGAGGGGGGTATTCCCTTCTTTCGCTTTACCGAGGATGAACTCAAAGCTGAAGTGGAAGAGTATTTTCGTATTGAAGATTTTCGCGAGAATTTGGCGATTTATATGTCGATGGTCGTCGCCAAACCTCTGTAAGTCTTTTTCATAGCTTTTTGTTAATTCATGCGCCGTCTGTTTTCCATCGCGTTCTTCGTTCTGGCGTTTGTCGTCGCGACACTTAAAATCGCCGAATGGACGAGCGAAGAGTGGTGGATGAACTCGATGGGGTACAGATCGGCGCAGGCGCTGTACTGGCAATGGCGGGTGGAAGCATTCATTCCAGCCTTTCTGGTGTGGACAGGGGTGTTGCTGAGCAACGCGCGGTTGGCGTGGCACAATGCGCGCTGGCTGGATGGCTCGCTGCCACTGTTGGGGCCGCGAGCGCTCACAAGTCGTAGCCACATCAGCCCTGAAGATCGTGTGCGGCTGGAACTGTTGGCGAAGCGCGGCGAACAGATTTTCATTGGCCTGAGCGCGGTGCTGTGCGGCATGGCGGCAGCCAATCAGTTCGATTTATGGGTGCTGATGTTCCATCCGCCCACTTTTGGCGCCTTGGAATCGGGCGCAGATGCCACATTTCTAGTCGGGGTATGGCCCGCGCTGTTGTGGGTATGGAACGCCTTCGGTGCCCTACTCGGCTTCACGCTGGGCATGGTCATCACCATCGCCGCCTTTGAAGGAGTGCTGGATTTCGACACCCACGGGCTGCGCGTAGGCGATGCGACGGCTCGGCACCTCGCGTTTTTAGTGGGGCTTATGGTGGTGTGGGTCGGGGTGCGATGCGGACTATCGGCGCTGGGCGAACCAGTGAACTTCGGCTGGTCGGCCAACGGCATTTCGGGATTCTACGAGCGCACATTCACCAACCCGACGCGGGTGTTTTTTGTGGTTTCGAGCATTCCGCTGGCATTTTGGTTTGCACGCATGGCGCCGCGCGATGCGCTTCGCCCGGTGATGGTGACGGTGTTCTGGATGGCAAGCGCGGTGTTTTTACCACTGATGGCGCCTTCGTTCGGGCGTGCAATGGTCGCTACCTCGCCGACTCTGGACGCAACACTACGTATCGAGCAAACGCAGCATCTGGCTGTTACACGCAAGGCGTGGGGATTAGATCAAGTGCAAAAGCGGCGCTTAAATGTCGCGGCATCCGATTTCGGGGTGTCGGTGGCACAGCCTGTCGCCTCGGTTTCGAAAGCGGAAAAAACACCGGGTTTGGTGGTATGGCCGCAAGAGGCGTTGCGAAGCGCGTTGCATGAAAACGACACCGGAAGAGGAACAGGCAGCACCGGAAAAGGGCGCCGTGCCAGCGAGTTGTATATTGGGCGCGAGGGCAATGCTCTCAAAGCGAGGGTCATCGAAACAGACCCTGCCAAGACAGTGGCGACCTCGCCATTGGTGTGGGAAAGCGACCCTTCGCGTAGTGAGCAGGTAGTCGCGACGCGGCGCGAGTTGCAAGCGGTGATTTTGCAATCGCCAGTGGAGCGTAACGCCGTATCTACGCGAACGCCCACTTTAGCCCCAAACGATGATAATTTGGCGGCTCCCAGTCAAGCGCGCGTACGCGAAGTGGAAAAGAACGCGCGCGGCGTGACACGCACTAATTCGCTGACCAATTTTGCGCTGGCACTGCGTTTTGGCGACCATTCGCTGCTTGAGGGCGACAAACCAGTGACATGGCATCTCGACCCGTTGGAGCGGGTACAAACACTGGCGCCGTTCGTGTGGTGGACGGATGCCCAGCCGCATCCGGTGTGGATGCCGGTTGGCTCCGAAAAATCGGAGCGGCTATTCTGGTTGGTTGAGGGCTGTTTCGTGTCGCGCTCCTACCCCCATGCAGCGATGATTCAGGCGGGCGATGAGTGGAGCAACGTCAACTATGCGCGCCAGAGCGTGCTGGGGGTTTGCGACGCCAGCACCGGGGAAACAAGTTTCTTTTTGTTCGCCCCAAACGAGCCGTTTTCGCGGGCATGGGCAGCACTGCTACCAGGATTTTTCCGGCCCCTGCGCGAATTACCTGCGCCGCTACGCGCAGGGACACGGCTTTCCGTTGGCTTGCTGAACGCGCAAACCACACTCTGGGAACGCTATCACCCCGTACCAACAGGACAGGATGGAGATGAAGCGCAGGAGTGGAACAAAGGAACGGACAACTGGCGTCAGTTCGGCACCTTCGACAGCAGTGAACGAAATATGCTTGTGGAACAAGTGCTAGTCGAACGCAATGGCAAAGCGGGGCTTGAATTGGTGGCAGCGTTCGCCTCCTCACGCGGCACGTTAGCCGACAATTATATAGCTGGCACCAAGCAAAATCCTACACCGATGGTAGCGATGATGAGCGCCCGCGATGAAGGCGAGGCGATTTGGGCAGGAAAGGGCAGATCGCCGATTTCGACGTGGCGAGCCAGCAAACCACTTCAACTGCCATTCACAGAGTCATCTTCAGGGGTAACTCCGGCCACGCCTTTCCCCCCCGAATATTTCGATAAGTTCGCGATGGTGCCCTTGCTCGACAAAGCGGGCGATTGCGTTGGAATGCAGCTCTCGCTGGGCCGGGCCGGACGCCGAAGCAACACGACAGGGTATGCACCGTGGATATTAAGTAACAACACCGCCTCGACGAGAACTCAGTTCATCGCGTCGGTGAATCCCGCCTCGTCGGCACAAACGGCAGCGAAGTTGGCGCAACTGCGCGCCCGTTGGAAATCGTGGCAAGAAGCCCGTAAGGAAGGGCGCTGGGAGCAAGTCGAGGCTCTGGAAAAAGAGATTAGCCGCTTGTTGGGGCCGTAACTGGAAATGGGCGCCCTATAGATTTTTGTGGGGCGGATTTACTCTCGCATCAGTTGTTTTTGGAGCCAGCCGGGGCGATTGGTGGTGATGACTTCGATTCCGGCGTCGATGAGGTATTTGGCAGCGATGGGGTCATCGACGGTCCAGACGCAGGCTTTTAGTCCGGCGGCTTTGACTTTCTCAATCCACTTTAAATCGTCGGGGGTGGTGTAGCAGAGGTTAAGGCCATCGGCGCCCACTTCTTTGGCGCGGGCGATGAGGGATTCGATGCGGGGTTGCCAGCGTTTTAGCGACTCTTCCTCGTTTTGAGAAAAGCCGTAAAGCAATAGAACCGCGTGGTGTGGGAGGCGGCGTTTGGCTTCTTGCATGGCGGGAATATCGAAGCCGATGAGGACGAGTTGTTCGCAGGTGCAGGTGGAGCGCTTTATGGCTTCTTCTACCGGGGAGACGAGCGTGGAATTGCCTTTAAGCTCGATGAAGAGGCGTTTATCAGATGGCAGCGAGGCGAGAACCTGATCGAGAGTGGGGATTCTCTCGCCTTTCCAGGCTTCCCCTTTGAATGCTCCGGCATCGAGTGCCTGAATTTGGGCCAGAGTCAGTTCGCTGATTTTTCCAGCGATGCCCGTTGTGCGCAGGGTATCTTTGTCGTGGCAAACAACGAGATGCCCATCACTCGACAACTGCACATCAATTTCGACGGCATCGGCGCCCTGTTTCCAGGCGAGGTTGGAGGCGGCCAGAGTGTTTTCGGGAGCATCGTGGGAAGCACCACGATGGGCAATGATTTGGGCTGCGATAAGCGCAGCTTAGAATGCCCACATTAAATTTTCATCAAGACTTTTAAGGGGCATAAATAGAGGCGAGGTGCTGCGGCAATGGGCTTGCTGTGGAATATGGACAGTGGGCGATGGTCATTAGTTGAAATATTAAGCCAGCATATTGACCTGTAAAGTGCAAATTCAGGGGATACCGTACGGCAATAGATTAGAGTCTTTGGAGGTTTTCCTACCTTTTTTCTGGGGTTAAGCATGAACCCGCCTCGTTTTTGCGCGTTCAAATAGTATCCAATGGCACAATCTTCCTTATCCAACGAACGAAAGGAGCAACTTCAAGCGGGATTCCCCACCCGCGAGTGGCTTGAACTTCAGTCGCCGCAAAACATTTTAAAGTGGTCGCTTGAGACCTATGGCGCGGGCCTGACTATGGCCACGGCGTTTGGCGCGGAAGGCTGTGCATTACTGGGAATGTTGGCTCAATTGCGCGAGGAAGTCGGGTTCTTTCCCGACGTTTTCAACCTCGATACTGGCTATCAGTTCGAGGAGACACTCGATTTGAAGCGACGCCTTGAAGATAAATATGGCATCTCGATTCGCGCGATTCAGCCCGACGCAGGTATTGAAGACGCGGAATCCGATTCGCGCTCGATTTTCGAGCAGCCGCTTTACCAGTCGCAGCCCAATTTATGCTGCTACTTCCGTAAGGTCGTGCCGTTGGCCGGAGCTGTCGAGGGATTCGATGCGTGGATCACGGCGATTCGCCGCGACCAGACCCCCGAACGCGCCACGGCGCCTATTGTGGGCTTCGATGCACAGTTCCCACTGGTAAAAATTAACCCGCTCGCCAACTGGACGAAGCAGCAGGTTTGGGACTACATTCACAAGAATCGGGTGCCTTATAACCCGCTTCACGACCTGGGTTATCCCTCGATTGGATGCCAGCCCTGCACACGTTCGGTGAAGGCCGGAGAGGACGACCGAGCCGGGCGTTGGGGTGGCACAGATAAGCGCGAATGTGGCATTCACGTCAATTTGATGGGCAAAGCGGCACTAAAAGTTGCCTAAAAAACAGAAACCTGAAACAGCAACCTGCTCTTAAGGCAACTTTTACCTTTGCGTAACCAACGCGAAACGGGACTCCCCTATTCTTTAACACGACAAGGGCAGAGGTCGAAGCCGCAGATTTTAGTTTCGCAAGTGAACTAAGAGGCGGCGGGAAGTTGAAAAACTTACCGAGTTCCTGCCGCCTGTCTGTACCTTTTCAACCTGAACCCAAAGTGCGCCCGTTCCTCGTGGCCTCCGTCTGTAAAGCGTCCCGCTTACTGGAATCAGACGTTCCTCGTTGCCTCAGCTTGCACTTTTATCCTCACGGCGTTTCCAGCGCCTCGACGGGCAATGCATTTTGGGTTTGCTAAAGCGCTCCTTCTTCGGAAGGGGCGCTTTTTGTTGTTCAGGCAGGGTGATGGAAAAGAGGGGGCACTTCGCGCGCTGAATGAATAAGACGCGCCGAGGCACGTCTCTACGAGGGTATTTCACGTTTAATACGAATGGAAAAAGGGCGAACGGTGTGTTCGCCCTTTTAGTGATTCTGCCCTTAGCGGCTGAATTTATGATTCTTTGCCGCGTCCGGTTTTTTCCTGAAGTTCGTCGATTTTCACCGAGGCCTGAGCTTTGGTGAGGGTGTCGTCGAAGGGTTCGCCCGCCTGGTCGGACAGGGTCTTCAGGTAGGATTTTTGGGCGCCTGTCATGGGTTCGTCGCCTGTTGTCCATTCGGCGGGGTCTTTGATGGCATTGGAGTTTTCGGTTGAGTTGACTTCGTCGTGTTCGACTACCTGTTCGGTTTGTTTGCTCATGATGAAAGCATTTAAAAGCAAGTCGTGGGCCAAGGTCTAAACTGCTCTGCCAGTTTTTATGCGTCAATCCCATTTATTCGCACCCACCCTGCGCGCGGTGAAAGCCGACAACGAAGCGCATGGCTTGCTTTTGCGCGGCGCTTACGTGCGCCAACTTGCGGCGGGCATTTATTCGTACCTGCCCCTTGGCCTGCGCGTTTTGACCAAAATCGAGAACATCGTGCGCGAGGAAATGAATCGCGCGGGTGGTATCGAGTTGCTGATGCCCGCGCTATCGCCGCAAGAGTTATGGCACGAGACCGGACGCGACGCGCTTGATATTTTGTTCAACCTTCAGGACGTGAAGGGATCGAATTATCTGCTCGCGCCAACTCACGAGGAAGTCGTGACCGACATCGTGCGCGGCACGGTTTCGAGCTACAAGCAACTCCCCGTCACGCTGTATCAAATCCAGACCAAGTTCCGCGATGAACCCCGTCCCCGCGCGGGCTTACTACGTGGGCGCGAATTCGTGATGAAGGACGCCTATTCGTTCGATGTGGATTTGCCAGGTCTGGACAAGTCGTTCGACGCGATGGTGGAAGCCTACAAGCGCATTTTTGTGCGCTGCGGATTGCAGACGCAAATCGTGGACGCGGCGGGCGGCGGCATCGGCGGTTTTGACACCAAAGAGTTCATGGCGCTGTCTCCTTCGGGCGAAGACTTGATTTTGTTCAACGAGACGGACGAATACGCGGCCAACCTTGAGTTGGCGACTTCGAAAATCGAGGCTGTCGCTGACCGCAGCGATATTGGCGACCAGATCGAAGAGTTTGAAACGCCGGGCATTTTGACCATTGACGCCTTGGTACAGTTCGAGGGCGGCGCCGCAGCGGTCCACCAAATCAAGACGTTGGTTTATATCGCCGACGACAAGCCCGTTCTGGCTCTCGTGCGCGGCGACCATCAGTTGGTCGAGCCGAAGCTGGCGAGCGCGACAGGTGCGGCGCGTTTGCGTCCGGCGACTGTCGAGGAAATCGTCGAGCTTTTGGGCGCGAAGCCCGGTTCGTTGGGCGCAGTTGGCGTCAGCAAGGTCGATATTGTTGCCGATGAAGAACTGCGTGGGCGCACTCGCATGACGACTGGCGCCAACAAAGACGGCTTCCATCTTCGCGGTGTGGACGTGGCGCGCGACATCGCGGGCGCACGGTTCGTTGACTTGCGCGAGGCGCGCGCCGGGGAGTTGTCACCGAAGGGCGGCGGCGAATTGCAGAGCGCCAAGGCCATCGAGTTGGGGCACGTCTTCAAGTTGGGCAACAAATACTCGAAGGCGATGAATGCCACGGTGTTGGATGGCAACGGCAAATCGCAGATCATGGAGATGGGCTGCTATGGCATTGGCGTGTCGCGTATCATGGCCGCCGTCGTGGATGCTTCGCGCGATGAGCGCGGGCCGCTATGGCCCAAAGAAATCGCGCCGTTCCAGGTTCACTTGCTGTTGCTGGAGAAAGAGGAAGCAGTTATCGAAGCAACCGAAGCGCTTTATAAAGAACTGGTAGCGGCAGGGCTGGACGTGCTGTTCGACGACCGTAAAGAGTCGCCCGGCGCCAAGTTCGCCGACGCCGACTTATTGGGCGTTCCAGTGCGCGTGATGGCGGGCAAAACCACCAAAACCAGCGGCGAATTCGAAGTGCGTACTCGCGCCTCGCGCGATACCGAAAACGTCGCGGCGAGCGATATAGTGGTGAAAGTGCGCGAAATGCTGAGCTAATCTCGCGAGGATTTTGTTCGCGAAAAAGCCCCCTGTTTTGCTTACAACAGGGGGCTTTTTCGTGGGTGATTCGGACAGTCGGTGCTTATAATTGTATGCACGATTTGTGACTTCACCTCAGGGTAAGGGCATTGAGGTTGCTAACTTTGGTAGGCGATGATTACCAACAAAAACACTCAAACAATCTCGTTGAAACGCAGTACCGCGCTTGGAATCGCAGCGCTTTTGCTTAGCGTGGGAGTAGCCTCGGCTCAGCTCGACCGCATTTTGAAGGTAGGCGGCGCGATTGCAGTTGCGGATAAATTTGGCGGACAAATCAACTCGGCGCTTAATAAAGTGACTGGGCAGAAGAATTTGGAAGGGTCGGGGATTACTTCTAAAGTTGTTCCGGTGTTGTCGATGGGCAATCGTAAAGCGATTGGTATCGTTCAGGTGTCGGGCAGCAAAGAGGCTGTTGACCAGACGAAAGCCGTCGCTCAGATCGACACCAAATTGCCTCTTAGCGGCAACGCTCGCGTGCTGATTCCAATTAACACTCGCTCGGTCGTCAACCCGACGCGCGTTCCCGGTGTGGGCGTTTCGGCTGTTATCGACATCAAGTTTTAGAATAGAAATTCAAAAGCGCGCCCTTCAATTGAAGGGCGCGCTTTTGCTTTGAAAATTGACATTATCTCATTGGTTTTGTTGTGATAAACAGCATGGGACAAAATGCTTGTCGTACCCTCTTACCGAAAAGCTTTCACCCTCATAGAGCTTCTGGTAGTTATCGCCATCATCGCGATTCTAGCCGCTATTCTGTTCCCAGTTTTCGCCAGGGCACGCGAGAATGCCCGCAAAGCCTCTTGCCTCAGTAACATGAAGCAGATTGGGCTGGCGTTCGCCCAATACACGCAGGATTATGACGAGACATTACCAAATGCGTGGGCAGGACCTCTGGGCAATGGCAAAACAGGTGGCTGGCTGAGATATGCAACTTATACGGTCACATGGTCGGGTCTGGGGAAAAACTTCTATTTCGAAGATAGCGCGATTTATCCCTATGTCAAAAGCACACAGGTATTCGTGTGTCCGTCGGATTCATTCGGAGGTCAAACGGGCGACTCATATGCCTACAATGCGTGTGCATTGAAAAGCAGCGGCAATCCAGTGACAGGGCATTTTGGATGGGGGAAGAATTTAGCGGCGTTCGACAACACCGCAGAGTTCCAACTTTTGGGGGAGGAAGTGGATACAACGAATGCAACGACCTCTACCAATGATGGGTTCTACGGCAAATTTGACCACATTTCAAATCGCCATCTCGAAGGGACGAACGTGTTGTTTTTGGATGGCCATGCCAAATGGTATCGCGATGAGATGTTGCTGGCGCGAAAATATCAGACGGGCGGCACGGGCGACTTGAACATCTGCTTTGACGAAAACGCATTGGGCAACTCAGGCTGAAGGGGTATGAACTGTGCGAGAGCTGCCCTCTCCGCCGATTATTTGGGAATTTGAATTTCCGCCAGACGCATCTGGGGTAACGACGAGCCATCGTAGAAGAGGGCCAGCGAATAGACCTTATTAGCCAACAGTTGAATATCGAGCAGCGATGTTACCGGGGCACCCTTTGTTTTGGTGTAAGTGACGCTGACGCGGTGGTGCCCAGGCGCGAGGGTCGTTGACGCGGTGGCAATGCCGAAGTTGACGGAACGATTGAAGGGCTTGTCGTCGAAGCTGATGCTCACAGCGGGTAGCGATTTCGCGGCGTGGAAGAAGGAGATTTTGGCGCGGCCTTTTACTGGCGCTAAATCGGTGTGGTTCAGGGGTAGCAGAGTGGCGTTACCGGGGACTCCCGTAACGAAAAGCGAGATGAGCTGCTTGTTTCTGAAACGGAGCGAGAGGGGGCCAGCGACTTTTTTGCCCCTGCCATCAGAGGCCGTAAACGAAGCCTGAGGGGTATGAACTCCTACGAATGGGGCGGCATCACCAAAGCTGGCAGTACCGAATTTCGCTCCTGAAGATGTGAGGGAAAGCGGGCCAGTACGAGGCACGCCATGCAAAATGCGTACATAGCCCAAAACTGGAGTTTTAGGGGTGGCGGTGGGAACGGGTTGCGTTGCGGTGGCCGATGGGGCTTTGGTGGTGGGAGCGGATGTTGCGGATGTTTTTTCGGCAACTTTTGCGGGAGAGGGGCAACCAGCCAACAAAGAGGCCGCACCGAGAGCGCCTATTACAAGCAACGGAAGATGTTTCATACCCTTTGAATTTGACAAAGCGCGCTATGGGCGAACAATGAAGAAGTGAGTTGGAGGGTTAATCAACGAAGAATGAGATGGGTGGGGGCAGCAAAACTGTGGGGTTGGCAGTGAAAGGGTATTCTCAATTGTCGCCGGGTTTGGCGGGAAGGGTGAAGCAGAAGCGACTGCCCTGCCCGATTTCGCTTTCTGCCCAGATTCTGCCACCGTGGGCATTGACGACCAATTTGCAAAAGGTGAGGCCTAAACCGGATGAGGTGGGAGCGTGCATTGGATTATCGGCCTGTCCGAATTTTTCGAAGATGGTTTCTAACTCGCTGGAGTCGATACCGACGCCGCTGTCTTCGATGCACCATTGCAGCATATTTTCTTCGTTGGCTTCGACCGAAACGTGAATTGTGCCACGGACGGGCGTGTATTGGATGGCGTTGCCCAACAGGTTGACCAGAACGCGGATGAGTTTGGCTTCATCGGCGTGGGTTTCGGGTAAGGCCGAACCTAAATCGAGCGAAATGGAGAGCGCTTTTTGTCGGCTGAGCGGCTCGACTTGTTCTAGAGCAGACGAAATAATCGACAATGGGGATAGCGGTTTGAGGTCGAGAGTGAGCATTCCCGCTTCGGCGCGGCTGACATCGAGAATGGTGTTGATCAGGTGCGACAACGAGCGGGCACCTCGGATGGAGATGTCAAGGATTTGCTTCTCGGTCTCATCTAATGTCAACATCATTTCGAGGCCCTGCAACCCACTCAAAAGCGCAGTGAGAGGAGTGCGCAGGTCATGAATAATCATGTGGACGAGATCGTCGCGCCGCCTTTCGGCCAACTGCAATGTTTGATAGCGCTGTTGGAGCGATTGGGCCACTTTGCGCAGCTCGACCTCACGGATAACCATTTCTGCCAATGCTTCCAGAACCTGAATTTCGCTTTCGCTCCAGTCGTGGGGCTTGGTATCGATGACACAAAAAGAGCCAAGAACATGGTCATCAGATGTTTTTAATGGCACACCAGCATAGGCCACAACGCCAATTTCGGAGACGGCCAGATTATATTGGACCAGAGGGTTTTCACGGGCATCGCGAATGATGAGGGGCTGACGTTGGTGGACAACGTGCTGACAGAATGAGTGGGAAAGTGGGGTTTCGCGCTCGGTGGCCCAGGGCTGTGGCAATCCTAATTGGCTTTTAAAAAATTGGCGTTTATCGTCCACCAAAGAAACAAGTACCACTGGCGCCCCGATGATTTGATGAGCCAGAGCAGTGAAGCGGTCAAAGGCTTGTTCGGGGGGAGTGTCCAATAACCCAGAAAGCGTGAGTGCTTCTAAACGTTCAATTTCGGAGTGGGTACTGGTGGGAACTTGGGACATCTTCTCTTGCTAATAGTTTAGAACACGAACTGCCAACAGATGCTGTGAATATGGGTGCTAGACGACAGCAGATTACACCCGCATAATCAGAAAACGACGGGCTTAAAAACAGAACTTATTGAATTAGGAGCGAAATAATTTCGCGTCAGGGAGCGCAACCGTTACCGACCATTTCATAGAATGGTGGCGGTGCGTCGTCGGCGACGGCGCCCAAGGTTTGTTCAACGATTCCAGTTAATTGCTCGGTGACTCCTTCAAAGGTTCGTTCGACGAGTCCGCGCGAGTTGATGACGATAACCGAAGGCACGCGCTCGATGGCGAATGATTCGCGGAGCACGCTGCCCTCATCGGGAACAACGGGGAACTTCAGTTGCTTTTCGGATTGGAAGCGAGCGGCAGTTTCGGCAGTGTCGTGGCCACAGGCGACTCCGAGTACGGCCAAATCGAGCTTGGCGTTGCGCGCAAAGACATCGCTGAGGCGCGGGACTTCGGAGGCACACCAGGGGCAATCAGAGCGCAAAAACACCAGAACGACGGGACGGTTTTCGCGCTCAATCGAGGCACGCGCGAGAAATTCATCGAGTACGGAAGGCGCAGGTGTAGCGCTTTGCAAAGGCATGTTGGCGCTCTGAAATCGCAAATTAGCGGCCATTTTTAGGTGTTAATGTAACCATGAAGATGCAATGATAGACGGTTATGAGACAAAAGTAGCGAAAGGGCGGGCGCCAATTGGGTAAATTGGTTGTCAGCGATTAGGACATGCAGCTGTGCATTTGTCCAGATTTATATCTATGTTGCATCCGGTGATTTTGTGTGGCGGTTCGGGCACGCGCTTGTGGCCACTTTCGCGACAGGCTCTTCCCAAGCAGTTTTTACCACTGCTTTCTAACCAAAGTCTGCTTCAGGAGGCCGTTATTCGCCTACGTGGTCTCTCCGATCTGGCGCCCCCTCTGGTAGTGTGTAATAACGAGCATCGCTTTCTGGTTGCCGACCAATTACTGGAACTGGGCGGCGCAGTTGGCCCGATTTTGCTCGAACCCGCCGGGCGCAATACCGCTCCCGCCGTCGCTCTTGCAGCATTCACGGCACTTCAAAGCGACCCTGACGCCCTGCTGCTGGTTTTGCCATCCGATCATGTGATTCGCGATGCCAATTCCTTCAGGGCGCGCGTGGATGATGCTCGCGCACTGGCGCAGGACGGCTATTTGGTGACGTTTGGCATTGTGCCGACCACTCCCGAAACCGGCTACGGCTATATCGAGCGCGGCGAAGTTTTGGACGGCAACGGATTCGACGTGAAGCGGTTCGTGGAAAAACCCGATACGGCCCGCGCGAAAGAATTTGTAGAGGCAGGAACCTTCTTCTGGAATTCGGGCATGTTCTTGTTGCCCGCGCAGATGTTCCTCGCCGAGTTGCACCAGCACGCACCCGAAATTTATGAGGCCGTGAAACTATCCTATGAAGGCGCAGCGACAGACCTCGATTTCTGCCGCCCCGATCAGGAAGCTTTCTTGTCGTCGCCATCGGTTTCTATCGATTATGCAGTGATGGAGCACACGACGCGCGCAGCGGTTGTGCCCAGTTCGTTCGAGTGGAGTGATGTCGGCTCTTACACAGCGCTGTGGGAAATCGAGAACAAAGACGAAAACGGCAACGCAGTGCAGGGCGAAGTAGCAGTTCACGACGCCAAAGGCTGCTATGTTCGCACCGAAAAACAGTTGGTCGCTTTGCTGGGGGTCGAAGATTTGGTGGTCGTCGCAACGGCGGACGCCATTTTGGTGGCCTCGAAAGAGCGTTCACAAGATGTGAAGCTCGTCGTGGACGAATTGAAGAGACAGGGACGCGCCGAACACGAAGTTCATAAAAAGGTTTACCGTCCCTGGGGTTGGTACGAAGGCGTTGAGCGCGGCGACCGTTTCCAGGTCAAGCAACTGATGGTGAAGCCGGGACAGAAGTCGTCGATGCAGGTTCACCACCACCGCTCGGAACACTGGATTATCGTGAAGGGCACCGCCAAAGTGACACTGGGCGAAGAAGAGCGCTTGCTGACCGAGGATGAGTCGATTTACATCCCTCTAGGCGTACCGCACCGCATTTTCAACCCCGGTCGCATCCCGATGCACTTTGTTGAGGTGCAGAGCGGCTCTTATTTAGAAGAAGACGATATTGTCCGTATCGACGATCAATACGGACGTGGCTAATTAAAATCGGAAGTCGGTACGCAGAAAAGAGCGAGGCGAGATGTGAGGTTATTCCGCATCCCCAGCACTGTTCTTTCCGCACACCAGCTTCCGATTTCCGCATTCACAATCATGGCTGGCATTTTTAAGGCATACGACATTCGTGGCATCGTGGGCGACTTTTTAACTCCCCGCGTGGCTTACCTCATTGGGCGCGCTCTGGCGGCGCGCGTGTTTCGCGCGGGCGATTCGCTGGCACTAACGCACGATATGCGGACACATTCTCCAGAGATGTTCGCAGAACTATCGCGCGGCTTGCGCGAGGGCGGCGTGAGCACTGTCGAGGTGGGCTTGGCGGCCACTCCGATGAACTACTGGGCTATCAACCGCTACAACACCGATGGCGGTGTTCAGGTGACGGCTTCGCACAACGGCCCGACGTATAACGGATTCAAGGTATCGGGCAAAAATGCCACGCCGATGGATTACGATGGCACGTTGCGCTATGTCGAGGAGTACGTTTTGGAAGCGCTTGAGAAAGGCGATCCCGAACCGATTGAGACTCAGGGACAGGCGCAACCAGTCGAAGGCGCGTTGGGCGAGTATTTGGAGTGGATGAATGGCTTTTGCGCGTTCGGCCCCAAAAAACTGCGCGTTGGTATCGACGCAGGCAACGGCATGGGCGGCTTTTTCTTGAGCGAGTTCTTCGCGGCTCATCCTCAGTTCGAGTTAGTGCCGCTGTACTTCGAGTTGGATGGCACGTTTCCCAATCACGAAGCCGACCCCTTGAAAGCCGAGAACCTGCACGATGTCGAGAACCTTGTCAAAGAGCAGAAGCTGGATTTAGGTGTGGCCTTCGACGGCGACGCCGACCGCTGCATGTTCGTGGACGAGAACGGCCTTTCGGTTTCGAGTGATTTGTTTACGGCACTGGTCGCGGGCGGCGTATTAGAGAAGAATCCCGGAACGCCCGTTTTGTACGACCTTCGCTCATCGCAGGCTGTGCCTCAGTGGATTGAAGAGCATGGCGGTACTCCCGTTCGTGGACGTGTTGGGCATACCTTCATGAAGCGCTTGCTAAAGGAAACGGGCGCTCGTTTCGGCGGCGAACTTTCGGGGCACTACTATTTCGCCGACTGCTACAACACCGATTCGGGCTTGATGGCGCTGATTCAGGTTTTGAACCTGTTGTCGAGCACAGACGAGCCGATGTCGGAGCATGTCGCACCTCTACGCCGTTACAGCGCGACAGGCGAAATCAACTACCGCGTGGAAGACGCCGCAGCGACCCGCAAGAAGTTGGAAGACCATTATGCCACTCAGGGCGCACGTCTCGATCACCTCGATGGTTTGACAGTGGAATTAGGCGACATCAAAACCGGCGGTTGGTGGTTCAACCTGCGTTCGAGCAACACCGAGCCGCTGCTTCGTCTCAACCTCGAAGCCCCAACCATCGAACTACGCGATGAGAAGCTGAAGGAAGTTCAGGAATTGCTCGGCGCTGAGCCAGCAGTGGGGCACTGAGGGAATAATCCTATCATAGAAAAGCGCTCGCTTCGGCGGGCGCTTTTTCGTTTTGGGAGGGCAACGTTGCGCCCCAAAGTTACAAGTTTCAATATTTGACTTTTGTAACAGCATGTATTAAGCTTGTTCTCGTCAGCGTTTAGGAAGGAGTTACACCATGAGCAATACGAATGAAATTCAACTTGGCGGTCAGTTCACGTTTCCCGGTACATCGTTAACGGTAAAGCGGATGGGGTACGGCGCGATGCAATTAGCTGGCCCAGGTGTGTTTGGGCCTCCCAAAGACCCAGCGGGTGCTGTCGCTGTGCTGCGCGAAGCCCTCGCAAGCGGTGTGAACCACATCGACACATCGGACTTTTATGGCCCGCACGTCACCAACCAAATCATCAAGCAGGCCCTTCATCCTTACCCAGAGGAATTGGTACTCGTGACCAAACTGGGAGCGCGGCGCCCAGAAGATGGGTCGTGGCAGTTGGCTAATTCGCCTCAGCAGTTAATTGATGGCGTCCACGACAACTTACGTAATCTGGGATTAGAGGCGCTCGACATCGTGAATTATCGCGCGATGGGCGGAGGGGCGGGGCATGGCCCAGCAGAAGGCTCTATTGGCGAACAGGTCTCGGTATTAGCCGATCTGAAACAGCAAGGTTTGATTCGCCATATCGGCGTAAGCAATGCCACGGCAACTCAGGTCGCCGAGGCACAGGCCATCACCGACATCGTGTGTGTGCAAAACCAGTACAATCTGGTTCAACGCGACGATGACGCCTTGGTGGATGACCTGGCGAAACAGGGCATCGCGTATGTGCCGTTCTTCCCGTTGGGCGGATTCTCGCCGCTGCAATCATCCAGCCTATCGGCCATCGCAGAGCAACTGGGAGCGACGCCGATGCAAGTCGCCCTCGCATGGTTGCTGCATCGTTCGCCGAACATTCTGCTGATTCCCGGCACTTCGTCGGTGGGGCACTTACGCGAGAATCTGGCCGCCGCGCAGTTGACGCTGTCGCCAGAGACTCTGGCTGATTTGGACAAAATCGCCGCCTCGGAAGCGAAACAGTGATTAAGTGGTTCCCTCTTCTGGAATGCCGGGAGAGGGAACCACCACTTCTATCAGGGTGTCGAAACGTTTCCATGCCTGCCGCAGACACCCCACTGACCCGCGACCTCATCCTTTCGACTGCCGAGGATGTTATTCGCCGCTTTGGGCCAGAGAAGGCGACTGTCGTGGATGTAGCACGCGCACTGGGAGTGAGCCATGCGGCGGTGTATCGGCATGTAGCGACGAAGGCCGAACTGCGTAATCTGGTCGTCGGGCGCTGGGCCGAGAAGGTCATGCCGCCGTTACAGGCCATCGTGGCCCTACCCGACCCGGCGCCACAGCGATTGAGGAAGCTTTTCGATACCCTGATTGCCATTAAGCGCCGTCGTGCAGGTGAAGACCCAGAGCTTTTCGCAGCTTTTCGCACTCTGACAGTAGACGCCGAATCAGCTGTTACGGCCCATATCGGAGATTTGATTGGAGTGACGGCAGCCGTTGTTAGCGCTGGAATGGAAGAAGGCACTTTTCGGCTTGGCGACCCCGTCGCTATTGCGCGGGCGATATTATCGGCAACGACCCGATTCCATCACCCATTCCATGTCGCGGAATGGACCGATCCGACCATCGACGAGACGTTCAACGATGTATGGCAGATGTTGATGAATGGTTTGCGCGTTGAGAACTAAGACGATTAAAGTGGCGACCTTTGCGTTTATATAGTTACACTTATTCGCGTGGCTATGAGGGTTCTTCCTTCTATCCTCTTCAAAAGCAATTAGAGTCCTCGACTTCCACACCCCTCAAGCGTCCCTCACACGGGCGCTTTTTTTGTTATGAATCCCACTCAACTCCTCATCAACACAGAAATTTATTTGCGGAGGCGCAGCAAAATTGCGCTTCCAGTAGGCGAGAACACCGAGGTATTGCCCGAAAACCTGACGGGCGCCTTGCTGAAGAATTTGGAATCGCTGGGCTACACGTTTTCGGGCGAGGCTCTGGCGCATGTACAAACGCTTTCGGTGGGGCAACTGAAAGAATGGTACCCGCCCTTCTGGGAGGCACTGAAAAAGGCGGTGGGCGCTCATGTGTCGTTTCGCCCGATGTATCCCAACTTCCCGCAACAAGTGATGGAAATGAGCGAGGCGCGGCTGTATGTGAACGCGCTCGTGCATTATCTGACCAATAAATTGCCCGTCTTCGCCAAGACGCCGCGCCCCGAACTGGACGAGCAGACGCCGCTAAGGGTTATCGAGCTAGGCAACGAGGCCGATTTTCTGTCGATTTTGACCGACATCACGAAGGCGAAGGGTTCGCTTTCGGCCAGCGACCGCGAAGATGTGAAGTGGTTCATCGAGACGCTCCGCGAGGCTGCCTTGCCGTTGCTTCCCAACGAAGTAGCAGCGCGCGAGACGGTGGCGTTCGTTGGCGCGCTTTTGATTCAGAACACAACCGATGGCAGCGCATGGAGCGCGGAACGAGTTTCGACGGCAACGGATGTGTTGAGGTTGGCTGTGGCGCTGTGTGGTGGCGATATTTCGCTGGCAGAACCGACAAAGTTCAAGTTCAAGCGCTCGGTACGACGCCTGTTGCTATCGCTGCTGGAAAAGATTGGTAATCCAGTCGAGGATATGAATCGCTGGCGCGGTCGTTGGCTGCGACTGGGCGAAGCGCTGCACCCCGGCGAGTGGAAAGAGAAGTTCCCGCACGCCTACGAAGCCTTCCAGAGCGTGCGCAACGAGACAGCGGAGCCTTCGTTCAACGCGCGAATTGAGGCGGCACTGGAAGCGAAAGATTTGGCGGGCACAGTGGAACTGCTATCGCAGCGCCCCGGAGATTTCGCGCGCCGACTCGATGCGCTATTGCGCCGCTCCGAGGATGGCAGCGCAGTAGTATTGGATTCGTTTGCTCAGGGTATCGAGCGGGTTTCGACTCCGGTGCTGTTGCAAATGCACGCTCACTTCAAGCACCGTAGGACGCCCACGGAACTGCGCGTGTTTTTCCCCAAGGGTCAAGTCGCCAAAGCATGGGGGAAGGAAGGGGCGTTGCCTTCGATGGACGAGACGGTGCGAGTGCAGGCAATGGACCTGTTGGAAGGCGAGCTAAAAGCGCGCTTCGCGAAGTTGGAGCCGCTGGGCGCTTGCTACCTGGATGAACGGCTCGATTTTTATACGGTGCCGTTCGCCAACCGTAGCGCGGCGAAGTCGCTGCGAACCATTGGGCGTGGTTCGCGCGTGGCACTGCCCGAATCGAATATCGTGCGTTTCTTCCTGTGGTGGATGAACGGAAAGTACCGCACCGACCTCGACTTGAGCGCCGCGATTTTCGATGAGAACTTCGTGTACAAAGACGTGATCTCGTACTATAACTTGAAAAATTACGGGGGCGCTCATTCGGGCGACATCGTGAATGCGCCGCACGGAGCCGCCGAGTTCATCGACATCGACATCACGAAGACGGTGGCGGCGGGGGCGCGCTACGTGGTGATGTCGGTCAACTCGTATACGAGCCAGCCGTTCTGCGATTTGCCGGAGTGCTTCGCGGGTCACATGGCGCGCAAAAAAGCCAATTCGGGCGAAATCTTTGAACCTCGCACAGTAGCGCAGAGGTTCGATTTAAGTTCCGACACGCAGATTTGCTTGCCGATGGCGGTTGACCTGCAAACGCACGAGATGGTGTGGATGGATTTGGCGCTGCGTCGCCATCCGAATTGGAACAACGTGCAAAACAACCTGAGCGGCGTGTCGTTGTTGCTGCGTGCCATGATGGGCCTCGAAAAGCCAGTTCTGGGCGACTTGTTCCGCTTGCATATCGAAGCACGCGGGCATCGTGTGGCTACCAAGAAGGCCGCACAGACGGTGTTCAGCGTCGCTGATGGAGTTACACCCTTCGATGGCGAACGCATCAGCGCCAACTGGCTATAAACACAAGCGCCCCACAACTTTGAGTTGTGGGGCGATTTTTGTTTGGTTGGATTCCGCTTATGGTGTGATTTTGCGGATGTTGGTTGGGGTGTAGTCGGCATCAGTGCAGAGGAAGAACTGATCTACACGCACGCCGGTTTCGCGGTTGCTGAGAACGAGGGTGTTCTTGCCCGCTTTGAGGGTGACGCGGGCTTTGCCGCCGACCCAGTGCCAGGCGTCGTAGGTGCCGTCTTCGCCGAGGATTTTGCCATCGCTGCCGTTGACGGAAACCTGAATGGAGTTGCCGCAACCGTTGGCCCAGAAGGTGCGCGCCCACACGTAGTAGGAGCCTGCTTTGGGGGCGTTGAAGGTATAGGTAGCTTTGCCGATGCCCTTGGTCTTGTTCTCGTCCCAAGGGATTTCGAGATAGCCGCCGCCGGAGATGTCGGCGCCCTTGCCCGTCACTTTTTTGAGGGGCGATTGAATAGAGCCGGGTTTCTCGGCTTCAAAACAAACTTTAGAGTTTTCGGCTAACGCCGCACCGCCCGAAATGGCAAGAACAGCGCCCGCCCAAAGAAAAGTCATTTTCATAATTCGCTTTTGTTCGACTTGTCACTCTCGTTCGCGTTGCTTGCAGCGACTACCGCTAAAGCAAAGAAGAGAGCCAGTAACAATCCTGCACCTCGGACGATCATTGCATGGAATGGGTTGATAAAAATCCATGCGCCCAAGGCGCCAAATACTCCCGCTCCCAACCACGACCCGGCGCGTCCGGCCTTCCAAGCGAGTCCGGCGAAGTGCCAAAGCACCCATAACAACGCTCCCAAACCAAGCACGCCGATGCTGACGGCTTGCACCAGATAGAGGTTGTTGGAATCAGGCGGCATCTTTTCTTCGTTAGGAATGCTGTCGTACTGGTAGAGCGGGCCGATGTTGAGTTGGTAGTTGCCGGGGCCGACACCCGTTGCGAAGGCGCGCTCTTTGGGAACGTTCCAGCGCGAGGCGACCTGCCACTCGATGAACTGCTTTTTGACCTTCTGTTTGCTGGAGGCCAAACGCGCGAACTCGCCGCGCTCGTCCACCAGTTGCGGGTTCTTCGTCCACGTCAACGCGAAGAGAAGGCCGGTAAAAGCAATGACCGCGAGACGGGTAATTTGAAGGCGCTTGGCGTTGGGGCGGGCAGCCCACGAGCAGATGAGACCAATCCAGGCGGCGATAGCAGCGAAGGGCGACGCGACACACAGCCACACGATGCCAAAGGCAAAGAACGACAGGCCAATAGGCACGTACTGGAAACGAGGAATCGGAATTTCGATTTCGTCGAGGAACGGCAACAAGAAACCAACGAAGGCCGCATACAGGTTGGGCGAAGTCCACAACCCGACAGGCGCCGTGGCTTTGAAGGTGACTGTTTGAATGAGCGCCACAATGCCCGAAATCACGAATCCGGCGACGAGCGCACCGATAACAATGTTTTCGCGCTTGATGAGCGTATCGCCACGTCGATCACGCATCATGTTGACGAACATCCACGGTGCCACCAAAAAGTAACCGCTCCATTGGATGATGTCGGCGAGAGCATCCTTCGATTCTTTGGTGAGCGGCTTGCCCTCTGCCGCGATTTGGGCGGCGATGGTGGGCGAGTGAAGCGCCGCGAGAATGAGCGCGAAGATAAGCGCGAAGCAAGGCAGCGGCGGCCACCACAGCTTGCGCCATGCCTTCATTTGGGCGGTGCGTCCGATGAACCAGAAGAACAACAGGGCGAAGATAACATCAGCGAAGGACAGGCCGAATGTTTTGGTGGCATAGCCCAAGCCTTCGGCGAGGGTATCGCGTCCGAAGCGGCGCACGTCCACTTGACCGCACATCGCGAGAGTGGCGACGCCGAGCAAAATCGAGTCGAGTTTTTGAAGTACAGTCAGGTTTTTCATTCGTCCTCCGGAGGCGCAGGGATGGGCGCGATTTGATGGCGCACGGCCACGATGAAGAGTGCGACAGGCAAAGCGCGCAGTGCGAGAGTACGCACTTTTTCATCTTCGGTTGCGGCGCGACAGCAAAGGGCGAGGGCGCCGTAAGCCACAGCTTGAACCAACAGCGTCGCCATTGGTTGAGGCGCGAGGGTTTTATCGGCGCCGACCTCAAAGTAGTTACCCAGAAAGAAGAATGAACCCAGTCCAAGCGCGCCGACTAGTCCAAGCGCCACGACCACCGATTTTTCGGGGCCACCACGCCGCAACCAGCCGAGGCAACTCACGATGGCGCCCACGACGACAATGCGAGTTGCATAGGAGATGTCGACGGGGTCATCGGGAGCAAACGGGAAGGTCAAGCTCCACGCATCGCGCGGGCCAGCCCGGTCGGCGAGATGGAACAACACGAAAAACGCGCACAGCAACGCCCATGTCGAGGCATCGCGTGAGGCGCGTAGCCGCGCAAAAAGCGCGGGCACTTGCGCAATGACAGCGCAAAGAAACAAAAACCAGAGCGTCGCGCGGTCAGGTCCCATCTGTGTTCCTGCGAGAGAACGACCATCAGGAAAAAGGGCCAGACCTGCTACTCCTGCCAGCGCCAGTAGCGCCGGAACAGAAAAAATCATGTGCTCCCATTTTAGAAGAGCCTTACAGCGGTTGAGTGGCGCGAGAACACCAGTTTTGTCATTTTGAGAGAGTTACAAGAATGGTCAGAACCCAATAGTTGCGGGCTGCAACTTCAGAAGGCACAAAAAACCCCTGCGACATGCAGAGGGTTTTAAAGAAGGTAGGCGTCTTAATCGTGTTTGGGAGTGTTCAGAGCCAAACAAAAAAGCATCCGCTACCCAGTGAGTGGTGGATGCTTTATTTGGTGAAGGTCTTTGTCAGGTTCTCTAGCAACACGTGATTAACGGAAGCGGCGTGATGGAGCGGGACGGTTCGAGAAACGCTTCTGGGAGAATCGTGGTCTGCGCTGATCGAAGCGGTTGGACTGCCCACGGAAACGATTGGACTGCCCACGAAAACGCTTAGAGCGTTGGATGTCCCAGTATTGGGGACCATCATAAATCTTCGGGTTGCGTGAGCCGATGATGTTGTGTTGGTTGCGAGCAACAGGAGCGCGGTGCCTAGGAGCTGCCTGTGCGGAAGAAGTCAGAGCCAAAGCAGGAGCAACGATGAGTGCGGCCAAAAGAACCGCTTTCTTGGATGTGATGTTCATGATGAGTTGTTTCATGGTGCTCTCCAAGACCGCTGGTTGTATGGCTTTGTTGATAAGGAACTCTGTAGTTTTGCTTAAGACACATCACTTTTCGATTTCAAAAATTGAGAGAGTCGGAAGGCAAAAATTTGAACTTTTCAAGGCGACATATTTCGCCCTCATCTTGACATCTCTTTTAGTTGGAAGAGTCTCAAGTGGCAAGTAAAGGTAATACGAAAAAAGGCGAGGCTATACTTTCTCGGTTTTTCAAGCCTTCTTCGCGCGTGCAACTGTTTCTGTTTCTCAACGACCTCGCCGGGCGCTGGCCGCTTCTCGATGAAGTCGCCCGCTTTTTTTATATAGGCGCTCTGCCCGCTCTGGGAACACTTTTGCTCGCGCAACTGCTGATTTTGCCCCGTTCAGGGACTGGCGTTTCGCGCTCGAAAACGGCTCTAGCATTAGTATTAGCCGTGATATTGGGGGCGCTACTCACTTGGGGATTCGATCTCGTGGCGGGGTGGCTGCATCTGGGCAACCTGTCGCCGCGCCCCTGGATGACACGCCGCGTCAATTGGCTGGTCGTCGAGCCGCAGGATAATTCGTTTCCCTGTATCGAGTTGGTGTTGGTGGCAGCGGTTGCGTGTGCATCGTGGAAGCTGAGCGCGCGCTGGGGCATCGTGAGTTGGGTAGTCGTCGTGCTACTGGCCCTCACGCGCCTGTTTTGCGGCAATAACTATTTCGCCGATGTGTTTGTTGGGGGCGCACTGGGAGCGAGTGCATTCATCCTGTGTTCGCAGCTTTGCCAACGCCACCTGGGTTTGGGGCAACGGGCGCGCGAGTTTTCGCTGAGCGCTTCGCCACTCACTCTCACTCTGGTTAGCTGCTATCTATTCGCACTGCTGTCACCGCGTTTTCAAGGCAAGTTGGGCATTGGACGCCCAGCCACAGCTGCGCCGGTAACGATAGGCGCCCACTCGACCGCGACCAGCGTGACGCAAGGCGAAGGCGAAGGCGAGGGCATGGAACCCGCCGATGGCGCCGCCGAAGAATTGGCACTCGCCAAACGTTCAACCCTATTCTTGCCGGAAGTCGAGGCATTTCTGCGCGGCAAACTGACCTCACTGGCGCGCCCGTTCACGCTGTTGGATGTGGAGGTGGCGCCCGTCAAAGCAGGCTCAACTTCTTACCGATGTGCCGCTATTCGCATTGAAGTGCCTGCCGAACAACAGAATATGCGACAGGTGGTAGCCGACCGCGCCGCCCGTTTGGTTCAGACGGCGTTCGCGCTCGATTCTCAATTGCAAAACGTGGATGTCATCGCCGTGTCCCGTGACGAGGGTCGCAATCTCGATGGCTCGTTGATGACCTTTGTGGGCGATGAAGTGCCTGTGTTCACAGCTTCGATTCAGCGCCAGAAATTGGTGGTCACAACTCCAGAATGGGCCAATGTGCCCGGTTTAGATGGCCTGTCATGGCTACGAGCTCGTTCCCGACTGTATATCAACGCGCGGGCGTTGCCCGATGCGCCGGAACCTGCCGTCGATTGGCCTACCGACCAACTGCCCAGCATTAACGGCACTCCCCTACCCCAATACACTCCGCGCCCCAGTGGCACACCTTCTTTGACATCGACACCTGCGGCCCAGAAAACACCCAGCCGCACGCCAATCGCTGCCACAACACCAAAAGCGGGAACACCCACCCCATCGGCTTCTCCACACCCCAACTCGACTTCGCGGCCTCAAGTTCAGGGGACGCCCAAAGCCACGCCTCAGCACACGACAAAGCCAACCCCGCGAACAACCACGACGGCGCTCCCCAAGGCTACCCCTCAGCACACAACAAAACCAATCCCACACGGGCACGTTGCCTTACCAACGGCATCACCTAAACCTCTGCCAACTCGGACGGTTTCCACGCCTGTAACTAACCGCACACCACGCCCCACTCCGACACGCACAGTTGCAGGGACTCCGATTCGCCCATGATATTTTCGAATTCGCGCCAGTCACCTTTCGAGGTGCTGCTGAAAAAGAACACTGATCGTCCGCGTTGGCAGCATATCGTGGCTTTTTGTGCGTTGGTGCCCGTCATATGGGGAGCGAATTTCCTGTGGCGCCCGCCCGCCCCCATGCTAGGCCTGAAGCACGAAGAGCATCTGGGACGCGGCTCGACGAATATCGCGGTCACCTTCGATGATGCGCCGCACCCACTAACGACGCCATTGTTGTTGGCATCGCTGAAGCGGGCCGATGTGAAAGCCACCTTCTTTTGCATCGGCGGCAACTTGCGGCTTTATCCCGAACTGGCGCATCGAATGGTCGAAGAAGGACATGAACTCGCCAACCATTCGGAACCGCACCACAACCTGACGACAGTAGACCCGAAGAGCTTTTTCTCGCACATCGACGAGGGATTCGCCAGCATTGCGCGCGTGGAGCGCGACGCGGGAAAAACCGGGCCGACGACGCGGCTTTATCGCCCGCCCGGTGGCGGATTGAACCGCGCGGCGATGCAGTATTTGTATGACCGCAACTACACACTGGCCTGGTGGAGTAACAACGTCGGTGACTGGACATGTCCTCCCGCATGGAAAATAGCTGACGGCGTCAAAGCGCATCTCGAACCCGGCGACATTATCCTACTGCACGACGGCGGAACAGGCACCCCGCAAGCACTGCCCAACATCATCAAAGCAGCCCGCTTGCGGGGCATGAGCACCATCCTGATGCCGCAACAGGGCGCACCATGAAATTGACGAGGGGAGAGGGGTGGCGACAATCAGGAGAAGAGAAATCTTTATAACCCAATTACCGTTCCCGACATCATTCACGCACAGAACTCGCAACTGTGGCCGTTCGTCATGCTTCTAAGAAATAGGTCGTCCCATTCTAGCGAATGTTACATGGCGATCAAATTCTTCCGGTAAACACTTCGTTATGAAACATCAATTGGCTCTCGCAGCAATCCTGTTGTCTTGTGCGACCAGCGCGTTCGCACAACAACGTGGCTTCGGCAACAACAACAATAACAACAATAATCGCGGCAACCAGCAGCAAGGTCGCAACGGTCAGAACCGTGGCGCAACTTTGCCACTGCCCGATGGTGTCAAGAGCTTAGTCTCGATTGACGCTTACAACGTTCTTCTCGCCGCAAGCGAAGGCGACAATCAGGGCGACACCGTCTACACACCAATCGTCGTGCGTCACGTCTATTCGGGTGGCCTGGCTGCTTTGTTTGGCGGCACATCAGTTCCTACGGCTCAGTTCGTTTCGCCCGGCACCCAGAATGGTGGATTCGGCCAGTTCGGTGGAGGCCAATTCGGTGGTCAAGGCGGCCAAGGCGGTTTTGGCGGACAGCAAGGATTTGGTGGCGGCATCGGCGGTAACCAGTTCGGTGGCGGTGGCTTTGGCGGCGGTGGCTTTGGTGGCGGCAACCAATTCGGTGGCGGCGGCTTTGGCGGCGGTAACCAATTCGGTGGCGGTGGCTTCAACACGATCAGATAATCCCATCGAGTTCTACCGCTCTCATCAAGCGGTAAGCTTTATTAGGTCAGCTTATTGGCCGAACAAGAGGATCTGGCGTGGCTATCGTCATTAAGAATAAAAACGAAATCAAACTCATGCGTCGAAGCGGCAGGGTCGCACAGCGCATTTTGAATGAATTGGGAGCAGCGGCGCAAAGCGGCGCCACTGGACGCGAACTCGACCGCATCGCGCGGAAGTTGCTCGACGAGAACGGGGCCAAAAGCCCGTTTATCGGCAAAAAGACGCCGCATTCGCCGCCTTACCCGTGCGTGATCACGGTTTCGACGAACGATGCTATCGTGCATGGCATTCCGACCGAGATGCCGTTCAAAAACGGGGACATCGTTTCGCTCGATGTTGGCGCTATTGTGAATGGCTTCATCGGTGATACAGCCGGGACCTTTGCTATTGGTGAAGCCTCACCAGCGGCACTGCGCCTGATGCGTATCACTAGCGAAGCCCGCGACAAGGGCATCGAAGCGGCGGTCGTCGGTAATACCGTGGGCGATATTTCGTATGCCATCCAAAGTTATGTTGAAGAACATGGCTATTCGGTGGTACGCGAGCTGGTCGGACACGGCGTTGGTCGTTCGATGCACGAAGACCCGAACGTGCCCAACTATGGCAAGCGCAAAGATGGCCCCAAACTTCGTCCAGGAATGACGATAGCCATTGAACCGATGGTGAACGAAGGGAGCGCGAAAGTCAAAACTCTGCCTGACAAATGGACTGTAGTGACAGCGGACGGTAGCTTAAGCGCGCATTTTGAACACACCGTCGCCATCTTGAGCGACGGACCGGAGATATTGACCGTAGACGACTAAAAGAAAAAGCCCGCGCGAAATGCGCGGGCTTTTTCTTTTGTCTTGTCAGGATTTGGGGCGTGGCTTGCTCAGTCCGATTTTCTGCTCGCGCATGGCAGTTACCACGCGCCGCAAGCGCCGCACAAACACCCACCCCAACAGCAATACCACGATGACAAGCGGGGCGCTGTGCCAGATGGAAGGCTGCAATCCGGCTTTATAGATGCTTTGACGACTGAGATACCACCCCCACACCGCCAAAAATGAGCCAGCCAGCACAGCGGTTTCCCACGCCGAGGGCTTATCGGGTTTCGAGTTCATATAAGTTGAGTAGACGATTTAAAGCGGTGAAAGGGCAACAGATAATTGCCACAAATCACTTGTTCTTCCCCAATTCCAATCCCAATTTGAGCGTCAACAGGGCATCGGTGATGGGGGAACGGTTTTCGGTGCGTTTTCCTTCGGTCAGGAAGCGGGCGAAGGCGAGAAGTTGGCGGATGATGGCCTCCTCGCCTTGCCACACCGTCGTTTCGCGGTTGTGGGAGAGTTCGATACGCGGCGCAGTAGACCAATCATCGACACGCAAATGGTCGTTATCGCTTTGAGCGTGCAGCACCTCGCGGGCAGTACCAAAACGCGATATGCCTAACGAAGCGAGGGCGCCCCCACGTAGTTCGAGCGAAGCAACTCCACTTTCGGGGTTCGACTTCGCGCTGACACTACTCGTTGCGACACCTAAAAATCGCAACAGGTCGAGCGTTGGCCAAGCACCATCGAGCCATACAGTCCCATTCTTGGTTTCGCTGCGCCATGTGGCGCGGGGCAATCCGGCGTTCACATCGGCGCTCCATCGCGAAAATCGCGGGGCGCTTTTAAGACTCAAGGTACGCTTCACTCGCTCGATTTCGGGGCAGTAGCGATGCGGCGCGCACACCATGACGGGAACTCCGCTTTTTTTGATTTGCAAAGCGATGGCATTCGCGGTGCGAATGGTGGCCGCAATGGGCGGCTCAATCCACAGCGCGATACCTGACGCCAGCGCAGCGTTTTCGGCGGGGCCGCGCGCCCCCGGTGGCGTCGCGACGAAGAGGGCGTCGAGTTCGGCATCACCCAACATTCGCCCCAACGACGAATAGGGTTTGCCGCCGAAGCGGTCTGCGAACTGGGCGCTTTTGGCTGGCACTAAGTCACAGGTGGCGACGAACTCAAAAACAGCGTCGCCGCGCTCGTTGAGCGCGCGAATCGCGTGTGCCCTTCGGGTTGCCACATCGCCACATCCCAAAAATCCAATGCGAAGCATCGGCGGAGATTTTAGACAACGCAGCGGAGGTGGGTGCAGAAACGACTTGCCAGAGAACAGAAATAAGGTTATCGGGCCTCAACTCGTGTAAATTGGGGTTTTCTGAGCGTTAGCTATGAACTTCCCCATGTGAACGCGAAAAACCTGTTATTCTACAGATTGAGCATTCGTCCGCTCTGGTAAAGCTCTCAGGAACGGCGATGCCACTTCTATGACCGGTCTTTCAGCAGATCAAGTCGCGCAAAGTCGCGCGCAACATGGTGTCAACGTTCTCACCCCTCCAGAACGTGATCCGTGGTGGAAGGAATTCCTCTCCAAATTCGAAGATCCCGTAATTCGCATTCTTATCATTGCGGCGGCTATCTCCTTTGGCGTAGGCGCATTGGAAAAGAAGTTTTCCTTTGAATCTATTGGCATCGTCGTCGCCATTTTGTTGGCGACGGGGCTGGCGTTCTGGAACGAACGCAAAGCTAATGCGGAGTTCGACGTGTTAAACACGACGAGCGATGAAGTGCCCGTGAAAGTTATGCGCGATGGCAGCATCACGACAGTCGGACGCAAAGACGTTGTGGTTGGCGACATCGTGTTGCTGGATCAGGGCGACGAAATCCCCGCCGACGGACACATTCTCGAAGCAACCTCGCTCGAAGTGAACGAAGCTGCCTTTACGGGCGAATCGCTCCCGGCGCGTAAAAACGCTGGCGAAAGCGAAGGCGGCACCTTTGCCTCCAACACATTGCTGCGCTCGACGATGGTCGTCGATGGGCACGGTGTCTTCGAGGTCGAGAAAGTCGGCGACTCCACCCAAATCGGCCAAATCGCGCAGGAAGCCACCGAAGATAACGGCGAGAAATCGCCGCTTAACCAACAGTTGGAGCGGCTTTCCAAGTGGATCGGCGTTCTGGGCTTTGCCATCGCTTCCGGCACCTTTGCGGCGCTGGTCATTCGCGGCGCCCTGGTCGGCGAACTGGTGCTCAACAGCAGCCAGTGGTTCGTGGCAGTCGCAGGATTAGTGGGCGTTGGCGCAGCACTAATCCCCATCTGGCTGCCACTGTTCTACGACTTCTTTGAACTGACGGGCAACGAAAAAGAAGCGCCCGAATGGTTGGAAGGTGGCCTCAAGACATGGCTTGGCTGTTTAGTGGCGGGTATCGTAGCTTTTGGCGTCCTGATGGGCGCTGGCATTGCGATGGGACGTGTCCCTTCGTCGCCCTCGAACTGGCTACCGCTCCCCATCATCCAAGAATTCCTTGAGTTCTTCATGATCGCGGTAACGATCATCGTGGTGGCTGTGCCGGAAGGCTTGGCGATGAGCGTCACGCTGTCGCTGGCGTATTCGATGCGCCGCATGACGGCGACGAACTGCCTTGTTCGCCAGATGGACGCTTGCGAAACCATCGGCGCCGCCACGCATATCTGCTCAGACAAAACCGGCACCCTCACGCTCAATGAAATGCGCGTGCAGGAAGCCTTCTTTGGGCACTCCGACAAATCGCTTGCAGCCACAACCAACTGGAACGGCAGCAAAACGCCCAGTGAATTCATTTTCGAGGGCATGGCGATCAACTCGACAGCGAACCTGGG
The DNA here is from genome assembly GCA_004172935.1 of bacterium. Taxonomy (GTDB): domain Bacteria; phylum Armatimonadota; class Abditibacteriia; order Abditibacteriales; family Abditibacteriaceae; genus Abditibacterium. The sequence goes on along the minus strand of SDZD01000054.1, from coordinate 10,079 downwards.
CCACGTCAGCGCGGCGGGTCAGGGCGAACCTAAGGACTCCAACAACGACGGCAAACTTGACGTTATCGGCAACCCAACCGAAGGCGCCATGCTGTTGTGGATGAACAATCAGGGCGTCCACTATGAAGCCGTTCGCGAAAGCTTTAAAGTCGCCAAACAGTGGCCGTTCTCGACAGAGCGCAAATTCATGGGCACGCTTGGCGAATCGTCTAATGGTTCGACACTGCACATCAAGGGCGCTCCCGACATCGTGTTATCGCGCTGCGAAACGCTGCAAACGGCCAACGGCATTCAGCCATTGAATGTGGGCACTCGCGACCAGATTCTGGCCGCTGTGGCCGACTGCTCATCGCGCGGAATGCGTACTCTGGCGCTGGCGTTCAAATCGGGAACGGGCGTTTCGGGCGAAGACGAACTACTCGAAGTCGGTCAAGGCCTGACATGGCTTGGTTTCGTGGCTATCGCCGACCCAGTGCGTCCCGAAGTGAAGGACGCTGTCGAGCGCTGCCGCCACGCCGGAATCGAAGTCAAAATCGTGACGGGCGACAACCCTTACACCGCCAGCGAAATCGGTCGCCAGATCGGTTTGTTCGGCCCCAACTCCGAACGGGCGGGTGCGCGTCCGGGCGAACCGATGCCAGCCGACGTTATGCTCGGCCCCGACTTCGCGGCGCTTTCCGACTCGGAAGCCGAAGATGCGGCCTTCCGTTTGAAGGTTCTGGCCCGCGCTCGTCCCGCCGACAAACTGCGCCTCGTCAACTCGCTCGCCAAACGCGGTGCGGTTGTGGCTGTAACTGGCGACGGTACCAACGACGCCCCCGCCTTGAACCAGGCCGCTGTCGGCCTGGCGATGGGTAAAGCAGGCACGGCTGTCGCCAAAGAAGCGGCAGACATGATTCTGTTGGACGACTCGTTCGGCACCATCACCACCGCTGTCAAGTGGGGACGCGCGCTGTACCTGAACATTCAAAAGTTCATCTTGTTCCAGTTGACGATCAACGTCGTGGCTTGCGGTATCGCGTTCCTCGGCCCGTTCATCGGTGTCAACTTGCCGCTCACGGTTATGCAGATGCTGTGGGTTAACCTCATCATGGACACCTTCGCCGCGCTTGCGCTGGCGACGGAGCCACCTGAACCCACGGTAATGGACCACAAACCACGCGGAGCCAACGACTTCATCGTGTCGCCCACGATGCTACGCGGCATCCTAACGTGGGGCGGCGCCTTCTTAGTCCTTATGATCGTCATGCTGCGCCTGTCAGCCAGTGGGGAACCGTTCCCGCTTTATGGCGGCGCAACTCCCGAAGAACGCCTGACGATCTTCTTCTCGTTCTTCGTGTTGCTCCAATTCTGGAACCAGTTCAACGCCCGCACTCTGGGTTCGACCAAATCGGCGTTCTCTGGCATTACGGAGAACCCTTACTTCCTGTCGATTTCTGCCGCGATTTTGGTCGGGCAAATCCTCATCGTCACCTTCGGTGGCATAGCTTTCCGTGTGGTTCCGCTCTCGGTGCAAACCTGGGTGATGCTCATCGCCTCTACCAGCCTTGTGCTGTGGGTCGGTGAAATCGCGAGGGTTATTGCCCGCGCTGGTGCCCCCAAAGAAGCTGCACCGATTAAAGTAGCACAGTAACATTATTTGGTGCGGCGATTGTAATAAATCGCCGCACTTTTTTCTTTTATGACACCGTTTTCTCTTCCGAATCCGCGTTTGTTGCGCGTTGATTTGCGCGGCAACAGCATGATGGCCCGCGCGGGATCGATGGTAGCCTACGACGGACAGGTCAAATTCGACAAAGCGATTCTGGGCGGCGAGGGCGTCTTTGGCGCACTCAAGCGCAAAGCAACGGGCGAAGGCGTCCCGCTGATGACCTGTAGTGGCACGGGCGCGGTTTATTTCGCGCAGGATGCCGCACACGTCATGATTTTGCCTCTGCAAAACGAGAAGTTGTGGGTTGAGAGCAGTTCTTTGCTGGCTCTCGATTCAGGACTCAAAACCAACACCACATTCACCGGCTTGCGCGGCGTCTCGACGGGACAAGGTTTGTTCACCACCACCGTCGAAGGCACTGGAAACGTGGCGATGCTGTCGCATGGCACACCACTCGAATTGGAGGTTGGCCCCTCCTATCCGTTGTTCGTTGACCCCGACGCCTTTTTGGGCTATTCGGGACAACTGCAACAGGAATTTATTTTCGACATCAACTGGAAGACCTTCGTGGGCGAAGGTTCGGGCGAAAGCTTCCAACTCAAATTTTCGGGACAGGGCACGGTTTACATCCAACCCAACGAGCGCAAATAAGCACAACCATGCCGAAATACCAACTCATCAACGAAAAATTGCTCGAAGTAGAACTGAGTAACGAAGAAGTCTTGGCCAAAAGGGGCGCTATGATCGCCACAACCGGCGAGATTCGCTTCGCACCTGCCGCCCTCGGCAACGAGGGGATGCAGGGTATGGCGATGCGCGCCGTTACTTCGGAAGGCATGGGACTGATGCGCGCCACCGGGCGCGGCACCGTGCTGTACGCGCGTATGGGTATGCATATCCACCTCGTCCAACTAACGGGCGAAACGCTGTACATCGAATCGAGTAGCGTGCTGGCCTTCGATAACAACGTGCGAACGGGCACCTACTTTCAAGGCAACAGCGGCGGCGTGGGCGGCATCGTTCGCGGCGCAGCCACCGGGCAAGGACTGTGGACGACGACACTCGAAGGGCGCGGCGACGTGGCGATTTTGAGCGTCGGCGAACTCATCGCGCTCCCAGTGACAGCTTCCAATCCTGTCCATGTCGATCCCAACGCTTACATCGGGCACAAAGGCAACCTGCAATCGCAAGTCGCAACCGACGTGGGCTGGAAAACCTTCATGGGCCAGGGGTCGGGCGAAAGCTTCCAACTCAAGTTTGTTGGTGAAGGCACGCTATATGTGCAACCCAGCGAACGTTAATTGAACGCTAGTGGATGGTGTTAGTCGCTAGTTCTCTCTATGAAATTAAACCCCAGCAATTTGCCGCATAACGACAACGTCAACTCCTATGCCTTTTGCATGGATGTCAATGGCGAAGTCTTCATTCAGAAAGGGCGAATGATCGCCTATTATGGGCAACTGCGCTTCGAGTCGTTAGGGTCGGGGCCACTCGATATGATTGTTCAGACAGCGTTCAACTCGCCACTTTATGCCCGCGATTTCATCGTCGTGACGGGCAAAGGCCAGTTGTTGCTGGGCGACCGGGGCCGGAACATCAACTACTTCGATTTGGAAGACGGCAACCTGACAGTGAAGGCCAGCTATGTTCTGGGCTTCGAGAAAAACCTCGTGTGCCGACAATCCATTATGCCGGGCTATCTAACCCTGCTAGGAACGGGCAAATTCCTGGCATCCTCGAATGGGCCAGTGCATTTCATGGAGCCGCCTGTGCGTGTCGATGAACAAGCGCTGCTTGGCTGGGCGGACTTACCGTGCCCGTCCTATTACTACGATCACGCTCATGTCCGAAACGCCCTGCAAGCAGTCGGGACTCTGACGGGCGTGCGACGCACAGGCGAAGAAGAACAACTCGAATTTCTGGGCAAGGGCGCCGTGCTGATTCAATCGAGCGAACTGTAACATCCACTCAATTTGGTTTATGGGCAAGTGCCCCAAATCTTTTCTATGAAACTTAATCCCAATAACCTGCCTCGCAACGACAACATTAACCCTTACGCTTTTTGCGTGGAAGTGAACGGCGAAATTTTTATTCAGAAAGGGAAAATGATCGCCTATTACGGTCAGTTGCGCTTCGAGTCGTTAGGGGCGGGGCCGCTTGACATGATCGTTCAAAACGCCTTCAATGCGCCGCTGTACGCCCGCGATTTCATCGTGGTGACGGGGCGGGGGCAACTGATTCTGGGCGACCGAGGCAACGATGTGAACTCGTTCGATTTGGAAGCGGGCAACCTGACCGTCAAAGCCGACCATGTTCTGGGCTTCGAGAAAGGTCTCATCTGCCAGCAATCCATCGTGCCTAACTATTTGACGTTGCTGGGCACCGGAAAATTTTTGGCATCCTCGAATGGCCCGATTCACTTCATGGAACCGCCCGCCCGCGTTGATGAGCAAGCGCTGTTAGGCTGGGCCGATTTGCCATGCCCTTCGCTGCGCTACGACCATGCCCACATCCAGAACGCCCTGCAAGCGGTAGGCTCGATAATGGGCCTGCGGCGCACAGGCGAGGAAGAGCAGATCGACATGACCGGCTCAGGCACCATTCTGGTGCAGTCGAGCGAAGAAGCTCTCAAAGGTCGCAGCGACCTCGCCAATATCCTATCCCAAGTTACAGGTCTGCATCACAACGACCTCGTTCAACTACAAGCCCACGTCGCTCAACGACTTCGCCCCAATTAAAACGAATTTTTCTCCCCCCTTACCTACTCTATTGTTTTAAACACACGATATGGAAATGTTGGATCGCCGCTTGCCGGTTTATTTGCTGCTCGACTGTTCCGAGTCGATGGTGGGAGAAGGCATCGAAGGCGTAAACGCCGGAATGCGCCAACTGCTGCTCGATTTGCATTCCGACCCACACGCGCTCGAAACGGTGTGGATTTCGATCATCACCTTCGCGGGCGAGGCACGCCAAATTCTGCCGCTTTCGGAGATGATTGGCATTCGCGCCCCCCAACTCAAAGTGCAACCCGGCACCAGTCTGGGCGCAGCGCTACGCCTGTTGCGCGACTGCATCGCCCGCGAAGTACGCCCCCACTCGGCACAGGCCAAAGGCGACTGGAAGCCGTTGGTCTTTTTGCTGACCGATGGCGAACCAACCGATGAATGGCGCGAAGAGGCCCGTAAGCTCAAAGAACCGACCGCATCAGGTGGCAAGCAACTCAACCTCATCGCTATCGGCTGCGGCGAAGATGCTAATCCGCTGGTGTTGAATGAAATCGGCGACTCGGTACTGATGATGGGCGAAGGCGAACTCGATTTTCGCGCCGCATTCCAATGGATTTCGAGTTCGCTTTCGGTTTCGAGCCAACAACTCGCCAAACCCAGCGGCGCGGGCGGACTATCGCTCGCCAAGATGCCCGAAGGCGTGTTTTCGGCTCCCGTCATTCCCACAGGCGCCGTCGAGTTGCTACGCTCGCGTAACCCATCGCAGTTGTTTTTGGCACTACGCTGTTCACAAACCACCAAACCATTTCTGACGCGCTACGCCTTCGAAAGCGAATACAACGTCTACCTCGCGCGCCGCACCCACTCCGTTGACGAAGACTATTTTGCCGGACCGCGACCGAACGAAGACGCCACTATGGGCGTTTCGAGCGACCGCGTGGTGGGCGTGTTGCCCTGCCCCTACTGCGATAACCGCGCGGCGGGCCAGTGCCCCAACTGCAAGGGTCTGTTCTGTGCCCCTGAAGACGGCTCCGATTTGCAATGCCCGCACTGCCATAGCGTGCTGAGCAGTGGGCCGGGGTCGGGCGATCCGTTCTCGCTTTCTGGGCGCGTCGGCTAGTTCGCCGCCCGTCAGCGCCTGGCAATTTTCATAATCGCGCGGATCAGGGCAGCAACTCCCCCACAGGTAACGCTGCCCATCACAGCGACAAAAGGCCAGAACCAACTGCCTGAAACGCTCACAGTGCGCCCCGAAGCGTCGGTGTATTCGATAAATGGCACGCTCAGGAAGGGTATATTGGACGGTAAGCCCTGAGAGGACAGGATTAACAGGCAGCAAACCAGTAACGGTGCCGCGATAGCACCAATGACCAGAGAGCGAATCAACCACACCTTAGCGCGCATCGTCTTTGCAGTTTATTTCTCCCATTAGCCGCGATTTAGCTATACCGCACACTGCGAAACAGTGGTTAGCTGAGTTCGAGGCCACTGAAACGTCACCGATAGCTTCAGACCTTTATCATGTCAGAATCCAACTATGCCTTCGGCGCGCCTACCATTCCCATCGGAGGCCCCTCCTTCGATGCCGGAATGCGGCGATTGCCCGTTTATTTAGTGCTTGATTGTTCTGGTTCGATGACCGGAGCGCCCATCGAAGCGGTGCGACAGGGCATGAAAACCCTGCTCGGCGAATTGAAAAGCGACCCGCAAGCACTGGAAACGGTGTTTCTGAGCGTTATCACCTTCGATACCACCGCGCGCCAAGTCGTGCCGCTGACCGAACTGATGTTGGTCAAGGAGCCTCCTTTCGAGGCGACAGGCACCACTGCGCTTGGCGCCGCGCTCAAGTTGCTCAGCGAGTGCATCGACCGCGAAGTGCGCCCCACCACTCCCACCCAGAAAGGCGACTGGAAGCCGCTCATCTTCTTGATGACCGATGGCGCCCCGACCGACAAATGGATGGACGCCGCCGACGCCATCAAGAGCAAAAAGCCGGGCAACCTCATAGCGTGCGCGGCGGGCGCACAGGCCGACGAGGAGATGCTCAAGCGCATCACCAACATCGTCGTGAAGTTGCACGATCTGCAGCCCGAAGCGCTCAAGCAGTTCTTCCAGTGGGTTTCGGCTTCGGTAGCAACCACCTCAACAGGAGTCGCCAATCGCGGCGATGCTCCCGTAGCGCTACCACCTCCACCGCCCGAAATCATCATCGTTCCTTGAGGCCATCGTGAATTTCAACCGCCTATCGTCCGCACCAATGAATTCGACGCCTTCCGATTCCGCGACTCCACTCTCGCCCGAACAACGGGCCGAGATAGAGGCCGAGCTGCGTGCCGTTGGCGGCCCGACTCTCCCCCTTGGTGCGCCACCACCGGAAACAGTGCCCAAAAGTGCCGCACCTGCGCCCAAAGTAGAAGAGCCTGTCTGCGTTACCTCAGCGGAAAGCCACAAAATCGAGAACGCGGAGCTGGCGCTGTCGTTTTCCCAATCGCCGGATGAAATTTTCCGCGACTCGTTCCCGCTTGAAATCGTGTGCGCCGTGCCGGGAGCGCGCATTTTCTACGCGCTTGATAGCGAAGAGGTCGATGAGAACGGGCTACTGTTCGACGCGAAAAAGCCCCTAGTGCTGACGCAAACCACGCAGGTAACAGCGCGCGCCTACACCGACGACGCCGTGGGGCCAACTTTGAGCGCACGTTTCGACATCGTCAAACCGGTGTGGAAGGAAATCGAACCCGCCGACCAGAGCGACCCGACGCCGCACAAAGCCAGCGGCAACCTACAAACCACGGGCTGGAACATCGCGGCAGCCAGCGTACGCGGCAAATTGCACGCGCATCGCGGCAGTTGGCGCGAGGACTCATTCACCGCCGAACACATTCAAGCCGAAAGTGGCGATTGGACAGTGGTTGCCGTCTCCGATGGCGCAGGTTCGGCTCCGCTATCGCGCGTCGGCTCTAAAGCCGCGTGCAGCGCCACCCTCACTGCGTTACGTGCGGGACTGGGAACTCTGGGCGCCTTCTCGGACGATAAAGAACAACTCGTCTCACAAAACCTACCCGCATTGCGTCAGGTGCTCATGCAAGCGGGTGCCGATGCCCTGGGCGCTCTTCAAATCGAAGCCAAGCTACGTGAACAGCCTCTATCGGCGTTCGCGGCCACTTTATTGGTACTCGTGCAACGCGAATGGAGCGGGGCGTGGCTATGCGCCGCGCTTCAGGTGGGCGACGGCGCGATTTCGTTATGGGACGGCGAGAAAATCGTGCTGCTCGGTGAGGCCGACCACGGGCAAAATTCGGGCGAAACGCGCTTTTTGACGACTTCGGGCATAGAGAACGAACTGGCGTCGCGCGTCAAGTTCTCCATCAAGCCGCAATTGCAGGGCTTCGCGGTTATGAGCGATGGCGTCTCGGACGACTTCTTCCCAGAAGACACGAAACTGGCTGAGTTATTCGCGGCGGTGTTACCTGTGGTGACGAGCGCCGAGGACGCGGGGCAATCGCTGATTTCATGGCTGGGCTACGAAAAACGCGGCTCCTCGGATGACCGCACTTTGGTTATTGGTTGGCCGAAAGCGAAGCAATCAGCGGAGGCGAACAGTGGCGAATAAGCTGCTTACCGCAACCCTCGAAGACGGCAGTACCATCCAATACGACCCAGAAGTCATTGGCGAAGGTGGCATGAAGCGCGTGCATTTCACGCCCGACCGCAAAAGCGTGGTCTGCTTCTTCAAAGACGCCTCTGTAGGCGCCGACCCGCAACGCCGTGCGCGCTTGCAATCCATCGTCGGCCTCTTCAACCCAACCACCGATTCCGAGGTCGGCGCCTATTGGCGCGAGCTGTTTTGCTGGCCCACTGGCATCGTCACCAAGCCCGAACTCGGCGTGGTCGCGCCAACCTACGCCGCCAATTTCTTCTTCGCTCAAGAACCGTTCAAAGGCAAAGAGAAACAGGCGAGTTGGTTCACCTCCCCCAAACTGCGCCGCTTTTTGCCGCCTCAGGAACTGGGCGACTGGCGCCGCTACATCCACATCTCCACCCGGCTGGCGCGCGCCGTGCGGCGAATGCATCTGGCGGGGTTGGCGCACTCCGACCTCAGCAACCGCAACGTCCTCATCGACCCGCAAACCGGAACGGCGGTTATCATCGACATCGACTCGTTGGTGGTGCCGCGCATTTATCCACCCGACGTGCTGGGCACTCCCGGTTACATCGCTCCCGAAGTGCTAACGACACAGGATTTAGAGCTAACCGACCCGAATCGCAACCTGCCCTCCATGCTCACCGACCGCCACGCACTGGCGGTTTTGATTTACGAATACCTGTTGGGGCGTCACCCATTGCGTGGCCCGAAGGTGAACTCGACACAGTCAGCCGAAGAGGACGAGCGCCTGTCGATGGGCGAACGCGCGCTATGGATTGAGAACCCGAACGACACATCAAATCGCCCCAAAGACCCGAATTACATGCACGCGCCCTACACAGTGACGGGGCCGTATCTGGCGCCGTTATTCGTGCGCGCCTTCGTCGAGGGCTTGCATAACCCCGATGCACGCCCCGACGCGGGCGAATGGGAGCGGGCGTTGGTGAAAACCACCGACTTGCTATATCCCTGCCCCAACCCCAATTGCCTGAGCCGTTGGTTCGCTTTCGAGTCAACTCACAAGCAATGCCCGTGGTGCGATACGGTTATCAACGAACAGGTCGCTGTGTTGCATTTCTACCGCGAAGGCAACCGAGGGCAGTTCAAAAACGATAACGCGCGTTTGGTGGTCTATCATCACCAACGCCTATTCGCGTGGCACATCTACGATAACCAGTACGCGGGCGAACGGGCCGACCGCACGCCGAAAGCATACTTCGCGCTGCAAAATGGCCACTGCTGGCTGGTCAACCAGTCGAATGAGCCGATGGTTGTGGTGGCAGGCTCACACATCGCCAACAAACTCCTGCCACTTAGCGAAGGCGAAGTGCTGCGCAACGGCTCACAAATCCGTCTAGCGCGCGCCGCTCATGGCCGATTAGCAGTCGTTCAAATGGTTTGAGCGCGGGCAACTTACTTCATCCACACCGAACCTTACCTACTCCTATGCAACAGTTCGTTCGCGGTCAGCGCGCCAAAATCTCCGCTTTCTCATCGGCTCAAAAATTCGAGGTGTCGGTCGTCCTTCAGAGTTCACGCATTCCTGTGTTCGACTTCGTGTGCTTTGGCGTCGATGCCGGGGCGCAGCTTTCCGACGACAGCTACATGGTGTTCTTCAACCAGCAAAGCGCACCCGATGGAGTGATTCAACTGCTCGAACTGGGCGACCAGAAAGCCACCTTCTCGGTCGATTTAGCCAAAATCCCCGCCTCCGTGGCGCGCCTCGTCTTCACGGCTTCGGTAGAAGGAACAGGCGAGATGCGCACTCTGGATTCGGGTACCTTCGCCATGAAGGAAGCCGAGGGCGCCAAAGCCTCAGTCCTCGAATACCGCTTTCAAGGCAGCGACTTCGCGACCGAGGGCGCGCTCATGCTCGGCGAAATCTATCGTAAAGATGGCGATTGGCGCTTCTGGGCACAAGGTCAGGGTTTCGCGGGCGACTTGCGCGCGCTGCTCAAGCATTTTGGCGGTCTGGAAAGTCCCGAATCTTCGGCGGCACCAACGCCCACTCCACAAACAGCAACGGGTGCGGCGCCCGTTTCACCGCCCCCACCAACTA
>SDZD01000053.1 GCA_004172935.1 bacterium | reverse complement strand
CGCCCCCACTCCCGCCGCGCCACCACCCGACCCACGCGGCGAAGATTTCGACATCTCCACCCTGCCCGCCAATAATGGCGGCATCAAGAACCTGTTCCCACCCCACTGGAATAAAGCCTGGATAGCAGTAGCCGTAGCGCTGGGCCTCTACATTGTGTGGTTCCTTGCCTACGGCATGGGGGCACGCTCACAAAAACCGCTTCCCCTCCCAATTAATACCCCAGCCGCACCGCAATCTTCCACCGCCGCAGTCCCCAGCACTACAGTCACCGTCCACGTCGCGGGCGCCGTCATTACCCCTGGCGTCTACTCGCTCCCCGCCACCGCCCGCATCAACGACGCCATCAATCAAGCTGGAGGCCCCACCCCCGACGCCGACACGACAAACCTCAACATAGCCGACTTCGTCCGCGACGGCGCCCAAATAGTAGTCCCCACCAAAGCCGCCCCATCCACAACCACACTCCCTGCCACAGCGCCCCAACTCCCGCCCACAACAAACACAACCGACACTTCAACCCTGTCGGCAACCCCCACCGCCACGCGCTCATCCACCATCGACTACTTTCGCGCCCACCCCATCGACCTCAACCGAGCCAGCAGCTTCGAACTCCAACAGCTCCCCGGAATCGGCCCCTCAAGGGCTAGAGCCATCATCGACTACCGCACCGCCAACGGCCTCTTCCGCTCGGTATCCGACCTCGACAATGTCAAAGGTATCGGAGAAAAGCGAATGGAAGTCCTCAAGGATTTACTAGTCGTGCGCTAAAAAACATGCTGATGCCTTTATGGCGAGCTACCGACGGGACGACAAATAGCGCGCGTGGGCTACCTAAACTGTGGGCATGAAACGGAGATGGGCATGGTTGGCGTTGCCGCTCGTGATGTGCGCTCTCATGTGGGGTGTGAAGTGGCGCGCCGCTAATCCCGTCCCCACCAAAGAAGATTTAGAAGTGCGGGCGATGATGTCCCAGGCCGATTACGTAGATTTCGACTACTCGCTTTACCACTACAACAAGGCTGATACTTCTGGTGGTTCGACGATGCTTTCGGAAAAGGAACTCACCGAATTCATCAGTTGCTTTCACGTCTTACCTTATCGCGTGGGAGAACTCGGTGTCCCGATAAATTCGAACCAGGCAGTTCAAATTTTCTTCCGATTCATCAAAACTAAAAAGAACGTCAACATCTATTTGGATGTTCCTTTAAGAGCCGGTAGCGTAACTGTGAGAGAGCCGATGGGGAAGGTAAAAACCAAATTACATCCGAGTGCTGGAAGTATCATTTTGGGTGATTCAACGGGAATGAGAGATTACAAGTTGCACCCCGCCACCACGAAACGCTGGATCGAACTTTTGCTCGCTCATCCCCGCATCGGCCCTGAACTACGCGCACGAATGCAGCGCTGAGAACTGTATACGCCCGCCTCTGGTCTGCTCGAAAGTGGTTCTTTGGCGATTATGAGTTAGGCATCATCGCACTCTGCCTTAACGCCCCTCATCGAGCCACTTTTGCGGCCAGAACTCGCGGGGCATAGAAAGGCGCAGTTCAAGCTTCTTGTGGGCAGAAAAAGCCGAAAGGATGACACCAACTTCGAACATTGTCTCCTCCGCCTCAAAGCCCAAGCGGTACAATCCGCGCGCGGCGAGTTCATTCCATTCGGGGGTATCCCATTTAGCAGGTCGGAACCACCATTCGGTCAGACCAGACTCGAAGGGTTCAAGCGGCTCAAGCATCAACTCGATTCCCCATCCCTCTGGCCCCAATTCGATATAACTCACAACCTTATCGCGTAGGCTCCAAGTAACCTGCATAGTACCCAATAAACCGCTCCACTTCAGCCCCCAGGGACCTCGGAGACATTCAAACGTTTCCACCCCAAAGGCCGCAGCCACACGGCGCGCTTCCCACTCGATTTCTTCGCTTACATCTTCAAATTCCATGCTTCCAGTTCCTCGCGGCTAAAGCCCTGCATCCACTCGGCTTTCTCGTGGGCACTCGCTTCGATGGGACAACCAGAAAGCCAGCAATTACGGCGGAACAGATCCATAGACTCATCCCTAAATTTTAGACTGGCGCGATTATGACTCTTAAGCCCTCCAAAATAGATTTCTCCTTGCTCGTTGCAGCCTAAAAAACAAGGCGATGAGAGACCACGATAGGTTGTCAATTCAAAAGGCCAATGGCTCTTGTCGCTGTAAATGAAATATTTCCCACGACAGCGGCAGCGAAAAATGAATCTGTCATTAAATTGCCAGCGAGCAGTCGTTGTAGTCTTAGCTGCCCACACCCGCTTCAATCTCTCCGCCCACGTCTCCGCTTCCAGCTCTGTCATAGTCCCCCCAGTTTGCGGCAGAGGCGCCCACCTTCCCAGACAAATTGCCGCAATTATTTCGTGGTGCTAAAAAATAGAGTGGAGTGATCCCCTCCACAGGTAATCTCATGAACCAATTCACCAGTCGTCAGATGATAGCTGTATGCGTGCTTTCCATGGGCGCAGGTGCCCTCTTTGGCCCCCCACTGCGCGGAGCCGCGCAGCCACCGGAGACCAGCAGTGGGGGTGTCGAAACTCCGCAACCACTAGCAACGCCCGCCCCTTCCAATTCGGATCGAACCACGCGAGCGGTTGGCACCATCACGGGGCAGGGCACCACGGGACGCATCTCGAAGTTCACCGGACCCAATGCCATCGGCAACTCGGTGCTGTTTGAGAATGGCGGCAAAGTGGGTCTAGGTACCACGACTCCCTCAGGCATGTTCACTGCCAATAGCACCACCAACAACGTCGCGGCGATTACAGGCAGCCACTCGAACCTGGGCATCGGCGTGTTTGGCCAATCGGCTAACTCCGATGGGGTACTGGGTCACAGCAGCAGTGGCGCGGGCGTACGAGGCCGCCACATCATCGGCACGGGCACAGCCCCTGGTGTCAGTGGAGAAACGAACTCGACTTCCGCCGATGCCAAGGGAGTACAAGGCATCGTCCAATCAACTTCTCCTGGCGCTAATTCGGCGGGGGTACGCGGCATCAACAATGGAACCGAAAGCTTGGGCGTTGGCGTCTACGGTTCTCACGCGGGCTCGGGTTCTGGCGTTTATGGCACCTCCTCTAATGGTTATGGCGTTCATGGCATCTCCTCTAATGGCAATGGCGTTGTTGGCCAGGGGTACGTTGGCGTACTGGGTCTAGCCAACAACACAGCTGGCAGCTATGCCGCAGCGTTTACTGGTTCTGTGGTTGTTGCAGGAAATTTGACGGTCACGGGCAACATTAGCAAAGGCTCCGGCAGCTTCAAAATTGACCACCCCCAACACCCCGCGACCGAGTATCTGTCGCACTCCTTCGTTGAGTCGCCCGACATGATGAACGTCTACAACGGCAACGCGAAACTCAACTCTCAGGGCGAAGCCGTGGTGAAACTGCCCGGCTACTTCCAATCGCTCAATCGCGAGTTTCGCTATCAGTTGACCTGCATCGGCGCTCCGGCTCTGGTGTACGTCGCCCAGGAAATTCACGACAACCAGTTCAAAATTGCCGGGGGCAAAGCGGGCATGAAAGTCAGTTGGCAGGTGACCGGCATTCGTAACGATGTCTATGCCCGCCAGAATCGCATCCGCGCCGAAGAAAACAAAATCGGCAACGACCGTGGCAAATACCTCTATCCTGCCGGATTTGGATTCGGTAAGGACAAACAAATCGGACCTAACATGCCTCGACTCGCCAAGCGATAAACCACAGACACCCGATGATTTGGCTCATCGGGTGTTTTATTGCTCCTGAGTTTGAAGCACAGCTCACTTGAGGGGCGCAAATCTAAAACCAGCGGTGCACGGTTTTTCGGCCTCACCATAGCCGCTAGTCAATGAGGGAGGCCAAGCAATAGGCCCAAACGAGAGGCGCCGCATTTTTGGGCGGCGCCTCTCGTTCAGCTAATTATGTTGCTTGGGCTGGAAGTTCTACGGTCACGATGGCGTTGAAGGTCAGCCTCTTGTTCGTAGGCGTACTTGTGCTGTTGTCGCGCACAACGACATTAGTCAGAACAAAGGTCGCCACGTTGCCCGTCCTCGTGACTGTTGCCGAGCCAGTTGTAAACCCAGTGCCTCCATAGCTGATGTAATCGGGTGAACCCGCAGCGGAGGGCGCAGATGCTACCAGAGATGAGCTTCCGCTTTGGAGAGAAAACGTCTGGCCGCTTTGAATCGTGCCCGAAGGGTGGATAGTCAGCGTAAAGTAGCGGGCATCGCTACCGCTAATGAAAGGAGCGAATCCGATTATGATGTCGGTGCCATTTTGTGCGTCGGCGGTCACATCGCTGACGGAATAAGGACTTGTGCCGAAAAATAAGCGCCATTTTGCGCTACAAAGGCGATGTTCGCCGTGCCCACAGCGGGTGTCGGTTGGGTAGTAGTTGTGGGAATCGGTGTAGCTGTGGGGGGGAGCGTTGGAGTCGCCGTAGGAGTAACAATGTTGCTGTTGCCGCCGCCGCAACCGCTCAAAAGAACAGCAGGAAGAGCAGTGAGCAGCATCGCGCCCACAAGAAGAGGTGATTTTTTCATGATGTTGTGGAAGAGCCGGAACACAGCGACTTGCAAGGGGTACGGATGCCGGAACCGGAATTCGTTATTTTCCATTGCGCGGACAATGACATCCTCACGCAATCGGTTTTATTCTATCTCAAGATGCTCTACAAATCCTGTACGAACTAACGCGGCAAAGTGGGGGAATTCACCGAGGCTGGACATGGCGGATTTTCATTCATCGACGCACTATAACTCTAATTTCCGGCGACTTCTATGAGTCGTTAATGCGGCTCAAGTGGGCGCGCCTCAACCGATTCCAAATAGTTCCCGATTACACACATACTCCAATGAAATTACTCAAATTTGAGCCGCCCAACTTAGCATTCCCTTAAGCCCGCTGCGCCTACAATATTGCCTGTGCGCGGAGCGTTGGCACACATTCTTCAGCAGAAAATTCCCACAGCAGCTTTGGTCAACGCACAAGGCGGTAGGAACTCAATTCATCATGCGTAAAGGTTTCACATTAATTGAATTATTGGTAGTGATTGCTATCATCGCGATTTTGGCGGCAATCCTATTTCCCGTGTTTGCTCGTGCCCGTGAAAATGCCCGCCGCGCTTCGTGCCAATCCAACCTCAAGCAAATCGGCCTCGGCATTCAGCAGTACACACAGGACTACGACGAGTCGATGCCCATGTGCTACTGGTTGGTCAACACCAACACCCAGATGTCGTGGAAAGACGCTGTCCAACCCTATGTAAAGAGCTTCCAGTTGTTCGTTTGCCCTTCAAACACCTTCACCAACGTTTCGACCTATCAGTCTCTCAACAGAATCCCTCTGAGCTACAACTGCAACTCGACTCAGGCGCAAGCCGTCTTCGGCAGCACGGCTGGAACTGCTTATACCGGCGGAAGTGCGGCCTATAAGCTCTCATCGTTCGAATTTCCATCGACGACCATTGCGGCTTTTGAATCCACTTTCACCAACTCCGACTTCAATATCGCCAACGCCTACTTCGCCGTTACCAACCGTACCAGTGCCAGCAACCCAGGCACCACCTACCTGTTCAACGGACACCTCTCGACGGGCAACTATCTGTTCGTCGATGGACACGTCAAATCCCTGAAACCACTTGGCACGGCCTCGGTTACAATGGGCGGCAGCAGCAACGTCAATATGTGGTCGCGCGACAACACCGACTTCACCGATGCCATTCCCGAAGCCAACGCATTAACCAACACAATGAGCATCCTGCGCAGCTCGACCAACTTCTACAAATAAATCGAGGTAAATCTTCCCCCTTCTCTCCCCCGCCAATTTGCGAATCCACTGGCAAGCGGAAAAAATTCACTCTTTGTTTCGGTGTTTTGTCTTACCACCGAAACACGGGCCTCTTACATTAGTAGTGGGCACCCCGCATTGAGCGATCACAACAATGAAAACACCTCCGCCTCGCCTGGTTATCAGCGCACTTGTTGCTGGCACATCCCTGTTATCAGTGTTCAGTTCCACGGCTCATGCCTACTGGTTGCCAGCTGAATACACCGTGACCAATCGCCTCAAAAACGGGAAGCCCGATACCGGGCCAAGCAATGTCCCCAATGGCGGCGGCGATGCAAGTTACATCAACTCTTCCATCTCTGCCACAATCACCGCCAAATTCAAATGGCGTTCAGCTGGCCCCGACGAAACCGTGCCCGAAACCGTGTATGTTCTCCAATACAGTAGCGCCTCGTGGTCCGCTCCTACTCCAGAGGCTCAGGCAGCCAACCTCCCCAATGCCAACTTCCAACAAGCCATTTTCCCATCGAAACAACCAAAATGGGGCATACAACAAGCCATCCTCTCGTTGATGCAAGCCCCACAGTTGCTCCCAACACAGACAACACCAACCCCGACAAAGGTTTCAGGGTCAGCAAGTAACGGCCTAGGCGACCCCGAAGTGGCATACCAGGAAGGGAACAAGCAGGGCGGCGTTTCCAAGGGATATGACCTCGCCGTGCTTCACCCGATTATGGTGGACGGGGAAACCTTCGTAAAAACCGAACCCGTCACCTTAAGGGCAAGCGCAGTTGGAACCTTTGGCATTCCAAGCCTGGGCTACCACTCCTAAACCATCACTTTCCCTCGCCAAAAATGATGGGCGCTTTCCCAACCTAACCAACCATAGAATAGAATCCATGTCGAATCCTATCGAAATCCTTCTCACTCGTAATCTGTACGATCTTTTCGGCGAACGTGATGCGGACACACGCCGTGCTGTAATGGCCGAAATCCTCACCGAGGATTGCCTCTTCACCGACCCAAAGGGAGTCAAACAGGGCTTCGATGCAATAGATAAAGTCATCGACTCGATTTTGTCTCAGGCTCCCGATTTCGTCTTTTCACACACGGCTCCACCACAGACTCTCACCAACAGTGGCCGCATCGCCTGGGGGTTCGGCCCAGCGGGCGAGCCTCCCCGCCTGACGGGTCAAGATTTCATCCTGACTCGTGACGGTAAAATCGCGGCGCTTTACACGTTTCTCGATACGCCCCCGGCGTCTTAGGACGCACTCCAAACACCTATCAATAAGCGGCAAACCCCTCAATGCTCTATGGTAATCTAGCGAAGTAACCCAATGTGGCGGTAACTGGGAGCATAATGGATAACGACAAAAAGAAAGGCGAAGGCATGGCGATAGGTATCGCCATTGGCATGGGCACAGGTGTCGCTATTGGTGCCGGATTGGGCGTTGCCTTGCACAACCTCGCAATCGGTATCCCACTCGGCATTTCTATTGGTCTTGGAGTCGGTATAGCTATCGGCGCGGCACTCTCCAATCGCCCCTCCTAAGCAGCCTCGACTTTCAGGGGAAACACACTCCGAGAAATTTGTTGCAAGGAGCGCTCTTGGTTGCCCCCAACCAGCGGCGCTCCATTTCAAATGCAGCAATTTCTTGCACCAAATCAGACTCCTTTCAACAGTGTTGGTTTGTCAGGTTACGCATAATTATCCTATCTTCAGGGAATACCCTCTGCCCAGACAAAAGCCCTCGTATCACTCCTTCAACTATTACAGTAAAGTAACTGCAACACCCCAATAATCTCAGCAGGAGAGAGCAAAAGGCTTATGTCGACATCATCACATCGCGCATGGTTAGCAGTTGCACTGATTGCGTCTGCTCTAGAATACGGCTGCACCCCGGTCAGAACTGCGAAAGCAGTTGGCACTCCAATATCTTTTCCCACAATCACTCCCGTCCCAACCACAACCAAGTCGCCCGACGAGGTAGCCTCCGTCCAAACCCCAGATTTAACTGTGTGCGACATCAAACCTGTCCCCGCCCGCTTGGGCCGCGCCGTCACAGGCATAGTGACAAATCGCGGCACAATGGAATATGAAACCGTCACCATTACCGTGAACTACCTGGATAAAAACGGCGCCGTCATTGGCACCGGAAGAGATTTCACCCAACGCTTCCCTCCCGGTCATCAATGGCACTTCCGCAGCAACGACACCACCAACTGCGTCAAATACAAAGTAGTCGAACTACGCGGATTCTAAGTCTTCTCCACTACTCTCCGAACAAATGACAACGACACTCACCTCCGCAAGCGAATTTGGGGAAATGTGGAATGACGATGATGTAGAAGTTTCAAGTGGTATTCGTCTCTGCGAGGCACCAGAGGAGGTTTGGTTGGAGATACTCGCTCTTCATCCCGATCTGAAAGTAGACATTGCTTCCAACAAAAAACTCCCCGATAGAGTGCTAGAACTATTAGCCAGTGATGCGAATCCTAGAGTTCGTTTTTGGATAGCGATGAAAAGAAGATTGCCGCTTCACCTTTTCACGGCTCTTTCAAGAGACTCGGATATTTCCGTGAGACAAACAATAGCGTTCAATAAGTCCGCCCCGCGCGAAGCGCTGGAACACCTGTCCATTGATGAAAACGACGAGATTGCCAGCAAAGCTAAACAAAGATTAGAAGAAGGAGATTGGCGCAACTACGCCTCTAATACCTGACAACTCCAGGCTCGACATTAGCATCCTTGCGCACTAAAGTTAGAAAGTGCCAAAATGAAGCTACAACCTCGTCTCTCCGCTCCCACCCTCATCGTTTCAGTATTGCTCGTGTGTGATATAGCGACGCATTTCGTCGGCGCCCAGGAAACACCGACGATTCCCAAGGTCATAACCGCACAAGAATTCCGGTTGGCGAGTCCGCAAGGAAAAACGCTCGCCACTCTCTCATCCAAAGCAAGCGATGCGAGTTTGGTACTCTTCGACGGAAGCGGCAAAAAGCGCGTTGAGCTTATGAGCGATCTGACGGGTGAGCCAACAATTGTCCTCAACAACAAATCCGAGCGTCCCCAGATTCGTTTAACCACTTCTGGCAACACCCCTTATATCCAGATTCTCAACAAAAACGGTGAACCCCGCTCAAGCCTCACACTGGCTTCGGATGATGGCGCCAGTTTTTCGCTCAGCGGCGCGGGCACAGACAATCGCACCGGCTTCTCGGCAACGCCTTCGCGTGTAACCCTCTTCGACAAAGGCGGCACTCCGCGCGCATCCATGTATCTGGCGGGTGCCAATCAAGAACCCATTTTCACCACCGTCGATAAAACATACACCACCACTTGGCTTGCCCCACCAAAACAGAAACGGTGATCGACACCTTACCCTACTGTGCCAGAATATATAATCGTCTACGGCATACGCAAAGAAAATGAAACGACTTTTCCCGTTCCTCGCGCTCGTATTGGCTCTCTCTGGTTGTGAGGGCGATCCCGGCCCAACCTACGAGCAAGTCAGCGCCAACTTCGACACCTTTCAAAAGCAGGCAGCAAGTGCCGCCGAGCGCCCCTACATCGCCAGTTATCGTTTGGGGGGCGACGCTCTGGGCAATATTGACGGCGAGGTAAACAACTCTTGGAATGCCCTTCCCAAAACCAAGCGCCTCGCCCTCGTCAAAGACATCCAGAAGCGTTGGGCTGCCATCAACTCGCCGGAAGCCATCAGCAACTCTACCATCACCCTCCACTACAAAGGCCAAGATGTGGCCCACGTCAAATACGGCGCTAATAGCCAGTGGGAAAGTTTCGCCAAGTAACAACCTCTACCCACCTGACAACTCTCACCAATCCCTATTCCTTAAATATCCTCTGTGCCTCTGTGGTGAATTTCTCGATATGCCCTCACCGCGACACATCGGGCAGGCGTACGAAAACAAGAGTGTCGCATAACAGCCCATCAGGGCGCCGCATCCAGTTGCGCAGTGTCGCCTCGACTTCGTAGCCTGCGCGCCGCGCCACCGCTGCCGACTGCGTGTTCCCTACAGCACAGCGAATTTCGGCGCGCTGTGCCTTCAACTCCTCGAACACGAAAGCTGTTAACCCGCGCACAGCCTCAGTCACCAAACCGCGCCCACAGTACGAAATGCGCTGCCAGTACCCGATCTCGAATCGCGGCACCTGCCAGTCGATGCGGTGCAACCCGCTCCCGCCCACCAATTCGCCTTCTCTATCGAAGTGCAACCAGCGCAAATCGCTGCGCACCGTCCATTCGGTGATGTACCTCGCGATTTCGGCCTTCGATTCGTCGAGCGATGGCGCCTGTTGCCCCCACGGCAACCACACGCGCAGCTCTTCAATCGACTCGCTAACCGCCCGATTGAAAGCCACTTCATCACCCACGCGGGGCGCGCGAATAGTCAACCGCTCCGTTTCAAACTGCGCCGGAATATCGAGCAAAAGAGGATTTACAGGTTTCACTTCTTCAAACAGCTTCACCCACTGGCAAATTACGGGCGACGAAACTGGTTTTCCAACCAATGACATCACAAGACGAACCCCAATGGCTCGAATGGGCCAAACAGCTTCAATCGCTCGCCCAAATTGGCCTTACCTACACCAAAGATCAATACGACATCGAACGCTACGAAGCCATCCGCCACATCGCCGCCCAAATCATGGCCTCTGGTTCGGGAACACCAGTCGAGCAAATTGGCGAACTATTCGCCAACCAGACAGGCTACGCCACCCCCAAAGTCGATGTTCGAGGCATCATCTTCCAGGACGACACCATTTTGTTGGTCAAGGAATTAGAGGATGGCCGCTGGACTCTACCGGGCGGTTGGGCCGATGTGCTGGAATCGCCGCGCGAAGCCGTCGAGCGCGAGGTGTTCGAGGAATCGGGCTTCCAAACTCGCGCCACCAAAATGCTCGCCGTCTTCGACCGCAGCAAGCACGCGCACGTCCCGCCCTACCCGTTCCACATCTACAAGCTCTTCATTCGCTGCGAAATCACGGGCGGCGCCCCAACGCTGAGCAACGAAACCGGCGGCGCCGAGTTCTTCCGCGAAGATGCCTTGCCCGAACTGTCGATTTCGCGCATCACCGAAGCCCAAATCCACCGCTTCTTCGAGCATTACCGCAACGCCGACCTGCCCACCGACTTCGACTAAAGGCCCTGGTCGCTTAAGCGATTTCCAAAACGCGCTGCGCCAGCACATCCATCAAAAGTGGGTCGTGCCCCAGATAATCGCCCATCGAAAACTTGACATCGGGGTATTTCTGCTGCGCTTCTTCCAACAAAGTCGGCAAATCGTCGGCGACATGAGTGCCAGCGTGCAAGAAGTAAGGCACCGCGATCACACTGCCAGCGCCCTGCTCGACCAACTGGTCGATAGCGTCGGGAATCGAGGGTTCGTTCAGTTCCATGAACCCGACATTCACAAGATCGAAGGCATTGCTGGCCTTCACCTGTTCGACGACTTCAAACATCGAACCATTAGAGGAAGGGCGCGGCGAGCCGTGAACCATAACCAGGAGAGCATTTTTCGAGTTCATCGCGGAGAGGGACGAAGCGGGCATTGTGGCGTGCCGTTCAGCGGGCACTTGGGGTTGTCGATACAAAAGCGCGGCGCCTCATCCAGCAAATCGCGCCATTTTTCGGGTTTCTGAGCGCGTCCGGCGCAATTCAAAATCGCCTGGGCCAGAAGTTCGTGGGTTTTCAATGCCTCGGCCACTACAACTTCCACATCGGGAAACAGCGCGCTCATGGCCGCGATTTTTGGTGGCAGCGACACATTGACAAAGTAGCCCGCCACCAAAAAGTAGGGAGCAATCGAGATTTTCGTCGCGCCGCGCTCCACACAGCGCGCAAACGACTCTTCGAAAGTGGGCTGCGAGTAGTTGAGAAACCCCGCTTCTACGATGGGGGCATCGCCGCGCGCTTCCATTTGCCGCGCCAGCGAAAACAAATTTTCGCCCGCGCCGCACAAAACCGACCCGTGCGAAAACAAAATGATAGCGTGCATTTTTATTTTCAGACGCTCGAAAACTCGGTCAATTTTCCCTCCTCATCTCGCATCTGTTCTGTATTCACATGCTCTGGGGGACGAGTCATCCCATCCGCCAGAGCATGTATTATCTGCGGTTTCGTGGCTTCGCGCAGTCAATCAGCCTTCCGCTTCGCGCTCGATGGCCGCTTGGCCACCGAGTTTGGCGGCGATGCGTCCCAGAATGGTCAGCACAACCACCGCGATTAGCGTCGCGGTAAAGGCGTAGATGTATAACCCTTTCAGCCCGGCTTGTTTGCCCAGCATCTGGGTGATGGTTTCTTTGATAGCCTCGTTCCAGGCCAGCGCCGCCACCAAACCCAACGACGCCGAAGCGAGTGTAATCATGGTCTGCAAGATAATCCGCAGAGATTCCAATTGTTCAGTTGCCGATTTTTTCATGAGTAATTACCGTGAGCGACGCCAACAGCCCCAATTAATGCGATTCTAGGTCGCCGTACAGCGTCTGGATGTAGTTAATCTGGGCGAAGCGAGAAATACACGTGCGATACACCATCATCACCCACGAAGCCAACGGTGCCGTCATCCCGCCGCGCATCGGCAAGGTAACAGGTTTCGCCAAATCTTCATCGCTCAGCAGTTCCAGAGCGCCTTTAAAATGCGACCATCCCAACTCATATTGTGTGGTAGCATTCTCGCGCGTCCAACCAGCACGCTCGGCTTTCAACTGCATGAAAAAGTCGCGATTCATCGGTGGAATCTCCCCGCCCTTCGAATCGATCATCTTCGCCATCAACAACATCGTTTGGGCAGCATCACCAAAACCATCCAAGGCACTACGCGCGCCTTCGGCGGGTTGCCAGCTCACTTTATCATCGGGAACAGCCGCGAAAGTGCGCTCCAGACTATCTTTCCCATTCTGACACAGGCTCAAAATCAATTCTTTGGTCATAACCCCCTAATTTTACTGTCCACCCACTGAACCTTTGTGCTGTTGGGCGCCACTAAAGAAAAGAAGGGGCCATTTGCCCTGAGAAAGCCACCATGAAACAACTCCTACTCACCCTGACCTTACTAATGGCCGCATTTCCAGCAGGAGCCGATGTCCATTTGCTCGGCTCCCCTCAAGTCCGCCGCGAACTGGGCATCTCTCATGATCTCGCAGGTCGCATCCTCAACAACCTGAACGAAGCTGCTCGCCTAAATCAAGGCGGCGTAATGATGCAACAGCAATTTGAGCAGCTACAAACCGAGCGCAAAGCAACCCCGCCCGAAACTTTAGAGCGGCAGATTATGACTTGGCTTTCCCCGGCCCAGAAGCAACGTTTAGAGCAGATCGAGTTGCAGCGAGGTGGCCCATTCATCTTTGAAGATTGGCGTTTCGCCCAGCGAGTCGGCCTCTCTCTGGAACAGCACAAAAAACTAAACCTGATCTTCAGCGCCGCCTTCCAACGCGAACTCAAAGCAGCTCAGGCACTGTCGAAAGCAAACAAGAGTTGGTTCGGAGTTCTCGACCACAAGCGCTACGCCTCCAAATACTCGAACTACTACCGAAAACTAGAAAATTTCGGCAAACAAAGGCAATTGACCATCGAATCGGCCCTTAACCACAGCCTCACGCAGACGCAAAAAGCCAAGTGGCGGGCGCTATTGGGCAAACCTTTCCGCGCTCGTTTAAGCTACGACGTGAAAAGCTACCCGATGGACTAAACCCGATGCGAATTTTGATAGTCGCCGATATTCACGCCAACCTGTTCGCGCTACATGCCGTGCTCCAAACGGCCCCACCATATGATGCCCTACTCTGCCTGGGCGACATCGTCGGTTATGGCGCGCAGCCCAATGAATGCTGCGACGAACTACGCGAACGCGGCGCCCTGTGCCTGTTGGGCAACCACGACGCGGCGGTACTCGGCGACGAAATCGGACAACGCTTCAACGCCATCGGCCAAGCCTCGACGCAGTGGACTCAAAGCGTTCTCGCGCCCGATAACTACGATTTTCTGCGTTCGCTGCCACTGCAACTTTCGCGACCGGAGTGGGGTTTTGAAGCGGTTCATGGCTCGCTGATTCAACCGCTCGAAGAATACATTCAAGGAATGCACTCGGCCCGCCCAACGTGGGCGAAAATGGGATTCGACCTGTGCTTCTTCGGACATACCCACCGCGCCATGTCGCTGGCTGAACTCGATGTTGCGGGGCGACGCTACGAAACCGATATTCGCGAATGGAAAGACGGCGGGCACTTCCCAATTCGTGGCGATGGTTGGAAAACTCTCGTCAACCCCGGCTCGGTGGGGCAACCGCGCGATGGCAACCCATTGGCGCGCTTCGCTCTGTTCGACACCGACGCACGCGAAGTCGAGATCATTGCCGTGCCCTATGACATCGACTCGGCGCGCCGCTCCATTGTCGAAGCGGGTCTGCCACTCAAACTCAGCGACCGATTGGCGCTTGGCAAATAACAGCCCCTAAAACTCGAAGACCACCATCTGGTGCCCATCGAGACGGGGTACTTCAACTTGTGTGCGCCCATCGGGGTCGACTTCAAAACTGAGTGGCTGCCCCTGTGGCTGTAGGGTTGCGGTTTTGATGGGCTTAGGTAGCAGGAGCGACAGTTTCACGTTGAAGAGCGGAATCACATCTTCGATTACCGACAGATATTGGGCGCGTGCTTCGGGGATATAGTGCAAAAGGTGAACGATGGCTCGGTCGTGCTGGGGTTGCAAGTTCACCGTGGTTTGCAACGTCGAGGGGCCGTTATGACGCAAAATCGGCTCAGGCAACAGCAACTCAAGGGCATTCACAACCATCTTTTTCGCCCAAGGCAAAGCAAAATGGTCGATGAGTTCGAAAATGGCGTGCGCGAAGTAGATACTATTGCCATTCTGCACAACTCCCGCGCTGCCAATTTCGCCCGAAGAAGGCGCGTGCATATGAGACGAAAACGCCGCCTCAGTGCGATAAAAATAGGGCAAGATAATGGGCGCTAACACTTGCGCTTCGCCCGTCGCGTCGGCTTCGAGAGCCTTGGTGTACATGACATGCTCGGTTGAAGGAAGCCCTTTGCCAATTTCGCCTTCGGGCCGAATGAAGTCGGCATAATGAGCCTGTTTCCAGCCGATGATTCTGCCACGCACCAGTTCGCCGCTCTCATCAACGACGGGATTATCGCGCAATGTCACTCCCAGACTTGGCAGTGCGAACTCGGTTTTGGCTTCGTTCAAGCCCGCTTCGAAGGAGGCGAGTAGCTTTCCGCCATTGGCCACATAACTCTCGATTTTGTCGGCCAAGCCTGGAGAAACGGGGATGCGGTCGGGCAGAATCAAAACTTTATAGAGCGAAAAGTCGCTCTGCGAATCGAGAATATCGAACTGATGCCCGGCTTCTTGCAGTACCCGCGTCGCGCCGACATCGGCGCGCGAGCCAGTGCGCCATTCGGCGGGGGACAGCAATCCAATATCGACAAGCGCGCGGGCACCTTCGCACCATGCTTCTTTGGCGGCGACTTGCGAGTAAACCGCGCCCACTAAATCATAAGTGGTCGAGTCGAGTAGCCCCGATGGGTCGAGTTGGTCGCCGATGAGACATTTGCAGTTGAAGGCCAGCAACTGGAAGCAATCGTATTCGAGCGCCGCGCGATTTTTAAACGAGTGGATGTCGCCCCAACCGCGATGGAACTTGCCCGTCATGCCGACACAATCCTTGCCCAGATTACGCTCGAAGCGCGCCTGACGGGGAAAGTTCATGTAGCCATTCTGCGAATCGCTGGGCAAGGCATCAAATTCGAGGTGGGTGAAAGCGTCCAGCGGTTCGCGGCGCCCCGGCCCGATGTTGGCCGAGTTGTAGTAAATCGAGCAATCGGCGTTGAACTCGCGCACGTGAGCCGTCATTTCGCGGGTGAACTCTTCGATCATCTGGCGGGCATAAGCCAGGCGCTGCTCTTTGCGGCGCGCATCGAAGCCGCCTTCGCGCATTTTGGCCCGGCAAAAGCGGCACGAACAGTCGATGCCCCACACAATATCGAAGAACAGACCATCGGTAACGGGAAAGACTTCGAGCAGTTCGCGCACATGGGCCTTGAGCCAATCGCGGTAAGGGGAGTTGAGGCACAAAAAGCGGTAAAATCCGGCTTCATACGGCATCGACTCGGCCATTGACACCGGAGCGCCATCCGCTGCAACTGCCACCCATTCGGGATGTTGTTGAGCGGTTTGATGGTCCCACTGCACGGTGGTATAAATCGGCACTCGAATACCGCGCGCGTGGCACGCCTCGATTTGCTTTTTGAGCAAGTCGTGGTCTTGAAGATTGGGGTGGATGCGGTCGGGATGTTGCTGCGAGGCGTAGTACATCCAACCGTGATGACAGCGAGCAAAGCACGTTACCGAATTGACCGAGGCCCGTTCGAGAGTGGCTGCGAACTCGTGCGGGTTAAAGTTGCGGGCGAGGCCGGGGATAGCCTCGTGAATATGGAAATCGAGGTGGATTTGACGAAATGGAAGCATTGCCTGTTACGGAGTGGGGATGAGGGAGACGCGGCGTAAGTTCATAACACCATAGTTAGGTTTGGTGAGCGCAACGACGCGGATAACATGTCTTCCCGGCGTTAGCTTGAGCGAACCCTCCAAAGTCAAAGTCCGGTAATTGTCCCATGAACCCGTCGATGCAACAGTGCCCGTAACACCAGAAGCGACTCCATCGACTTGAATGGCGATACGGCTACCTGTGGCAGTCGCTGCCGATTCGCTCGCGTACTGGAGTTGCACCTGATAGGTTTTGGCGGAGCCTTCGGGCACCTTAATTTTCCAACTGGGGGCATCTTTGGCATTCGTCCAGTAGCCGATGTTGGCGTCATCGTCACTGCCTTCGACTTGAATGGTATCGCCTTCGAGAGTGGCATCAATAGCCGGGAGAAGGTAACTCCCGTTGGTCTGGGGTTTCGCCACCACTTCGGGAACAATCACCACAGGCGGGGCGGCCAAATCGAGCACAATCGCTGTCGAAACCGAATCCAGTTGCGCGGGCTTGCTGATGCTAAGCGTGCCATCGGTGGCTTTGAGCAGCTGCAACTTCTCTCCCGTCGCCAAAACGGTGGCTTTTTTGACTGGCGTTTGCAGGTTAGAGAGCCGAAGCCCAGCAGTAGGCCAGTTGAACACGTTCAAGTACAGGCGCTTGCCTTTGACCGTGGCTCGGCCATCGAAGCCCAACTTCTTGAAGGGGCTGGCGGTTGTACCATAGATGCTGGCGCCGTTCTTTTTCATCCATGCGCCCATCGCTGCCAGACGCTCGACTTCGGGAGAGGGAACAATGCCGCTGGCATCGGGGCCAATATTGAGCAGGTAATTGCCGCCCTTGGAAGCGATGTCGATGAGGTTGCGGGTTAGCGACTCGCTCGACTTGAAGTTATGGTCATTGACCTTATAGCCCCATGTGTCGTTCATCGTCATGCACACCTCCCAATCGCGGTCTTTGAAACCAGTAGCCGGGATGTACTGTTCGGGGGTGCCAGTGTCACCGCGCACGCCGCCGCCCATGCGGTCGTTAGCGATGAGGCCGGGCACTTTGCCGAACGAAGCCGTCAACGAACGCGCCTCGTCGGGCGTGAAATCGCCGGGAATATCCCACCATAATACGGCGGGTTTATAGTTGGTTAGTAGTTCGTTGACCTGCGGGGCGGAGAGATTTTTCACGTAGGCGTGAAAATCTCCCTGTTGGGCTGGGTCCCAGCGGCGCCCAGAGGGGCCGCCGCCGGGGTAAGTCCAGTCGAGGTTCTGCGAATAGTAAATCCCGAACTTGATGCCCTGCTTTTTGCAGGCGACAGCCAATTCGGCCAACGGGTCGCGCGTGAAAGGAGTGGCATCCTTGATGTTATATTTGCTGACCTTGCTGGGATAAATGGCAAAGCCGTCGTGGTGTTTGGCTGTGACGACGATGTACTTCATGCCCGCCGCTTTGGCATAGCTCACCCACTCATCGGCGTTGAATTTCGTTGGGTTGAACTGGGGAGCCAGAGTCGCGTAGTCGGCGACGGGGATTTGCGCGTTATGCATAATCCACTCGCCGTAGCCTTGGGTATTGATGCCCCGCCCCGGCACCTCTTGGCCCTTCCAGATGCCAGCGGGGACAGAATACAAACCCCAGTGAATGAACATGCCGAAACGAGCCTCGCGCCACCATTTCATGCGGGCGTCGCGATGAGCCTTGGTTTCATCCGCGTGTGGATCGACGGGACGAATCGTTGTTTTAGGTTGAGCGGGCACGGTGGCGGGCTTCAGGGAAAGCGCAGCCAGACCAAAGGGGAGCAACAGAAGGCGTGCTGTTCGTTTCATGGCAGATTCGGCTCTAAAAATGTGGCCCTAGAGCAGCATTTTAGTTAGAGCGAAATCGGCCATACCTTCTATGGAAGAAGGAGGGGAATTTGTGTAGATTAGCGCGGGGGAGAGGTTTGCGCTTCGCCCTGCTTACGGCTTTTGGGCTAGTTCGTAAGTGTTGACGCTACGGACGCCGACGACTTTCTGCTGGGATACGTACTGAAGACCTGTGAGCAAAGCTTTGGCGGTATCGAGCGAGGTGAGGCAGGGGACGCCGTTTTCGACGGCGGCGCGACGGATTTTGAGGCCATCGCGTTCCGGGGTGCGGGCGCGTTCGGGCGTGTTGAGCAAGAAGTCGACCTTGGCCTCACGGAGTAAGGTGGCTATGTTAGGCTCGTCTTCGCGGATTTTGTGGACCAGTTCGCACTGAACGCCGTGCTTTTGGAGCGAGGACATAGTGCCTTCGGTGGCGTAGATTTTGTAGCCCAAATCGGCGAAGCCTTTGACGATGGGAGCGCCTTCGTCCTTGGTGTAAGAAGCCAGAGTGACGATGATGGCGCTGTGGCCGCGCTCTTCGCCGGGCAACGGAATATCATAACCGGAGGCGACCATCGCTTTATAGAGCGCGCGCGGGAAGGTGTTATCGACGCCCATGATTTCGCCCGTCGATTTCATTTCGGGGCCGAGGTCGGTATCGACCATAGTCAACTTCTGGAACGAGAAGACGGGAGCCTTGACGGCGACCTGATCGGGGGTTGGGTAAAGACCGGATTTGTAGCCCAAATCGGACAGTTTTTCGCCCATCATGACGCGGGTAGCGAGGTCGACCATCGGTACGCCAGTGATTTTGCTGAGGTACGGAACGGTCCGTGAGGCGCGTGGGTTGACTTCGATGATGTAAGCCTGTTCGCCTTCCAAAACGTACTGGATGTTCATGAGGCCCTTGACCTTGAGGGCCAGAGCCACACGGATGGCGTAGTCTTCGATTTGCTTGATGACACTGGCCGACAGGTTCTGGGGAGGATAAACCGCCATCGAGTCGCCGGAGTGAACACCCGCGCGCTCGATATGCTCCATGATACCGGGAAGCAAACAGGTTTCGCCGTCGCAGATGACATCGACTTCGGCTTCGCGCCCAGTGATGTATTTGTCGACCAGGATGGGGCGGTCGCTGGACACTTCGGTCGAAGTACGCATGTAGGAGCGCAAATCCTGCTCGTTATAGACGATTTCCATTCCGCGTCCGCCCAACACATAAGAGGGGCGCACCAGAACAGGGAAGCCAATTTCGGCGGCCACGCGCACGGCGGCTTCGGTAGTGGTGACGGCTTTGCCCGCTGGTTTGGGGATGCCCAATTGAACCAACAGGGTGTCGAAACGGTCGCGGTCTTCGGCGAGGTCGATGGAATCGAACTGGGTGCCAAGGATGGGCACACCGGCGCGTTCCAGCGGCTTGGCGAGGTTAATCGCGGTTTGGCCACCGAACTGGACGACGACGCCGAGTGGCTGTTCGCGGTCGACGACGTTCAGCACATCTTCGAGGGTTAGCGGCTCGAAGTAGAGGCGATCAGAAATATCAAAGTCGGTGGAAACCGTTTCAGGGTTGTTGTTGATAACGACAGCTTCGTAACCTGCAGCGCGGATGGCGCGGGTGCAGTGAACCGAAGCGTAGTCGAACTCGATGCCTTGTCCGATACGAATCGGACCGCTGCCGATAATAACGACTGTGCCTTTGGACTTGGGGGTTGGGGACGAAACGGAATCAG
Organism: bacterium; assembly: GCA_004172935.1. Taxonomy (GTDB): domain Bacteria; phylum Armatimonadota; class Abditibacteriia; order Abditibacteriales; family Abditibacteriaceae; genus Abditibacterium. The sequence continues at coordinate 23,902 of SDZD01000053.1, read as the reverse complement.
GACTCGAAGCGACGGTTTGCATTGGAAAATCGTGGCTTCTACCCCGCTCAGTTGGGCGGAAACCCATCTCATTTTAACACGTTGGGGCGAAGTGGCCCGCTAAAAAGCAAAATTGCTGTTTTGGCGTGACTGTTGGAGGACAGTTTTTCGCAATCGAAGGGGTAATGGCTGCTGTGACTTTCCAACAAAAAAAGAGCGCGACGAGAAATCGTCGCGCTCTTTAGTTTTTTAGGCTTAGGGAGCCTTTGGTGGTTGACGCAGGGAGATTCCAACGTCGATGTACTGTCCGCCGCGAGTCTGTTTGCAGTGGACGGCCATAGTGTTGATGCCACCGGGGACGATGGCGGTGAGGCCTTCGGGAGTGAGTGGCTTGGATTCGTAGCCGCTGACGTAGCCGTCCTGTTTATAAGCCAGCACTCCGTTGATGTAGACCTCAATGTCTTCATCGTGGTAGTCGCGGATGACGAGCTTTTGCAGTTCGGCGGGTGTCAGGTTGCCGGGGTTGAAGGTGCGGCGCATCCAGATGTCGGAGCCGTCCCAGACGGTGCCCAGTTTGCCGATGCCCGGTGTGTTGGCAGTGCCGAAGCCGCCGGGGCCGGTTTGCCATGCGGAATCGTCGAAGCCAATCGAAGTCCAGGCGCCTGTGGGCTGAGTGAAGGTGTACTTCCAGGTCTGGCTTTCTTTTTCGGAGGTCGCGACGATTTCCTTGAATTGAGGAATCGGGTATTTGAAGCTGTTGGCGAGAGCGATTTGAGCAGGGTCGCATTTGATAACACGGTCGTAGGTCATGAGGCCGTTGGACTCGATTTCTACATCGGTGATTTCGGTGTAAACCGCTGCGCTGAGGCCCTTTTCGTCGTGGAGACGCTTGAGGATGCCAGCGAACTCGCCATAGAGTTCTTCCAACTCTTTGGCGCTTTTCACTGTGGTATAGCCCCAGTTGTCCTGCGAACGCAGGGTGTGACCGGGGATGATGTAGCCGATGCCGCCATATTCGCCGCACACGATAGCCTGATCGGGGCTGGGTCCGGGTGCTGCTGGTGGTGGGTACGAGTGAACGTCGTCGATGTCGCCGACTTTTCCTTCACGGTCGTCAGCATCATTGCCGCCGCCGCTGTCACGGTTAACCGGACGATAAGGGTCGAGTTGTTTGGCAACGCTGACCAGATGCTCGGTGTCGTGGCGAGCCTGTTGCTCGTTGAAGATGACCCACTGCACAATGGATGGAGCATTCCACAGGGTTTTGATAACGTCGTTGACTTCCTGCTCGAAAGCGGGTTTGTCGATTGGCGGAGGGTTGCCGATGTAGGAGTTGGGCGAGGGCATGTCCTGCCACACCATCAGACCCAATTTGTCGGCCCAGTAGTACCAACGCGCGGGTTCGATTTTGATGTGCTTGCGCGTCATGTTGAAGCCGAATTTCTTCGTCATCTCGATGTCGTACTTGAGCGCTTCATCGGTGGGCGCGGTGTAAAGACCTTCAGGCCAGAACCCTTGATCGAGAGGCCCCATCTGGAAGACAAACTTGTTGTTGAGCAACAACTTGGGGAAGCCGCCCGACATGCCAACCGAGGTTTTGCGCATACCGAAGTAGCTGGAAACACGGTCGTTGGTGGTTTTGCCCTCGCCCAGCGTAATATCGACGCTGTACAGGCTGGGATTGTTAGGCGTCCACAGCTTGGGATTTTCGATGGGAATTTCGATTTCCGCGTTGGGGGCAGCCGTCACGGTTTTAACAACCGTGTTGATGTCCTTCACCTTGAGGGTGACGCGGCTCTTATCAGTCGTGTTGTTGGCGTTGACGGTGATGCGAACGACATTCTTGTCGATGTCGGGAATAATGCGCAGGCTGGTCACTGCCGACTTCGCCACAGGCTCAATCCAAACGGTTTGCCAGATGCCGGTTGTCGGCGTGTACATGATGCCGCCGGGTTTGGTGACCTGTTTGCCGCGTGGTTGGCCGCCCGCTTCGGTTGGGTCGAAGACGCGAACGATGAGTTCCTGAGGGCCAGTTCCCTTCAGGTAGGGAGTAACATCGTAGCTGAAGGGGACATAGCCGCCCTTATGAACGCCGACGCTTTTGCCGTTGATGAAGACTTCGGACTCGTAATCGACGGCGCCGAAGTTGAGCATCAACTGTTTGTTCTTCCACGAGGAAGGAACGGTGAAGTTGCGGCGATACCAGACGCGGTCGTGGTGTTCCATGACACCCGACAAAGCGGATTCGACGGGATAAGGAACGCAGATTTCGCTACCGAGCTTTTTGCCAACGGGAGTAGCATCGCCTTCGGAACCGCTCTGATATTCCCAGATGCCGTTGAGGTTGAGCCACTGGCTACGGGTCAACTGAGGACGTGGATAGTCGGGCAAAGGCTTTTGTGGATTCACCTTGGAAGCCCACTGCGTTTCAATTGGCGCTTTTTTTACTTCCCATGCGTGCGATGGGAGCGCGGCCAGCCCTGAAGCCGCGAGTGTTGCAGAGAGCAACAAAGATGATTTCTTATTCATCGAGACGGCGAGTGTACCCAGATGATTTAACGCTATAACATCGCTCTATATCGCGTTGCATTGTCACAGTTGGGCAGAAAGAGAGGTGAAACCTTATCGCCTATTCGGGCGAGGATGAGAGCTTGCGAGAGCAATAACGTTATGGTTGAGGCAGTGGGTCAAGGCGGTATAAAACTGCAGCCAACGGAGTCGTCGGCCTTCGCCGACGAATAGCGCCAGTTACTACCGCACTTTGTGTGGGAGTAAGGGGGGATGTATGGGTTGTTGGCCCCCACCTAACCTCCCCCGTAAGCAGGAGAGGGACCACTCACTGAATTCGCGAGGTTTGTTGGCGGGCTTAAGAATCCATCGCGGACACGGCAAGCCATGTCTCTACGAATTTGCGTTCGAAATTTTTCCTGTCTGTGCCGCCACTTTTTTGCTCGAATTGAATCAAATAGACCAAATTTGGACTAAAATATGATTTAGTATTTTTGAATTTTGGTCTAAAGGCGGTTTGATATGAGCAAAGTGGATTTGGCGCGGAAGATGATTGAGGGGCGGATTGCGCACGCGGATTATGTTTTGGAGGGGTTGCCTGCTGAGCGCCAGTTGGCGCAGGAGTTGGGGCTTAGTCGGGCGACGGTGCGGATGGCGCTTCAGGATTTGACGCGCGATGGCACTTTGTCGCGGCAGGATAATGGGCGGCTGAATGTGGTGTCTTCGGGAAAGGCGCAAAAGACCATCGCGTTTGCGGCGTTAGTGCGGCCTTCGCCGGATGTGGAATTCTGGCGCGATGGGGTTATCATGGCGCTGGAGGGGCGCGATGTGGTGTTTCGCTCGGTGGCGTTCGCGCACTGGGATGACGCGTTGTTGGCGGATGCACTGACAAAATTCGATGGATTGTTTTTGGTGCCGCCGTCAGAGAGGATTCCGACTCGCATCGCGCGCAAGATGCGGACAGCGAGTTGTCGGGCGGTTGTTCTTGACCAAAATGAGAGCGAGGCCGGGTTGCCTTCGGCGACGATGTTTCCGCCTTCGAGCCTGACCAAACTATTCGAGCATTTGGTTTCGTTGGGGCATGAGCGTATTGATTGCCTCAATTCACAGGCGCCCGACATCGAAATTCGCGAACGTATCGCGGCGTGGCGGGCATTCACCCATGAACGCGGAATCGGGGGGCAGTTGCGCTCGAAGTGCGAACGGATGCCCGTGCTTTCGGCGTATGAGTGCGTGCGCGCCACACTCGCCGAAGGGCGACCATTAGCTTCGGCGCTGTTTTGCACCACTGGCCCTGCCGCAATCGGGGCGCTACGCGCTTTGCATGAGGCGAACATTCAAGTGGGGCGCGATATTTCGGTGGCAGCTATCAACTCGGAGGGGTTGGGGCGTTTTTTGAATCCGAGCCTGACGGCGCTGGAGGCGCCGCCGCGTGCGCTGGTGTTGCGGCGCGCTGTGGAGTGGATGATGGGCGACGACGACTGGAGTGGGCCACTACACATGCTTCCCGATGATGCGCCGCTGTTTGAGGGGGAATCAACGGGTAAGGCACCCATTTCTCCACTGGTATTTGCGCCACAGGGCGCCTAATTTTTTGTTTTTCCAACCAACGTTTATGTCCCGTATTTTTTTGGTGACCTCAGCTGTCGCTGTGGGAGCTGTTTTACCAATGCCATCGAATGCGCAGGGGCGCGTCGAGTTCAAACGCGTGTTCGCGCCGACCGATAATATCGTCGCGGCCCCCGAAAGGCCGCTGCGCCAGTCGCAGTGCTTGAATGGGCGCTGGCAGTTTCAGCCAGTGGCGGTGCCACGCGATTTCAAGCGAGACACGGGGACGCCTCCAGCGTTGCCAGCACCAAGCGCTACGGGATGGGAGACGACACCGATTAAGATTCCCTCGCCGTGGAATATGAACACATGGGGCAATGGGCGCGATGCGGGCGAGGGCACGCAGCGGCCTTATGTGGCGGATTCGATTTATTACCCCAGCTACCCAGAGTCGTGGGAAGGAGTGGAGATGGGGTGGCTTCGGCGCTCGTTTTCGGTGCCGAAGGAGTGGGGTAACAAGCGCGTCGTGCTTCATTTCGAGGCGGTGGCGGGTGAGGCACAGATTATAGTGAATGGGAAAGCGATTGGTTCGCACTTCGACTCGTTTTTGCCGTTTGACCTCGATGTTACCAGCGCCTTGAAAGCGGGAAGTAACGAACTGTTGGTTGGGGTGCGCAAGTCGAACCTGTTCAATAAGGTTTCGCCCGATTATCCGAACTGGTTGCGGCGCACATATCCCAATGGCTCGAACATGGATAACCTCGTCGGCATTTGGAACGATGTGTGGCTGGTCGGGCTTCCGGCTGTGCGCGCCGATGATGCGTTCATGCAGAGCGATGTGGCGGGCGACACATTGCGCGCTCAGGTCACGCTTCGCAACGACACCGCAACAGCTCAACGGGTGCGAGTTGGCGGCGAGGTAAAGGCGTGGGTTAATGGAGCAGGCAAGGATGTTTTGAGTGCGCCGGAGCCGAAGTGGAGCCTTGGGGCGACGGCGCTGACACTTCCCAGTCAGGCGGTAACGATCCCGGCGGGTAAGAGCGTGACGCTGCAATTGCAGAGCAAAGTGGGCAGCAAATTAAAGCTGTGGTCGCCGAATAACCCGAATTTGTATGGCGCGGTGTTTTCGGTAACTGATGCCAAAGGGCAGAAGGTTGATGCGAAATACGAGCGCTTTGGGTGGCGCCAATTCTCGATTGTTGGGAAAGAGTTGCGGCTGAATGGACAGAAGATTCAGCTGTTCGGCGATTTGCTGCATCCGTTCGGGCCTTACATCGGGTCGCGGCGCTATGCGTGGGCGCAGTTGAAGGCAATTAAGGAGATGGGGGGCAACATGGTTCGGCCCCATGCGCAGCCGCATCCGACTTTTTATATGGACTTGGCGGATGAGATGGGGCTTTGCGTGCTGGATGAGGGGGCGAACTTCGGGTCGAGCGTGAGCCAGAACTTGAAAGAGGACATCACATGGTCGCGGATGAATTCGCACACCGATGATTTGGTGAAGCGTGACCGCAACCATGCCAGCGTTTTTGGGTGGAGCGTGGCGAACGAAATGTTCGCTCCGCTATCGGGAGCGAACCCCGAAGAGCGGGCGCGCGAAACGGCGAAATTGGTGGCGTTGGCCCGGCGCCCATTGGCGCTTGACCCAACTCGCGCGTGGGTTTCGGTGGATGGCGACCAAGATTTGGACGGGGCGCTTCCGGTGTGGAACAAGCACTGGGGGTTGGGAGTACCAACGATCCCCGATGTGAACAAGCCAAGCATGATTGGCGAGCATGGCGGGACTTATTTCGCTCAGCCAGCGCTTATGCAGGATTTCGGCGGCGACGTGGTGTTCGAGAGTACCGCTGGGCGCACGGTAGGGCTGGGCGTAGATGCGTATCAAGCCATTGTGAAGGGCGCGAAACCGAATCTGGCGGTGTTTTCGACCAGTGAGACGGCTTGGTTTGGCTTAGAGCATTTGCCGTTCGGCTTCACTCCGGCGAAGCGGCCTCCCTCGAAGAAGGATGGGATTTGGTTTGGGGCTTACGTCGAAAATCAACCGGGAGTGCAAATCGAGCGACTGCCTCCTTATGTGATGACGTTCAACCCCGGTTTCGATGCTTCGTTGCCGCTTTATCGCCCGCTTCCGATGTTTGATGCGGTGCGTGACGCCATCGCGGGCAAGAATGCCGAGAAGTGGGCGGCGAAAGCCCATACGCAAGTGCCGCCTCATCCGGTTGCGACCAATGCGACAGATATGGTCGCGTTTGCGGGTGACACTGCTGGTGAGCTGTTCGATTCGCTGAGCAAACGGGGAGTGCCGATGCGGATAAAACCGGGGGACGATGCCACGTCCCAGTTGCTGGTTATTGATGGTGAGACGCTATCGGCGGCTAAGGCACCAGCCGCGATTACTCGTGCGCAAGAGATTTTGGCGAGTGGCGGGCGCGTATGGGTGATGGTGCGCGATAAGGGGGCGGCGTTGCCATTGCTACGCCCGCTTCTGGGGGCCGAACTGCGAGTAGCACCGCGTGTGGCGACTTCGCTTTTGCATGGCGCTTCGGCTCAGGCAGTGGATGGGTTCGCGCTGCAAGACCTTTATTTCGCCGATGAGCGGCCTATTCAACTCGCAGAACTGGAGGGGCCGTTTGTGGCTAATGCCAAAGTGCTGTTGAAGGCGGCAAAAACCGATTGGGGGCTTTATGCGCGTCAACCCGAAAGCGCCAAGCAGTCGAGCCTGATTATTTACGAGCAGTTGAATAGGGGCACAGGGGTTTCGTTGTTACAAAGCACTCCGGCGACGGGTGGAACGTTGTGGGTTTCGTCGCTGGATGCGACTGGAAATGAGCAGCGGCCCTTCTGGACGCAGTTGTGGCGCAATTTGGGCGTGGCGTTGTTGCCACCGCGCGGGGCACTGGTTTCGCTGGGGCGCGATTTCGATGTCGAGTGGAGCTATAGTTTCGAGAAGCCCGCTGATAATTGGACAGCGCCCGATTTTGTGGATGGCGGCTGGCAAACGGGCAAGGCACCGTTTGGAACGGGAGTACCGGGAGGCCGGCCCTCGACGAATTGGAACTCTTCGGATGTGTGGATTCGGCGCGATTTCGAGGTGAAGGAGTTGCCGCGCACTTTGCGGCTGACCATTCGCCATGATGAGGATGTCGAGGTGTATTTGAATGGGGTTCGGGTTTGGAGCGAGCCATCGTTCCATGACAACTATCAGGAGATTGAACTGCCGCGCGAGGCATTGGCAGCACTGAAAGTGGGGCGTAACGTGATCGCCGCTCACTGCCATCAGACGGAAGGCGGACAATTCCTCGATATTGGCCTATCAATGGATACGCTCAAGGCTGGCAATGGGCCGCGCCCACATGATTTGCTGTTGGACGGGCCTCAGGGTTAGGGTTTATGAGGACAAGTACGGGGAAGAGATGAGGCTTAAACTGTGACGAAATCTCTATGAAGGTCACGCCAAAACTCTCTTCCTCGCGCTGGCGTCTTTATGTGTTGTGGGCAGCGTGTGCAACCTTGTTTTCGCTGTTTTTGTGGAACCTTGGTTTTCGTTGGGGGGAGTTAGTTGATAGCGCGGCTCACGATGCGGGGTTCAATATGCGAAGGCCGTTGGCACCGAGCGCGGTCGCTGAAAAGCTACCGCGCTCAAGCGACATCGTGATCGTGGAATTGCCGCGCGAGATTACTCGCCCATTATTGGCGGAGTTGGTCACTCATTTGAGTCAGGCGCGCGCGGTAGCGCTCGACTTGATGCTGGCCGACCGGGCCTCGCTGTTATCGGAGGGGGAACTCCCTATTTTTCAGGACAAAGGACTGCTAACACGGTGGAAGCAAGAAGACAAAATTCTGGCCGATGCCATGAAAAAGGCGGGCAATGTGGTAGTCGGCTCCTGGCCAGATTTGGCTCCCGGTGGCAAAACGATTGGCTGGACAAATTCGGCACCTCTGTTCGAGAAGGCAGCGCGGGCACGAGCGCATTTGAAGGTTATCGCCGACCAGGAGGATGGTTTTGTGCGACGCCTACGGTTATGGGAAGAGAGAGACAAGGTCACCAAAAAGACCAAGGCCCCCCCCCCGATTCCAGCGGTGGCTCTACAGATGGTGGCATTGGCGACGGGCAAAACAGCCCAACAGGTAGCGGCGCCTACGGCGGAACGCGAACTGTGGGTCAACTATATGGGGCCGGATACGGTGTTCAAGTGGCAACGAGTGGTATTTGCAAATGCCCTTGATTTGTGGGACGCGAAAGATTTCAAAGGAAAATTGGTTTTCGTGGGGCAGACGGACTTCCGCTCAAGGGATGTTTCGGCCACGCCTTATGGCGAGATGCCCGGTTTGTTCGTTCATGTGAATGCGACCGCTACCCTGCTCGACCAGCGCGGGGTGCCACAGCGCCTTTCGGTGTGGTGGGTGGTAGCGCTATCGCTTGGGGCCGCGCTGCTGTTGGTGGTTCCGCTGGCGCGCTGGACGTTCTTGATTTGCGCGATTGTCACCGCGTTTGAAATTGGCGCTCTGTGGCTTGTTATAGCGATGCTGTGGGAAAGATGGAACATCGTGGCGCCGTTCTCGGTGCCCGCCCTGGCCGTACTTCTTACTTATAACGGTGTTGCTCTCTACGAATATGCGCGGGCGCGGCGCACACTGGGCAATGTCGTGGGATCGACGATGTTAGACCGCTTGCTGGCGGTGGGCGCCGACCCAAGATTGGGGGGCACGGAAGCAGTAGCGACGGCCTTTTTCTGCGATTTGCGCGGCTTTTCGGCGTGGTCGCAAACGCGCACGCCGCAGCAACTCATCACCGATTTGAACGCTTATACCACGACGATTGTGCGCATTGTCGAGTCGCATGGGGGACGTCCCATCGACTTTTTCGGCGATGGTGTGTTTGTGCTTTTTGAAGATGAGGGACATGCAAGCCGGGGCATTAAAGCCGCCATAAACGTGTCAGAGACGCTTGAAAAGGAGCGGCAACCGCATTTGCGCGCCGGGGTGGCACTACATACTGGGCCGATGGTGATCGGATTGGTGGGGCACAAACACCACTTCAAACCGGGGGCTGTGGGGGATGCCGTCAATATCGCCTCGCGAGTGCAGTCGCTTTCGGATGAGTGCGGGTTCGCGGTGCTGGCAACGCGCCAGACGCTCGAATCGGCGCGACAAGACAAGGATGTTACCGATAGCAATTATAATCCGACATTTTGTGGCGCGCGTGTGCTCAAGGGGTATACCGAGGAGTTCGATATTTTCGGATTCAAGCCGATTGAGGTTGAAAAGGTTAGAAAATTAACAGCTCATGTGTAAAAAAATTTACATGGAAGGGGGTTGAACACCCTGCTAACATTAGGGCAAGACAACGCAAACGTTTAATGTTGTCTAGCCTCAATGCGAATAGTTTTCTGCCCTTCACTTCTCCGGGGCACCGTATCGGTTCGTCGGGTCATTTCAGGTGTATTTGTTTGCAGCATCGGTCTGTTTGGGACAGGTGCGCGCCCCGGTTATGCCTTCCCCGTCGCGAAGTTGCGCGGTGTCGATCCTGTCGTCGAAATCAAAAGCAAGAAAAAGCGCTGGTTTGTAGCGCGCAACAGGTCGGCGCTTGTTTTCGGCGACCATGTGCGTACAGGCTCCAGTGGCGCTGCCGAAGTCATTTTCGGTGGCAATACCAGTTTGGTGCTGCGAGCCAACACCGAGATCCACATCACCGACCCCGAAACGCCCGATAAGCCGCTCGTGGTGCGACTGATTGGCGCGCTCGGCGAAGTAGTGGTGCGCTCGAAGGGGCGTACCGAAATTCGTACCGCCGCCGGAATTGCCGCTACCATCGGAACCGAGTATTCGGTTCGCCTTGATGCCGAAAACCAAACCACGGTGACGGTTTCGGAAGGCAGCGTTGGCTTTTCCAACCCACAGGGCGCAGTCGTGGTCAATCCCGACCAACAATCGACTGCGCGCGTAGGCACGGCGCCCACGCCTCCGGTGCGAGTGGATGCCACGGGCCTGCTATCGTGGACAGCTGACATCGCGGGCCTGCCAGTGCCGTTTGAATTTCCCGGCAATGCTGCCGATGGTGCAGCACTAGGCAACGCCAAGACCCTATTGGCACAGGGCAACGCCAATGGCGCGGCAGCGGCTTTTGAACCATTGGTCAACACCCCACAGGCCGACGAGGCGCGCGCGGGACTGGCGCTTGCGCGGCTTTCCAATCGCGACCGAGTTGGAGCCGCTGCCGCCGTCGAAGGCGCTGTCACGCCGCTCAGCCTTGGGGTGCGCGCTCTGATGCTACTCGAAGAGAACGACGCTCGCGGGGCGCAGAACCTCCTCGAACCGTTGGCGGCAACACCAGCGGCGCCATTCCAAATTCAAACACTGTTGGCGTTGGCGCAAATCCAAAACGCCGATGTGCCGGGAGCGATTCGGAGCGCGACACGCGCCGTTGAGTTGGCGCCGACCAGCGCAGGAGCGTTGGCGACGCTGTCGTTGGCGCAATTCTTCGCGCAGACAAAGGGCGCCGACAAAGAGGCGCTACGCAATGCGCGGCGCGCTGTGGAACTCGACCCATTTTCCCCACTGGCATTGCTGGCAGTGGGGCGTGTCGAGGCGACACGCGGCAATTTGGATGAGGCGCGTCAGGCGTTGGAACAGGTGGTTTTGCTATCGCCGAACCTTCCCGGTGCGCAACGCGACCTTGGCGCCATCGAACTATCGCTCGACCGTTTGCCACGCGCCGAAAAAGCGCTACGGGCTTCGCTTGAGACACAACCGAACGATGCGCGCACCCTCGCAACACTGGGCACGGTTCAGCTCAAACGCGGCGACCGCGCTGGAGCGCGCGTTAGCCTCGACCGCGCGGTGGAACTGGCGCCGGAAGACCCGTTCGTGCGCGCCAACCGCGCCGCGTTTCTGGTCGAGAACGGCGACTTGCAAGATGCCGCCCGCGAAGGCGACTTGCTGTTGGCGCGCCAGAATGGGGCGGGGACGCCAGTTCCGGCGAACGTGCCGCTACTGACCGACAACCCGGCTCTGGGCGCTTTATACATCCGCCTCAGCGAGTCGGCGCTGTTCCGCCAGCAGTTGAACGAGTCGATGCGCTATGCGCGCGCCGCGGTGAAGTTGCTACCCGATTCATCAACCGCCCAATACCAGTTGGGCCGCGTGTTTTTGGAGCAGGGCCGTACCACTCAGGCACAGAACCGCTTCCAACTCGCCAGCATCCTCGACCCAAACTCGGCACGTGCCCGTTATGCGTTGGGCTACGCTCAGGAATTAGTGGCGCAGGGCGGCGATGTCTCGCGACCACTGGGACAAACGCAGGGCGCCCGTGAAGCTGCCCCCGCAGGTGCGCTGACATTACAGAACCAAGCCACCCCCGGCGCGTTCGAGCGTTTTCAAGCCGCTATCCAAGACCCAACAGTGGTGCGCTCAGCCACTCGTTCGTTCGGCGACTGGCAATTGGATGGGCGTTTGGGCACGGACTCGACCGCAACAGGCGAAGTCTCTTACGCCCATGAAAGCGACGACCGACGTGGATTAGTGGCATTTGGTCTGCGCCGCGACACAACAGCAGGCGCGCGTGCCGCCGCTGACTCTCAATCATCGCGCGTCGCGGTTACATTGGGTCAGAAAGCGCAAGATTCGCAATCAGCCTTATTTGCCTTTGCCAGCTTCGAACGCAATAACCCTTCAAGGGATCAAGATTTTGACCAGCCCAGCCCAACCTTTACAACTAGGGATCAACGCCCCCTTATTGTGTTGGGTGCAAATTTCGCCGATGGGCAGAACAATCGAACACGCATTTTGGTGCAAGCAGACCGGGCTTCGTTCGATCAATTTTATAGTACAGGTGGCCTAAGTGGAGATTATGAGAGCCTCCATGCTGAAGTTCGACATGATAGGCGCTTGAATGACCAATGGAGTTTGAGTGCTGGCTTTAGCACAGGTCAACGGCGCTATGATGTCGTCACGGACTTCTCATTTGGCGACACGACTTTTATTTCTAATTCCAATGCTATAGCCCAAAATAATGTGGCTTATACACGTGTAGCCTTCACTCCATCAACAAAGCTCAAATTGGAGGGCGAACTAAAAATACGCAGCCTCTCCAGACAAGCAATTGCAGGCTTTCGAATTGAGCCATCTACTGATCCTCCCTCTCCACCATTTACCCAGCGAGTGGAAGGCGGAGAACTGCTACCAACAGTTGTAGGCACATATCAGGCGGGTCCCTCAACCCTGCTACGTTTCCGCGCCCGCCGCATTGTCGATGGCATTGAAGACTTCGAGTTATTGTCGCCAACTGACTTATTCGGATTCTATTCGGGGAATGACCTGCCTTCTTTAGATAGCAGCAGTACTTCTAGCGGAACATTAGCTGGGCCTAGAGGCAAGCTGTACGAATTTGAACTGAGCCACACTTTTTCCAACTCATCCTTCCTGCGAGTGGGCTTGTTCCGCAGCGAGCAAGGTCGCTCTTCGCGCCCTGATACAGGTGAACCATTTCTCAACTCGCGTGTACAAGGCTTGCGCGTAGGATATGAGGGTTTGATCAATACACGTACCTCGTTCTTCACCTCTGCTTCGTGGAATGGTTCGCGTGCATTAGTTTATGATCCTGACCTGGCGAGACCATTTTCGCCTTCAACGGTATCGGGATTACCCGACTACACGGGCGAAGCAGGACTTCAGTATTTGAGCGATGACGGCATATTCATACAACCTTCAATCGCTTATGTTGGGCCTCGCTATCGCGCAAGACAATTTGGGACAGGCGACTTCCGTCAGCAATTCGGCGGATTTTCACTCGTTAACCTGCGTGTCGGCAAGCGTTTCGGCTTGCGGCGCTCGTTCTATGCCGAGGTTTCCAACCTCTTCGATAAAACCTACACGTTACCGGGCGGCGCCGCTGAGCGTTTGCAGACTGGCCGCCAGTTTCGTGTAGGAGCGACAGTTCGTTTTTAATCGTTATCATGTCAGACAACACTATTCCAGAAACCTCTCCGGCTCAAGCCGGAATCGTCGTCAACTGCCTTTTATTCGACGAATCAGCTCAACGTGCCGTCGCCTGTGCCGACGTCATGTTCACCAGTGGGAAAGACGTGGTTTTTGGAACCACAGACCCCTACGGCCAACTCTGGGCCTTTCTTGAAGTCGGCGCCGATGATCGCAAACCACTGATTCTTCCATATGCTGGTTCTTGGACGATAGATCCCAACACCGGGAAATTTCCAACACATTATTTCTTTGCTCCACTCACCGTCGATATTCCAGAGGGCGGCACCCCAATTACGGTTAATGTCATTGGCGATAATAAGGCGAACGATGCTCAACTTGAACTGTATGTTGAGAATGTTTTTCTCGCAGGAAAGAGCATTTTCATGGCAGAATTAAAACGGTATGCTCCTGCGATCCCGTCCGAAGCAGATATCCAAAAGGCCACCGATGTTTCATCACACCTGGTAAATAACGCCCTCGCATTTATTAAAAGTTACAATTGTGAATCAATTAACGTCGGCGATCTTGAGCGGACATGCGGAGAACTTTTCGCTCAAGCGGGTGAAAATGAAACCAAGCTTAGAGACAATATCCCCTGCTCGCAGTGCTATACGCGCTATGCCAATGATCCCCCCCGTCTGAACACGTGTATTTGCTGCGCCCCCTGTATCAAATAAATGCATTTGGCGAGATTTTGAGGGTAATTCCGGGCCGAAATTCCCATTAAAATCTTGACCTTTTCATGACTGTAACTTAAAATTGCCGTCCGAGTCGGAAAGATGTGTTTCCCACACAAATTTTCCGAAGGGCCGTTGGTTTCTTCCGCTGTACCGGGAAGTGGCTCGCGCGGCAGTTCCCTTCATCAGGAGATTATTTCTACTACTTCATGGCAAACGGCAAAGTGAAATGGTTCAATGACGCCAAAGGTTTTGGTTTCATCGAGCAAGATTCGGGCGAAGACGTATTCGTCCATTATTCGGCAATTCTGACCGACGGTTACCGCTCTCTCAAAGAGGGACAGGACGTTGAGTTTGAACTCGCCAAAGCCGACAAAGGCTGGCGCGCGGCTAACGTCCGTTCGCTCGTAGCAGCGGGCATGGAAGAATAACCACCTGTTATCCCAACGGCCAACCGCCGCGCAACGATGAGTTGCGCGGCGGTTTTTTTAGTGGTTAGTTTTTAGTTGCCAGTGGTTAGTGAGTGGCCGTTAATCGAATGAGCGGCAATCTCTGGTGAATTAAGGGTTGGTTGGTAATCGCTACGCGGCCCTCATCCGGCAATTCGTGCCACCTTCTCCCACAAGTGGTAGAAGGGCCGAACTCAAATAGCCTCTCGCGTTGGTGGGTTGAGGGACTCACACTTTCTGTTACTCATGAGCATTGTTACCCGTAATGGGGATGGTGGGCAAACCCGCCTTATTTTTGGTGAGCGCGTTTCTAAATCGCATCTGCAAGTTGAAGCCTATGGGGCGCAGGATGAAGTGAATGCTTTTCTGGGGCTGGCGCGTGCCAGTTGTCCCGATGAGCGTACGCGACAGGCGTTGGAGATGTTGCAGCGCAATACCTTTGTGGTGGGGGCGGAATTGGCTTCTCCGGCGGCTGAGCGGTACAAGTTGAAGACGCGGGTTTCGGCGGCAATGACGCAGGCGTTGGATGAGATCGTGGCTGACATCGAGACGATTCCCGGTTTGTTGGGCGATTGGGCGCTGCCAGGGGCAACTGCTGATGGGGCGGCGATTGATTGCGCGCGTGTGGTGGCGCGGAGGGCGGAGCGGGATGCGATTCGTCTATTAGAAGCCGAAGGTAGCGTCGCGGAGAATAGCGATATTTTGCGTTATTTGAACCGCGTTTCCGATGTGCTGTGGTTGTTGGGGCGCCGCCTCGAAATCGAGCGCGGTGAGAACGGGGCGTTGCGCAGCTAAAACGAACGGGGCGCGTATGTTATACGCGCCCCGGCTCGGCTTCGGTTACTTCTTCAGTGGAGGTGGGGACGGCGCCCTCGACTGCATGGGGGCGGAACTCGACGCGGGCCTCCATGCCCGGTTCGGGGCCGTGGGTGGCCTTGAGTTCGATAAGCCAGCCGTTCGACTCGCAAATGGCGTGACAGATGGCGAGGCCAAGACCGTTGCCTGTGACCTGTCCCTCGCGGGAGGCATCGAGGCGGTAAAAGGGTTCGAAGAGGCGGTTAAGGCCCGATTCGGCCTGTTCGATGTCGCTTTTCTTCCAGCCAACCGTGTTCCAGACGAGCAAAGTATCTTTGGCCCATTTGACTTTGACGTGGCCGCCATCGGGCGCGTATTTGTGGGCGTTTTCGATGAGGTTGCGCACCAGCATCTCGACGTGGCTCCAGGGCGCGACAATTTCGGCTTCGGCGCCGCTGGGTAGCTGCAAGTCCAATTCGAGGTTACGGGCGTCTCTGACGGCTTCTAGCGGCCTTAGCGCGCGCTCTACGACATCGGCGACATCAATTTCGGCCTGTTCGGCGGAATGGACATCCGAATAGTTCTCCAACTGGTTGAGAGCAAGCAAATCGGAGGTCAGCTTCACGAGGCGCTGGGACTGGTCCTGAGCTTCGCGCAAGATTTCAACAAGCTCTTCGCTTTCGCGGGGGCGGGCGAGGCCGATTTCGAGAAATCCGGCCAAACCTTGGAGTGGGGTGCGCAGTTCGTGCGAGGCGGCGGCGTAGAAGCGCTCTTTGGCGCGGTTCGATTCGCTTAAACGGGCAAGGAAGCCGTTCAGAGTGCCCACAAGACGCACGACCTCAGCATCTTCGGAAGGGGCCTGGAGGCGGGCGGTTTCGACGGGAGTCAGACGCGCGGTTTCGGCAAGTCGGTCGATAGGCGAAAGGACGCGCCCGACCAACACCCACGCACCAACTGCTGTCGCGATGAGAACGATAGAGGTGACAGTGAACAGCGACCATGCCAATCGCTCCAATTCGCGCGCACTCTGCTGCCAGGGCGCTGCGACAACGATGCGGCGGCCCCCGCTCATCAGTGAGGCTTGCATCCAGCCATGTTCTTCTTCTGCGGTCAGTGGTGTTTTGGTAGAACGCCCAACTAATATGCCCTTTTCGTTGTAGACCAGAAGCAGCAAGCCTGCTGCACGGAACTGAGCAGCGTCAATTTCCATCATACGGGCAGGGTCACGCGCATCAATTTGATGGTTATCCAGCCCGGTTTGCAACTCGTGGACGGTGGCTTTGAGCAGAGTGTTGACGCGCGCCTTTTCGCCATAGTGAGCCAGTAGCAACAGGCTGGCGCCCGTTACCAGAAGCAACAGCGTAAACACCAAAACGAACCCCGCAGTGACACGGGCACGCATCGAACGCAAGTTAATCACCACAAAACGCGAAAATCGGGAGCCGGAACGCGGAAAAAGTTGAAGCGATAAGCGAGATAATCTGGCTGTGACTTTTTATTTTTCGCGTTCCGGCTCCCGATTTTCGACTTGAATATCAGTCTCCGAGTCGGAATCCGATGCCACGCACGGTATGAATCAAACGGGCATCGGCGCCCTTGTCAATTTTCTGACGTAAATACGAGATGTAGCAGTCTAGAACGTTATCGTTGCCGCCGAAATCGTATTGCCAGACGTGGTCGAGGAGTTGTGAGCGTGTCAGAGTTTTTCCGGCGTGGCGCATCAGGTATTCGAGCAACGTGTATTCGGTGGTAGAGAGGTAGATGGGCTTGCCACCACGTGTAGCACGGCGCGTGGTGGGGTCGAGCGCCAAGTCGCCGACTTGAAGTTCGGTGGGGGCACCCGTTCCGCGACGCAGCAAGGCGCGCATACGCGCCAAAAGTTCGACGACGGCAAAGGGCTTGACGATGTAATCGTCGGCCCCCGCATCAAGGCCAGCGACTTTATCTTCAGTGGTATCGCGCGCAGTGAGCATCAAAACGGGGATGTTTTGTCCGTTTTTGCGCAGTGTGCGGCAGACCTCTAATCCCGACATGCCGGGCAACATCCAGTCGAGCAAGATGAGGTCGAACTGATCGCTTTGCATACGCGACAAAGCTGTCAGTCCGTCACCTTCAACTTCGGGGGCATACCCCGCCTCGGAGACCGATTGCCTGAGGAGACGGGCAACGGCGGGAGTATCTTCGACAATGAGAACGCGCATAATGCTTTTAAGTGTGAAAAGACGCACCTATGGTGGTTTGGGATGCTTGCCAGATTTAAAGCGGCTTAACGTTTCATTTCCATGCCAGAGCAACGAGCGACGTACCAAAACGAAGTGGCCTTTTCAGCATCAGGCGCCCCTCGGCTTCGAGCACACGAATCATGGCTTCATTAAGCGGGCCGGGAAGCGCTGGCAACACGGCGCCCTGCGAGTGGCGGGTGGCATCGCGTGGCCTTTTGGGGAGGCGCGGCAGCACCATGCGGCGCCACAAATAGGCGGCGGGCGGCAACAAACTCATCGCGAACGACAGCTTATCGACTTTGAGGCCGGCTTCGCGCAAACGCGCGCGGAGCTGATATTTTTCGTAGCGCCGGAAGTGGTGTAGCGCCTCGTCGTGGGCGCTCCAGAGATGACCGTAGGCAGGCACAGTCAAGATGATGGCCCCGCCCGGCTTGAGAATACGGGCGACTTCGCGAAGGGCTTTGTTATCGTCGCTCAGGTGTTCCAAAACATCGAGCATCGTCACGCAATCGGCACACTCATCGCGGAGCGGCAGTTGCATGGCATCGCCCTGTGAGAGGGCCAGCCCCGACAGGTCGTGGAGGTGCTGGCGCGCGAAGCGCAGCGCAAGCGGGGAGAAATCGAGACCAACCACACTACCATTAGCTCCCACCGATTCGCGTAGCATCGGTAAGTTGGCGCCCGTGCCACAGCCCAAATCGACGAGGCGCGGTTCGGGAGAAGGCAAGTGGGGGATGGTATGTTCGAGCAAGGTTTGCACGATGCGGCGGCGACCAACAAACCACCAGTAGTCCGTTTCGAGGGCGTGCATCCGCTCGTATTCTTCGGGATTCATAACTCAGAAGCGTCGTGGCAGTTTGAGAGGTTTCTACGCTTGTCAGCACTGATACAATGGAATGGCGTTTCGGCCATAGATTTCTTCTAAGAAGAGAAACGAGGAATTATGTCTATGAATAAGTTCCATATCTCCTTTTCTTGATGATTGCCCTTGCGAGCGACCTTTAAAATCGCGTTAAATGAAAGGGCTTTTCGTTCGTCCCCTTCTGTGCCTTCGCGCGTCTGGTTAGGGGAGGGAGGCGCCTTCTCATGGGCAAGCACGACACACCTATTTCGATTCCAACGGCCAACGCACCCAGTGCGGAGGCCGTTTTTCATGTTTCAAATTTGGCCTACGAGGGCGAATTTCAAGACAGTGACGGTTTTTCGTCCGACGTTCAAGATGGCGACCGACCACAGGAAGAGTGCGGCGTGTTCGGCATCTACGCGCCTGGATTACAGGTCGCACGACGCACATTTTTCGGGATTTTCGCGCTTCAACATCGCGGCCAGGAATCGTGCGGCATCGCCGTAACCGATGGGCGCCGCATCCGCATCCACACCGATATGGGTTTGGTTTCGCAGGTGTTCAACGAAGATGTGCTGGCGCAACTGCCCGGTCACATAGCCGTGGGGCACAACCGTTACTCGACCACTGGCGGCTCGAACGCCTGCAACTCGCAGCCGCTTTCGTGCCTGTCCAGCGATGGTGAATTGGCGCTCGCCCACAACGGCAACCTCGTCAACACGGTGAAATTGCGCCGCGAACTCGAAGAAGCGGGTAGCACCTTCGAGACGACGATGGACACCGAAATCATCGCCAAGTTGCTGACCAAGCACAGCGATTTGCCCATCGAACAAGCTCTGCTGAAAATGATGGAGCAGGTTTCGGGCGCTTATTCGCTGGTGATGATGACACGCGAGTCGCTCATCGCCGTGCGCGATCCATCGGGTCTGCGCCCGCTGTGCCTGGGCAAATTGCGCGATTGCCAGAACGGCGATTGCTGGGTCGTGGCGTCGGAAACCTGCGCTCTGGGTCCGGTTGGCGCCGACTTCGTGCGCGAAATCGAGCCGGGCGAAATCGTCTTCATCAACGGAGAGGGCGTTGAGTCGGTCAAATTCAAAGGCGAGGCTCCCGGCCACGAACCGCGTCAGGCGCTGTGTGTATTCGAGTTCATCTATCTGGCTCGTCCCGATTCGCAGTTGCTCGGCCAAAACGTCCACGCGGCCCGTCGCCGCATGGGGACATTGCTGGCCAAGCAAGCGCCCGTCGAGGCCGATGTGGTAATTGGTGTGCCCGATTCGGGCTTGCCCGCCGCCATCGGTTACGCCGCCGGTTCGGGCATTCAATATCAGGAAGGTTTGATTAAGAACCGCTACATCCAGCGCACCTTTATTCAGCCCGACCAGACGCAGCGCGAAATGGGCGTGCGTATGAAATTGACGCCGCTGGACGATGTGCTGAAAGGCAAGCGCGTGGTCGTTGTCGAAGACTCCATCGTACGTGGCACCACCACCAAACGCATCGTGCAAATGATTCGCGACGCCGGAGCCACCGAGGTTCACCTGCGCATTTCCAGCCCGCCTTACCGCTGGCCATGCTTCTATGGCATCGACACGGCGGCTCGCAAAGACCTGATCGCTTTCCAGAAGTCGGTCGAGGAAATCCGCGCTTACAACGGCGCCGATTCGCTGGCCTACATCTCGATGGAAAACCTGCTCGAAGCAGTCGGCTCGCCCAAAGAGCAGTTCTGCCGAGCTTGCTTCGACGGACAGTACCCCATCACCATCCCAGATGATGTGCGCTACACCAAACTCGTCTTCGAGAGCGGCGACCCCGGCCCCGAAAGCGAGGGCGGCTTCACTCTCAACGAAGCAGGCGTCATCGAAACTCCGCAAGAACACGCCGCCCGCGAAATCGTAGAGGTTTAGTTCGGGCAACTCAATCAAAAGCACACGAGAGTAAATTCTCGTGTGCTTTTTGCTGCTTAAAGCTATCCCCCTCTGAATTATGAACTCACATAGAAACGAATTGGTATTGAGCGTTATTCTCATGCTCTGTGGCGCGTGGTTTGGGCTAAAAGTCGGGAGTTCGATTGGCGAGTATTTGGACGCGGAGGCTTTGGCGCAATCGGGGCGGATGTTGCGCTCTTATCACTACTGGGATATTCGCCTTGGTATCACGGGGTCAATCGCGGGGCTTATTTTAGGGGCCATCTGCGGCTATATCATGGCGCTGAGAAATAAGTAGGCGCAAATCGGACACATTCAATAGGCGCGGTGGTTTAACTGGGGGGCGATGTTTAAGACCTGTTTGAACACCTCTACCTTGCGAGGTTTTAAGTTGCCACTGAGCCAAAGCGTGCAGATCGCGGCTCAGGCGGGCTATGACGCCATCGAGCCGTGGATTGATGAATTACAGGCTCATGAAGCCAATGGCGGCTCGCTGGAAGAGTTAGGCCAGCAAATTCGCGATGCGGGCCTGAGCGTGCAGGGCGCCATTGGCTTCGCGGAGTGGATTGTCGATGATAAGGCGCGGCGCAAGGCTGGGCTTGAGACGGCAAAGCGCGATATGGAATTGGTAGCGCGCGTTGGCGGGCAATTGATGGCGGCGCCGCCGATGGGCGCAGTTGAGACGAGCGGGCTGAGCCTGGAACGCATCGCTGAGCGCTATGCGGCACTGTGCGAAGTGGGTCGCGAATTTGGTGTGCGCCCGTTGGTGGAGGTGTGGGGCTTTTCGCAAACACTATCGCGGCTTGGCGAAGCAGTATTTGTCGCGATTGAAAGCGGCGTTCCCGAAGCCTGTGTGTTGGCCGATGTTTACCACCTGTATAAAGGTGGCTCACCCATTGCGGGATTAGGACTATTGAGTGGCGCGGCGCTTCCGCTGTTTCACATCAACGACTATCCGACTTCGATTGCGCCCGCTGACATTAATGATGCAGACCGCGTTTTCCCCGGCGATGGCGATGCACCATTGGCGCAGGTTTTCGAGACGCTGCGCTCGGTGGGCTTCGATGGCTTCGTATCGCTAGAGTTGTTCAACCCCGCGTACTGGCAGGGCGACCCGCTCAAAATCGCGATCATAGGTCGTGAGAAGCTGGCTATTGCGTTGGGCGAAGAGTAAGAGAACCCGCTTATTGGTTTCGCCGATGACGCCCGAATAGATGGCCGAGAGACGGTCTTGATAGATTGCTTTATCAAGACCGTTGTCAATTTTAGGGCGATTTATTGGGGCATTACGCGCGCGTGGGGCGGGTTCTAGCTAAAATTTCTCCGTCCATTATGAGCCAACTTCCCGCGACCTACGCGCAATCGGGTGTTAATATCGAAGCCGGTAACGATTTAGTACGCCGCATCAAGCCACACGCACAGCGCACCCATACCCCCGGTGTTCTGGGTGGATTGGGCGGTTTTGGCGCCCTTTTCCAGCACGACTTTTCGGCCTACGCGGAGCCACTGCTTGTTTCTTCGACCGATGGCGTCGGCACCAAACTCAAACTCGCCTTTCAACTCGATAAGCACGACACGGTGGGCCGCGACCTCGTGGCGATGTGCGTCAATGACCTCATCTGCTGCGGCGCCAAACCCCTGTTCTTCCTCGATTACTTCGCGACCGGAAAACTCGCCCCTGAAGTGGCCGAGCAAGTGGTGAAAGGTATCGCCGATGGTTGCGTCGAGGCAGGCTGCGCGCTTGTGGGCGGCGAAACCGCCGAGTTGCCCGGTTTTTATTCGGAAGGCGAATACGACCTTGCCGGATTCACGGTGGGCGTGGTGGATAAACCCAAACTCATCGACGGCAGCGATGTGCAGCAAGGCGACGTTGTTATCGGTGTCGCTTCGAGCGGTTTGCACTCGAATGGCTACTCGCTGGGCCGCAAGCTGTTGGAGCCGCTGGGCTACGATACCTTCAATGCCGAACTGAACACCACGATTGGCGCCGCCCTGCTGGAACCGACACGCCTTTACGTGTTGCCCGTGCTATCGCTGCTCGAATCGGTGAAAGTGAAGGCCATCGCGAACATCACTGGCGGCGGCTTCTACGAGAACATCCCGCGCGTGTTGCCAGAGGGAGTTATCGCGCAAATCAAGCGTGGCAGCTGGAACCCTTCGCCTCTGTTCGCGATGATTCAAAGCCAGGGGCAGGTCGCCGAACGCGAAATGTTCACGACCTTCAACATGGGCATTGGCCTGGTTATGGTGGTTGCGGCTTCGGAAGTGGAAG
The DNA here is from genome assembly GCA_004172935.1 of bacterium. Taxonomy (GTDB): domain Bacteria; phylum Armatimonadota; class Abditibacteriia; order Abditibacteriales; family Abditibacteriaceae; genus Abditibacterium. Next base: position 1,704 of record SDZD01000053.1, on the reverse strand, counting down.
CGACCATCGCGCACTTCCAGGGACAGAATATGGAAGCCTTCGCAATCGGCTCCATCGCCCCCGGCGAGGGCGAAGCGCGCGTCGAATTGGTTTAGTTCGCACCCAAAAGAGAGGGGTGGCGCGGCGTTTTTATGGTGCGCGCCACCCATTTCAGGGCAATTTTGCCCGTGATTTGGTCAAAAACAGATTTTTTCAGAATAAATTCCAACTAACAATGGACTTTATGAGCAGAAGCTGGCACACTATGTAGCCGCGCAAAACGCAACGGGATATGGCGAAGCTTGGTATCGCGCCTGATTTGGGTTCAGGAGATCGTCGGTTCGAATCCGGCTATCCCGATTTAAAGAGGTTCTAGAGGTCAATGAGGGTTCATTGGCCTCTCCACTTTAACCTCGTAATGCAGAAGTAGTTCAATGGTAGAACTTCAGCCTTCCAAGCTGACTACGCGGGTTCGATTCCCGTCTTCTGCTTTCATACCGGAATGAGTTCGCTCGTTCCGGTTTTGTTGTTTGGCCCGTTAGCTCAATGGATCGAGCCGCAGCCTTCTAATCTGCTGATAGAGGTTCGATTCCTCTACGGGCTATTTTCAATACGGACTATCCCCATGTCTCCCACCCAAAAGTGTGGTCGTTGCGGTGAAACCAAGCCCTTGAACGATTTCTACGCAAAGGGACGAAATCGAATCCAATCACTCTGTAAAACCTGCCTGCGCAAAGCTCAAATCGACAGGTGGATTCAAAGGAAAATTCGAGCTATCGAATTTCTTGGTGGGAAATGCGTCCACTGTGGCTATTGCAAGAACTACGCAGCCCTCGAATTTCATCACCAAGACCCAAACAAGAAAGAATTTAGTTGGAATAGGTTGCGTTTGAGAACTGGGAGGACGTAGAGAAAGAGTTGAGCAAATGTTTGCTGTTGTGCAGCAATTGCCACGCAGAACATCACCAACCTCATGCCATGCTTCCACAACAACATTCATGAGTTTTCGAGTGCTCCTATCCCATCCTTATCCCAAATACAAATTTCTATATAGACAATCAGATACTGATTGTCCTTTGAAAAATGGCCTTTTTAGGGATTTAGCTTGCTTGTTGTGAAGAAAAGCCCCGATCTTTTGCGTGATTTAGGCTCTATTCCTCGTTAATTTTGCGGTGATTTTTGAGTTTGGCATGGGGTATGGCGCGAAGGCTGTTTCCCTTTATAAAGGGGATGTGAGGGCGTAAAGGGCTTAAGGCCAAATTAGTGCGTAAGAGTCAGGACAGTTTGGCGCGACCTTTTTTCTCATCCAAACCATAAAGAATTTTAGGTTGCCTTTGCTGGAGGGGTGAGTCTAAAATTCCACCTGCGGCTTTTTCGGAGGTCGCTTTTTCTTTGTCGTTTTGAAGTTCACAAATCTTTCACGCAACGGCGCTTCACAGCGTTCACAAGCGTCTCACGCACACCAAACGGAGCAGAGTTCTGCCTCTCGTTGGACGGGTGTATTGCAGCAGGCTCAGGCCTCTCATGCAGCACACTCCAAGCGTTCGATGGCTTTAGCCTCCGCTTGCGTCATGGCACTTTTGCTGCCGGCGACACTTTCCACCCAGTCCAACGCCCAATCCGAAACGGCTGCAAAGCCAGTAGCTGCTACCCCAGCCATCGCTCAGGACAAATCGCTCGTTGCCACAGCTCCCCAAACCAAAGAAGCGATAGTAACGGCACCAG
>SDZD01000149.1 GCA_004172935.1 bacterium | reverse complement strand
ATCGGCGACACCGTGACCAACCCACAGAACCGCGCTGCTGAGCCGTTGGCGGGCTACCGCGAGCCGAAGCCGATGGTGTTCTGCGGATTGTATCCCATCGACGCCGACGAGTTCCCCGACCTGCGCGACGCGCTGGACAAACTGCGCTTGAACGACGCTTCGCTGGTCTATCAGGCCGACTCGTCGCCCGCGCTGGGCTTTGGCTTCCGCTGTGGCTTTTTGGGGCTATTGCACATGGACATCATCCAGGAGCGGTTAGAGCGCGAGTTCAACCTGTCGCTGATCGCGACGGCTCCGAGCGTGGTGTATCGGATTTCGCGCACCAACGGCATCGTCGAGGAGATCGACAACCCGGCGCGAATGCCGGGGAGCAACGAGCTGGAAAAGGTCGAAGAACCGATGGTGACGACGACCATTCTGGTGCCTCAGGAGTTCGTCGGCGCGGTTTTGAAACTGTGTAACGATAAGCGCGGCATCCAGAAGACGATGGATGTGGTGTCAGGTAATCGTTACTCCATCGTTTACGATTTGCCGCTTAGCGAATTGGTGATGGACTTCTTCGACCAGTTGAAGAGCCGCACTCGCGGTTATGCTTCGATGGATTACGAAGTGACGGGATACCAGACCTCGCCGATGGTGAAGGTGGACATCCTTATCAACGGCGACATCGTGGACGCCTTGAGCTACATCTGTCACCGCGATCAGGCGCACACTCGCGGCAAGCAAATCTGCGAGAAGATGAAGGAGTTGCTGGATCGCCAGCAGTTCCAAATCAAGATTCAAGCGGCTATCGGCGCGAAGATCGTGGCCAGCGAACAGCTGTCGGCGCTTCGTAAGGACGTTACCGCCAAGTGCTACGGCGGCGACATCTCGCGTAAGCGCAAGCTGCTCGAAAAGCAGAAAGAGGGCAAGAAGCGCATGAAGCAGGTTGGCAACGTCGAGATTCCGCAGGAAGCGTTCTTGTCGATTCTCAAAGTTACCGACTAAGCGGTTTGCCCGCATTGAAAAGCCTCCGAAATCAATCTTTTTCGGGGGTTTTTCGATTTTTTTGGGGTTTTAATCAATGTTTTTTGGCTAAAAATGTTGATTAAAAGAGGGAACGCTTTTGGGTTTGAGCGTGAAATGGGGGTAAAGATTGATTAATCAATTTTTATTCAATCTTTGGGCGCTTAGTGAGAAATTCACCACAGAGACACGGAGGCACAGAGGGGTTTTTGAGAGGGTTGTTGGCTTTGGCAGGGGGTTGCCTGGTTGGAGGCATAGGAAGAGGAGGAAAGAAAGGGAGGGGCATGTTGGTGGGTGTGGTGCTTGCTTACCAGGGGGAGGGACACGATAGCGGAAAGCAATCGCCATTCATTTCATTGTTTTTAGTATAACCGATTTCATTGAATTGGGGGCGTTGTGGTTTTGGTGGGCATGGTGGCTGCTCAGGTCTTTGCAGTGGGGGCCGATTTCGTGGGAGTGGTTGTTGGTTTGATTGGCTTTCTGGTTTTGGGGGTGGGATGAGGGGTATGGAAAATAAAAACATTGCTTGCAACGGGGTGGAGCTTTTTGCGGAGTCGATTGGTGCATCGGAGGACGTGCCGATTTTGCTGGTCATGGGGGCTATGTCTTCTGGGGTTTGGTGGCCGGAAGAGTTTTGTCGGCGACTGGCGGGCCTGGGGCGGTTCGTGATTCGGTATGACCACCGCGATACGGGGAAATCTACGAGTTACGAGCCGGGAGATATTCGTTATTCTGTCGAGGATTTGGCCGATGATGTGTTATCCGTTATGGATGGGTACGGATTAGGTAGCGCTCATCTGGTGGGGATGTCGTTGGGGGGATTTCTGTCCCAGTTGCTTGCCCTCAGAAACCCTGAACGGGTGCGGAGCCTTACGTTGATTGCCTCCGAGCCTCTGGCAGAGGGCGACTCTGAAAGCCCTCCGATAGACCCTGCCGTGTTGGAGCATCATTCCAAAGCGGCCAGCCTTGATTGGACAAATCGGGAAGCTGTGGTCGAGTATCAGGTTGGTTCGTGGCGACTGCTTTGTGGGTCGGCGCATCAATTCGATGAGGCGATGATAAGGGAGATGGCGGGCGTCGATTTTGACCGCACGCCGAATATGCTGACGCCTTTTAATCATGCCTTGCTACAAGGCGGGGAAGAATGGATGGGGCGTCTGGATGAAATCGCGGCTCGGACGCTGATAATTCACGGGACGGAAGACAAGGTTCTGCCTTATTCGAACGCACTCAAGTTGAAGGAAGGTATCGCCGATTCGGCGCTATTGAGTTTGGATGGAAGCGGGCATGAGTTACATCCTGAGGATTGGGGGACGATTATCGGAGCTATCGAACGGCATACCTCGGTTTAATATGGGGGGCGGTGGCCGAGTTGGGGGAGCCTCGCGCGCGGATGCGGGGATGGGCGCGGGAGTCTCTCGCGGG
>SDZD01000052.1 GCA_004172935.1 bacterium | reverse complement strand
CGCCCGCGCCGCGCAGCAAGCGCAGTGCCTCGGCGATGTGTGGGCGCACTCGCGTCATGTCGGCTTCGCGGGCGGCGCGGGCAAGGGCATCAACATCGGCGATGGTCGCCAAATTCGACAGCGGCGACTCGGCAGCCCAGCCGCCTTCCAACAGCTCTTCTAGTTGCGCATCGGGCACCGGAGTCACCCATAGCCTCAGCAAGAAACGGTCGGCGAAGGCGCTCAAATTCGGGTCGTCGGGTAGGGCGTTGGAGGCCGCGCAGCAGGTGCGGAGCGGTGCGGCAATCGCGTCGTGTCCTCGCCGGAATACTCGCTCGTTGAGCAAACCGAGCAGCGTGTTGAGGATGGCGGTCGAGCCTTGAAACACCTCGTCCAAAAAGGCGATTTCGGCTTCGGGCAACATGCCGTCGGTTTGGGTTTGCACCACGCCTTCGCGCAGTCGGCGCAAATCGACCGGACCGAAAATTTCGCTTGGTTCCGAGAAGCGGCCCAACAGGTATTCAAAGTAGCGCCCACCAAGCGCGCTGGAGATTCGGCGCACCGCTTGCGACTTAGCCGTGCCGGGGGGACCGATAACGAGCAGGTGTTCGCCAGCCACTGCGGCCAGCACCACGGCTTCGACGAGGGAGGCGCGCTCGACCAGATTCTTCGATGCGCCCGCGACGGCTTCGCGGAGTCTGGCAGCACTATTTTCGAGTTCGTTCATGCGCTGTTTAGTGTCAGAAAAACGGCGCTTTCGTGCCCCCTCGTTCGTCTGAAAAAGAGCAAAAATACACATGGCACGCCAAAACAAACCCTTCGATATGCAAGCGCCGTTTACCCCCAAAGGCGACCAACCCGATGCAATCAAAAAGCTAGTTCAAGGCGCCCGCGATGGCCTCGCCCACCAGGTTTTATTGGGAGCTACGGGGACTGGCAAAACTTTCAGCGCGGCTGCTATGATTCAGGAGTTGCAGCGGCCCGCTCTGGTGATCGCTCACAACAAGACTCTGGCTGCGCAGTTGTGCCAGGAGTTGCGCGAGTTTTTCCCTGATAACGCCGTCGAGTATTTCGTTTCGTACTACGACTATTATCAGCCCGAAGCGTACGTCGTTCATTCCGATACCTACATCGAAAAGGAGTCGTCGCGCAACGACGAAATCGACCGTTTGCGCCACTCAACCACCCAGTCGCTCACCTCGCGCCGCGATGTTATCGTGGTGTCGTCGGTGTCGTGTATCTATGGTCTGGGAACGCCAGAACTGTACCAACAGTTCTCGCTCGATTTTCGCGTTGGTGCGACCATCGACCGCCGCAAGGTTCTCGAACGGCTGATAGCGATGCAGTTCGCGCGCAACGACATCAACCTTGTGCGTGGCACCTTCCGCGTGCGCGGCGATGTGCTGGAAATCCATCCGCGCGACTCTGACAGCGTGGTTCGCATCGACACCTTCGGTGATGAAATTGAATCTATCCAACTCATCAACAATGTGACGGGGGCTGTGATAGAGAACCGCAAGTTCACCACCGTTTTTCCGGCCACCCACTTTATCGCTTCCGAAGACCGCATGGGCGCTGCGCTCGAACAGATGGAGATTGATTTGGAAGAGCAGTGCGGCTATTTCGAGAGCGTCGGCAAATTGCTCGAAGCGCAGCGACTGCGTCAGCGCGTGCGCTACGACATGGAGATGATGCGCGAAGTTGGCTACTGCAACGGTATCGAGAACTATTCGCGCTATCTCGACGGGCGTAAACCGGGCGATGCGCCCTATACGCTCATCGATTACTTCCCGGACGATTACCTGATGATTGTGGACGAAAGCCACGTCACCATGCCGCAGGTGCGCGCCATGTACAACGGCGACCGTGCCCGCAAAGAAACCCTCATCGACTACGGTTTCCGCTTGCCCTCGGCGTTCGATAACCGCCCGCTCAAATTCGAGGAGTTCGAGTCGCGCATGGGCCAGACGACCTATGTTTCGGCGACTCCCGGCCCATACGAGTTGGAACACATCGGCATCGAGCGCAACGTCGTCGATGGGCAGCATAAAGGCACTTCGATGGGCGCCTTCAACATGCCCAAAGGCGACTTCCCCGGTCTGGCGCAACAAATCATTCGTCCCACCGGACTCATCGACCCCGAAATCTCGGTTCGCCAGACGCGCGGCCAAATCGACGACTTATTGAACGAGATTCGCGCCCGAACCAGCAAGGGCCAGCGCGTGCTTTGCACCACGCTCACCAAGCGCATGGCCGAAGACTTGACCGATTACCTCAAGGAAATCGACGTTAAAGTGAACTACCTGCACTCCGACATCGAAACTATGGAGCGTTCGCAAATCCTGCGCGAACTGCGTCAGGGTAAATACGATGTTCTGGTCGGTATCAACTTGCTGCGCGAAGGTTTGGACTTGCCCGAAGTGTCGTTAGTCGCCATTCTCGACGCCGACAAAGAAGGCTTCCTGCGTTCGGAAACCAGCTTGATCCAGACCATTGGCCGCGCCGCCCGCCACGTCGAGGGGCAGGTCATCATGTACGCCGACCGCATCACTGGCTCGATGCAGCGCGCCATCGACGAAACCAACCGTCGTCGTACAGCGCAGTTGGCCTACAACGAGGCGAACGGCATCACCCCGCAAGGCATTCAAAAAGCCATTCGCGAGGATTTGCTGACCGAACTGTTGGCCGACGTTCAAAGCGAACTGGCTCCCGGAAAGCTCGTTGCCAAACCGAAGAAGGAAGATTTGCCGAAGCTGCTGGAAGAACTCGAATCGGAGATGAAAGCCGCCGCCAAAGCCCTCGACTTCGAGCGCGCCGCCCAACTCCGCGACGAACTTCTTACCATCCGCGAACTCGCCAAGGGCTAAATGGCAACGGTACGGGCACAGCGACTTTGCATCATTGTGCCCGTACCGCGTCGTCTTCGAGGCTCAATCCCTTCGCCCAAAGATAAATGGCTGGTTGTAGGCATGATGCAATGATGAAAGAATTTGATTTGCCAGCGGAAATTACCAACGCCCTCGCTGTTGCCCCCCTTGAAGAGAGTCGCTTTGTTGGATTTGGGGAATCAGGATTATTCGTTGTTGACGAAGAAAAAGTCACCCCCATTTGCCCCGCGTCTTTGCCTGTTGAAAACGATATGGCGTGGGTTGGACATCACCTCGCGCCCCGTATCCACCTTTCGCCTTCTGGGCGTTTCGCCGCTGTATGTCATGATTTCGGGCGTTTTGGATTCGTCGCCGATTTACAGGAAAAGCGTGTTACCATGACGCTGGATCGCGGCGATTACCACCCTGAGACGCAGTTCTTTCCTGTGGCCTTCTTTCAAAATCGGGGAAGCGATTTGCTCGTTCATGCCAGTGACTGGAATCGTTTGGAGATTTCAAACCCACAAACCGGCGAATTATTGACAGCACGCGACGCGATGGTTTGTGAGAGCCAAAGTAGTCCAGAGCATTATTTGGATTACTTTCATGGCGGGCTTTTCGCCTCGCCCGATGGAAAGTGGATAGCTGATGATGGTTGGGTGTGGCATCCCGTGGGAGATGTCGCTGTTTGGAGCCTGGAAAAGTGGCTCAATGAAAATGTATATGAATCGGAAGACGGAATATCACGCCGTTCCCTCTGTTGGCGCGAGTACCTATGGAATGTTCCGATTGCATGGGTTGACCATGAACACCTGGCCGTTTGGGGACTGGGAGACGATGATGCGGACATGACGGATGGCGCCCGCATTTTCGATGTTTCGAGCGGGGATGAAACAGCCGCTTTTATGGGGCCGGGTAAAAACGCCTTCTTCGGTGGTGACGGGCGTTTATTCAGCGTCGAAGACGATGGGCTTCGTGTATGGGATGCGAGTACAGGCGAGCAATTGGGACGTGTCGATGATTTCAAACCGCGTTGGCAGCGGGGAGACTTTCTTATTGAGCTAAGCGGCAATCGGGCGAAAGCATGGAATTGGCGCCTCGCCCGCGCTTGATTAGAAATTGCGTTGCTTGTCAGTCTCATATCTTGTTAGTGCCCCTATCTGGGAAAACAAGAGTAGGGCAGCGTGTCAGGCGTGCGGGTTACACGGCAAAAAGGGCGAAGTCATCGCCGCTCAGCCATAAACGATGCTTGCTATATCCGAGTTAAATAGTCGGTAAATTAATGGGACTTCGATTTTAAAACTGCTTGCAATTAGTTTTGAGAATCGAATATCATTAAATGGGTTGCGTATGGCGAACGGGCTATGCGGGGCTTTTGAACGACATGACTTATTTTTTGAGGCGCTTGAATGCGCCTGTGCTGGTTTTGCCTGCGCTGCTGCTGGGCGCTATGCCTGTGCTGGCTAAGCCCACAGTGACGGCGCCCGCCAAAGTAGCGCCCCAAACGACCGTGGGCGTGGCGCGCGCCGAGTGTTTTCCGGTTGAGGGTTTGAGTCCTTCGATGCGTGCCGACGCTGAGAAGTTGTTACTGCGCGTTCTCGATAGTGAGGGACTTTATACGTTGGTAGGCGGCATCAAGCCGATGAGTTCGGGGTGGCTTTCGCTCAATACGAAACTCGATAAGCCCGACCCATTGAAGTTAGACCGTTGGCGCCAGATTGTGGCGACACTCCGTTGTGGCGACGAAATTGGCGCTCATCTGACGGCGTTTGCAACCGTTTATGAAGGCAATCGCCCGTTGCAGGGTTCTATTTTCAATCGCTCGGCCTTGAGGACGATGCTCGAAAAGCGCGCTTCTTTCTGGAATGGCTTCGCGATTTCGCCGAGTAGCGAACCGCTCGAAGTGCTGATGGCGACCGAATATGCGCCTAAGAGCGAGCGTTTTCGCGGTTACGGTTATCTATTCGGCTATCCGTCGCGTGCCGTCGATTTCTTCGTGACTTCTTCCGAGGCACAGGAAGCCGACCCCGCCAAGAAAATAGTACCTCGCGACTTCTTCTCGATTCCTACTTTCGAGCGTGAAACCAACAGCTTTGTTTACGCTGTGCCCAAAGGCTCGACGCTCGATGCTGACGACTCGCTGCTTCGCCAGAAGTGCGCTCCAATTTTGGCCGAATACAAACGCCGCCGCGCGCTTTACATCGGTGATGGCAAAAAAGGCGTCGTGGCATTGATTCGCGACTGGTTTGATAACGGTCAGGGGCGATGCTCACCTTTGTTCGCCCGTTTTTAAGGAGGGGAGGGTTTTTAATGCGTCACATAATTTCTAATAAGAAACTCGGCTTTACACTTATAGAATTGCTGGTAGTTATCGCCATCATCGCGATTCTGGCATCCATTCTGTTCCCTGTCTTCGCACGCGCTCGTGAAAATGCGCGCCGCACCTCCTGCATGTCGAACCTGAAGCAAATCGGGTTGGGCACCATGCAGTACATGCAGGATTACGACGATACGGTGTACCCATTCAGCTACTCGTTTTCTGGTGGCTATCAATATTGGTACGGTCAGTCGGTGGGGACGGATTTATACCCTGAACGCGGTTTGATTCAGCCGTACATGAAGAGTGTTCAACTCACCGACTGCGTCTCGGCGGGTTCGATTCGCGGCAATGGTCTCATCGACTATCTGGCCTATGGTCTGAACAGCGAGTACATTAACCCGTCCGGGCGTCCTGCACGCTCCTCTGAGATGACGGCGCCCGCCGAAACTGTGTTTATGGGCGACGCCGCTTTCTTGAATAACCTGACCGGCGTTTTGATGCGTATATCGGCGCTGCGTCCGCCTTTCCAAACAACCTCGACGGGAGGCGTTGTGACCGAAACGACGACCCCGTGGAGCATTCCGACCGTTCATGGTCGTCACCTTGAAACCGTCAACGTGTTGTGGATGGATGGTCACGTCAAGGCGATGAGGATTACGCCACGCACCACCGCGCAAAGCGCGGTGGTGACTTTGGATATGTTGAAGCAGAATAACGTTGGTGACCTCATCCCACGCGGCGTCCGAAGCGGGGTCCCTGCTACCGATAACTTCTACTTCCGCCTCAACAAAGAGGCTCCGTAAGGCTAACTTGAAATGGCCGATGCCCCAAACGGGCATCGGCCACTTCTTCTTTCGCTTCCCCTTTCTCATTCCCCATGTCCCAATATCCAATTACGATTGAATTGCGATATAGTGTTGTTAAGCATCACGAGGGGACATGGACTTTTTTCAAAAATTATTTTCCAGTTCCGACTTCATACCACGCGCGCAATGCGGCAACTGGACAGTCGGGTTGATTCGGCTTCATAACCTGTCCGATTTCTTCATTTGGACTGCCTATTTAGCTATTCCCCTTGTTCTAGTCATATTCGCTTACGACCGTCGCCGCGATTTACCCTTTCGTCAACTCTTCTGGTTATTCGGTTTGTTCATCTTTGCTTGTGGTACGACACATTTGATGGACATAATTTTGTTCTACAACCCGATGTATCGCCTGTCGGGGTTGATTAAGCTAGTGACCGCTGCGGCCAGTTGGGGCACCGTCATCGCTCTATGCTACGTGACGCCGCAACTCCTTAAAATGCGTTCTCCAAGCGACTTCGAGCAGGAAATTGCACAGCGCCGCGAGGTTGAGGCCTCTCTGCATAACGAAATTGCGCAGCGACTTGAAATCGAAGCGGCTCTCAAAGAGGCCATCGAGAAGCATCAACAAACCGAACAGGTACTGCAGCTAGAAGTTGCTCAACGCCAGCGTATGGAGGCTGAATGGGCGCGCATCTTCGATCTCTCGCCCGATAAATTGTGCGTGGTTGGTTTCGATGGCTTTTTCAAGCGCGTCAATCCGATGTGGGTTATATCGCTTGGCTACACCCACACCGAGTTGATGTCGCGGCCAGTTTATGACTTCGTGTATCCCGATGATCTCGATAGAACTTTGAAAGAGTTAGAGAAAGCGCGAGGGGGAGGCAATACCGAGTCGTTCGAGAATCGTTTTATCTGTAAAGATGGCTCGTATAAATGGCTATCGTGGCGAACTAAAGTTGTGCCCGAAGAAGAGCTAATTTACGGTGCTGCTCGCGACACCACCGAGCGCAAAACGGCTGAACTGCTTTTACAGTCCACGTTGTTGCAACTGGAGCGTAGCAACCGCGAGTTACAGGATTTCGCTTCTATCGCCTCGCACGATCTGCAGGAACCATTGCGTGCCATTCAAGCTTTCAGCGAACGTCTGCAAACCAAACACAAAGAAAGTCTTAACGAAGAGGGTAGCGATTATCTGTCACGTATCAATAAAGCCGCCAGTCGAATGCGCTCTTTGATTCAAGACCTGTTGGCCTATTCTCGTGTCACGACCAGAATGCAGCCCTTTGCTTCGGTGAACCTTAACACGACTATCAAGAACGTTATGAACGATTTGATTGTTCGGGTCGAAGAAACTGGGGGACGAGTCGAAGTGGAAGAACTACCGACCATTGAAGCCGATGCCATGCAGATGAACCAGCTTTTCCAGAACCTCATCGGTAATGCTCTCAAATTCTATCGTGACGGTGTGCCTCCTGTTATCAAGGTTCATGCGCTAGAGCCATTGGATAAAGAAGGGGAGGTATGGATACAGATCATGGTGAAGGACAATGGTATTGGCTTCGACCAGAAGTTCGCTGATCGAATTTTTTCGCCTTTCGAGCGTTTGCACAACAAAAGCCAGTACAGTGGCACAGGCATTGGATTGGCGATTTGTCGTAAGATTGCTGAGAGGCACGGTGGCCAAATCTCCGTGCAAAGCGTGCCCGGCGAAGGTAGCCAATTTTTAATCTTTCTACCCGTGCGACAGCTACAAAACTCTCTATAAAAATATCGGGGAATACCCGAAGCAAAACCGCCTAATCTTTAATATGTGGGAGGTCAGTGCTTTTTCACAAAAAAGGAACACGGCCTGTCAGGATTTTCCCCCATTGCTTGAAATTCCTGACTCATTTTCTGGCCCTGTAGCAGTTCAAACTATCGGATTACTCGTGGATTCAAATACTTATTCCCCTAAACCAATCACAATTTTGTTGGCTGACGACAGCGAAGATGACCGTTTGATGACGCGCGAGGCCTTGAAAGAAAGCTTCGTTCACAACGATTTGCGCGAAGTTGAAGACGGCGAAGAGTTGATGGATTATCTGCTGCGGCGTGGCCCATACACAGCTATTGAGGATTCGCCTCGCCCCGGCCTCATTCTCCTCGACATCAATATGCCTCGTAAAGATGGCTACGAGGCGTTGCAGGAGATTCGCAGCGACCCTGTGTTGCGACGCATTCCCGTCATCATTCTCACCACCTCGGACAGCGAACAAGATGTTATTCGCTCTTACGACTTGGGAGTTAATTCTTTTATTGCTAAACCTGTGACATTCGCTGGTTTAGTGGAAGTTATGCGGATGTTCGGCAAATACTGGATTGAAATTGTCGCGATTCCGCCAGCACCTGAGGAAGAATAACTACACAATGCTCAACCCCTCCTGCCAAGTCCTTCTCGTCGAAGATAACGATGATGACTACCTCATCGTGCGAGATTTGTTGGCGGATGTCACCACCACCCACTTCGATTTAGAGTGGGCGTCGAGTTACCAGATAGCCCGCGAATCTCTTCTGGATAATAAATATGATGCCTGTCTTCTCGATTACCGTTTGGGTGAGTCGAACGGCATTGACTTGTTACAGGAATTTGGGCACGATGGGACGCCTTTCATTTTATTGACGGGTAACGAAGATTTCGAAGTTGATGTCGCGGCGGCCAAGGCTGGAATCGCCGACTATTTGGTCAAGGGGCATATCAATGCCCCTCTTCTAGAGCGCTCCATCCGCTATGCCATCGAGCGTAAAAAAGCCGAATCGGCTCTTCTGCATTCCCAACAATTCGCTCAAGCCACCGTCGATGCGCTCTCCAGCTGTGTTGCTGTTGTTGACCAGGAAGGAACCATCATCGCCGTTAACGCGGCATGGCGTAGCGCTGCCAAAGACAACAACTACACCGGAGAAAACGCGGGCATTGGGGCCAATTATCTGCACGTTTGCGAGGAAAGCAACGACGAAGGAAAGGCTGTTGCCGATGGTATACGTGCTGTCATCGCGGGCGCACGGGAAAACTTTTCTCTCGAGTACCCCTGTCACAGTCCCACACAACTGGCCTGGTTTCGCGTTGGCATAACGCGCTTTTCGGGCGCTGGCCCGGCCCATGTCGTGGTTGCTCACGAGGACATCACCTCTCACAAATTGGCCACACATGCCCTGCGTGCCAGTGAGGAACGCTTTCAGAGCATCGTCGCCAGCGTGCCGGGAATGGTCTATCAATTTTCGGTGAATACCAATGGCGATACCGAGTGGGCGTTCATCAGTCAGGGATGTCGCGAGATTTTTGGGCTTGCTCCCGAATTCCTCCGCTCCAATCCCTCGTGGCTACTTGACTGCATTCACCCCGATGAGGTCGATAGTTTCAAGCGTACCTTGACCAAGTCTTCCGAAGAGCTGACGCCGTGGCATTGGGAAGGGCGTCAGCTTCTCAAGTCGGAAAAACCGAGGTGGATTCAGTGCATGGCGCGGCCTCATCGTTCGCCTTCGGGGGCAACGGTCTGGAACGGGCTTATCACCGACATCACCGCTCTCAAAGATGCCGAGGAAGAACGCGACCGATTCTTCACCATGTCGCTCGACATATTGGCGATTGCTGGTTTCGATGGCTATTGGAAGCGTTTGAACCCGGCGTTCTCGGAAACATTGGGGTATTCGGTCGAAGAGATGATGTCGGTGCCATTTACCAAGTCTGTGCATCCTGATGACCTCATTAAAGTAGAGGAAGTCATGAAGGAATTAGGCGAGGGCAAGTCTGTGGTAGGCTTCATTAATCGCCATCGCACTAAGGCGGGAGAATGGCGTTGGTTGGAATGGCAGGCTATCGCGGAGTTGGATCAGGGCTTAATCTACGCGGCGGGACGTGACGTGACCGAGCGTAGGAAAGCTGAGTCCATGCTGCTCGAAATGCAGGATGGGTTGGAGAAGCGTGTCACGGAGCGCACCAAAGAGTTAGCTACGCTTAACGAAACTCTGCGCATCGACAACATCCAGCACCAACTGACGATGGGAACGCTGCGTCAGGTCGCCGATGCCTATCGTCAGGCCAAGGAAGATGCCGACGTTGCCAACGTTGCCAAGAGCGAATTTCTGTCGCGCATGAGCCATGAGCTGCGCACGCCGCTCAACGCTATTCTCGGTTTTGGGCAAATTCTGGAAATGTACTCATCTGGTCAGGAGGAGCAGAAAGCAGTCACCCAAATCTTGAACAGCGGTTGGCATCTGCTCAACCTCGTCGATGAAGTGCTCAATATCTCGCGCATCGAGGCGGGGCATCTGGAGCTTTCGCTCGAACCTGTGGCATTGTCGGAAGTGGTTTCTGAATCGTGTGCGATGGTGCTTCCACTCGCCGAGCAGTACAACCTCATCTTCCGCGAGAACGCGAAAAAATTCGCGCGCATGTTCGTCATGGCCGACCGTCAGCGCTTGAAGCAGGTCGTTATCAACCTGCTGTCCAACGCCATCAAATACAACGCCGAAGGTGGCCTGATCGAGATGCTTTGCCGTGAGACGCCGGAGGGTGCTATCCGTATTGGCGTGCGCGATACCGGAGTTGGCCTTTCCTCCGAAGACCAACAGAAGCTCTTTATGCCCTTCGAGCGCCTGGGCGCGGCCTACTCGAAAATCGAGGGCACAGGGCTGGGCCTTGTGCTTTCGCAGGGGCTTATTAAAGCTATGGGCGGCGAAATAATCGTCGAAAGCGAAGTAGGAAAGGGCAGCATATTCTGGATGGAGTTGCCACGCGCCGAATCGCCTCTTGAAACCACTCTGGCATCCTCCTCTCCGTTCGACATAACGGGGTCAACCCTTGCAGGCCGCACCTACACCGTGGTCAGCATCGAAGACAACGAATCTAACGTCCGATTGCTGGAAACGATTTTCTCGCATCGCTCCGACCTTACTCTCTATTCGGCGATGGAGGGCGTCAGCGGCCTGGAAATGGTGCGCAGTCATCACCCCGACATCGTGCTGCTCGACCTCAATTTGCCCGGTATTTCGGGGGCCGATGTGCTGGCACAAATACGAGCATCGGAGGACACCGCTTCTATTCCGGTCATCGTTATCAGCGCCGACGCCACGGCTGGGCAAGTCGAACGGCTAATGCAGATGGGGGCAACGCACTACCTGACCAAGCCACTCAACGTAGTCCAATTCCTGCAAACCTTGAACGAAACCCTGCAAATCGCCAATCAGGAAGGCAACGCCCCGGCAGAAGCCGTCAAGAACGAGGTGCCACGTCTGGCACCAATAGATGGCGACTCGTTGGCTATTCTGGTTGTCGAAGACAACCACTTGAACCAAAAGGTCATCTCTCACCAGTTACAAACTTTGGGGCATCACATCACCATCGTCGATAACGGCAACGCCGCTATCAAAGCGACTCAGCGCGAGGACTTCGATCTCATTCTGATGGACTGCCACTTGCCGGGTATGGACGGCTACGACACCACCCGCGAAATTCGCCGCCTTGAGCAAAATCAGGGCAAGTTTCCTATCCCCATCATCGCGCTCACGGCCACCAATAGCGATGAAGACCGCAAATTATGCCTGATGGCCGGAATGAACGACTACATGCCTAAACCAGTTCGTCGCGCCGATGTCGTCAATATCTTAGCGCGTTGGGCGCACAACTAAGAGCCGCGTTGTTGAAAATCCCCAACTAACCTCGGCCCTCTGCCTATTTGCTTTTCCTCAAATTGAATAGGATGGAATCATTCAACTCATCTCTGAGTCCGTGGGGATTCAGCATTTTGATATGCCCGTCCGCGAAAGCATAGTTCGACGTGCGCAGATGGCGCAGCATCGCCGAATCTGGGTTTTCGTCGTCGTTAGGCAGTTCCCAATAGTGAGAATTGGTTGGCCCATTATCCGGCCCCTCTCCGAATGAAATGGTGCGTTCTGTTTTCTGTACCGAAGCCTCTTTTCGAGTCGCCAGACGAGCGTTGAAGAAGTAATCGCTAGTGGGCGAATAGGAGGTTGGCGAGGTACTGGGGCACGAAAAGTTGAGAGGCATCGTGGGAACAGACTTTTGAAGGATCAGCGACCAGCCCTGCGAACCCCCATCGGAAAGCGGTGGATAAAGCCCATTATTATCGGTCTGATACATCAGGGACGCCAGCGCGATAGATTTCAAATTGGACATGCAGTTACTCCTGCGCGCATTCTCTCTGGCGTGCAGGAAAACAGGGCTGATAATCAAGCCAATCAACACCAACGCCCCGGTCGTCAACACAAGCCCCACAGCGTTACGCCGCAAAAAACCACCGATATTCATACCCTTTGGTGTAGATATTCGGCGGCGCCGTTCTCATCACCTGAGTGCTTGGATTTGCGCACCTATTGGCGTTTTTCGCGGGCCAGTTGCCACATTGAAACCGTGAAGGCCCCGGTACAAAACAGTGATAGGGCCGCAATTGACCAAAACATGTTTCGCGTGATGCCGATATTTTGGGGTTCCAACACGGCGAACGTTGGCTCGTCGGCTTTGTAATACACGACGGTCCGCATTCCAACCGGGTACTGGTGAGCGTAGGCATCGGCGAACGCTTTGTCTTTGCTGGCTCTTACCCCGAAATTCACTTGATCGCTGTTGTACTTCTGGCCGTTCGCCGAGTAGCTATAGTTGATGTTGAATGAGTACAGGCTCGATTTGCCGCCGATGTAACTCGAACACGATTTGGTAATTGTCCCTACTGTCGTTTTATAAGCGCCAGGGCCGATGAAAACTGCGCCGCGAATCGCGCTGATATTTGGCTGTGCTGCGATGCCGCAAATGAGCAGAGCGACGCAACTGATGAAAGCTGTGCTTTGAAGTTTCTGCTGCCTCGGATTGGGAACGAATCTGCTCATGTTGAATGGCGGCGTTACTTCTTAGGCATTCCGCTCATTAGCGCGCGAATTGCTTGAGCTGACAGAGCGTTATTCCACACCGTGAACCCTTGAATTCGCCCGTTGAATTGATGTTGTTCTTGTTGGGGCCATGTTCCTGTGGGCGCGAGACGCACTATAGGTGCGGCATCGCTGAGCGTGGCTTGCTCGGCTTTGATAGCTTCGCCGTTTTTATACAGCGTCACTGTTCTTCCGTCGAATGTGGCCGTTATCATCTGCCAACCCCCCACATCGAAAGGCACGCTGGATTCGATGTCAACGTTGCCTCCCCAGAAGTGGATGCCATCGCCAGTACGCCCGACATAGCGTTGTGAGCCTTTTTCATCGTGCCCATTGCCGAAGCCGCCAATCAGCGTCAGTTCGTAAAGGGCTTTTTCTGGGCGTACGAACATATTTATCGTCCACGGCGCATTGCCCGCTATAGGCAAATCTTTCACATTCTCGCGCGTCCAGTCGCTTCTGCCCGCGAAGTTTTGCTGTGCAGTTGGAGCGAATACCTGTTTGGTGGTATCGGCTGCGAGGCTTAACGAGGCGCTAGTTGCCAGCACAGCGCCCAATAACAAAGCACGTTTCAGTGTCGAGAGCGAGGATAAGCGTGAGTTCATGGATTGGTGGATGAGCAAATTTGAGACAAAAACAAAAGCCCCCAGTTTTCACTGGAGGCTTTGAATTTTAGTCTTCGTCTTCATCATCGTCCGGCACTTCGGCGTTAGGGTCGACTGGGTCGACTTCCTCTACATCGCCATTTAGGCCCATTTTAGTGCGAATCTTCTCTTCGAGTTCCGTTGCGACTTCGGTGTTCTCTTCGAGGTAGGCGCGGGTTTGGTCGCGGCCCTGGAAGCGCTCGTCGCCAACGGTGAACCAGGCGCCCGTCTTCGCGATGAAGCCGTACTTGACGCTCAGATCGAGGATGTCGCCGTACTTGTTGATGCCCTTGCCGTACACAAGGTCGAACTCAGCTTCGCGGAAAGGCGGGGCGATTTTGTTCTTGGGAATCGAAACTTTGGTGCGGTTGCCGACCTGTTCGGCGCCGTTTTTAATCGCTTCGCCGCGTGAAACGCGCATACGAACCGAGGCGAAGAACTTGAGAGCGCGTCCGCCGGGAGTGGTTTCGGGTGAACCGTAGATGACGCCGACTTTTTCGCGAATCTGGTTGATGAAGATAACCGTTGTTCCGGTTTTGCCCGCTGTCGAAGCGAGTTTGCGGCAGCCCTGGCTCATCATACGCGCCATCAAACCAACGGTCTGGTCGCCCATTTCGCCCTCGACTTCAGCGCGAGGCACAAGAGCAGCAACCGAGTCGACGACCACAAGGTCGATAGCGCCGGAGCGGATGAGGGTATCGGCGATTTCGAGAGCCTGTTCGCCGTTGTCTGGCTGAGAGATGAGCAGGTTGTCGATGTCGACGCCCACTTTGGCCGCATAGGTTGGGTCGAGAGCGTGTTCCGCGTCGATGAAGGCGCAAATGCCGCCTTTCTTCTGTGCTTCGGCGATACAGTGCAGGGTGAGAGTTGTTTTGCCGCCGCCTTCCGCGCCGAAAATTTCGACCAAACGGCCTTTGGGCAAACCGCCGCCAAGCGCGAGGTCAAGCGACAACGAGCCGGTTGGGGTAGTGGCGACTTTCATGTGGGCGCGCTCGCCCAACCGCATGACAGAGCCTTTGCCAAACGACTTTTCCATGCGCGACAACGCCTCGTTGAGCGACTTTTGCTTATCTGCGATGCCTCCGTTGAGAATGGGAGACATCTTGTTCGATTCGGTCGATTTAGCCATAAATTCCTTCTTTATTTCTATCGGGTGAAATTGACTCTTACAGACGCATAAGTCGCCTTTTAGTTGCCCTAAATGTTTTCACTCGAATCAATGACTACGAGATTTTACTGCGTTTTCAGTGAAGAATCAAGGGGGAAGTCAAGTTAATTTGGAGTCTTCTGTGTTCCTCGAATAACGGGAATCGGCGTTGATGTTCGTGGGGGAGTGGACTTGGCGACAGTAGCCCTGATTATAGGGGTTCGCTTCATGCCAATGTACTGTGACGCAAAGCCTCGAATAATCATTTCCACTTCCCACAGGTTGGAAGGCCCAAACCCAGAATAATCCACCACGTGCTTCTGAATCCCGTCCCGCGTGGCGCTCACAACAACGCTCGATCCATCCATAATCAATGGGTCGGTGGGCTTCAATCGGTCATATTTGGGCTTCAACTCGAAAAAGCCATGCGTTTCCAAAGCTGCCGCCAGTTTTTGAAATCCTTCAGAACCAATCGAGTAGCGATGCTTGACAGGTTTCTCTAGCGTGCCCTCATTCCAATAGAAATTCCCATCCGACCTAAACACAAGCTCGTTTATGAGAATGGGCGGCGCAACAAAACCCGGCGCATCTTGAAGTCGAATTTCCGTGATCTGGGGAGCCGCCACAGCAGTCGAGGCCGCTAACAAGCACAACAGCGGCGTGAGAATAGATTTCATTATCCCGCAGTGTGCCAGACAAATTATGGGGTGGGTAAAGAGTTGGGAATAGGTAACAGAAAAGAACGCGGCGACGGCCTATGCCGCGTTCGGAAATTGCGCGCTCTAAATTGGGTGGCCAACCCACCTGGAAAGATAGAAGGAAGACCGCGCGTAGCCTCTGTTACTTTTATTGTACCCCAACTTACTCTCGGACAACCAATTTGCGCGAAAAGGCCAGCCAACCCTGCGACTTCAATTTCCGAAAAGTGGCCTCGTCGCAACCTTCCCAATCCGCTCCGGCATTCAACTGAGGAGCGAAAGCAATGTTGAAAAAGAGAGTGACCTTGCCCCATGATGTCGGCACTTTCCGTAACCTGAGTAACAGCGCATCCGATGCTTTGGGATAATTCGAGCTGGTGTGAATATTTTCGGAATATCCGTATGGATTGCTGAAGTCGGCGCCTTCACTCCACAAGATGCGGCGTGTTTTGCCATCAAACGCGACCAACTGGCGAAAGATTCTGCTCTTCGAGTTTTTGAACTCGAATCTTACACATGTATCTATGTGCAGACTTTTTACATCGCTGGACACGTTAGCCGAACCCAGCGGCTCCAACTGGAATTTTTGAATCGGGTCTACAGCTTGCGAACTCACTGGAATAGGTAACTTCTTCTTCATATAGGCTGCTCCACGAAGTTGTCCCAGTGCTTGAATTGTTGCGGAAGGAGCAGGGCGTGAGTCGCCTCCGTTTTCGCGTGGTGCAGCCGCCACTTCCCCTTGCCACTCCAGTTGCGTTGTCCATACGGGGAGTTCTATCGTCTCGCCTTGCAGCCTGCTGATTGAGTTGGTGCTGGCCCGCGACCAGCCCCCGCCTCCTCCATTCTGAAACCACGATGATAAATAGGGTGGAGTAGGGCTGGGAGCCGTCCCGAAAATAACTTGCGTGTGCCCGTGTCCTTTGGCAACAACACGCTCATCGTAACGTATGTTAATTCCCTCTTGAGGGCTGTTACTCGCCTTAATATCGCGTGCGAAAACGATTTGGTTTCCCGTCGCTTTTCCTGCATAGATTGGGGCGGGGGCTACGCTCAAAACGATTTTGGCGTTCGGGTTGAGGGGTGGATTCAGTTGGCGCCGCACACTCAGCACTACTGCCCCTACCGCAATAAGCATTAGTGGAGCGCAGACGAGGGCGAGTTCGGAGAGGGAGGGCTTTTTCACTGTCCCCAAACTTTACCGATTCCAATAAAAAAGGGCAACGACTGAACCAGTCGTTGCCCTTTCGGTTGATTTAGGTTTATTGTGCGGCTTTGAGTTCGGCCTGTTTCGCCGATTTCGCGACGACTGCCATGAAGTCACTGTTTGATTTGGTGTTCTTCAGGCGGTCAATCATCAGCTTAACGGCTTGGTCGTTGTCCAAACGGGCCAGCGTCTGGCGCAAGTGGAAGGTCGCGGCCAATTCGTCTTTCGACATCAGCAGGTCATCGCGACGGGTGCCTGTTTTGTTGATGTCGATAGCCGGGAAGATGCGCTGATTGAAGAGTTCGCGGTCGAGCACCAGGTCCATGTTGCCCGTGCCCTTGAATTCTTCAAAAATCATTTCGTCCATACGCGACCCGGTATCGACCAGCGCGGTTGCCAGAATCGTCAGCGAACCGCCCTCTTCGATGTTACGCGCTGCGCCGAACATGCGCTTCGGACGATACATCGCCGCCGGGTCCAAACCACCCGAAAGTGTGCGGCCCGATGGTGTGACCACCAGGTTCGAGGCGCGCGATAAGCGGGTGATCGAGTCGAGCAGAATCACAACATCGTGTTTCATTTCGACCAGTCGTTTGGCCCGCTCCAACACGATGTCAGCCACGCGCATGTGGTTTTCTGGCATCTCGTCGAATGTCGAAGCCACGACTTCGCCGCGCACACTGCGCGAGATGTCGGTCACTTCTTCGGGGCGCTCGTCGATGAGTAGAACGAACAGCTCGGCTTCGGGATTATTTTTCGTAATCGAGTTGGCGATGTTTTTCAGCAACGTGGTTTTGCCCGCTTTGGGAGGCGCCACGATCAAACCACGTTGACCTTTGCCAATCGGCGAAAACAGGTCGATGATACGGGCCGTGATGTTGCTTTGTTCGGTTTCGAGGTGGTAGCGCGAATCGGGGAAGATGGGGGTCATCTTCTCGAAGTCCTTGCGACTACGCATTTCTTCGGGTGAAAGGCCGTTGATGGACTCAACGCGAAGCAAACCGAAGAAGCGCTCGTTTTCTTTAGGAGCACGCGCCGTTCCGAAGACAAGGTCGCCGGTCTTCAAATTGAAGCGCTTGATTTGCGTTTGCGAAACGTACACGTCGTTTTCGCTTGGCACATAGCCCTCGCAACGCAAGAACGCTTTGTTGTGGTCGTGCGCGTCCAAAATTCCGGTTTTCAGCACCGCGTTCTGCGAGCGCGCTTGCGCTTCCAAAACGGCGAGTACCAATCCCTCGTGTTCGCGCTCGATTTCCATATCCACGCTGTATTCGCGTGCCGCGTATTCTAGTTCTTCTGTGCCCAACGCGCGCAAGGTGAAGTAATCGTATTCGCGACGGCGTGGCTGAGGCTGAAAGCCGTTAGGGCGATTATTATTATTGAAGCCGTTCTGCGGGAATTGCTGGTTCTGTGGGAATTGCTGGCCCTGTTGATTTTGAGGCCCTTGCCCCTGCTGGCCCTGAGGGCCTTGCTGTTGAGGAGGCATTCCCTCGTTGCCGAAACGGTCTTGGCGCTGCTGCATCCGCTGCTGACGCCTAAATTCGCGCCGTTCGCGGTAACGCATACGTCCAAAGCCGCCTTCGGGATATTCGCCGTTCTGCCCGTTGAATTCGCCGTTTTGCTGGCCGTTCTGTCCGCCTTGCCCATCGTTTTCGTTTTGCTGCGGTGTTACTGCGCCTTCTGTTGTAGGTGCCGCATTTTCGCTGGTTGGCTGGGATTGGTCGGCGGTTGGGGCCGAGGCTTCAGGAGCGCTGCTTTCCATTGTTTCGCGCGCTTCAACAGCGGCTTCCGAAACTAACGAAGGCGCCGGCTCCATCACGGGAGCGGTTGGGGCTTCGGCCACAGGAGTTGCTGCGGGAGCCTCTGCTACGGGGGCTGGTGTGGTTTCAGCAGTGGTTTCGGCGGCTTGTGCGCGCTTGAAGCGCGAAGGGAAGCGTGCCGGAACCGAAGGGCGCACTGGCACGACTTCCGGTTGTGGGGCTGTTTCTGGTTGGCTTACTTGCGCTACGACGGGCGCAGGAGCTTCTACCGATGTAGGGGCTTCGCTAACAGGGGTAGGAACTTCGTTTATGGGTGTAGGGGCGGATGTCTCGACAACAGGGGCAGTGACGGGAGCGGGGGCTGCTTCTGCTGCGGGGGTAGGCTCGGAAGCTGTCGAAGTTTCAGCGCCAGCCTTGGTCTTTCGCGTAGTCTTGGCTTTGGGGGCCGCTTCAGTTGTTGCTGTTGCGCGTGGCGTTCGCGTACGCTTGGGTTTTTCGGATGTTGGCTCCGAATCGGTTTCGCTCGACAATTCAGGCAACGTCGGTTGCTCGGCGGCGGCATTGGTTTCGTCGGCCTTCTTGGTGGTGCGGCGACGGACTATTTTGGGTTTTGTGGTGGCTTCGCTCGCGTCGGGCGCGGCGGCTTCGTCCAGAAGGACTTGATCGGATGTCATGCGTTCTCCATAACGCCTCGTGTCGAGGGCGTGTTTGTGGGTATTAAATTGGGATTGAGTGCGCCCGATTAAAACGGGGCACGGCCTTATTCAGAATTACAAGAGGAATGATGCGTTTCGTCGTCACACACGAAGAAAGGCGTCGTAGCGGCGCGAAAAACGCGCCCAAAGAGAAGGGACGCGCGCCGTTTTCAACTGTTCAAACGTTTAGCTAACGGCGCGCGTTTCATTTTAGCCAAACGAGTTTTATATGCGGCTTATTTGCCGCCGTAAACCTCTGGACGCAAAACCCCGACATACGGGAAGTTGCGATAGCGCTGCGCGAAATCGAGACCGTAACCGATCACGAATTCATCTGGTACTTCGAATCCGATGTAGTCGACATGCACATCGGTCAGGCGACGGCTGGGCTTGTCGAGTAGGGCAGCAACCCTGACCGACGCTACGTTGCGGTTACGAATGTTTTCAAGCAGGTAGTTGAGCGTAAGCCCGGTGTCGATGATGTCCTCGATGATAACCACGTGCTTGGATTCGATGCTCTCGTCCAAATCTTTCATAACGCGGACGACGCCCGATGAGCGCGAGTCCTTGCCATAGCTGGAAATCGCCATGAAATCGACCGAGCAGGGCACGGTCACATTGCGCAGTAAATCGGCAGTGAACATGAAGGCACCGACGAGAACCGAAATAAATACAGGTTCCCGGCCTGCATAATCGCGCGAGATCTGGGCGCCCATTTCAGAGATGCGTTTTTGAATTTGTTCCGAAGTCAACAAAATGGACTCGAAATCGGATTCCGACGCATGAATATCAGCATCCAGAGAATGCGGACGAAAAGGTTGAGATAGCATGAGTTTGAAGTGCGGGGTAGCAATACGGCGCGCTGGGCCAATGGCTCAAGCGTCGTTGCCTTCTTGCTCCGCGTGAGAATCGACTGGCTCCGACAGGAGCTTCAAAATGACGGTGCGTAAAAGCGCGACTTCGGATTGCAGTTGTAAGTGTGACTTAACCAACCGTTGCAAATTTTCTTCGGTCGAGGCGCCGTCGTGGTACACGGCATGGACCTCGTCGCCTCGTTGGACGCGATGTAGTTCCTCTTCGAGAGTTTGGCGAAAGGCGATAACGACATCCTCTTCGTGAATCTGTGCCATAAAAAGTCTCCTAGAAAGATTATTTTCTCACTCGTTTGAGTTTTTGCGATGGCTTTTCGACCATCCTGTAAAAAATCCAGCCGCTTACCACTGAAAAAAGCACCTGTACGATGACTTCCACGAACCAGGGTAGGAACTTGACGCGAGAAAATAACGCGCGCGACAGGGCCATGATCAGGGTGAAGTGAACGAGATAAATGCTGTAAGAAAACGTGCCTATGGAATGAAGCAACTTTACGAAATTCCAGCGACTCACGTTGCCCTCAAAGCGGTACGCGAACCACATAATCGCAGCGAACCCAAAAGAAACCGCAAAGGGTAGCGTGCGATAGTTCAGCCTTGGCGAAAACCAACACCTCGCTAGGAATACGATCCCTAGTGTTGCAAAGGCTAAACCAACGGCCCACAGAAATTTCTCGCGTTTCTCCTCTTTTTGCGCCTTTGCCAGCAATAAATCGAACACCAGTATCCCAACGCCAAATTGAGGCCACAAATCAAGAGGAAATGGAAGCCACGGCGCTCCATCAAACACGCATATCAGCCACACCAATACACCCAACGAAAGGGCATGGAGTACATTCAGCATCGAGTTGGCCGATTTCGCCTTCGCCGTCCCGATTAACGCCAAAAACATGATGCCATAAAACGCCACTTCGTAGCACAACGACCACGCTACTCGCAGCAAATATGGCTGGGCAAAAGGCGGGTACTCGTTCAGCAGCAAAAAGTTCGAGACATAAAACAGCGGCCCCTCGCCTGCCGCTGAGTTTTGTACCATCTGCGAATTTATCTTGGCTCCGATGATTTTCATCGCCAGAGCAAGCACAATTGCCACCCATAGCGGCGGATAAATGCGTGTCAGGCGTGCCCACGCAAATTTCCCCCACGAACGTTTATGCCACGAAGAATGCGCTGCGACAGCAATACAAAACCCCGAAATGACAAAAAAAACTTGCACGCCGAGTTGGCCGTACACAGCCCACGCGAAGTTGGCGGGCCGCACTTTCATGCGAAGCCCCATTTCGACCGAGCAGTGGAATAATACAACTGCCAAACAAGCTAGGCCTCGCCATGCATCCAGACTGCCGTAGTCCAAAACGCGGCGTTGCCCTAATTGTTCTTGAACTGGGTTTTGTTCCATGACGACGCAAAGAAGCCAGAGTGATGAACTTGCTGTCCAGCATCACTCTGACTCAATGCAATGAGGGGGTGTCTTTACTCCCACTCAATGGTGGCGGGCGGCTTGCTGGTTACGTCGTAAACCACGCGGTTCACGCCTGGAACTTCGTTTACAATGCGGTTGGAAATCTTCTCCAATACCTCATACGGAATGCGCGCCCAATCGCTCGTCATGCCGTCTTCGCTGGTCACAGCACGTACCACGACGGGATGAGCGTAGGTGCGTCCATCGCCCATGACGCCAACCGAGTTCACTGTCGGCAACAGCGCCACGAAGCACTGCCAGATAACGCGATACAAACCGGCTTTCTTGACTTCATCAATCAAAATTGCGTCGGCTTGGCGCAAAACATCGAGGCGGTCCTTTGTCACTTCGCCGATGATACGAATCGCGAGGCCGGGGCCGGGGAACGGCTGGCGCCAAACCATATCCGAAGGCAGGCCCAACTCTTCGCCCAGTGCACGCACTTCGTCCTTGAATAGTGTGCGGAATGGCTCGATGAGCTTGAACTCCATGTCGGGCGGCAAACCGCCGACGTTGTGGTGGGTTTTGATTTTGGCTGCTTTGCCGCTGCCCGATTCGATAACGTCGGGGTAAAGCGTACCCTGTGCCAAAAAGTCGTGGTGTCCTAATTCGCCCATCTCGCGCTCGAACGTCGCCACGAATTCGTTGCCGATTTTGATGCGCTTCTCTTCGGGGTCGGTGACGCCTTCCATCAGGCTCAAGAAGCGAGTCGAGGCATCCACGTAATGCAAATGGATGTCATCGTAACGCGCTGTGAAGGCGTCCACCACTTGCTCCGCTTCGTTCAAGCGCAAAAAGCCGTGGTTCACGAACAAACAGGTCAACTGCTTGCCAATGGCGTGATGCAGCAGAACCGCCGCCACCGCCGAGTCAACGCCGCCCGATAGTGCGCACAGCACTCGCTTGTCGCCGACGATCTCGCGAATGCGGGCCGATTCGGTTTCGATGAAGTTCTCCATCGTCCACGAGCCAGAGCATTCACAGGGGCCAAGCACGAAGTTGCGAATGATTTCCAAGCCCCACGGCGTATGCGTCACTTCGGGGTGGAACTGCACGCCGTACAGCTTTTTCTCCACGTTCGCCATCGAAGCGACTGGGGTCGAAACCGTTTTTGCGGTCGAGACGAAGCCGGGAGGTGGCTCCAGCACAAGGTCGCCGTGCGACATCCAGCACAGCAATTTGCGGTTCAATCCATCGTAAAGCGGTGCATCCTCTTTGACAACGAGTTCGGTTTTGCCAAATTCACGCTTATCGGCGGGCGTTACTTTGCCACCGAGCATGTGCGCCATCACTTGATGGCCATAGCAAATGCCCAGAATCGGGATGCCCGAATGGAACAAACCTTCGGCGCACTGTGGCGCTTCGACTTCGTAAACCGACGATGGGCCACCCGAAAAGATAACGCCTTTGGGATTGTAGGAAAGAATCTTCTCTAGTGGCGCGTCAAACGGCAAAATTTCGCAGTAGACGTGACACGCGCGCACCTTACGCGCGATAAGTTGCGCGTACTGAGCGCCAAAATCGAGAACGAGAATGGTTTCGTTGGAAATGGATTGCATTAAATGGGTACTTGGGTTTACTCGAATTTCTTCCACAGGCGCGGAAAAAGCGCTTCTAAGTCCTCTTCGTTCCAGGGTTGCCCCATTGGTTCTGCGGGATAATTGAGTCCATCAGAGACTTCATCAATGGGAGTTCCGGTTTTGCTTTGGTAGGGTTCGCAGGTTGCATAGCGAATTTCCTCGCACTCAGCTTCCTCAAATCGGGCTGCATCTGCCGCACGTTCAGGGTTTTGTATCGCAGCTTCAAAGTAAGTTTGACCTTGCGCGATCAACCAGTAGCGGAAATATTCGAAACCATCGTCCGAACAGCCACCATTGACGATATACGCAACGGCCCACAAATCCCAGCGGTAACTCTCGCTTAATAGCGAGGTGAAGATGTTCTCAAAGCCTAAGATTTCATCCGCACTCAGCTTATCAAGCAGCTTTTCTAGCTTGGCTGCTTGTTTTTGGCAGTCACTTTTTTTATTTTTGGATGCCTCGATAAGCTGCCAAAATTGAGCTTTGTCCATGAGTGGAGAGGGCATTCTATTTATGCCATGCCCTACTTGATACGCCACAACCCCTCTTCCGTCGCCAGAAGAGGGGTTGCGATGTTGCGTATTATGCGCCCTGACCGACTTTCTGCGCGAACTGGTCGCGTTTGCCTTCGGTGGCCAGAGTCGGGGCGATCAGCAGTTCGACCTGTTGCATTTCGCGGATGGTCGCAGCGCCCGCTGTGCCCATGCCCAACTTCAATGCGCCCACGAAGTTGAGGGTGCCGTTGTCGGTGGTCGCTGGGCCGAACAGAATCTGTTCGAGGCTGGCCTTCTGGCCGACACGGACGCGGGTTCCGCGTGGCAGGTTGCCGGAGCTGGTCGCCATGCCCCAGTGGTTGCCCTTTCCGGGAGCCTCGTTGCTCGATGCAACGGGCTGACCCATCATGACGCCGTCGGCGCCGCAAGCGATGGCTTTGCAGATGTCGCCGCCGGTACGCAGACCACCATCAGCGATGATGGGGATGTAGCGTCCGGTGCGCTCGAAGAAGTCGTCGCGAGCATGAGCCGAATCAGCGATGGCTGTTGCCTGGGGAACGCCCAGACCCAACACGCGGCGGGTTGTGCAAGCAGCGCCGGGGCCTACGCCCACGAGAACACAGGCTGCGCCCGCTTCGAGCAGGTCGGTAACGCCCTGATAGCCAACAGCGTTGCCGATGATGACGGGGACTTTGCTTTCTTTACAGAAGCGAGTCAGGTCAATCGAAGGGCCTTTGCTGGAGCGGAACTCGGTGGTTGTAACCGTGGTGGCGATAACAATAGCGTCAGCACCAGCTTCGATTGCGACCTGAGAGTTGCGCGCACCCAGTGGGGTGAACGCCAGAACTGCGCGTCCGCCGCCTTTTTTGATTTCCTCAACACGCTGGGCGATGAGTTCGGGTTTCACCGATTCCCGGTATATCTTTTGGATAAGCGGGATAACCGTTTCAACCGGTTCGGCGATGATTTCTTCGATAATCGCGTTTGCATCGGCATAGCGCGTCTGCAAACCTTCGCCGTTGAGAACGGCCAGACCGCCAAGGCGCGACATTTCAATCGCGACTCGTGGGTCTACAGCGCCGTCCATTGCCGAAGCAAGAAATGGGATAGCGAAATCGAGTTCGCCAATGCGAAGACCAATCTCGATGTCGTCTGGATCAATGTTAACCGTGCCAGGAGCCAGGGCCAGTTCGTCTAGACCATAGGCCCGTCGTGCTTCACGTTTGCCGCCAATAACCATAAAAATTAAATCTGATGTCTCCTCGTCGCATGAGTGGGGAAGATGCCTCAGGGCGTAACCTGCCTGAAATGCTTTTCAAAAGATTGTAAACGCCAAATCCCCATTCGTCAAACTTTGTGAGGCTTGAAACTCCCCTTTTGTCCTCGTCGCCCCACTGTTTTGCGGGTTCTTCCGCCCTCATTAGCCCTGCTTTGCCCGCTAATGTTGCTATTACTGATGCTAATCTCGCCGCCAAGGCTCCAAGATTGGCCCGCACTGGTCGGTATATGGCTTCTTGTCTTATCAGTGTCTTTTTCTCTCCTTGCGTTCGTTCATGAGTCACTTTGTTTTGACGAAACAGGTGTTGACTGTGTCAGTGGATTACGGCGACAGCGCATATCTTACAGCGACATCAAGACCGTCAAGATGCAAAAACGCATGTCGCGTGGCGGTCAGGTGCCAGCCATTCTCATCGGCACCTCTGCACATCGTCCGCCCATCGAAATCTACTCTTACAATTACGAAGCGGGCACGTTGGGCAAAATCCTGCATATTCTGTCGCAACACGCCCCTGAGGCCAACTGGAATGACATGGCCCGCGAATACCTCAATTCACGCCCATTTTCTGGGTAATTCTCCAGAGAACAAGGGTTTGTGAAGGCTCCGAAATGTCAACCGTTGTGGCGCAGTGTCGAGCAAAAACGAGAGCGGCTGGGCATCCTCCCAGAGTGCCCATTTTGGGGCTTAATCTGGACGATTTCCCACCCTGATAGCCCCTTGCGAGCCGTAAGATTTTCGTTGTCGGGTGCAATAAGCCCGCACCGAAATACCATGCGCAAAATTCTTGCAGTGGCCCTTCTGGCCGCCTTCGCCCCGCTGGGAATTGCCCACGCTGCCACACCCAAATCGGCTCCCGCCAAGCCTGCTATGTCGAAGCCAGTCGCCAAGCCAATGGCTGGCAAAATGACGGGCCACAAGATGGCTCCCAAAAAGTCGACGACCAAGAAAATCACCCCGGTTTCCGCCAAAGCTCCCAAAAAGTTGCCCGCTCGCGACCCCAAAACTGGCCGCTTCATGAAATCTGCGACAACTGCACCCAAAACCACCAAAAAATAATCGTCACACAAATGCAAGGCGCGATACTCTAACCAGAGTGTCGCGTTTTTGTTTGAACAAATTTAGTGGCTGAGACGTGACTAAGGAACATCATGAAAACATGGCCTTTCTTGCTACTTTTGCCCTTCGGAGTAGGCGCTGGTCTCTGCACTAACTCGCTCGTTCAAGCACGAGCAACAGTCGAACCCACCATCGGATCGCAGGCGCAACTCGACGACTACGCCCTCAAAAATCCCTCCGCTAACCTCGATAAGATCGGCCACGCTTTCGGCAACTCGCAGGCGCGTCTCTTCTGGAATACCGATCTCGAAGCCGCTAAGCGCCAGTCCGCCCGCGAAGGCAAGCCCATTTTGGCTCTGCGCCTGCTCGGCAAACTCAGCGACGAATATTCCTGCGCCAACTCGCGTTTCTTCCGCGTCGTTTTCTACCCCCAATCTAAAATCAACCAGCGTTTGCGCCGCGACTTCGTGCTTTATTGGTCGAGCGAACGTCCTGTTCCAGTCGTCACCATTGACATGGGCGATGGTCGCATCCTGAAGCGCACCATAACTGGCAATTCCGCGCACTATCTGCTCGATTCCAACGGACGGCCCCTGGATGTCTTCCCCGGCTTAGCCACCCCCACCGCATTCGCGTCGTGGCTCGATTCGTCCACCGTACTGGCGCAAAATTTCAAAGCCCTGCCGCAAGGCGAGCGCAATAAATGGCTGGCCAACTGGCACTCCGACCAACTGCGCGAAACCATCGGCCTCACTCTGGGCAAACCAACTCCTGCCGTTCTTGACCGTCAAGTGAAACGGGAGATGGATTTCAACCCGCTCGAAGTGAACACGAACGTCACTGCCATCTCAGCGCGCGAAGCCTCGCCTTTGGCCGTAGGCAAAATGGTAGTCGAAAGACCCATGCTGGGCGCCCTGGATCGCCTCTCGCCGCGTCCGAGTATCTCGCTCGTAGATTCTCAAAACACGCCGCCACTATTGGATGAGGCCACTGTAGCCCGCATCCACGCCATGAACCCTTTGCTGACTTCGCCCCAACCCTTGCGCTCACCAGTGCAAAATGTGGCCCTGACCCAGACGCAAACCACACAGAAAAATACAGAAGAGGCGCGTTTCAAAACCCTCATCAGTGCATTCGAAGACAACCTGCGCTCCGACACCCGCCAAAACCAGCGCTTCTCCATTTCCCTTCACGCCCTGTTCGCCAACAGCCACGAAGGTACTCTCGAATCGCTCAACCGCCGCGTCTACGACCGCCTATTTCTCACCCCGCGTTCCGACGAATGGCTCGGCCTCACCTCCGATACCGCATTCTCAGCCCTCCAAAACGACGGCATAACCCTCCCAACCCCATCCACAACCAACTAACCCAAACGACGAAAAGGCGCCTTCAATACGAAGGCGCCTTTTCACATATCAATACCCATTTATGAGAGGGGCTGAACTCGGTGAGTGGTCCCTCGTCAGCGAAGCAGGGGAGATTAGGAGGAACAAAACGAGACGTTGTCACAACTCGGCCCTTCTATTTGTGGGGGTAAGTGACACGAAGTACCGGATGAGAGCTGAGTAGCGGTTACTAAAAACTAACCACTAATCACTAGAAACTAAATTACAACCTCACAACCGCCTTCGCCTCCGAACTCTCCACCGCTCCTATCACCATAGAGAAGCTGTGGATGTTGTCTTCGGCGCTGGTTTCGGGATGCTCGCCGTGGCCTTGCACCGCGTCCAGAAATTCGCGAATGACACCGCCATGTCCAGCGCTCTTGCTGCCGAAATCGCCGTCCGGCACTTCGAGTTGCTTAACGGGGCGGAAGAAGCCTTCATCTCCATCCTCGACTTCGCATTGGAAGCCTTCCTGGCTGTCCCACAGCAACGTGCCGCGTTCGCCGATGATGCGCCACTGCGAACCGAAGCCCGTTCCCAACCCCGTCGCGCACCACGAGCCGCGAAAATTGAACACCACATCGTCGGTCATCTCGAAAATCGCCGAAGCCGAACCATCATGGGCATACCAGCTCCCCTTCGGATTCCACTCGTGGCAAAACACCGAAACTGGATTGACGCCGCCTAAATAGCGTGCCATGTCGAAGGTATGAATCGCCATATCGACCAGCAACACATGCTTCATCTGGTCGCGAAATCCGCCGAAGTGTGCCCCCAGAAACATATCGGCGTTGATGGTGGTAATCGCGCCCAGTGCCCCCGATTCCAGAAACGCCTTCAAGCGGCGCGGCCCCTTCGCATAGCGGTAATTCTGTGTGATGGCGTAAATGCGCCCGTTATCGACCGAGGCATCGAGCGCCCGCTTCGCGTTTTCCAGCGTGTCGCTCATTGGCTTTTCGCTCAGAACATGCGCCCCATGCTCGAACGCCAGTAGTGCCGTCGGGGTGTGAGCGAGCGGAATGGTGCAGTCGAACACGCAGTCGGGCTGCGTTTCGCGTAGCGCAGTCTCGACATCGGTGAATATTGGCGTGTCGGCGGGCAACTTGAACTCGTCGCGCCGCTTGGCGGCAGTCTCCGCCGATAGGTCGCACAACCCCACGTATTCGAGGTCTTCATTTTTCAGCGCATTGGGAAACCAGGCGCCAGTGATGCCGCCGCATCCTACCTGCAAAACGCGCGTTTTCTGCGTCGATGAACTCATGGAAGCGCGCAGTTTGACTGCTTACGCCACTACAGAAGGTGACGAATATCGCGCGACGACCTGAGAAAATTCTCGCTGCTGCGCTCGCGGAGCAACATCAAGGGAAACTTGCCCCTTCGCCTCACCACTCGCATCGCGAAATTCGAGCTGTGTTTGGTTGCCCATCATCGTGAAGTGTTCGATGCAAACCACACTGGCAACCTCATCCCACTTCAAAGCAACACGCTTGTTGCGCTCGCCCAAATTTTGAATCTCTACGCCGTACTCATCGGCCCGCGCCACAAAATTTCCCCGCCGCCCCAGATACGACGCCAACCAGAATAGCCCACTAATTGCCAGTAGTCCGAGAAAAGAGGGCAGCAGTGGCATGGAGGTATGTATGGTGAACCGAGAGCGTAAGTACAACTCCCCCGCAACCATCAACACCGCCAGCACCACACAAAATCCCGATATAACCCGAAGCATCGTCAGCGTCGGGTAAGTGCGCATCTCTGAGTGAGTCGGCGTATTTTGTCTTACTTCCACCTCAAGCGGAGACTCAACCTTACTGCGCAGAGTAATCCCCGCAATCCGAAACAACCCCACTGTTACCAAAGCTGAAATCCCTATAGCTAACGGGTGGGCCATGCTGCGAACGAAATCTGCCTCCCACGAGCCGTCTCGCTTCACAGTCTTGATAGCGATAATGGTCACCAATGCATAGCAAGAGATAAAAACTATCCAAAACAGCCAGCGAGTTTTAGAGGAGGTCACAGCGCTCCCGTATCCTGGGAAGAAGGCGACAAATAGCCGCCGAGTACCTGCGAAAATTCTTGTTGCTGTGTCTGGGCCACGTCGAATGGAACTACCTTGATGAGTGTGTGCCCTTGAACATCGCGAAAATCCCACATGCATCCTGTTGAATTCATCACGACAGAATGAGTCTGCGTTTGCTGGCAACTCTCGATTTGCGACCACGGCACGAATCTCCGAGTGCTCCAACCTGTAACAGTGGTGACTCCGCCCTCATCTACGCGAGCGACAAGCGAAGTACGAAGCCAGCCCATTGCTGCGAACATCACGGCAATGAAGCCAAAAAGGCCGAACATCAGAGCCATGCTACTCCAATCGTTATTTTTTGGGGGGAAGGCCACCACCAAAACACCGAAGAAAGCGAGAAAACCAGCAAACACCACCGCTAATAATCGCCACGACTTGCGATCCATATTCAATTCGCATCGGCTCGCTGCCTGTTCTAATTTCCTTTTCTCAAACACTTGAACCGACTTGTTGACAATTGGAACTCCTCGTTTTTGAAAGACGAGAAACGTAAAAACATAGCACGCCGCCGCTATCGGAACCCCCAGCGAACTGCTTGAAATAGAAAGTTGGAATTGCCTCGTTAGCAACTGAATAGCGACAAACACCACCACAAAACACACGCCAAACGTCGTCCAAAAAGCAGTCTTCGTCTTCTGCGCCGAGGGAGAGGCCATCATTTCTCCCCAGTTTCTCTCATCGTTCTCACCACGCCTATGTGATTACACCGCAGCAGAAGAAGCGATATAACGTGCCACCACAGACAGAAATTGTTTTTCTCCTGCGCGGGTAAACCGATTCAGCTGAACGCCAACTAACTCACGCCCGTTCGCATCTTCGAATAAGAGCCAGTGGTTTGTGCGCTTACCAAACATATCGAATTTCTCGAAGCGTGTAACTGATGTGATTTGATGCCAAGTCACACAGACCCGTTTTCTCGAATCCCTTTCTACTCCGCATAATTTCTGCGAATCGGCAGAGGCTATTAATATATGTCTTTCGGAGCTGCGACAAACCCAACTGGAGAGCGCCACCAGCAATAACGCGAATCCAAGCATAATTCCCTCTCTGAGACTAATGCTACCCCGCCAGTTGTGCGCGATAACAAAACAGTAGAACACCAAAAAAATAACGCAAATTATCGAGCAGAAGTGATTGTAGGAGTGATTTTCGGAGTTGTCGCGCTTTAGTTCTGCAACAGAGTCGGTTGTATTTATCTCTTCGAATATAAAAGGGGTTTTGGTTTCACGCTTCAAGGACAAGCCTTTGCGACGACATACCCACGTCGCGAAGAAACCTGAGGAGACAATACCGACTACGAATAACACCGCCGCTAATATTGCTGCCCAATCCGAACCAATGCCAACCAGCAACACACTGGCTGTAGCGGAGCAAACGAGCATTATTGTAGATCCAATGGTAGAAAAAGTATCTCTGACTCGTTTCTCTGGCGAATCGGGCTGAGAGGCGGGCGGCACGGCCTCGCAGTTTCCCCTCTTTCACTCTCCTTTAAACTTGGCCCAATCGAATGATAATCGCTATTGACGGCCCTGCTGGGGCCGGAAAATCGACCGTTGCCCGCGAAGTGGCTCTCGCTTTGGGTTTCGCTTACATAAATACCGGCGCCATGTATCGCGCCGTTGCCCTCGAAGCCCGCGCTCGTGCCCTCGACCCTAAAACCGATGAAGCCGAAATCGCCGAAATAGGTCGCACTCATCCCATGCGCTTTGGTGCGGGTGGTACTCGCCTCTTCGTCGGCGATACCGATGTCAGCGACGCCATCACTGCGCCCGAAATGGGTGAAGCCGCCTCCAAAGTCGCTTCGTTGCCGCGTTTGCGCGCCGAAGTCGTGGCCCGTCAGCACGAAATGGGACGCCTTGCCGAAGCGGAATGTGGCGGCGCTGTCCTCGAAGGCCGCGATATTCAAACCGTCGTTTTCCCCGATGCCCCGCTCAAGGTGTTCCTTACTGCTACTGACGAAGCGCGTGCCCAGCGCCGCATCGACCAGTGGAAGCAAAAGGGCCATGACTTCGATGCCGAACGCGCCTTGCTCGATGTCCGCGAGCGCGACGCCCGCGACGCCAGCCGCGACACCTCGCCGCTGCGCCCCGCAGACGATGCTGTAATTTTGCTTTCCGACGATTTGACCGCCGAACAGGTCATCGAGCAGATCGTCAACCTCGCTCGCGAAAGGATGACTTCATGAGCGAGAAAACCACTCCCGAAGCCGAAAAACCCGCAGCGCCTCGCGATATTGCCCCCCGTCACACCTGGGTCTTCCCTTTTATGAGCCTTGTTTTCAAGGGCTACCTCTCCATAGGTGGTTGGCGCGTTAATGGCCGCGAGAACGTGCCCAAAACCGGCCCGGTCATTTTGGCTCCCAACCATGCTTCGCTACTCGACCCGCCGCTCGTAGGTGTGTCGTGTGGGCGTCCACCGTTCATCATGGCGAAGG
Source organism: bacterium (assembly GCA_004172935.1). GTDB lineage: Bacteria > Armatimonadota > Abditibacteriia > Abditibacteriales > Abditibacteriaceae > Abditibacterium. The sequence continues at coordinate 12,818 of SDZD01000052.1, read as the reverse complement.
CCGAGCTGTTCCACGGCATCGTCGGTTGGGCTATCGAGCAAATGGGCAGCTTTCCCGTCAAGCGCGGCGGCGCCGACCGTAAAGCCTTCAAGCAAGCGCGCAAATCGCTCGAAGAAGGCCATCCTCTGCTGATTTTTCCCGAAGGCACGCGCACACGCACAGGTGAGTTGGGCAAAGTCGAGCCGGGATTATTAATGATCGCTCACGCCGCCAAATGCCCCGTTGTTCCGGTTCGCATTCGCGGCACCGAACGGGCTTTCTCGCCGCGTCGTCCTGGCTTTCGCTTTGTGCGCGCGCGCATCACTTTCGGCAAACCGATTGATTTTTCGCACGAATATACCCAGAAGGGCGGACGTGAGCTGTTTGAGGCGATGGGCCAAAAATTGATGGCCGAAATTGAAGCTCTGAAGTAAAAGCACTATATCTTGCTGACACGGAACAAAGAATTGTTTCGTTCTTCTGTGTTTTCCAACTCCCGCTTTGAACTTCTTTCCGCACAACTGCGTCTAATGGTTCGGCTTTTTTGTCAACTTACATCCACAATTCAATGAAACGCTCGTTTTTCCTTTTGCCATTGGGATTGGCTATCGTCGCATCCGCCGCGAGCGCCGAACCGATTAACATTCCACTGCCCCCTCCAACCCCACTTAATCCCGATGCAGGTGCAGCGGGAGGAACCGCCGCCCCCGGACGAGGTGCCATTCCTATGGCCCCCATCGCCCAGAAAAAAGCCGCCGATTACACCGACGATGAGTTGCGTGCTATGGGCACTGGCGTCGCCTTCCCCTACGAATTGCTCGACTCGGTGTTGCGTCGCTACGTTTCCACCAAAGGCCAAATGTACTATCTGAAGGCCAAAGATGACAACGACCTCAATACCTTCGTGCGTGCTGTTGCCATCGCCGACCTCAAACAGTTCCCCACCTTCGTTACGCCCAAAGACCCACAGGACGCAACTCTGGGCACCTTTGACGATTCGAGCGCGGAGCTGACTTTCTGGATCAACGCCTACAACGGTCTGCGAATCAAGGCCATCGCCGATGCCTACCCCGTCACTTCCATTCTCACCATCAAAGATTTCGAGACTGCGAAAAACTACACCGTCGCGGGTAAAAAATATTCGTTCACCGAACTTCGTGAGGTAATCGGCAACAAAGACCCGCGTTCCCTCTTTGCCATCACCAATGGCACTATCGATGGGCCAACTGTGCCTCTTTCGGTTTTCCGCTTCTCGCGCCTCAGCGCACAGCTCGACATGGCGGCGAAGGCTTTTGTCAACGACCCCAATAAAGTTGGTATCCCCGACCGTTTATCTAACAAAGTGCTGGCCTCGCCCTATTTGAAAGAGGTTGATACCTACTTCAAGAAATCTAAATCGTCACGTCGCAAGTTCGAGGGCATCCGTGAAGTGTTGGGTACATACAGCGCTAACGGCGGTTCGCGTAACTACTTCATCACGGGTGAGTACAACATCGACTTCTCTCTCGCGAATGGCAGACTCAACGAGCAACTCGGCGCTCCAATCCCGCTTGCAGGCTGATTTTGCCTCGCTAAAGCGCTTAAGCCCGCCAAAAACTTACAAAACACCCCTGCTTTTTACTCGCACATAAAGCGGAAGGGGTCAAAATAAAAGGCGGACATCGTTCGATGTCCGCCTTTTATTCTTCTTTATGATGCATTCTCAACGACGTGCCAAAATCATTGCCACCATTGGCCCCGCTTCCAATAGTCCTGCTGTGATGCGCTCGTTGCTACTATCCGGTATGGATGTGGCGCGTTTCAATTTTTCGCATGGTGGGTCGCTGATGCACGCGCCACACATTGCTAATATTCGCCGTGTTGCCAGCGAAGAAGGCATTCCCCTCGCCGTTCTTCAAGACCTACAAGGCCCCAAAATCCGCACTGGCGGCTTGGCCTCCGGTCAGGTCGAACTCATCGCTGGTCGCCAGTTCATCCTCACCACGCGCGGCGTCGCTGGCGATGAGCACGAGGTTTCCACCACCTATTCCGCTTTGCCCCGCGACTGTCGTCGCGGCGACATGATTCTGCTCGACGATGGCAACCTCAGCCTTCAGGTCGAATCGGTCACCGAAACCGATGTGCAGTGTGTCATCGTTGACGGTGGAATTCTCAAAACCAACAAGGGCATCAACCTGCCAGGAGTCAACGTCTCGGCTCCCGCCATGTCGGCCAAAGATCGCGCCGATGTCGAATGGGCCATCGCCAACCACCTCGACTACGTCGCGCTTTCGTTCGTGCGTCGCCTCGAAGATGTCGAAGAACTCCGTAGCATCGTGCGCGGCTCCATGAGCGACATCAAGATCATCTCCAAGCTCGAAAAACCCGAAGCTATGGAGAACCTCGATGAAATCATCGAAGCCAGCGACGGCGTCATGGTGGCGCGCGGCGACCTGGGTGTCGAAATGGCCACCGAAGATGTGCCCATGCTGCAAAAGCACATCATCAACCGCGCCAATGCTCTGGGCAAAATCGTCATCACCGCCACGCAGATGCTCGAAAGCATGACGACCAATCCTCGCCCGACGCGCGCCGAAGCCTCCGACGTGGCAAACGCCGTTCTTGATGGCACCGATGCCGTCATGTTGTCGGGCGAAACTGCATCGGGCGCTCACCCCGTCGAAGCCGTCAAAACCATGTCGCGCATCGTCGTCAAAACCGAAGGTGCCTATGAGGATGGTTTGGCTGGCCCACACCACTATTCCTACGACGACGAAGATTTCGCTTCTGCCATTTGTCAGGCAGCAGCTTATGCTGCGGGCCACCTTAAAGTGAAGGCCATCGTTTGCTTCACCGAGCGTGGTAGCACCGCCCGCAAACTGGCGAAATTCCGCCCGCCAGTTCCCATTATCGCTTTCACGCCTTACGAGTACGTCGAACGGCAGCTAAACCTCGCCTGGGGCGTGCGTGCTTTGGTGGTCAAGCCTTGCGGCTCCACCGACGAGCAAATCGCTCAGGCCGATGCCGAACTTATTGCGGCTGGCATTGCGAATCCTGACGACAAGATAGTCGTCATTCTGGGTGCTCCCGTTACCCTGTCTGGGTCAACGAACTTGATGAAATTACATCGTGTTGGAGCAGATGATGTCCGATAGCGGAACGAACTAAATCTAAGGGAGTCAAACCAAAATAGAAAAATCGTTAATTTTTCAACTTTGCGTTTAAGTCGCTAATAAAGAACGGTAAAATGTAGGATGAAGGCAATTGCCTTCTTTTATTCCTTTTATTTTTGTTAGTACCCCAAGGTGATTCGTGGCCAATAAAAAATGTCCTAAATGCGGAGAAGATAACCCAGCCGAAGCCGTAATGTGCTGGGCGTGCTACACGCCCCTCACAGCGGGTGGCGGCGCTGCCATGGGTGCAGGGCCAGGGTTAGGCGGAGGTGGCACGGCAACATTGCCGCGCCCTGGAACCGCCGTTGGTGTTCCTGGCGTTGAAGCCGCAGCCAAGAAAGAAATCGACCCCAAACTTTTCTTTGTGGGTGGAGGTCTTCTCCTCGCTGCCGTTATCGCGCTCTTTACTACTGGTATAATAGGTGGTTCTAGCAACACACCCTACGTCGATCCTAGTGCGCCTTCAGACACTGGTGCTGTTTCCAGTGGTTTCAACTCGGATCGTGGAGCTGTTGGGCCTATTCAATCGGCGCCACCAGCAGCACCACCCAGCCCACCTTCGGCTCCGACGGGGAACGACAACGTCGCGCCGCCGCCGCCATCGTTTTCGATGGTCGTGTCGCCCAACCCACGGTTTGCAACCGCTGCTTTTGCGATTGCTCCTGCTCAACCAGGAGTAACGCCCGATCAGGCCGCTAATCTGGCCCGTCAGGCGAGGCAACAGATGGCCGCTAATGGCCGGTGGACCAAGACGCAAATTGTCGTCTTCAACACTGCCGATAGCGGACAGTCTTTCCGCCAATTCATGAGCCAGCGTCGTGGCGCGCCCTTGAGCGGCAGCGACTTCCTCACCCTCTCTAATCAGGGAGTCTGGGATAACGCGGTCATCTTCTACGAAACGCAGGGTAAAAGCGAGAAGGTTTCGCAGCCCTCTAAAAATCCAAAAGGCTGGTGGGGGCGCTAAGCTCTCAACCAACTTAAAAAGGAAAACCCGCGATTCAATCGAATCGCGGGTTTTCTTTTATTTCGACAAGAAACATTGAGAAGAATTCTCAGTTCTGCTTATATATTGAGCGTGGTTACTGTATCATTGTGAGCCTACTCAAGCTGTTTCCAACTCATCAGCAACCACGCTCATCCCCATCGCACTGCGTGTTACTGCGCCAGTGCCGTGAGCAATTCTTTCAAAATCGCCCAGTTGCGCCCGACGCTGGCAATCGAAACCCACTCTTCGGGAGTGTGTGCCCCACGAATCGTCGGCCCAAACGAAACCGCGTCCAGCCCCGGCAGTTTCTCGCTCAATAGTCCGCACTCAAGCCCGGCATGAACAACCTCGATGCGAGGTATTTTCCCGTTCACATTCGCGAACGCCGCCGCCGTCTGGTCGCGTAGCGGCGACTCGGCGCGTGGTTCCCAGCCGGGGTAGCCGTCGCGCATTTCCACCCTTGCTCCCGCATTCTTTCCCAGCGTTGCGCAGTGTTCCTGCATATCCGTGAGGTCGCACGCTACAAACGAGCGGTTCGACACATGGAATTTCACTTCGCCTTCGCTGCTCTTCACTTCGGCGAGGTTCGATGATGTCTGAACTTTGTGTGCCCAGCGCTCGCTCATCTTCTGCACGCCGTGCGGCAACGCCCGCACCAGTCCCACAACCGTCTCTGTCGCAGCCAGCGAAAGTGGCGCTTCAACTGCGCTCGCCTCTTCTAACGACAGCACAAGGTTTGGCTCGTCGCTTTTCCACTTCTCTGCGATTTCGGCGGTGATATGCGCCCACGCCGCGTTTAACTCGCCGTCCTGTGAGGCGGGCGAGGCGAACGCCACATGGCAATCGCGCGGGATGGCGTTGTGCGCCGTGCCGCCCTCAATTACGCTCAGGCGCAAGTCGGGCACGCTCTCGCGAAGCCCATCCAGAATTTGTCCGGCAATCTTTATTGCGTTGCCCAACGGTTCGCCGATTTGAATCCCCGAATGGCCGCCCGCCAGTCCGCCCACAGTGAAGCGGTAAGCGCTCTCGCTTTCCGTGCGTGCCTCGCGTGCTATCGGCAAAAACAGCTCGACGCCTCCGCCACCTGCGCAGCCAATGGTAATCTCGTCGTCCTCTTCCGAGTCGAGGTTGATCATGAGTCGCGCCGAAACCAGCGCCGGGTCCAGTAGCGCCGCGCCATAGAGTCCGGTTTCTTCTTCAACCGTGAACAATAGTTCGAGTGGCGGATATACATTCGCCGCCCCGTCCAACAGCGCCAGCATGAAAGCTGCGCCAATGCCATTGTCGGCGCCCAGAGTCGTGCCTGTCGCCGAAATCTTGTCGCCATCGCGCTGTGGTTGGATGGCGTCCTTGTCGAAATCGAACGTCACTTCGGGCCGCTTCTGGCAAACCATGTCGAGGTGAGCTTGAAGTGCCACGGTGGGCGCTCCCGGCGCGCAATTCTGGCCGGGAAGCGTTACGCATAGATTGCCGCGCTCATCGCTGCGCGAACTCGCCCCTTTTTCCTGAGCGATTTGCTCGATAACACGCCGTAAACGCTCTTCCTGTCCCGAAGGTCGGGGGATCGAGTTCAGTAGCGCAAAAGCGCCCCATACGGGCGCAGGTTCAAGGTCTTGATAAGCCAGAGGCAACGCGACGTTCATCGCCTTTCAGTTTGGCGCTCCCACTGTTTCGGGTGTCGATTTTGAAGTGATGAATCTTCAGCGATAGCCCGTTTCTCCTCACCACTCCAAACTCAACGCTCAAAATGACCTCATTGCAAATGTTGCACGGATGTCTGCTCGGCGGCGCCATCGGCGACGCTCTGGGCCTGCCTTTCGAGCGCCTTTCCCCAAAAAAGCGCCGCCGCGTCTGGGGCGAAGAAATTGAGCGTAGCCTGGATATGTGCCTGCTCCCCAATAAAGGCATGGTTTCCGACGATACCGAACATGCCCTCTTCACCGCCCGCGCGTTGCTCGAATCGCGTGGCAGCACCGAGCGCTTCAGTCGCGTTCTCGCGGGCGAATTTCGCCACTGGGCGTTCACCCTTCCCCCCGGCGTCGGCATGGCGACTCTGCGCTCCGCCTTCAAAGCCATGCTGTTTTTGCCCGCCACCAAAACCGGTGTCTATTCGGCGGGCAACGGCCCCGCCATGCGTGCCCCCATTTTGGGCGCTTTCTTCGGCGATGGCACCGCCCAACTGCGCGACTTTTGCCGCATTTCCACCCGCCTCACCCACACCGACCCCAAAGCCGAATGGGCCTCGTTCGCCATCGCTCTGGCCGCCGCCCACGCCTCCCAAGGCCGAAACGACGGGCGCCGCTTCATCCACGACCTCGCCGAATGGAGCGACGACTCCGAGCAAGCCCGCGAAATGCTCGCCCTCGCCAAAAAAGCTGTCAACTCCGCCGCCCGCAACCAGAGTGCCCTCGACTTCTGCGCCGAATTGGGCCTTCAAAACGGCGTGACTGGCTACATCTTTCATACCGTTCCCGTTGTCCTGCAATGCTGGCTCCGTCACCCCGACAACTTCCGCGCTGGAGTGCAAGAAATCATCCTTTGCGGGGGCGACTCCGACTCAACAGGCGCCATCTTAGGCGGTATCCTCGGCGCCGCAGTCGGAGTCGATAACCTGCCCACCGACTGGGCCAGCGAATTGTGGGACTGGCCCAACTCGCCTAACTACATCGCCCGCGTGGCCAACGAACTTACCCTCGCCATCGAAGAAGGTTCCACTGTAGTCGCCCCTCGCGTTCTCTTCGGAACTCCCTTGCTACGAAATGCTTTCTTCCTCGCCATAGTCCTGACCCACGCCGCCCGTCGCGCCCTCCCATTCTGAATCTTCCAATCTCCCCGTAGAAACGTGACTCGGCGCGTCTTTTTCACCATATTGGCGCCCTCTGCCCGCAAGAGGGGGGCGTTTATGACCCTGACTGCTCTCATATCGCATTAATAATTACCTCTCTCAACTCATTCGGTTAAACCCTTACGGTGAGTAAGACCGTTCGGTTGTGGGGTGCTGTTGCGTTGGCCGTAATTTCGTGGGGGGAATCGTGGGTTTCGATTCGCGCCGCAGTGGTGCACTTCACGCCGGGACAACTCGCGTTTGGTCGTTATCTCATCGCTTCGCTGGTGCTGCTGCCGCTGTTGCTACGCAATCGCCCAAGCTTTGCGCGCCGCGATTGGTTGACGATATTCCTTTCCGGCTTTTGCGGTTTTACCCTCTATAACCTCGCTCTCAATGCGGGCGAACAAAGCATTTCAGCGGGGGCCGCTGCGCTCATTGGCTCCATTATCCCGGTGCTGGTCACACTGGGCGCTCACCTCTTCCTCAAGCAGCACGTCTCTAAACGTGCTCTCTTCGGGGCGGGAATCTCCTTCTCTGGTGTCGCGCTACTGGCTCTGGGCGGTCACGACGGAATCAAACTTTCAACGGGCGCTCTTCTCGTCGTCGCTGCCGCCTTCTGTGCGGCGGCTTATCAGCTCATCCAGGTACGTCTGCGCCCGCGCTATGGCGCGCTCGACCTCACCGCTGCCGCCATCATCAGCGGCACCTTCGCGCTCTTGCCCTTCAGCGGCGGATTGGTTCACGCCGTCAAAGTTGCGCCCACCAGTGCCACTCTCCACATGATTGTCCTCGGCGTTTTCCCAGGGGCATTGGGCTATGTTTTGTGGTCATGGGTGTTATCTCACATGAGCGTGGCACGAGTTATGAGCTTTCTCTTCCTCGTCTCACCATGCGCTGTTCTCATCGGTTGGGCTTTCCTTGGTGAATTGCCCTCGACTTTCGAACTGTGCGGCGGCGCTCTGGCTCTCAGCGGCGTCATCTGGTGTCAGACGGAACGCAAATAATGGGAAACAACACTTGGAACGCTGAACTGTACTCCGACAAACACGCCTTCGTCTGGAAACTGGGCCAAGGCGTGGTGGACTTACTTGCCCCCCAACCCGGCGAACGTATCCTTGATGTGGGCTGCGGAACAGGCGAACTCACCAATCAAATCGCGCAAAGCGGCGCGCAAGTCGTCGGTCTCGATGCTTCCGCCTCCATGCTCGAAAGCGCCCGCGCTCACTTTCCAAACATCGAATTTCATCAAGGCGATGCCCAAAATTTCGACCTGGGCACAGGTTACGACGCCGTCTTCACCAACGCCACAATGCACTGGGTTCCCGACCACATCGCTGTCGCGAAAAGCGTTTATCGCGCCCTTAAACCCGGTGGTCGTTTCGTCGGCGAGTTCGGTGGGCGCGGCAATGTGCGCGAACTCGAAGCCACCCTGCGCACCGCCTCCATCGAACTCGGCTTGACTCCATTCGAGTCGCCCAACTTCTACCCCTCGCTCCGCGAGTGGGCCACCAGCCTCGAAGGCGGCGACCTCGAACCCACGTTCCTCCAACTGTTTTCGCGTCCCACGCCCCTCGAAGGCAAAGAGGGCATTCAAACATGGTGGCGCCAATTCCGCGCAACTTACCTCGCCACTCTGTCATCTGCCGAACAAGACGCCCTCCTGCTCCGAGCCGAAGAACTGGCCGCCCCCAAATTGCGCGACGACAAAGGCTGGTTCGCCGACTACATTCGCCTCCGCTTCGTAGCCATCAAAAAATAATCCAGCGCGCATAGCGCCCCCGACCATTTCTCCCCCCAAAAGGTAAGCTCTTCTGCAACGATCAATGACTTTCGTTCAATACATCACGCCCTCACGAGTCGGAGGCGCCGAAACGTATTTCCTGGAACTCTGTGCGTTTCTGGCGAAGCGCGGCCACCGCGTCATCGTGGTCACCAAGCGCGATAGTCGGCTCCGCATTGAGGCCGACAAACTTAAACCCTTCGGCGTACACGTCCATGGATGGCACACACGCGGTAAATTCGACCCGCGTACCCTCATCCGCCTCATTCGCCTCATAAAACACGAAGAGGCCAACCTCATCAACACCCACCTCACCACCGCGTCGTGGCTGGGCGCATGGGCCGGAAAGATAGCGGGCGTCCCCTCCATCGCCTGGATTCATGGCCGCGATAAAAAGACGTGGTTCCAGTTCGCGGGCCGACTCATCGCTGTCGCCAATTCGGTGCGCGAATATCTGGTCGAGCAGGGTGTACCCGAAGCAAAAATCGACTTGCTCTACTACGGCGTCGATATACACCGCTTTACCCCGCCTACCGATCAAGAAAAGGCTGAGGCCAAACAATCGTTCGGTCTTTCCCCACAGGCGCGCACAATCTCCGTCGTCGCCTCGCTCATCGACCGCAAAGGCCACCGCTTCTTGCTCGATGCCGTCGCCAATTTGCCCTCCGATTTGCAACTGCTCTTCGCGGGCGAAGGCGCCTTAGAAGAAGACCTGCGCGCCCAGACCAAAGCCCTCGGCCTCGAAGACCGAGTCCACTTCCTTGGCTTTCAGCGTGATGTCGAGCGTGTTCTGGCCGCCACCGATACCCTTTGTTTGCCATCGCTTAAAGAGGGGTTGCCTATCTCCATCATGGAAGCTCAGGCGCGTGCCGTCACAGTGGTTGCCGCCCGCACGGCGGGCATTCCCGAAGTTGTGCGCGAAGGTGAAACTGGCTTCATGTGCGAACCCGGCGATGTCGAGTCTTTGCGTCTCGCCCTCGAACGAGCGTTGGAAAACCCCGAACGGTCACGCCAAATCGGAAAGGCCGCGCGCACTCTTATCGAGACAAATTTTGACCGCGAAGTCTGTTTGGCACGAGTCGAAGCCTATCTGGTAAAGCAAGGAACGCCTCGTGCATAATAAAATCTTAAAATTATGGATATGAGATCGTCTCCGTCTTCTCTCGCCGGGCCTTCGACCCCCGATGAGTCTGCGGCACCACCAACGCTATCCGAGGCTCAGAGAAAAGCCTTGGTCGCGGGTGCGTTTCGGTCCCTCCATGTTGCCCGCAATTCGACCAAAGCCAACGTCTACCTCGTCGAATGGCCCCCCCAGTCGGGACACAAGGTCGCCTTCAAGGATGGTTCCAACCGCGCTCTCTGGTTTAGTTTCTTCGTTGGCCGCTATCAAATGAGACGCGAATGGAAAGCCATGTCCGCATTGCAAGGTATGGAAGGCGTTCCCTGTCCCTATTTTCGCGCGGGCGCCGATGCTTTCGGCATGGAATGGTTTCAGGGCCAGTCGCTGCTGCACTTCGCCCCCGGCGAATTGCCCGCCGCCGCTGTTGAACAGCTCGAAGCCGTCATGAACGAAATGCACTCCCATAGCGTGACCCACGGCGACCTCCACCGCGATAACATCCTCTTCGACCCCGCCAGTGGGCGAGTGTGCCTCATCGACTGGGCGACTTCCTGTGTCTTTCGCCCCAAACGTCGCGGCTTCAAAGCGTGGATGTGGCGCGAATGGCAAGCCCTCGACCGCCGTGCCCTCGCCAAAATCAAAGCCCGCTACACCCCGGACCTCTTACGCGAAGAAGAACTCTCCCTGCTCGAAAATGGTGGCACCCCCCTATCGCGCGCAGTGCGACGTGTCGGTTCCCTCTTCAAACGGCGCAAACGCACCCGTAAAGAGGCCCCCACCGTAACCCCATCCCAGGCTTCCGAGGTTGTCTAAGATCGCCAAAACTGTTGTTCCCATGTTTGGTTACACCTCTTAACCCAACTGTGAGCGAACCAAAAAAGCGCTCGTCTCTGACGCGCCAAACTAAAAAAGAGATGGAAAAGCATGGCATGAGTGCGGGAGAAATGGTGATGGAGTTAGGCCGTACCCGCGAAATGGCGAAGGTCTTCACGGTCGAAACCCCCATCCTTCGCATCAATACCTTCCATTCCGGTTCGTTGGCCGGACTCGTCGCCTCGCTTCCGGCTCTGGTCGCGCTGCGCGAAAGTTTTCCTGGTGCGCGCATTACCTGTTTCGCGCGTGCTTCTCATGTCGGGCTACTCGAACATTTCCGTGCTTGCGATGAAGCTAACGTGCGCCCCGCTGGCGGCGTGGCCGCACAGGCTGCACTCATGGCCCGCTTGCACGCCAGCGAACCTGATTTAGCCATTTCGTTCTCGCAGGGTGCCAACGCTATGCTGCTTCTGTGGTCTACCCGCGCGCCCAAACGCGCTGGTTTCGTTCCCTCCCACTTCGAGGCATTCCTGACCCATCGTATCCCCAAGCGCGGAATGCTTTCGCCGCTACTTGCCCTCGAACTGGTCGAAACCGTCGGCGCCCAACCACGAGGCGGACGCGCCCGCGAATGGCTCGATGTCCCTCAGATGCTCTTCGATTCGCTGCGCGCTCAACTGCCCTTCGACTTCGAGGAGTTCGTACTCGTGCCCTTCGATACCGCATTAAAATCATCCGGCGAACGCGCCGAATGGGTGCGGGCCGTGATAGAACTACGCCAATCATGGCCCATCGTCGTCGCTGGAGGGCGGGCAGGGGATTGGTCTCAAGCGCTCGAAGCCTCCGCCAACCATCCCATATTCCACCAGAACACCTCCGATGCCCTCACCTTTCTGGCGCTTGTGCGCGCCGCTCGTGCCGTAGTTGGCCCCGCCAATGGCGTCACCGACCTAGCCCGTTTCGATGGCAAAACCACAATGCGCGTTCTACCCGCCGACGCCCACCGCGAAGCGCTCCGAACTCTCGGACTGTAACCTCAACTCACCATCTCATTTTTCAATTGCCCATGAACGACGCCAAAATCATCATTCCTGCGCGCTACGCCTCGTCGCGCTTCCCCGGTAAACCACTCGCCGAACTCGACGGCCAAACCGTCATTTCCCGCGTCGTGCGCGCCGCTTTGCAAACTACTGCCTCCCGCCCCGTTTATGTCGCCACCGACGACCCACGCATCGCCAATGAAGTCGAAGCCCGCTTTGCCTCGTCCGATGCCCAAGTCGTGATGACCAGCGAAAATTGCCACACAGGCACCGACCGCCTCGCCGAAGCCATCCAAACTCTGGGCATCCCGCTCGATGGTCGCCAGATAGTCGTTAACGTGCAAGGCGATGAGCCTTTTCTCGACCCCGCCCATATCGACGCCCTCCTCGCTTTGATGGCCGACCAACCCGACCTGCAAATGGGCACCCTTGCCACGCCGCTCCAAAGCGACGAGCAGTTCTTCGATCCCAACACCGTGAAGGCCGTCGTCTCGCAACAACAGCGCGCCCTCTATTTCTCTCGCGCCCCTATTCCCTACGACCGCGATAACACCGCCCTCGTCAAGCCGCTACGCCATCTGGGTATCTACGCCTACGAAGCCAACTGGCTGTTGAAAATGGCTTCCCTCCCTCCTTCGCCATTAGAAGAGTCCGAAAAACTCGAACAACTCCGCGCCCTCGACGCTGGAGTCGCCATCGGCGTAGCCATAGTCCAGGACGTAGTCCCCATCGCCATCGACACCCCCGACGACTTGGAACGCGCCCGCACCTACCTCCGCGAAAACCAATAAACCCATAGCAAAATTTCCCCTCTTGTGAGCCTCTCTCCCTTAAATGAAATGTGAACTCCCAGCGAACGCCAGGGAAGTGTTAGGAGGGGGCAAAACGAAAGATTCCACGAACTCGGTGAGCGGTTACTAAAAACTAACTACTAATAACTAGAAACTCCCAGAAAGGAGCCATCCCCTTTCTCTCCCGTCTGAAAATCTCACCGCGAATGTCCAGTCCACCCCCCACCACACTCCTCGAACTCCAAACCCAACAACTCGCCTGTCGCCGTTGCACCCGACTCATCGAATGGTGCGACGAAGCCGCCCATAACCAGCGCAGCAGCCACTTGTG
>SDZD01000007.1 GCA_004172935.1 bacterium | reverse complement strand
GTCGGAAGTGGAGTTGGGGTGGCGGCGGGGACAATCGCTGGAAAATCAATAACGCGGTTCGGGTCGCCGAAACCGCTGATCGGCTGCGAGATGTTCGGCTCGATTTTCGTCGGAGCCGAAGGCACAATTGAGGGCAACGAGCCTGGAGAGGGCGTCGGGGCGACTGTCGGTGTCGCCGAAGGTGGCCCAGCGGGTATGATCGTGGGTGTTGCCGCCGGAGTGCCTTGCGGAGTTGGAGAAGGCGTTGGCAATGCCTCCTGCGCCCACACGCCCCGTAGAGCAAACGCCAATAATAAGACGAGCGCAACCAGAGAGGTTTGTGCCGAGCGTAAGAAATGGGCGAACGCGATGCGCGCCGAGGATGGAGAGAGAGATGGCTTCATCGTTCGCGTACCAACAGAACAGCTCCAGCGACCATAAAAATGGCATTTGTGGCCCACGCGGCGGCTAATGGAGGTATGTAGCCCGCGATACCGAGGGCACGGAACCAACCATCGAAGCCCTGCCATAAGAACGCCAGTAGAAAGGCCGCGACCAGACCCGCGAAAGAGCCATGACGCGCGTACTTGAGGGCGAGAGGAGCCGCAACAAGCGCCATAACGAAACAGGCGGCAGGTAGCGCCATACGACGCCAGTAATCAACCATCAGGGTGTTGATTTGGCCGGCATCGGTGGCGGCATTTTTGAGGTCAGAGATTTTCTGGCTCAATTCGCTGCCCGTCATCGAGAACGGTTGCTTCTGGGTGCCGAAGTAATTATTCAGTTGCTGCTCGATGTTGATGGTGAAATGCTTGAATTCGTTTTGAGACTGCTGGGTGCCAGTGGCATCGTAGGTGTGGATGAAGCCGTTCTCTAAAATCCACTGCCCCTTATGTTCGGGGTTCTCGTGGGCAGTTTTAGCGATCATCACGACAGGGTAGACAGTGGGCGCGAAGTTGGTGTATTTGGTATCGGCGCGCTGGTAAATCATCACATCTTGCAGCAAACCATTTTGAGCGCGGCCAACGTAGAAATAGTACGGTCCAGCGCGAAAGTAGCGGTCGGAGTCGATGAAGGGAGCGCTGTTCTGGCTCATCAAACGAGCGAGGGTTTTCTCGGCGCGGTCGTTGGTGATGGGAGCGACATGCTCGACGATGACGTAATCAATCGCCGAAGTGACGAGCGCCATGAAAAGGAAGGGCGCCACGATGCGAGGCAATGAAGCGCCGCCAGCGCGCAGGGCCAGAATTTCGTTGTCGCGCACGGCGCGATTCAGCACCAGACAAACCCCCAAAATCGTTCCGGCGGGAATGCCCTGAACCGCGAAGCCGGGCGCTGCGAGAATGAACAATTTGAGGACGGGCAAAATGCTCATGCCCTGATTAACGATGGAGTTAATCGCCCAGTAGACGAAGTTACCCGCCATAACCAGCACGAGAACGATGAGGCCCAACGACATGGGCATAATCATTTCGCGGGCGTAGCAAAAGTCGAGCGCGTGTAAACGAAAGAATGAGCCGCGTGGCGCCTTTCGAGCGGGAACAAGCGGGTGGGAAGCGGCGGGAGCCATCGTTGCCAAGTTTGACTTGTCACGGCACCGTTTTGGTAAACCGCGCGCAAAGAATAGGTGCCGAGCAACCAAGCTGAGAGTTTTGGGAGTTTTGAGCAATCTCTACGCGGCAGAAGAAACGCCACGCGAATTTACTTCGTGACTCCGGCTCTGGCCCATAGCCAGTCGCGCAGGGCTTTGATGCTGGTGCCACGGGCGCAGAAGGCGCCGCCAACTTCGTGCAGCGATTGGGCGAATGCAGTTTCGGCGCGAGTCAGGGCGTTTTCTTCGTCTTGAACCAATGGGGCGAGGCCCAAAGGGTCGCTCGCGGTCGGGGGAAAAGGCCAGAAGCGCCCCCAGGTGGCGAGAGTTTCGCGGCCACCGGGAGCATTGAGGCGAAGAGCCGCAACCGCCCAATCGGTAGAGATTCCCCCGGCGAAGCGGGCAGCGAAACGGCTCCACTCCCACGATTTGAGATCGGGACGCGAGGTAACGAGCGGACTCAAGGCTGCGCACGCGCGCCACAGGCGCGGCGACCATGTGCCCAGCGATGAGCGCGTCCAATCGCCGAAGCGGTCGAACTGCTGCGTCCAGTCGGCATCGGTGTCGTCCATTTTGTGGCCCGCGTCGTTTTCGCCATCGAGCCACGCACTCAGCGCCGTTTCGCCGGGGAAGCCCTTCGATTCGCGTACACGCGGCAACGCGGCGAACATGGTGGCCACGGGCACGCCTTCGAGCCAGTCGCGGGCAACGAGCGTAAGGTCGGCAGGACGGACAGGAAATTTCGAGCGCGGCGCCCACAGCGAAGCGTTATCGGCTTCGGGCACGTTTTGCAGCACATGCCACAACTGCGCGTTGATGGTGGCCGCGTCGTCACTGGACTGCGGCGCACGGCGCGGCAACGAAGCGAGGGCATCGAGCAGACGCGAGGCGGTTTGAGGCGACAGGTCGGCGCGGGCAAGCGCCTGTCCGCGCGCTGTACTGGTCCAACGACCATCGGATTCGAGAACCGCCCACTCGCCAAGCAGCCATGCATCAAGGACGTGCTGCAACGCCTCGTCCCAGCGGGCATGGTCGCGGCCCGAAAGGTAAAAGGCATCCGCCAGTTCGTTGATGTCGAGCGGGCCGCGCTCGGAGTTATGCCATGCAAGAAGGGCGGTCAGACCTGATTCCCATGTCGCGGTGATGGCGGGCGAAAGGTTTTCGCCTTCAAGACATTGAAGCGCCGATGGCGGAGCATGACGCGGTGCTTCGAGGAACTGGGCGCGTTGCACCCCGGCACGCACATCGGGCGCCGTCCACTGTGAAGGGCCGAGCGGATTATCGAAAATGAAGGTGTCGCCTTCAGTAAAGGCTCCCGCGCGACCACAACGGCCCGCGATGTTACGGAACAGACCGGACTCCATCGGTTGCCAACCGCGCTCACTCCACGACAGCCAATCGGCCAGGATCGTCTGGTTCCACGGGAGGTCGACTCCTTCGGCGAGAGTGCGCGTCGAGGCCAAGGCGCGAATTTCGCCTTCGGAGACAGCGCGTTCGATGAGGGCGCGCAAATCGGAGGGAAGAGCGGCGCTGTGCCACGCGATGCCATGCCGCAAAAGTCGGGCGAGGGGAAGCAGAGTGCGGTGTCGAGTTTCGATGAGCGAAAGCGCCTGAGCGCGGGCGCCGTTGGCCTCGGTTTGCTCGGGGAACGCGGACATCAAGGCGCGAGCCAGTTGGCGGACACCGCGCCGTGTGGCGCACAGACACAGAACCGCGCCGCCCTGCTCTTCCCAACGGATGCGGGCCAGATGCGCGACGTTGCCCCACACAGCGCCCTCCTGCTTTTGCATTTGCACCCAGCTATCGCCCGCACGCAGTTCGCGGCGAGGCCACGGCAAAAAGGTTTTACCGAGCGGAGTGAGGCCATGCCCTGCGAGTTCGCCGTGCCATTCCAAAACACCATTCTGGCGCCAGAAGGCGAGGCGCCGCGCGGTCGGCGTCCAACTCGAATGCAGTTGTAGCTGGGTGGGAGCGCCAATCCACTGGCCGAGCGCCTCTGCATCGCCCGTTGCCGCCGAAAGTAGAAGTAACCTGACATCGGCCATTTTAAGACGGGCGATAAGAGTTTCGAGGCGCGCGCCACGCGCGCCATCGGCGACTAAGTGGGCTTCATCAACAACGACGCCGCACAAGCGCGCGCTAAGTGTGGGATCGGCGCGCCACGCGCCATCGAATCGTTCGGGAGTGGCGACGATGATGGTGGGAGTGGTCGGCAAATCGGCTTCGTCGCCTTCGCCGCTGAGCCAGATTCGCACATCGACGCCCAAACCGCGCGCGTGCTTTTTGAGGGCAGTCGCCACACCACGCCCAAGCGCGACATAGGGCACAAGGAACACACCGATGGGCGAGGATTGCTCGTCGGTTAGATTGACATCGGCGCGCGCAAGACTCTCGAAGAGGAACATCTCACCGAGCCATGTCTTGCCTGTTCCGGGAGGAAGGGCGGCGATGGCGCCCGCATCACACTCCAAAAAGCCGCGTTCGAGGGCGACTTTCTGCGGCGGTAGAAGCAACGGAACACGCCGCGATAGCAACTCGCTCCACAGGTGTCCGCGTAGGGAACCGCCGCGTTCATCGAATGCGCGCAGGGTGGAAAGGGCACGCGCGCCCTCGAAACTGGCAACAGCCAACTCGAACCACTGAGGGCTGACTTCGGCTTGCAGTAAGGAGAGCCAATTATCGTCTTCATCGTTGAGGGCGCCATCGGCGACTCGCGCAGCGAAGGCCGACTGGTCGGCAACCAGCGGCGCCAGGGTGGGAGCGAAAGCGGCTATGAGAGCGGCACTGCCATCATTCCAGGAACGCTGCGAAGCAAGGGGAACGAGAGCCGAATTAACATCGAGACGGGGAAAAGTGCGCTTGAGAACAACACACGCCGAAGGAAAATTGCCGCCGAGGGCGAAAGCACACGCCGCCCACAGCCCCGCTTCGCGCGCGGAGTGACCTCCGGTAGTGGCTCGCAAAGAAACGCAGTCAAGGGCACGGGCAGCACTTTGCAGCGCGGCGGCGCAAGTAGCGATTTTTGAATTGTCTCTCCAACCAGCGCGCAGCGGTGCGGGCCAGTAGATTGATAAGCGCACAATTTCGCGAGATTGCTCGAAAATATTTCCCCACGAACAAGGCGCCGTGATGCCGCGTGCCAACCGGGCGGCATCGCGTTCCAACTCCCACGCCGACGCAACGATATTCGCCATCTCTTCGCTTTCCACAGGGGGTGGGGAAACGCTACTTTCGACTTGACAAATCATTGTTTATTAGAGACGAATCGTTGATGTTCTCGCTCCTATTTCAGGCGTGATTTGCAGGGGTTTTCCACAGTGCAAAAACTATGTTAAGAGGGTATTAAATCAATCTCCAAAGATTGATTCTCAAGCATTTTGCACATTTTTAAACACTTAAACATACACAAAAAATTGATTAATCAATTTTTAAGGATTTTTGCTTTTCGAGGGCGGTTTTGGCCGGTGGGCGTGGGCACTTTGAAGCCAAAAACATTCGTTTCATTGCAATCAGTATATACGATTACACTAAGTGGCACCAACGCACAAAAACGATTTTTTCCAGGTGGTCAATTCAAGTAGTAGTGCGATCAATGTGGGCTGCCTTCTTTTTGACTTTCGAGGGGAGGCGTGTCAAGCATTGCTGAGAGTTTGGTGAGATGCTTCCAAATGGAATGAAACCTATTGATGAATTTAGCGTTGGATGATACGCTATTAGCTCCGCTGTGGAAGCGGGCTTGATAAACGAATATTGGACGGAGAAAGATTTTTCTTCGAGACAGTCACACTGGGGGCCTAACCCGCAAGAGCGGGGATTAGTCCTGAATCTGGTGTGGCTCTTTTTTTCGCCCAAAATTCAAAAATCAGGCCTGTGGCCAGGGTGGTGCTGAAAAGCAAAAACGCTTCAAGCGAAGTCGCGGGACGCATGAAGTGATTCCATATCCGCCAGGAGGTAAGCCCGGTAACAAATAATCCAGTCTTTAAACAGCGACTAATGGGGAAGTAGGGCAAGGGTCCTTCCCACTGGATTTCATCGTCGGGCTTGGTTAGAGGATTGGGGCCAAAATGTCCCGTCCACACCGTCGGGAGACGGTTATAAGATTATGCATCTCATCATTGAAGGTCGCGGTGGCGACTGGCACAAATTGCAAGACCTGCCCGCTCTGTACGAGCTTTTGGACACACTCCCCGGTCGCATCAACATGACGAAGATCATGCCACCGATCGTTACCCGTTATGTCGGCGTATCCCCAGAAGATTGGGGCATCTCCGGTTTCGTTATGATCGCTGAGTCGCACATCAGCGTTCACACTTTCCCAGAACGCGGTGAAGTCGCGATTGACGTGTTTTCCTGCAAAGAATTCGATCCCGCGCTTACCTGTGATTATTTGATGGAAGCCTTCGGATTGCAGGAAGTTGAGACGTGCGTATTGCGCCGTGGGTTGGAATATGGAAACGAGACCTCCATGCTGCCCTCGCCAATGGCACCTCACGTGACAGCCTACACGCCAAACATCACCAAGGCTGAAACAATTTCATCCACACCTTCGACAGCATTGCCCGGTTACAACCCCAATGGCTACGAGTCGAATGGCCATGCGAACAACGGCTACCAGTCGAACGGCCACGCGCACAACTAACTTTGATGTAGAACCCAAAGCCCACTGCAAATCGCGGTGGGCTTTTTTATGCTCGGAAGAGAGTTGCTTTCCTATTAAGGGCAACAACCTTCTTGGCACCTATGGGGTTGTGGTGCCGTCGATGGCGTAGTCGCAGTTCCAGCAGAGTGCCATGTTACCCTCGTTTTCGGAGCCGCATTCCGGGCATACCCAACTGATTTGTTCGGCCTCTTCGTCGGTTTGCGATTTAGCATGGGCGATGAGGCTTTCGGCGCGCTCAAGGTCTTCCTCTCTGACCCAAAGTTCGGGCCATGCTTCGAGGGATGGCACTCCACCCGCCAACGTCGATAGGTGTTCGTTCAAGATGGAGAAGTGAATGTCTTCGCTTTCAAGGAAGGAAGACATCAAGGCCACCTGCGAAAAATTGGGATGGGTGTAAAGCAGCTTCATAGAAAAACGAGAAGGAGCGGTCTTGATGCCACAAGACCGCTCCTTCTCATTTCTCGCTACTTAACTCAGTTGGCGGGCAGGTTCAGGCCAACGAGGAACGGATCGTGATCGGAGGCGCGGAACGGCGTGCCTTTCGACTGTTCGAGTTCAAATTCCGGCTCATCAGAGTTGATGTGCCATTCGGCGAAGCCCGAAACCAACTTATCCATCGCATCGGAGGCGAAGGCATGATCAAGCGAACCAAACTTACCGCCGAAGCCGAACGAGTAGCGCTCTTCGGGTTTGAGTCGCAAATTTAGTTGCTTCATTCCGGCGGCACGTAGTGCTTTGAGCGGGTCTTCTTCGGAGTAAGCGTTGAAGTCGCCCACAAGCATGACATTGGGTTGGTTCAAGGTTTGAACGAACTTGAGCGTGGCCTGAGCCTGTTGCACACGCTTTTTGTTCCAGGCACCCTGCCCCATATCAACGTCGCCCGTTTCGGGGGCCGAACCCTTCGATTTCCAGTGGTTGGCGACGAGGGTGAAGTTGGTTTTTCCGAAAGCGAAGGTTTGCGCGACGGGAAGGCGCTCGAAGATGGTATCGGCGGCGCTTTGCGAGGCGCCAACGAGCTTCACGCGGGCTGGCTTATAGATAAAGCCGACGCGAATTTTGTCGGTGCCAAAGCCATTCGCAGGTGCAGGCGCTTTGGCGTACTCGGCGGCGCCATAGGCTTTGTTAAGGCGCGTCACGAGGTCGTCGATAGCACCATCGCCATTGTTTTCGAGTTCCATGAGGGCCACGGCATCGGCATCAAGCCCTTTGAGTTCGGTGACGATTTTTGCGCTCTGCGATTCAAACTCGGCGGGTGTAGAGGCGCCGCGCGCATCGGGATTGGCGTCGCTTTTAAAAGTCGTCCAGTAGTTGTGCAAGTTGGCCGACGCGATTTTTACGTTGCCACCGACAGTGGGCGCCGTTGCAGGGCGCGGGTTGGCATCTTCAAATTCGATGGGACCAGTGGGAAACAAGCGGTACTCGTCGAAATCGAAGGCCAAAATGCCCGTCAGGTTAGTCACCGTGCTTCCAGCGCGGCGGGTGCCGGTATTATCCAGATAAGGAATCGGTTGCGGATTCTGCTTGTTGGAAGCATCGTCCAGCACGAGCTTGCGCGCGTCCGAATCGGCGTCAGGGGTGGGCTGGTTGCTGGGAACAAAGATGCGTCCGCCGCTGGAAAGCGACAGGCTGCCGTAGCGCCGCAACGGGTAGTTATCGGTGACCGAAAGCTGAGTCGTCACTTTGACTAGCATTCCCTCGTATTTCTCGCGCTCGGCGATGGGCAACGGGAAAGTGATTTCAACGGGAGTGACGGCCCCGCCCTGCCCTTGAACTGTCAAAGCAGTAAGATTGCTGATCTGCGTCTGGTCGTGGAATTCTTGCACGCGCCCCGTCACGGTGACGGCGTCGCCGACTTTGAATGTGGGCCAGCCCTCAAAGCCTTTGTTGGCGAGATAAACGAAAGCGCCATCGGAGGTTTTGTCGTCGCCATCACCCTTGGGGTCCTGAATATAGAATCCGCGCAATTGCGGGAACATCGCAGTAACTGTTCCCGCGACGATGACGTTTTGATCAACGAGCGGCGAAGCAGCAGCTGCACCCTGAATCTTGGGGAGTGTTGTATTGGTTTGCGCTTGCGCCTGAGTGCCAATCGAAAGAGGGATTAAAGCAAAGGCACCCAACAAAAAAATTCGAGACATAGTTTCAATTAAGAAAAATAAAACCCGCCGAGTTTTCGGCGGGTTTTTGTCAATTAGCCAGTAGGTGCGCCAGTTGGGCCATCGGACTGAATAGTCCATTCGTTGGCTGTTGTCGAACCCCACTTACGGAATTTCACGTGACCATCGCCATACAAAGCGTTGAATCCGTCGAAGTGACGAGCTGCCACTTTGGACGCGGTATCGGTCATGATGTGATCGGTGCGGTCTTCGGCGCTGATAGCACGAATCGAGTTACCGATGGCATCGCAGTTCACGGAACCAACGCTACCAGCCCAAGAATCGAAAACTCGAATAGTGCCAGCTGCATCCTCGACGGAGGCCTCCATAAGGCCAGTCGAAGTGTTGTTACCAGGGGTAACAAATCCAGATTTGGCACCGTAAACACCAGGAGTGTTCAATGTTCCGGTAAAGCCGGGAGTCGTGAAGTTGGTGAAGGTTGTTCCCACAGTGATGGCGTTGACTCCATAAGACAGGCCGCCAATAACCAACTTCGAAGTAGCGGGTAAAGTACCATCTCCACCTGTAGGAAGGTATGAGGAGCTTGCACCGCAGTAGCTACGTGTCGAAGCGGGCATTACTGTGGAGCGAATGGCGGGAGTGGTCTCACCGGATGGGCACAAAAAAAGCTGTTCGCTCTTGATGTAAGGGAAAATCAACGTGGGCCACGAGACCTGCGAGTTTGTGCCAGCGCTGGCGTTGCTCGAACCTGGTGTCCAGCCATCGTAGTCCTGAGCATATTGCATGTAACCCAAACCGATTTGTTTGAGGTTGGACTGGCAGGAAGCGCGGCGCGCATTTTCGCGGGCACGGGCAAATACCGGGAACAAAATAGCCGCAAGGATGGCAATGATAGCAATAACTACAAGAAGCTCAATAAGGGTAAATGCACCCTTGCTTCCAGAGTTGTGGCGATGAAATAAAGAGGATTTGATAGACATCGAAAACACCACTTAAATTGAGTCGGAACTCAGCTGCGTCAAAAAAACGCAAACATTCTCCAATATGGATTAATTCTTACCGCTCCAATGTTAAGCCTAGATGAAATCGTTGTTAATTGCATTGCAAATTCAACATTTCCGCCAATGCTTAACTTTTACACATATTTCACATTCTGTGCCAATCACAGATAAATCTGCCACTTGACTCATTCATTTGAAAAGTCTTGTGATAGCTTCCCAGCAAAATCGGCACTGTATTAAAGAAATATTTTTCCCGCACCCAGACGCAGCAAAAATGAAAAGGCACCTTAGAGAGCTATAGGATGCAGACACATCTACACCTTATAGTCATAGTAGCGCTTACAGAATGCATCAGCACAAAAAAAATGTGGACATTCCACGATGTGAATACCACATTTGTTCTGTGCAACTTCTATTGATATTGGGAATACAAAGACCTATCCAGCTCTCTAGTTCAGAGTCCCATCCACGTTATCAGACTGAATCGTCCACTCATTGGGTTTCGTGGAGCCATATTTACGGAATTTCACGTGTCCATCGGCAAAGAGCACGTTAAAACCATCGAAGTGGCGTGGAGCCGCTTTGGATGCCGTTACATTGGGATAATAATCGGTGCGGATTTCCTCTTGCAGACCTCGCATTGCTGAGCCAGCGTTTGAAGTGGTCATGCCATCGACGATGTGAATAGTCCCGGCTGCGTCCCCCAGCATAGCTTCCGAGATAGCTTTTGTGGATGTGTCGCCAACGAAACCATTCTTGTTTCCTGCTTTGAATCCGTTGGTCGTCCACTGGGTGGCACCAATCACGTTGCGGCTGTAGGAAAGGTTAGGAACAAAGGGGCCACCAACAGTGGTGATGTTGCCCGAACCATCGCCACCGTTACCGTTGGTCACACCTAAATAGCTTCCAGCGACAAGATTCTGGGCCGAAACCGTGGTCGAACCACTGGGGCAAACAAACACCTGGCCGCTTTTGATGTAGGGATAGACGAGAGAGGGCCAACTCAAAGTGGCGGTTCCTGCCTGGCATGTTCCACTTCCTGGAGAGGTTTCGGCAACGGCACAAGCCTGTGAGGGGGGCATCACACCGTCATAGTCGCTGACGTACTGCATCACGCCTAAACCGATTTGTTTGAGATTGGACTGGCAAGAAGAACGGCGGGCGTTCTCGCGTGCCCTGGCGAAAACGGGGAATAAAATCGCTGCTAAAATCGCGATAATTGCGATTACTACCAGAAGCTCTATGAGCGTAAATCCGGCTGCCCGCTTAGAATTTTTGATGCCAGTGATTGAATACATCTTTTACGTCTAAAAAACCCTGTCGAGAGGAGTGCGGATAATAGGCCACACTTCACCACATCAGAGGAATATTACGACACGGGTGTTAACGACAAATGAACACAGTGTCAATTTTATTCGTGATTTGCTGAGTACCACGCTCAGCATGGTCTCCATACCCCTTGCAACGTAATAGAAATTTTACGCCAAGGCAACATGTTTAGTCACATATATCAAGAACACAACCACTGACGCGCGACATGAGGAGAGGGTTGTCGCGCGTTTCCTATGGCACCTATTTGCGAGCGGAACTACTTATGGGGCCTCGCCCTCGCGGCGCAACCACTTGGGAAGTTCGACTTGAGCTGATTTGGCCCATGCCCACGCATACAAACGCGCTGTCCAGTTGACGCCCGCACGAGCGCGCTCGACGGTGAAAGCACGCACTTGCGGAGAAGCTGTCCAAGCGCCTTCAGACGGTGGAAGTTGTGGTTCGAGCGCGTAGGTTTCGTCGATGTGGGTGCGCGAAGCGAGAATTTCGCTATTGATGGCGCTCCAGATGTCGGTGATAGGAGTGAGCGTCTGGTTGGCTTCGAGTTCTTTGGTCGATGGGTTGATGCGCTCGACGAGGGAATCGACTTTGGCGTGGATGCCGCTTTTGGGCGATTTGCCGTCGGGGAGGTGGCGCCCATCGTGGTCGAGCGTAGTGTGCAGTGGCATCGAGCAGTCGCCCGAATAGTGGGCCAACACGCCCGCTGTGACTAGCGCCTTGGTGCGAATGTACTTGTTGTTTGGATATTTGCGCGCTTCGGCGAAATCCATCGCGAGGCGCTCTGTCCACTGGCGAATGGCATAAGGCAGTTCGCCAACATCGCCGGGTTGCTGGTTCAAGCGCAGACACAGGGCATAATAATCGGCGCGTTTTTCGGGGAGTGGGGTGTTTTGTAGCAGCTCGAAATCAATGTAGTGCTGCGGATATTCGATTTCGGTCATCAAGGGGAGCGCCTTGTTTTTTTGAATGTCAGGGTCTTGTGCGTCGTGCGCGATTTGGTCGGCCCCTTTACGAAACCAGGAGGGGGCATCAGCGGGCATGATTCTCGCGGCAGATCGCGCAATTATGGAGTGTCCCTGCGGGAACCAGGCATGGGCAGGGTACGCGGAGACAGCGAGTAAGGCACTCGCCAGTACGACTCGAAAATACATCGACCTCAGTTTGAAGGGTGCGCTTTAAATGGACATCATGGCGCGCGTTAATCAAATGTAGGAGACCTTAAACAAATGCAATCTAATGGCACCCTAACCCAGCCCTACGAACACCTGAATGATGTTCGTCTGTGGCTCGAACAACGCGAGGAGGAAACCCTGTGCGAAAAAGCAGGACGCTCCAGCCAGTCGCAGGGCCGCGAACGCCCCGAACCCCTCGACCCGATTCGCACCGAATGGCAGCGCGACCGCGACCGCATCTTGCACTCGAAGGCGTTTCGTCGCCTGAAGCACAAAACCCAAGTCTTCATTTCGCCAGAGTTCGACCACTACCGTACCCGCCTTACCCACACCCTCGAAGTGACACAGGTGGCGCGCACCGTCGCGCGTGCGTTGCGCTTGAACGAAGATTTGGTCGAAGCCATTGGTATGGGCCACGATGTTGGTCACTCGCCGTATGGCCACGCTGGCGAAGAAGCGCTCGATAAAACCTACCGCCGCTTCGACCCGACAGCACGCTTTCGACACTACGAGCATTCGCTGCGCATCGTTGACCAACTCGAAAACCACGGTAAGGGCTTGAACCTGACATGGGAAGTGCGCGACGGCATTTTGCACCACTCGAAGGGCAAAGCCGACTTGCAAGCGGGCCAGTCGCTGGACTTGTGGCTCAAGCGCGGCAAGCCCGCGACTTTGGAAGGCCAGATTATCCGCATCTGCGACCGTGTGGCCTACGTGAACCACGACATCGACGACGCGGTGCGCGCCGGAGTGATTACCAACGAGGATTTGCCACGCGAATACCTCGAAGTTTTGGGCGGACGCCACGCCACGCGCATAACAACTATGGTTTCGGCCATCATCGAAGCATCGAGCCAGGTAGTGAACGGACGCCGCGAGGCATTGGATCGCATCGCTATGCGCGATGATGTCATGCACGCCACCGATGCCCTGAAGAACTGGATGTTCGATCAGGTCTATCTGCCCAACTCGGCGGAGGAAGAACCCAAGGTGAACCATGTGGTTTCGAACCTATTCGAATACTACATGAACAACCCCGAAAAAATGACGGGCACTGTTTGTCCCGCCGATTCATGGGGCGAAGTCGATCAAGCAGGTCGGGCGCGTTGCGTGTGCGACTTCGTGGCAGGCATGACCGACCGCTACGCCTCGCAGACCTTCGCCGACCTGTTCCTGCCTTCGAGCCGTAAATCGGGCGTGATACCGGTTTAGTTGCTACCACTAAAGCAAAAACAGCCGCCGAAAATTAAGTTCGGCGGCTGTTGTTTTGTGGGGCGAAGGGCATTTAATGGATGTCCCCCGCCCATTCGGTTTTAGTCTCGGCTGTTCGGCTGGGTGCGAGGGTTGGGCGCATTCCCCGATTTACCGATTCCGCCGGGTGCGTCGGTTTTGACATCGACGTGTTGTTGTTCGCGGTTATGCGAGTGTGTAGCAAGCGATTCTTCGCGGGCAGCATTGATGTTGCGCGCGTTATCTTCGGTTTGCTGCTGTGCATGTTCGAGCGGTGTTTTGTCGGCCATAGCAATTCCCTGTAGGGCAAGGTGCGAGCCGTAGGGCACGAGTTGTATGAGTTTTCGTCTTAAACAGTGGCGCCGTAAAGAAGTGATATTATCGCCGCTATACTGGCGCCTTAACCACCATGAGCAAATCCCTTGTGCGTTGCCGGTGCGGTCATCACGTTGTGGGCCGCGAAGTGCTGCGCCTTGAACCCTACGAGCGCGCATCAGGCGAAGACGTCGTTTACGTTAAGTATCGCTGTCGTCATTGCAAGCGACTCGGCGAAGAGTTCATTCCGCGCATTGAGTGGGACCCATCCATCTTCGATGCCCCACGCGACGAGATGAGCTACGATGAGCGCGACCGATTTCTCGATCAAACCGCGATTTCATCAAGCGATTTAATTTCTTTTCATCGCGCGCTACAGCGGATTCAAACATTGGCCGATCTCGAACGTCCAGAGAGGGCGCGCAAGCGCGACAAAAAATCGGGAGGCGACAAACCATCGCCGACCCCTCAAAATGGAACTTCTAACCCATAAAGGGCTAGTCGCGTTCAAGAAAGGAACTTCATTTGCCCGCTGTGCGCGACGCAACCAAACTGTAAGTCACGGCCCGACTGTTTAGGGCCGTGACTTTGCTTTCTGGCCCAACTGCATTTCGCGCTATGTTCCGTCTAATCCCGCCTTTTCTCCTCGCCCCTGCCGATTCAGAGGGCGCTTCCGGCGATGGACTGCCCCCCGATGATTCCCAAGAGGTAAATGAGGACGAGACATCGCCCGCGAAAAAGCCTGTGCAACCATCCAGCGACGAGTTTCTCAGCGAGGAACACCCCGGCAGTCATGCGCGCCCCACAACGCGCGAGGGAACTGGCCTTCCTTCGGCAGCCGAACTCGAACAAACCCTGCAACGCCTGATGAGGCGCGTTTCGATGCTGGTACAGGCAGAAAAATGCGTCTTCTTGTTGCACGACCGCGAACGCGATGAATTGGTGGCCCGCCCGCCCGCCGTCGGATTTTCGCGAGAGCAACTGCGAACGCTGCGCTTATCGCGGCAAGAGGGAGTCGCCGCTCGCGCCTTTTCCTACGGCGAACCAGTCGTCGTCGATTCGACGGCCTCACTATCGGGCTTCGATCAGGCATGGGCACGCCGCATTGATGTCCGTAACCTGATCGCCTATCCGCTGGTACTGGAACGCCGCGACGATACCGAGCGCGTCGCCGACCGCCTGACGGTGGGCGTGTTTCTGGTTCTGAACAAACGGGGCCGTTCGCCATTTTCCCCCGAAGATTTGCGCTTGCTCTCGGTGATGGCACGTCAGGTGACCGCCGTCATCGCCGACGCGCAGGTTTATTTGCAGCTCACCGAAGAAAAAGAGCAGTTGCAAGCCACGCTGTTGTCGCTGGGTTCGGGCGTACTAATGGTCGAATCGACCGGGCACATCTCACTGCTCAACCCCGCCGCCCGTGCAATCCTCAATTTGCCAGACGATGAAGGCGATGGCCTACATTTCGAGGACTGCATCAAAAATGAGGGCATCGTGCAGTTGCTGCGCGACACCACGCAAAATGGGCGAGAAACCGGAACGGAAATCGAGGTATTGCTCCCCGGCAACAACGAACCGCGCATTTTCCAGGCGCAGACCGCTTTTGTGCGCGGTGAGAAAGCGGGAGTGCCTGCCATTTTGGGCGTCGTCGTCATTTTTAACGACATCACCGAAATCCGCAACGTCGAGCGCATGAAGACGGCGTTCGTCTCGACCGTTTCACACGAACTGCGCACGCCGCTCACCTCCATCAAGGGCTTCATCTCGACGCTGCTGCAAGATACCGATAACTATTTCGATCAGGAGACGCGCACCGAGTTCTACACCATCATCGACAACGAGTGCGACCGCTTGCGCCGCTTGATTGATGACCTGCTCAACGTGTCACGCATCGAATCGGGGCGCGCCTTGCAAATGAACTGGAGCTATTTCGATCCCCTAGCTGCCATCGAGAAAGTGCTACACGCACAGAGTTCCTACACAGATAAGCATCAACTGGTAATGGATTATCATGGCGAGCCTATAAATTTGCTTGGGGACGCCGATAAATTTGACCAGATTCTGACCAACTTGCTATCGAATGCCATCAAATACTCGCCCACCGGGGGCGAAGTCCGGGTAATAGTTAAGGTTGATCAGCACGATATTTCGATTGGCGTTCGCGATCAGGGAATGGGCATCGCGCCAGATAAATTGGGCAAGGTATTCGAGAAATTTGAGCGCGTCGATAACCGTGATACTCGCCAGGCTGGTGGCACAGGTATTGGACTATTTCTGGTTCAACATCTGGTCGAACGCCACGAAGGCACCATTGATGTGAAATCAGAACTGGGAACTGGTTCGACCTTCACTGTCCATCTGCCGCTTCGTCCCAAAGAGGCCGTTGATGAAATGGAAAGCGGTATCCGCGAAAAATAGACAAGGCGCCTTTAACGCTTTGTGGGTTAAACCAAAATTGAAATGAAAATTGCCATTGGCGGCGATCACGCCGGATTTGGATTGAAAGACGACCTCAAGACGCTCATCGAATCGCTTGGCCATGAGGTCGAGGATATGGGCGCTTGCTCGACAGAGCCGTCCGACTATCCCGACTTTGCGCGTTCCGTGGGCGAAGCGGTACGCGACGGTCGTGTAGAACGCGGCATCCTCGTGTGCGGTTCGGGAGCGGGTGTCACCGTTGCGGCCAACAAGATTCGCGGCGTGCGCGCGACTCTCGCGCACGACGTGTACACAGCCCATCAAGGCGTCGAACACGATGATGTCAACGTCATCACTATGGGCGCGCGCATCATTGGGCCTGCCATCGCGACCGAAGTAGTCACCGCATTTTTGAAAGCCAAATTTTCGGGCGAAGAGCGGCATGTCCGCCGCCTGAACAAGGTACTGGAACTCGAAGCGGAAAATTAGCGAGAGCCTACAAACCCCCAAAAGCGAGTCCCTGCTTTCCAACAGAACTCGCTTTTTTGGGTTTAAAGCTTAAAGTTTGTGCAAATGGCCAAAAAAGTGGATAACACATCGGAAAAGGTGCGCCGTATTTGTGCTGCGCCACAATTTCGATGTTGACACTCATTATGTCCGGGATGATTCTCGGCGGCTTCATACTCGTTCTAATCGGTTTTTTCGACCGCCAGCACGAGGCCACCGAGGCGCATATGGAACGGCGCATCCATCGCATCACCTCAACACCCCTCGCACATTTAGGCAAGGATACCGATCACGTGGATCGGCTCTTCGCCCAATCGGAAGAACAGCGCGCCCGCGAAGCCCGCAAAACCACGTTTTTACCGACGCTTTCGCGCTTTGCCGAAGGCGATAACTTCCTTGGCCGCTTAGAGAACCAACTCATTCAGGTGCGCTCTCCGTGGAGAGCCACAGAATTGCTGGCAGGCTCGCTGATGTTGGCGATGGTTGTCTTCGTCATCTTTTTGCTGCTAGGCCAACCCATCCTGTCGTTTGTCTTTGCGCCAGTTGCCCTTGTTCTGCCCTCCACTTACCTGAAAATTTTGCGGGCTTCGTTCTTTCGCAAATTTGACGACCAACTGGCCGATACGCTGTTGCTGATGAGCAACTCGCTACGCGCTGGATTTTCGTTCATGCAAGCGATGGAAATGGTGGCGCGCGAAGCTCCTTCACCTATCAAAGACGAGTTCGCCCGTGTCACGCAGGAAATTTCGCTCGGCGTTCCCATCGCGGAAGCCTTAACCGGCATGAGCGAACGAGTGAACTCAAGCGACCTGAACCTGGTTCTCATCGCCGTTATCATTCAGCGCGAAGTGGGCGGCGCTTTGGCCCAGCTTCTCGAACTTATCGCGGCAGTTATCCGCGAACGTCAGCGCATCAAAGGCGAAATTCGCACCTTGACTGCACAGGGGCGCCTTACGGGCGGCATCATGGGCTTTTTGCCCGTCGTCGTGGGCTTCGCCATCAACATGGTCGGCAAAATGAGCGCCCCTGATGACCCCGTGTTCATCGAACCGCTTTTGACTACCGACATGGGACACATGATGCTTGCCGGTGCATTTGTTTTGCAGTTGATAGGATTTTTCATTATCATGCGAATCGTCGACATCAAAGTGTAGAAGTCGCGATGACATCAATTTTTAGTTCTTGATTCTATTTCATCATGCGCGAAGCTCCTAATATTCCGCCCCGCAACACCCCGGCGCCCGACAACGCGCCACTTTCACGTGCGCGGCGTGGCGGTCGATTAACCGACCGCATTATGCCTCAACCAACGATAGTCCAGGCCCCCTCTTTCTGGGAACGGGTGGTTTGGCCATTTCTCGATAAGCTGACAGCACCTGGCTCAGCGATCTGGAAAAACATCAACGAAGACGATTTGCGCGTTCGCCTCATGAGAGCAGGATTCCCGCTCGGCCTACGCGCGCAGACTTTTCTGTTAGTAAAAATCGCAAGCATCTTCATCGCGATGCTGATGTTCGCGCTTTGCTACCCCTCGCTGGGGCTGGTAACAGAACAGTGGGGCATTAGCCTGCCAACCGTTTTCTTCATCCCATTTCTGGGCATCGGCGCGCTATACGGCTTTCGCTTGCCCGACATATGGCTTGGAATCAAGATTAAGGCGCGCCAGAATGCCATTCAGCTGCAATTGCCCGACACCATCGACCTGATCTCGATTTCGGTTGAGGCAGGTTTGGGCCTCATTGCCGCCATCCAACGTATTGCCGAGCGCTTTCCGAACGAACTGTCCGAAGAGTTTTTGCGGACATTGCAGGAAGTACGACTGGGACGCCCACAAGGCGAGGCGCTGCGCGATA
The DNA here is from genome assembly GCA_004172935.1 of bacterium. GTDB lineage: Bacteria > Armatimonadota > Abditibacteriia > Abditibacteriales > Abditibacteriaceae > Abditibacterium. Next base: position 167,424 of record SDZD01000007.1, on the reverse strand, counting down.
TGGCACGCCGCGTCGATGTTCCAGACCTGACAAGTCTGCTGACAGCCATCGTCCAGGCCGAACAGCTGGGTCTAGCCGTCTCGAACGTGCTTCGCATTCAAAGCGAACGCCTACGCGAACGCCGCGCACAAAAAGCGCGCGAGGCAGCCCAGAAAGCGCCGATTAAAATGACATTCCCTCTCGTATTGTTCATTTTCCCGGCTCTTTTCATCATCATCCTTGGCCCGGCGATGATCAAAATTTTCATGACCAACGGCTTCTAAAACCGGCAATCACCCTCTCAAAACTGAATATGATGCCCAAAATAGCGAAGTTGACATTAACTTCGCTATTTTTTTCAGTAATTTGGAACAAAATGGGGCGATAGGGTACTCTTTAAAAGCGAGAATCTGTATTTTTCGGATTTTCGATTTCCATGAGAATTTTGTCTCGTCTTTTAGTGGCATTATTGCTAGTGGGCGGTTTGGGCTACGGCTCATACGCTTTCGGCAAATATGTCTTGTCTTCACGTCTATTCGGGCCGGAGGGACAAAGCCTCCAACAGCCTAAGAATGGCGCCCGTATCGCTTCGCCCGGAGAACCCGGCGCTGCTATTGAAGTCCTTCCCGCCGACTCCAACACCCGCGAATCGAATAGCTCCAACTCGAATGGGGGTGGCAACTATACCCCCCCAATCCTACCACGCGACGACGCCCGCCAAACCCTTCCGGCCACTCGCAATTCCGATAATTCGTCTACATCGAGCGATCCGTGGGATAGTTCAAGCACGACCTCGAACGACAACGTCTCGAACGGTGATAATTCCACCCCTGACGAGCAACCGCGTCGCCGCCGCCGTCGTCGCCGTCGCACTCCCGAAACCACGAACACGGACACGACTCGCTCCAACGATAGCACACCATCCACAAGAGCCAGCGATCCCTCGACTCCTGTGCGCGCCCAGGAAGAAGCCAACAGCCGTGCGGATAGAGCCGACAGCTCATCCAATTCCGGCTCCAGCAACAGTGGCAGCAGTTCGTCCGAATCTCCGGCGCCGCGCCGCCGCGAAACCGCCTCGGACAGCAACTCGGATTCTGGCGGCAACTCGGCACCCGCGCCGCGTGTGCCCGTTGATTCTGGCAACGATTCATCGCCGCGCCGTCGCCGCGAACGGGTTGAAGACTCGGCCCCCGCACCGCGCGTGGAAGTCGCTCCTAGCCGTCGTCGCGAAAGCACAGGGGGTAACTCATCGCCAGTGCCTGTTCCCGAAGGTAGTGGCGGCGATTCGCCCGTGCCAGTTCCTGGCTGAACCCCGCTTTAACCAAAAATCAAACCGCTCGCATCGTAAAGGTGTGGGCGGTTTTGTTTTCAGCGTAACCAGCCCCGCTTTTACACTGTTGTTTCGTTCATGATTGGCTTTTTTCGGGTGCTGGGCCGCGTCTTCGGCTGGCTATTGCGGACGCGCGCGCTTCGCCCGGTGCTGGCCTTCGCCATTTTTGTGTGGGCCTTCGATGGTTTAGTGGCGACGGCGACCGATTTCGCGTGGTTTTCTTCAGTCGGGATGGAAGCGCTGTGGCGCGAGCAGTTGATGTGGAAACTGGGCGTAGGTACAGCCTTCGTTGTGTTGGCCCTACTCGCGAGCATTCCGTTGATGCGCGCCGTCGCGCGCCCAGTCGCCAAGGCCATTGACGAACCCACGCTTCCGCGCGCTTTGATGCGCTGGCAATCGCAGCGCGCACGCGCCCCCCGCCTCGGCTGGCTTTGCATTTTTGCCGTATCGCTTGTGTTGGGACGAGGGCTAAGCCACCAATGGAGCAAATTCGCTCTGGCGAGTTCGTCGCCCGCTGTAAAGGAAAACCTGGCCGACTTTTGGATGGTACGCGCTCCTGCGATGCAAAGCGGCCTCGCGGCGCTGTGGGACTTCGCTCTGGCACTGTGCATCATCGTGCTGGCTACGGGCGTGCTACGTGCCCTGCCCTTCTTGGCGGCACGCCCCAGCATCACCCCGGTTCGTTGGCTACGCGCGCTGTGGGGCATAGGGGTGGCTCTGTGCCTGTTACGAGCATTGGGCTTTGGCATAGAAGCGATGCGACACGCTCAGATAGCCAATGATAGCAACGCTGCTCGTGTCGGATTCATTTTGTTGAACGCCTTGGGCGTGCTGGGCTGTGTGGCGATCATTGCGCTGTTGCCCCGCCCCCGCCCAACACTCGCGCTCATGGTGCTGGCTGTGCTTATTCTGCCGGGACTGGGCGGCGATTTATTAGCACCATTCGTGGGACGCAGTTCGCTAACGCCGCCCACCCCAACGACTCTGGCAACCATCGACGGAGTGCCCAACGATTGGCCGCAATGGGATGAAGCGACGCTGATACGCGCCTTGAGCAACCAGGTAGAGCGGGACGCACAACACCATCTGCTGACATGGCAGCGAGCTGGTATCAATAGTAGCGGCAATTCGGCGCAAGTTGTCGGCACTCCCATTCAAGCCGACCAGTGGGCTGGGCATGGAATGTCAGATCGCGAGGGCGAAATCAGCTGGCAATCGCTCGAACTCCCTGAACAACGTACAGCTCTCGTCCCACCACCAGTCGGACAGCTTTTTTACGGCCTGAGCGCCCGCCCACTGCTGGAGGATGATGCCAACAACATCGGCGTGCCGTTTCAAAGTTGGCTATGGAAATTGGCGTGGGCATGGACTCTGCGCGACCCACTTTTACTCATTGAAGGTGCCCAATCGCAACGTCTTATCGTGATGCGAGGCACGCGCGAAGTGGGCCAGAAGTTGGCACCGTTCTGGACGTGGGATGACGTTGTACCTCGCCGTGACCCCAAAACAGGCGATGCCTATTTCGAGTGCGTCGCCTACAGTTCCAGTGCGCGCCTACCGCGCAGCGCAGCTTTTGAAAGCGGAGTGTTCGCTGGACAAAATTCGGTAATCCCCATCGCCGTGCTACGGGTCGATGTGCGTTCGGGCGCAATTAGTCTGGCGCCATTCGCTGCTACCGACCCGCTTTCGCGGGGCAAGCACTGGAGCGAGGCACTGCCTTCGCTGTTCAGTTCCAAAGCGGCCCGACTGGCGCCAACTCCTGCCTTGGAAGTGAGCCTATCGAGCGGAACGCCGCTGGTGTGGCTGCGCACGGAGTCGGGCTGGCAAAAGAAAGCGATCCCCGTCGATTTACGCGACGAACTCGTTGAAAAACGGGCTGAGTTCGAACAGTTAATGCTCACAAAATCAGCTGTTCGCCTCGAAGGCGCGACACCAATGATGTGGCGGCAGGGCGACGAATTGTTTGTGTCACAGGCCTTCTTCGACCTCACCATCACCGAAAGAGAACGCACGGACGAAATCCCTAAACCACTACCTTTGGTGGAAGGAGTTGCGGTGGGGCCGCTACGAGAGCATACGGTTCGCTGGAGTACGACCTTCACAGGCGCGCGTGTCGCCCTCAGTGCGCCAGATGTTCCGGCGGGGTCATCTCCGCCATTCACAGCCCCGCTTCCAGCAGGAACACGCCCTCTGCGCGATGTCGCGCAAGAAGCGCTTGATGCCGAGGACGCTGCCAACAGCAAGCTCAGAGCGGGTCTCTACGTCGATTCGCAGAAGCAGAGGACGCGCCTCCGTGAACTGCTCGAAGAATTAAAGCGACGGGCACGCTGAGCAATTCTCAGCGTGCCGTGGAAGATGGAGCTTTGGGCCTGGGGACATCGGGCCGGTAGAACATATACGATTGGTCGACAAGAATGCGGTAAGCTCCCGCGATGTTGAGCGGCAGCCACTCTTTGTACATGCGAATATCGCTGAATTTATCGAGGCGGATTTCGCGTTGTAGCGTGGGCAAAGTTTTCCCGCTGCGAATACCGTTCAGAACTGCCCCATACAGCGCTTCCAGATAATCGCGATAGTGCCGCACAGCTTGTTTATTGCCAGAGTCGCCATGCCCACCGACGAAGACCGCAAAGTTCATATCCAACACATCATTCGTCGAGTCGATCATGCCTTGAATATCGTAACCCTGCAAATCCTTCCACGGCATACGCCCCAGAACAATCCAGTCCACCACGTAAAGCACGCTTGCGGGTTCAAAGAGCATAGAAATAGAACCTCGCCCGTTATTGGTACCATGATAGCGCAATCGCACCTCGTCGCCACCCAAATAAACCGTTAGTTCATCTTTGAAAACCGTGTCGGGAATGCGTGTTTGGGCCTTGGTGCGTATAAGGTCGGCACGGGCCAATTCGTGGGATACGAAGCGCACGCCGGGGCCATCGAACACCTCGCCGCCGTATTCGTGGTCCGAGTGGTTGTGGCTGTAAATGACAAAACGAATCGGCTTATTGAATCGCTTCGCCAACTGCGCTTTTAGCCACGTCGCAGCGGGTTTGCTGATGGGGTCGGTGACAATGATGCCATCTTTCGTCACCATGAAAACCGAGCGGTAGTTGCCCGCCGTAAAACGGTAAACATTGCCGCGAATGGTTTCGATGGTGTAGCTTTGCGCCCGCGCCGGGACACTCGCCACACAAAGCAGAACAAGCAGGACCGCGCAAAAACGCGCACTAAAAAATCGCTGCTGCAAAAACCTCATGGGGCTATGATGTATGCACATCACACACCCACAACCTCCCAAAGAGGCTGCAATGGCCTATAACAGCCATTGCAGCAACGAGCCGAGTAGTAGCGCTTAAGGCGCTTTCGTAGGCTCTGCGGCAGCACTTGGCGCTGGGCCATCATAGGAGTCGAGCGCTTTTTTGGCGAGGTCTGCCTTGGGATTGCGCGCGACAACAGCATTGAGCAGAGCACGCCCATCATCCTTGCGCTTTTTGTCGTCGTAAAACTTGAGTGCTGCCGACAGGGCACCGCCGTTTTGCGGTTGGTTAGCCAGTTTTTGCGCGATGTAGTCGCGCGCCTCATCTTGCTGTTTGGCTGCGTCGCCCGCCTGAAGGTACATCAAATACAGCGGAGCGTAATCGGGACGGTTGTTGATGGCTTTTTGCAAAGTGTTCATCGCCCCATCAGCATCTTTGTTGGCGGATTGCAAGTCGGCGATTTCCAGAGCAACGCTAAGGTCGCCCGGCACTAACGCCCAGGCTTTTTGCATCGACTGAATAGCCGCGCTTTTGCTCCCCGAAGCCATTTGGGCCGAAGCCAACTGCGCCCACAGACGCGCATCTTTGGGTACAAGCGGCGCAAGGCGACCAAGCACCTCGGCTTCGCGCTTTGGATTCTTGAGTTCGTGCGCGACACTCGCCCACTGCGCCAAAGACTCCTTATCGCGCGGCTGCGATGCACAATAGATGGCGTATTGGGCATCGGCCTCTTTCCACTGTTTGTTCTGCGCCAGCGTTTGCGCGTACATGATGCGCGTACGCGGATTCTTTGGCACAATGGCAACAGCCTGCCCAAGATGTTTGGCGGCGTTCGAGTAATCTTTAAGGTCTGTTTCGGCCATAGCCGCCAAAGCCAGAGGTTCGGGTTCGCGCGGCAACAACTGCGAGGCCCGCACAAATTGGTCGCGCGCCTCTTTCGCTTTCTTACCATCGCCGTAAACCTTGCCCAGCGCCAGACGCAAGCGTCCCTCAAGTTGGTCGGCCCCCTTCTGACCTTTGGGCACGCGCGACAAAGCGTTCTGCATGGCACCAATGGCCCCAGCGTAGTCTTTGGCAGCAACGAGAACTTCGGCTTGCGCCGAGTAAAGCTCGAAGGCGTTGGGAACGGCCTTGACGCCCTGTTCAAGCACAGCCTTAGCGCCTTTGACATCGCGGCGACTCATGAGCAATTGGGCTTGAGCCAGATAAACCGGTGGCGCCTTGGGGTTTTGGCTCAAAGCGCGACCTAACCACTTTTGCGCTTCGGTTGGGTTCTTCAACACATCGTTGGCGATTGTTGCCGCCATGATGTGTGCTTCGATGTCGTTTTTGTTCGATTGCGCCAGAAGCGTCCACTGTTGCAGCGACTCTTTGGGTTGGCGCAAGTCGATGAGCAGACGCGCTAATAGCACATGACCTTCCCTTTCCTTGGGCGCCAATCGAACAGTGGCACGCAGCGGTTCGAGAGCCTCCTTGAATTGCTTGGTAGCCAGCAAAAGGCGCGCGAGTTGGAACTGTGCCTTGGGGTCTTTGGGCGCGATTTTAACGGCGGCGCGCGCATGAGTGAGAGCCTCTTTGGGCTTATTCAACTCGGCATATACCAATGCCAGATTCTGGCGAGTCGCCAAATCGGTGGGCGCCATTTTGACGACTTGCTCCCAAAGGGAAACGGCAGCCGTTTTATTGCCACTTTTCAGGCTGGCACTGGCCTGATCGAAAAGTTGGGCAGCCTGTGCCATCTTCGGGTTAGGCGCGGCTGGTTTTGGCCCTGTTGCCGGGCCTGGCATCAAAGCGGACGTTGCCCCCGGAACGGGTGCTGTCGGATTAGTAGGAGTGCCGAGATTAGGCTTGCCGCCGGGATTTGCCATCGCCGGGTTCGTGGCGCCGCCGGGAGCCGGAGTCGCCACCGTGGGCAACGTGAAAACCTGCTCGGTCGGGCGAGGTGCGGGAGCAGTGGCAGAGGGTTCGCCGGGAGTTGGAGCCGAGGCGATTAAAGGCGCGGGAGCGTGTGCAGGGGCGCGCGAGGAGAGGAAGGCCAGAAACGCGCATTCGGCGCCAACTAAAGCCAATAAACCGCCACCCATCATAACCAAACGTGTGCTGGGCGACATACCACGAAACGGGAGCATCTATCGCAGTTTGCCTTGGCGTTGATTGTGATGAAGTAGAAACGCTTCCAATAACGAAAAGTTGACGCCGATTGAGGTTAAGAAGCCGAGCCAGAAGCCTTGTTGCCCCGTGCCCCGGTGGTGCGACGATGCCGCTCGATTTCCAGAGCTAACATCACTGGTGGCACTTCCAAAAAGCCAGCAATGCGGTCGATAACGCGCGACATGGCGCGGCGCGATTCGCGGCAATCATGCTCGCCAAATAACATGTCTTCGGCATCGGCCAAACTGGGCGCGATGTCGAGAACCAACCCAGCGCGCACCTGAGGCAAGATACGGTCGTGAACCTCGGAAATGCGGTGACGGATTTCACCGACGATCTGGTTCAGCACATCCTCGAAGTGATGATCGTCGGCGTTCTGTTCGGCCATCGCCAGTAGCGCGGCTTGCGCCTTCTGGCGGCGTACAGACATCTCCTCCCAATCAGCGATGGTCGTGCCCTCGATAACCTCAAGGTGAATGTGGTGTCCGCCCGCTTGTCGCAAGATGTTTTCGACGGTGTTTTTGACGGCAGGACTGGTAAGGGCGCCCGCCATCACATATTCGCGAGAGGAAAGGCCGACCACAAAAGTCTCACCTTCTAAAGTAATGGGCACAGCCGCTGCCAGTGCATCGGCGACGATTAAAGAAAAGGGAAGCTTAATGAAGACGCGCTTGCGGACTTCCTTCCACACCCACGCCAAATCGACCCCTAAATTGGCGGGCGCTGTTGACGTAGCGGCAGGAGATGGGGCGCTGCCGGAAAGAGAATTGGGCATCATATGAACTGAGTCTCAATGGAAAAACTCATAACTCCTTGCCCTATTTTCATCTAAATCGAACCGCGTTTCAACTGGTAGATTTCTAGGCTTCCAAACGGGCGGCAGCACGCGCATCTTGTAACGAAGCCAGCGAACGAAAACGTCCTTCTGTGTGCCCTAAAAGTGCCCGTTCCACGCTACGTGCCAGTTCGCCACTGGCACGTTCATCGAGCGAAAAAGGCGCGTCTTGTAATGAAGCCGGTGGACGCCGCGAACGCTCCAATCGGTACAGCGCGCGCATCGAATCGCTGGAGACTTTTTCGAGCGAACTCTGAGTGCCGCGACAGTTGCGGCACAGCGTTCCGCCCGCCATCGGCCCGAACCAAAGCTCCTCGCCCGCTTCGATTTTGCGCTCGCACACCACACAAAAACCGATAGTGGGCGCATAGCCTGCGTGCGCCAGCCACTGCGACTGCAACCACACCCCCGCCGCTTCACTGGCCGCGAAATCGGGCGCCTTGTCGAGCGCATCGAAAAACACTTCCAAAATCGCGAAACCGAGTTCATCGGCGACGCCTTCGGGCGCATGGTCGGCGCACTCACTGGCGAACGAAGCCCAACTGGTTTTAAGCACATCACCCGCGATGCCTGAGTGCATCGTCTCGATTTGCGCCTGAGTGACGATGTCGATTGAACGCCCCGTCGCCAGAGCGAAGCGCGCCAATACGAAAGGTTGTGCCGTCGCCGCCAGTTTGCCCTTGGGCGAGCGCGCCCCCCGCGCCACCGCCGAGAACTTACCGCGTTCGGGCGAAAAAAGCGTCAGGATGCGGTCTTTCTCGCCCAGAGGACGCGCCCGCAACACCAGAGCGCGCGTAGCGAACGGGACGGAAGCAGCGGTGCGTGCCATAAGAAGAAGGGAGGAGAGGCAAAAGTCGCGGTTTTAGGCGCGCGTGGCGTCTTTGAGTTCGCGCGCGTAGGCTTTGGCGGCTTCGATGCGCTGAGCAGGAGTGCCCTCGGTCTTTTCAAAGCGGTCGATGAGTGCCGAGGCGACTACAATGCCATCGACATTGGTAGCTTCGATGGTGCGACGAATCTGGTCGGGCTGCGAAAAGCCAAAGCCCGCACAAACCGGGGTGTCGCACACCTTTTTCAAGCTGGCCACCAAATCGCCGACTTCGAGAGGCACATCGGTACGGGCACCAGTAACACCCAATCGAGCGACGGCATACACGAAACCAGAGGCGCTTTTGGCGACTCGGTCAACGCGCGCCTGATCGCTAGTGGGGGCCAGCAGAAAGATGGTATCTAATTCGTGCTTGCGGCCCGCCGTCACCCACGGCGCGCCCTCTTCGGGCGGCAAATCAGAGATGATGGTCGCATCGGCGCCCGCTTCTTTGGCGCGAAGAGCGAAGCCATCGAAGCCCATCTGCCACACCGGGTTGATGTAGGTCATTGGCACCAGCGGCGCATCGGTCTGTTTGCGCAAGCGCGCCAATAGTTCGAAGGCATCGTCCATCGTGGTGCCCGCGCGCAGTGCGCGCTCGGAGGCACGTTGGATGGTCGGCCCATCAGCCAACGGGTCGGTAAAAGGGATGCCAATTTCAAGAACATCGGCGCCCGCTTCAAGATAAGCGAGGGCAAGTTCTTCGGTAGTTTTCAAATCGGGGTCGCCGCAAGTCACGAAGGGAACGAAGGCTCGTTCGTTTCGATCCTTGAGCGCAGCAAACGTGCGGGCCAAACGGAGCATGATAAAGAAAGTCGCACCGCCCGCAAAGACGAAACGGAGCGATTGTATTTTAAAGGGCGCGCCCGCCTCGCGCCGTCGTTGGAATCAAGAGCATTCTCTTTTCGCGGGTCAATAGGAAACGATTTAATGGACGCGGGAAAGACTCGACGGCTTCCAAAATGAACTCATCGCACATTCACGCCCCGGCAAACGCGCATCCGCGTTTCGAAGCTCCACCCACCAAACAGCAATTTTTAACCAGCATAATCTTGAGTGCGGGCGCCGGAGTTGTAGCCGCGCTGTGTTCGTCGGTGGCGATGGGCGCGTGGTATCGCGGGCTGATCAAGCCCGTATGGGCGCCCGCCGAATGGCTGTTTGCCCCGCTGCAAATCCTCATCTTCGCCCTCGCGGGCATCGGACTGGCCTACTTATCGGCCTCACAGGCTCCTGCAGCCCGCAAAAAAGTCGTTCTCAACTGGTTCTGGGCGCAGCTAATTCTTAGCATCTCATGGGCCATTTGCTTCTTCATCTTGCACGCGCCCGCCTGGGCCTATACCATGATTATGTTGTGGTGGTGTGCCGTCTTCGCCTTGCTGTGGACGGGTTCGCGACTATCGAGGCGCGCCTTCTGGTTCCTAACACCGCTCTTCTTCTGGGTCACTTTCGCCTCCTCGCTGACGTTCGCCATCTTGAGCTTCAATGTGCTGCGTCAGGCATCTGCCGGCATGGATTCCGACCCACGCAACCGCAACTCACCAGCAGAACCTCCCATCATCGTGCGCAAGCGCTAAAGAATCCTCCCAGATTGACTGCGCGATAATCGGGTAGTTAGGGCAATAAAGGGCACATTTTTGGACATCCAAATGTGCCCTTCGTGCTTTCAAAATAAGTTGTGTTCCCATGACAACGACAACCCGCGCACCTTTTCGCTTCGGCGAGGCTCAATTCGAGTGGGGAGAGGAAGTCTTCGCTCTTCAAGATTCCTCTCCTCTGGTTCACGACGGCAACTTCGACGCACTCCGCGCCCGCCTTCAAAACGACGGTTTCTTGTTTATACGCGGCTTTCACCCCCGCAACCTGGCACAAAAGGCCGAAGCATGGGTATTGGAAGCCATTCGAGAGCGAGGTGGCTTGAATGCTGACGGCACCATCTCCGATAAAAACCTGACCTTCGCCTTCTTCCGCGACACGGCGATTTCGCACGCCCCCGAAATCCTGGCACTCACCGATGGGGGGCACACCTTCTCGTTCTATGAGCAACTATTAGGCGGCGACGTGTTGACCTTCGACAAGCGCTGGCTGCGCGCGATGGCTCAAGGCGGCAACAATGGCTTCCACTACGATAAGGTCTACGTCGGACGCGGCACCCCCAATAAGCTGACGATGTGGAGCGCGATTTCTGATATTCCGCTCGAACGCGGCCCCCTTGTGATGGCACTCGGTTCGCACCAGGACGAGCGCTTGAAATCGACCTATGGCGCCACCGACGTTGACCGCGACGCCGCCGACCCAGTGTTCTCAACCGACCCGCGCGAAATAGTCGATTACTTCGGCTTCAAACTGGGCACCACCAACTTCGAACCGGGCGATGTGCTGATTTTCCCGATGCTCTCCATGCACTCATCAGCGCCCAACCTCGATAACTACTACCGCATCTCGATTGACACCCGCTACCAACTTGCCAGTGAAGAAACCGACCCACGCTTCTTCGGTGAAAACGGCACCTGGCAAGGCAACTTCGCCAACAAAGATAGGCCAATCACCCCCATCGCCGAACTCAAAAAACAATGGGGCCTATAAGTCTTGATTAAACACAGAGGGCACAAAGGAACATAAGAAACACAGAGGAATTTAGAGAAGGGAAAATAGCCACACATGCAATTACCAGATGGATTTCGTAGGGACATAGCCTGCCATGTCAGCGAGAGGCTGTCGCGCAAGCGCTCCTTCTACCGCGAAGCGCGGGTGCCCTCTGGGCGTGGGTGCCCGAAGGGCGGGTGAGGGCCGCGTAGCGGTAATAAAAACGAGAGACTCTCACAAGAGCGCCCCCTCTCCCGCAAGCATGAAATGCAGGGAAAGATCAAAACCCCTAAATCCCAACAAGAGGAAACCACCGAGACAGGGCGCGCGCGATAAGCGCGTGCCCTTGCGCGTTCGGGTGGTGGGGCCAGCTCATATATTCGCTAAGAACCTGATCGGTGAAGTCGAACAGGCAAGGGACATCCTGAAAACCGATGCTGTATTCACTCGAAAGCGCGGATAACTGAGCATCGAGCGCCGCGAGTTTGCGGATTTCGCTGTCATTGCCCGCAACACTCAAATCGGGCGAATGCGACATTAGCACCACTTTGACACCCTGCTGCAACGCGCTTTCAATCATGGCTCGGTGCGCTTTTTCCGCCGAAAATAGCCCTATGCGTCGGTCGTTAAGGACATAGTCGATGAAAAGCACATCGGGATGATGGTCCAATACATCGCGTTGAAAGCGAACAGCACCTTCAGCGCTCGATTCGCCGCCTTTGGCCGACACGATGACATTGAGGATGGCGAAAGGGAAACGCTCTTTGAGTAGGCGGTGCAGCAAATGCGGATAAGCGTTGAAGCTATCGACAAATGGCGGAGCGAAATAACCCGCTGGCACGCTATGCCCATGACAAACGATATTAATCGTGCGGTTGTTGGGCCAGTGGGTTTGCAGTTCGGCAACCAATTCGACCAGATAGCGAGAGGGGGAAGCAGCCATCATTTCTTTTTGCGGGGGAAAACATCGGTTTGCAAATTCGAGACACGGTCGAGGAACATGATACCGTCGAGATGGTCGATCTCGTGTTGCATCGCGACAGCCTCGAAGTCGTTGCAAACCACGGTCTTCAGCTCGCCCTCGATGCTTTGATATTGCACGGTGACAGTCTGTGAGCGGCGCACATTGGCGGTAAAGTCAGGTAGCGACATGCACCCCTCACGCCCCTCACGCTCGCCTTCGCGCGACACGATTTTGGGATTGACGAGAGCAAAAAAGCCCTGAGAAACCGGGCCAAATTTGCGATGACCGGAGGTATCAACAACAGCGACACGCCACATCTCGCCGATTTGCGGAGCCGCGACACCTACCGAACCGACGCCCGCCCGCATGGTGTCGGTCAGGTCTTCGACCAGTTGGCGCAACTCTTCGCCGAAATGCTCCACAGGCGCACACGGCGTCGAAAGGCGCGCATCGGGCACGAAAATAATTTCGCGTTGCATACAATCAGGGCAAACAGAGAACGAATCCGCTCCCTGTCCTCACAGCGTATCTTCCTCCAACGCACGCAGAGAGATTTGCATATCTCCAAGCGCTTTGCGTAGCTCCCCTTCTAAAATCTCGGTATCCAGCCCCATAGGCAGTTCGAGTTCGAGGAGCATAACATACACCATATGTCCGGAAGCGACGCGCGTTTGCACGTCGGTAACGTTGACGCCATTCTCGCTCAGAACTCCCGTCAAACGAGCCAGAAGCCCGGTTTTTTCAGGACCATAAGCCGACAGAATGTAGCGCGGCGCATCGGAAGAAGGCGCCGAATCGCCCGCCGTCGCCACGTCGATGTGCAAACCCAGCAAATGGCGCAGCGGCGACAAACGAGTTTCGAGTTCCTGCGCCGTCAAATCGGGCGATTCGACAGCAAGAATCATCGCGAACTGCCCCGATAGCCGCGTCATGGTGGTGTCTTCGATGTTGCAGCCCGAATCGAACAGAATCTGAGCGACAGCGTGCGCCATACCAGGACGGTCAGAGCCGACAGCGGTAATGATAAGCATGGATTTTGAGTGGTTAGTTTTTAGTCGTTAGTGGTTAGTTTTGACCACCAATTTTTGTCATTTTGCAATAGATTCAAAGAACCTACCGACTGTGTCACCCACTAAAAACTAACGACTAGAAACTAACTGTCCAACACCTTCTTCAGAATTTCGTTAACCAAAGCAGGGTTAGCTTTGCCGCGTGTTTCCTTCATCACACCGCCAACAAGAGCGCCGAAGGCTTTCTCTTTGCCTCCGCGATAATCCTCGACTATTTTGGGCAGTTTCTCGATAACAGCGCGGCAGATGGCTTCGAGTTCCGAGGTATCGCTCATCTGCTTCAGGCCTTTATCTTCGACGATGGCGCCAGCGTCTTTGCCCGAAGCGAACATCTCGTCGAACACTTCTTTGGCGATTTTGCCGGAGATGGTGCCATCTTCGATGAGGTTCACCAGAGCGCCCAACTGTTCGGGAGCGACTTTAGCTTCGGCGATAGTCTCGCCCGAAGCGTTGAGGCGACCGAGCAATTCGTTGGAAACCCAGTTCACGACGAGGCGCGTGTTTTTGGACGAGGCCGCCGCTTTCTCAAAGTAGTTAGCGATGGCGGGCGTGGCGGTGAGAACGTCCACATCGTAAGCCGATAGGCCCAACTCATTCTGCAAACGCTCGCGCTTGGCGCGCGGCAGTTCGGGCATTTCGGCCTTGACTCGCTCCAACCATTCGTCGTCGATATGCAGCGGCGCCAAGTCGGGTTCGGGCATGTAGCGATAGTCATGCGCGTGCTCTTTCGAGCGCATCGGTTGGGTGACTCCCTTGACTTCGTCCCACAACATCGTCTGCTGTAGCACGGTGCCATTCGCGTCCAAAATTTTGGTCTGGCGCACAACCTCAGCACGGATAGAATCTCGCACCGACTTCATCGAGTTGAGGTTCTTCACTTCGACGCGGGTGCCGAACTCGGTGGAGCCTTCAGGACGAAGCGAAATGGAAGCCTCGAAACGGAGGCGTCCCTGCTCCATTTTGCAATCGGAGATTTCGAGGAACAATAGGATGTCGCGCAACGCTACCATGTAGGCATCGGCTTCTTCGACACTGCGCATATCGGGCGCCGAAACAATTTCAAGCAACGGAATACCCGCGCGGTTCAGGTCGATCAAGCTCGAATCGGGATCGCCCACCGCTTCGCCGTGCGTCGATTTCCCGGTGTCCTCTTCCATGTGGACATCGTTCATCCCAATTTTTTTGGTGCTACCATCGGGCAGGGTGATTTCCAGAAAACCACCGAAACCAAGACACTTGGCGCGCTGCGAGATTTGGTAGCCCTTCGGTAGGTCAGGGTAGAAGTAGTGCTTGCGCTCGAAGAAGCAATCGCGCGAAATGTCGCATCCAAGCGCCAACACAGCACGCAAAGATAAATCGACGCCTCGGTCATTGAGAACGGGCAAAGCGCCGGGCAAGCCAAGCGTAATCGGGTCGACAAGGGTGTTCGGTTCAGCGAGCGCAAGGTTCGGCGAACCAACAAATTGTTTGGATTCAGTAAGCAGTTCGGCGTGGACTTCCATGCCGATAACGGTTTCGTATTTCATGGTGAAAAGAGCAGTGACAAAAGAAAGCTAATATAAAGGTTGATGGCATCAGCCACCAGCCAGTTTTTTACCTTTCTAGCAAGCCCGCTTCGAGCAAATGAGGCGTGCTTTTTATTTTACCAACTGGCTTTTTTTCTTCTGCGGAGGGGTTTACCTCGGAATTCACCCATTTCAGGTTTTTCTTCCTCATTTTTGAATTGATTTTGTGGTAAAACTGCGCCCATGCGCCCCATGATTCTTTGAGGGTGCCAATTTGGTTTTCAGGAACCACTATGACGGCCCACTTTACCCAGGGGCGGCGCCCGCTCGCCGTATTATTGCCTTGCGCGTTGTTTTTGCTGTCGTCTAGCGCAAATGCCCAACCCCGTCCCGGTGTCATCCAGATACCGGACAGAATCAAAAACCCCGGCATCATCAAAGTTGACCCCAATGTCATCAAGATTGATCCGGGCAAATTACGCCCACTAGCCTCCCTGTACTTCTACAAACTCGGCGCCTCTAATGTTTCGCCGGGTATGTTCCGTGAAGCGGGCAACGCCCTCAGAGTCAAACTTGGCCAAAATGCAGGCGGATATTTCGTGCAAGACGGCGAAAATATACGCGGCGCCCTTGATGCCAAGGGCGGCACCATGCTCATAGTGCCCGACCTAGCCGACGCCGCAGTGGCACCGAGCGCCGCAGTGGCAAACCGTCTCGCAGATGGTTTCGTGAAGCAATTGGGGCTTGTGCCCCCCGACGATGCCAGCCTCAAAGTGCGCGAAATCGCGACTTGGACGAGGCAAAACTCTACGCCCGACAAGCCCGAAGCCCCGATGGATTGCTACCGCTCCATCCACTTCGCGCGCACTGTGAGCGCCTTACCAGTGTTTGGCCCCAACTCGGTTCTCGACATCACGGTAGGAGCCAAGGGCGTCGCTGGAGTTTCATCAACGCTCCGCTCCCTGAAGAAAACCGATGTCGCCGTCAAATTGCGCCCAGACGCCGAGATAAAGCGCGATTTCGACAACCAGTTGGCGACGCAGTTGAAGGTACTTGAAGGCACCAAACCACAGGTACTGAGCCGCGAGTTGATCTATCTCGAACAGGGAATGGAGTACGCGCAGCCGGTTTATCGCTACAACATCGTGTTCCAAAGCGACGCAGGCACACAGTCGGCGAACGCGATTTACGTGCAAGCCGCCGCCAACTCGCCCGAAGCGCTGATGGACATGACCACACGCGCTGATGGGCAACCCGATGGCTTACAACGCACCAGCACAACACTACCCGCACCACAGGTTCGCCCCATCGATTTCCGCACAGGCCAGTTCAATTTCGGGCAAGACACCCCGCAATTGCAGCAGACCCAGGCGGGTGGGGTCAAAGTTGGCCTCTATATCGTGCGCGAAGACCACTCCTGCTGGCTCAGCGACGCCAACTCGTTCATGTCGAGCCTGAATAACTTCAACTGGATAACAGGCAAGCCGACCAAAACTCGCACCCAATACCTGTGGAACTACCCGCAATATTTCCACGCCAGCGGAGGCAACGCCGATGGTGCGCGCAATTATCCGGGCAAAGTCCACATGGCATGGCTCGAAGGTCACGGCGCCCCGTGGATAATGACAACCTACAAAAATAATGGCGGCATCATCCACGCGAACCAGATGACTGGGCTTGGCGCCAACACCGGACTCGGCGAAATCACCACCTACATGGTCTGGCAAGGCTGCGACATCGTCCCCGTACCAGGTGATGGCTTCGGCGGCGATTACTCGTCAGGCTCGGCCTTCAGCGTTTGGTGGCGCATATTCAAAGGAATGCGCGGCGCCTATGGCTACCACACCACTATGGGCATCTGTAACGAGGTCGGCGGCGGATTCGGCTTCCGTTCTGGCCTTGGCATTCCCACACTGTCCGCATGGCTCAGCTCAACGGCCAGCAGCCCACAGGGCCACCCCGATGGCTGGAACTATGGAAGCGCCGTCATTGTCGCTGGGCACGAAAACGACACACTGTACAACACCAGCGCCCTCCCCAACCCCACTCGGCTCACCATGTGGTGGAACCACGCTTAAAGCCTGAACCACTCATGCCAAGGGCGCCCCGAATTGTTCGAGGCGCCCTTTAGTTTTCCGCACTGGCGAACCAAACTATCGCTTCGCCATGCCCAAATACATTTTCGGCGAAGAATTTATAGAGGACTGGGCCTCCTACGCCAAAGAGCAAGACCCCGCTTCCGAAGTAGACGAGCAAATCTCCCGCTACAAGCGCGAACCAGACGGCCAACTTTCCGAATACGAACCCGCTCAGTGCCCCCTAAACCAAAAGAAACTTCAGACTACCGCCCAACTCGCATTACAGGAGTTGATAGATCTGGGCGTTACTCAAATGACCATACGCTACGACGGCGGTAGCGACGAAGGCTTCACCCACTTCCAGGCAGCGAAAACAGCGACTGGCGAACTTTCGCGCGAAGAAATAATCACCAGCCTCCAAAATGGGCCACTGGGACAAAGCCCGGCAACTCCCTTCTACTATCGTAATCCCACCGAGAAATTAACGGTAACGCGCCAGCAGTGGACAGAAGAAGCGCTGGAACTTTTCATCTACGAATTGGGCGCTCAACTGCTCGGCGACGGCTTCGGCACCGGAGAATATTCGCTCGAAGGCTCCTTCATCGCCGATTTCCAAACTAACCTTCTCACCGACATCCCACCACAGGAGAGCTAAATTGGCCCATCCTTTCTATCATGCCGAACGCTCGGTTCGCCTCTTCGGTGGAACAGTCGAAGACTACCTCCCCATTCACTCATGGTTCGACGAATCGAAGGCCCACCTCAGCGATTTGCGCCATCGCGCTCTTCGCCACCACTCCGAAGGCATCTTCCTATGTGAAAAGCTGTTCGGAGTAGTCATTCACAACTCCGATGGCAAAGCCGTCCCGGTGCGCGCCATCGGCGAACAACACGTCAAAGACGATCTGGGCTGGATTCCCACCGTAAAAGACTGGCTCCAACACATCGAAGTCCAGCCTTGGATGACACAAACCCGCTGGAAACCGGGCCAAGAAGCCAAAGAACGCACCTCCGCACAAAACACCGCCCCAGAAACCAAAACCGATTGATTTCCGGGGCATCAAAAGCCGCGCTTAGCCCCCGTAGAGACGTGCCTCGGCGCGTCTTTCATTTTTGCGCCCCTCCACTCCCGCTAAACGTGCGGCGCTCACGAGCGCTCTTTGCCGACGAAGGTGGGGCGCCCGACATCGTCAGGGCCATTCTCGTTGGCTGCGGTTTTATACCGCCTTACGACTTACGACGCGATTTCAAAAGCCTCGCGTAGCACTTCCAAGCTCTTGGGCACACCGGTATCGGCGTGTTCCTTACCCTCAAATTCGAGCGAGATGTAGCCGCTGTAGTTCGCATCGCGAAGAATTTGCGCGATGCGCTTGTAATCGAGATCAAGGTCGTACCACTCACCGCCACCGAAATAGGTCTTGGCCTGCACGAAATCGGCGTGCGGCGCCAGAAGTTCGAGCTTGTCGTATGGCTCTTCCAAAAAGTTGCCTGTATCCATCAAAACACCCAACCACGGCGAATCGACTGCCTGAGCGATGCGAAGCACACCCTGCGGTTCGTAGGTCAGCCCCCAGTGGTTTTCCAATGCCAGCAACACGCCGCACTCTTCGGCTTTGGGCAAACACTTCTCGATGGAGTCGATGCACCATGAAAAAGCATCGTCATCGCTATAACCTTCCAGTGGCGGCTCGATTCCACGTTGAGCCATCAATTCATCGAAGGAAGCAATCGTGCCCCAACGGCCCGAATTGAGCCGGATAGAGGGAATCCCCATCTCATGCGCCAGTTCGATGCAACGTATCGTGTGGTC
Source organism: bacterium (assembly GCA_004172935.1). Taxonomy (GTDB): domain Bacteria; phylum Armatimonadota; class Abditibacteriia; order Abditibacteriales; family Abditibacteriaceae; genus Abditibacterium. The sequence continues at coordinate 148,994 of SDZD01000007.1, read as the reverse complement.
GATATGCTGTTGGCGACGCTCGGCATCGGGATAAACGAAATTCTGGTGAATAGACAAACACACCAGATCAATGCCGTTGTGAAAGGCGGTTTGCTTCAATTTATGCAGATAAGAGCGCTCTTCACTATCCATCTGCTGGTGCAGAACATCGACGCCATTGACGCCCAGTTCGCCCGCTTTCTGAATCACACTTTCGAGCGAAACCTTCGGTTCGCGAAAATGCCAATACGAGTACGAAGAGATGGCGAGTTGGATATTATTGCGGCGTTTCGACGCCGAGACGACTGGTGAATTGATGTCTTGTGGCTGAGTCACAAGACACCTATTTTAAACCCCTCCCTTGCCACTTCAAAGCAAAAGAAATACGATGATTTTGGGGTACTGCCGAAAGCAATTCGCGATGTCGTGCGCCGCCAACGGCTCCCCCCATGTCAGTTCCCACCCACCAATCAAGTAAGCAACTCTCAAATCCTACCTCATTGGTATTCTTTTTGCCGATTTTGCGTTTCTTGGGCATCTCTTCGCCTTAACCATTCGTATAAAAGAGACTTCAACTGAATTTATACATTCAAATGTCTACTTTTTCAGTGGTTTTAGAAGGAGGTATTCCTTGTGGGGAGGCAGTTGGATTTTTATGTCTACGAGCACTCATTCGCCTAATTTCATTATCATTGGCGCTGCCAAAGCCGGAACCACGGCCATTTATCATTATTTGAACCAGCATCCTCAGGTCTATTTGACTCCCCTGAAAGAAACCAACTATTTCGCCCTGCGCGGCCAACAGTTGAATTTTCAGGGGCCGGGAGACGACCTCTATGTCAATCGCCTTTCCATCACCGCTCCAGAAGCCTATCGTGCCCAATTCGACGGCGTGCGCGACGAAATCGCTATCGGCGAAGCCTCGCCGCTGTACCTGTACCACCCGTTGGTAGCCGGACGTATTCACGAAGAGTTACCCGACACCAAAATCATCGCCATTTTGCGCGACCCGGTCAGCCGCGCCTACTCGGCCTATCTGCACCTGATTCGCGATGGTCGCGAACCGCACCGCGACTTCGAAACGGCCATGAATCACGAGCAACAGCGCATCGCCGACAACTGGGAGCATATCTGGCATTACGTCTCGATGGGCCGCTACTACGAGCAGTTGCAGCGCTACTACGACTTGTTCCCAGCCGAAAACATCAAGACCTATCTGTATCGCGAACTTCTCTTCGACCCACGTAGCCTCCTGCACGACATTCAGCGCTTCATCGGAGTCGACGAACAGTTCACCTGTAACACCTCGATGCGCTACAACGAAGCCAGCCTTCCCCACGAACTACGCCCTCCGCTCTTGCCGGAGGCACGCGCCCGCATCCAAAACGAGTTGCGCGACGATATTTTGAAGTTGCAAGACCTTACCCAGCGCGACTTGTCTCATTGGTTCACTCCAACTTAACCGAATAGCAAGCGCGCACCTGAACTCGTCAGTTCAGCGCTCAGTCGTACCGATCATGAAAAGCCCGAATATTCTGTGGATATGCACCGACCAGCAGCGTTTTGACACGCTGGGTTGCTACGGCAACTCATGGGTTAAAACCCCTAATCTCGACCGTTTGGCCGCCAACGGAACCCGTTTCGATGCGGCCTATTGCCAGAACCCGCTCTGCACCCCGTCCCGTGCCAGTTTTCTATCGGGACGCTACCCGCGCACCACACGCGCCCGTCAGAACGGTCAGTGCTTGCCCGCAGAAGAAATGCTAGTGACGCGCATTCTCGGAGAGGCTGGCTATAGCTGCGGCCTCTCCGGAAAGCTGCATCTATCGGCGTGCGATCCGCGCGTCTGCCCGGTGCGCGAACGCCGTATTAACGACGGCTACTCCGAGTTCTTCTGGTCACACCACCCCGACGGTCACTGGCCCAAAGGCGACTACAACGAATCTCTGCGCGATCAGGGACTCAAATACGGTCGCCAATCTTTCAAAGGCTCCAAATACGTCGAAACCAGCATGGAGCCACAGTTCCATCAAACGACATGGTGCGCCCAAAAAGCTATCGACTTCATCGAAGAGGAAGCCAATTCGAGCTTCCCGTGGCTGTTTTCGGTCAACATCTACGACCCGCATCACCCCTTCGACCCGCCCGCCGACTACCTGCAACCCTATCTCGACAAACTCGACCAAATCCCTCTGCCCAACTACGTCGAGGGCGAACTGGAAGATAAGCCAATATTCCAGCGCATCGACCATACCGGAGCCTATGGCGGCCAAAAGGACCTTTACCCGTTCAATAAAATGAGCGACGACGACCATCGCCTCATCCGTGCCGCCTACTGGGCCATGTGCGACCTCGTCGATGCTCAGGTAGGGCGAATGCTCGATGCTCTGGAGCGCACCGGACAACTCGAAAACACCATCGTCATCTTCATGTCCGACCACGGCGAAATGCTCGGCGACCACGGTATCTATCTGAAAGGCCCGCACTTCTACGAACCCGCGACACGAGTGCCACTAATCATCTCGTGGCCGGGGCACATCAAAGCTCAGGTCAGCCCAGCTCTGGTCGAATTGGTTGACTTGGCCCCAACTCTCCTGCAAGCAGCGGGCTTGCAGCACCACCCCGGAATGCAGGGCCGCTCGCTGTGGCCGCTGTTAACCGGACAAGCCCCGGCCAACTACCACCGCGACACCGTCTACTGCGAACACTACGGCACCACCCACCACGCTCCCGACAAGCCCAGCGCCTACGCCACAATGGTTCGCACCGAGCGCCACAAACTCGTCGCCTTCCACGGCCAGCAGGGGGGCGAACTCTACGATCTCAAACGCGACCCAAACGAAACCCACAATCTGTGGTGCGCAACCGAATATCAGGGCGTAAAAATGGAGCTGTTCCAAAAACTATGCGACCGCATGGCGTGGACAGTCGATCCCCTACCCGTCCGCGTCGGGCCTTATTGAACCACTCCCCCAAAGGGGCGAACTTTGTGTTCGCCCCTTTTCTTATTCGACGCGGGCAACAACATCTATCCACCATTGCTGTCCTATGCTGTTGAACCAACACAGCCTCGCCAATGCCCAATTTCACCCGGCGCCAGTTCGTGTATGGCCTAAGCGCAATCCCGCTACTACTCCGCGACTGGCCCGCCTTCGCTCAGGGGCAAGCGCTCAATTTCACGGTGGACTTCGACCGCATTGTGGCGCAATCTTCCCCGCAAAATCTGGGCATTTGCTGCACCACCTACGGCGCCACAGCCATCTCCTCGGAAGTGTTGGCACAAGCCGAAAACTCGCTTGATTTCCGTCGTGTCCGTATTCCCATCGGCTACCGCGATGGCCGTGTTACCACCAGCGCGCAAGGTGCCCCCACCACTCTCGATATTCCCAGACTGGTCGATTGGTATCGCGAGCGAAATATCCGCGTTCTGGCCGTCCTTGGTGGACGCACCACCGACATTGACATCGCCCCCGGAGACGCAAAGCGCATCGCGAACGCCATCGGAACCGATGGCATTGATTTTTCGAGTGTCAACGAACCCAATACCAAAGGCGTGGACGAAGTCCGCACCTTGCGCATCTCCCGGCAAATTCTGGCCGAACTCCGTCAACTCGAACCAGAATTGAAATTATGGGGGCCAGTGTGGGCATGGTATCAACGCGAAGCCCTCGAAAACTGGGCCAAAGGCATGGCAGAAGGCTTCGGTGGCCTCTCCTACCACCACTACGGCATGGGCACCAATTCTCTGCCAACAGCTCAAGCCCTGGCCGAAACCGCCACCTTCGGTCGCGAGGTACGCGAGATGAGAGGCATCCTGCGCGCTCTGAATCTGCCTGAAAAAGTCGCTGTCACCGAAATGAATTTCTCGTGGCGTTTCGACGACGGCACGCCTCCTGACGGCAAAAACCGACGATTTTTCAGCGCCGTCAACACAGTGTGGTGCGCCAGTGTCTACGGCCACATCCTGTCTTCGGGCGGCAGCGCCAACATCTACGGCAACCAGAACGGCCCATTGGGTGTATGGTCACAGCCCAATGAACCCCACCTCAAAGAACTCGATTTGCCCGATTTCGCCCCCATGCCAGCCTACCGGGGAGCCGCCGCCTGGACAGGCGCCCGCAACTTCCCTCACTTCAAAGATTCGTTCTACGAAGTCAAAGGCACAACCGATACCGTCGAACTCTTCGCCGCCAACAACGAAGCCAACGGCTATAACCTGGTCCTCATCAACAAAAGCGAATCGGAAACTCACTCCCTCGAAATCGAGCTAAAAAACTGCCCGCCCACAACTTTCGCTCTCTGTCAATCGAATAGAACTCAACCCTTTGCCGCCCCACAACAAACCATCCGCGCCACTCCCACCAACGGCAAATTAAACATCGCTCTCCCTCCTCTAACAGTAGCCACAGCAGTACTTCAGCCTCACTAATCAAACGCCCCCCTTGCCTCTCCAAATAATCACAGATAAAATATATCCATGATTACAACAGGAGAATAATCATGTCATTACGAATCGACTTTAGAACTTCCGATCCAGCAGCCTACCGCGCGCTCAGCGCCACCCAGGAATACATCCACAACAGCGGCTTGCCCAAACCCTTGATTCATCTGGTCTTCACACGGGCCAGTCAAATCAACGGCTGCGCCTTCTGCCTCGACATGCACACCCGCGAAGCCCTCGCCGATGGAGAAAGCCCACAGCGCCTCTACACCCTCAGCGCATGGCGCGAAACCTCGTTCTTCACCGAGCAGGAGCGCGCGGTACTGGCTCTCACCGAGCATGTCACCCGCGTCAGCGAACACGGCGTGCCCGATGCAATCTACGAAGACGCTGCCCGCTTCTTCGACAAAAGCCAGATGCTGGCTCTCTTGATAGCCATAAGCACCATCAACACGTGGAATCGCATGGTTATCAGCACCGGAACCCAGCCTGTCGCTTCTAAAGAAACCAGAGCGCTTCGCGCAGCATCTTAAAAGAGGTGCTTTCCTCAACACTGGTGGGCGAAGAAGGCTAAAACTTGAAGTAATGAAAATGAGCGAAGGCGTTGAGTGGGCAATTCACTGCGTCGCCATACTGGCGACAATCCCCCCCGACGCGACATTGCCAGCCAAAACCCTCGCCGAATACCACGGTGTTTCGGAAACCTATCTGCTCAAACACCTCAAGTCACTCGCGGCTGCGGGCATTCTGCAATCGGTTCCCGGCCCCAAAGGCGGCTATCGTCTGGGCCGCGAAGCCGACGCCATTTCCCTGCTCGATGTCGTTGAAGCGGTAGAAGGAAAGGAAAGCGCCTTTCGCTGCTCCGAAATCCGCCAACGCGGCCCGATCTGCCTCACCGAACCGGGAGCCTACCGCCTTCCATGCGCTATCCACGTGGCGATGCTCCAGGCCGAAGTCGCCTGGAAAAAATCGCTACAAGCCCAAAACATCGGCGACCTAGCACGCCACCTCAAAGACACCCTCGATCCACGCCTATTAGCCGACAGCGCCGAATGGCTGGGCAACCGCGTCCGAATCTAAACCCGCCAAACAAAAAGTGGAGTCGCATAATGCGACTCCACTTTTTCCATACAGCACCAATTCAAACAAGAAGAGAAACTACGGCTATGTTTGAAGCAAGCATAAAACTGTTGGAGTTGGGCTATTACGAAGTGCAATTCGCACTAGAGGGCATGGCAGACGAAAACGTCTGGAAACGCCCCGCGCCACAGCTGCTGTCAGTCGGCGAACTGGCAGGCCACATCGCCTACGGCGAGGCGACTCGCCTGATAAATAAGACCGACGATTCGACGCAATGCCGCATCAGCAGCCCGCTCATCGACTCTCGCTTCAACTATTACCCGAACACCATCAAAGCATCACCGACGGACGAGCAGTTAGCCATGACAGCCCCACAGGTCTACGCCGAACTGCTACGCATCCATCAAGAAGCGATGGCCGATTTCAAGGCATTAAATCCCGAAACCACCACCCGCATTCCCCACTGCCAAAGCGGTTTCACATACGGCGAATTTCTGGAGTACGCCGTATTCCACATCTCATATCACACAGGCCAAATGTACTCAGTGCGCCATCTACTGGGCGAAGAAACGCCAGACAACTAAACCTGCGAATGGCAGCTGAGCGATTCTCACAAAAAATCTTTATTTTGTAACTTACCATGCTACATCGGTTTCATTTATCCTAAAAATATGGACTCCCACGCGAGATCTCCTTCCCTTTTAACGATGCCTTACCTCTCTCCGCGCCTTCGCGAGACCCCAAAACTCTTCTCAAAATCCCTCTGTGCCTCCGTGTCTCTATGGTGAATTTCTCAATAAACCCCTAAAAGATTGAATAAAGATTGATTAATCAATCTTGCATATTTTTAAATACTTAAACCCACCCAATACCGCCCATTAATCAATCAAAACCGATTGATTAATCCAAAAAATCAATTCCCAGTTATCGGATGCGATTCCCCTCTAAAAACCATGATTTCACGCTCAAAGCCCCGAGTTCATAACTCAAAACTAACGACTAAAAACTAGCAACTAGAATTCAATTCTCAATAACGCCCTAAAAACTACGAAAGGACTCGACTTTCAACAAGTCAAGCCCTTTCGCACAATCAGCCTATTTTTACAGCGAGGGACGCTGGTCTTTCCAGTTGGTCGCTTTCTCGTAAGCGTCGGCGACCTTCAGCAATGTCGTCTCATCGAGAAGGCGTCCAATCAACTGCAATCCGATTGGCAAACCATTCTGGAAGCCGCAAGGCAACGAAAGCCCTGGCAAGCCCGCCATGTTGACGGGGATGGTGCAAACATCGGCCAGTTTCATCGCCATCGGGTCGTTGGCCTTATCGCCCAACGGGAACGCCACCGAAGGCGCAGTGGGAGTTGCCAACACGTCGCACTTCTCGAAAGCCGAGTCGAAATCGCGACGAATCAGCGTCCGCACCTGCTGAGCCTTCAAATAATAAGCATCATAGAAGCCGCTGGAAAGCGCATGAGTACCGATCATGATGCGGTGCTGGACTTCGTGCCCAAAGCCCGCTGCACGAGTGCGTGCAGCCATCTTAATGACATCGTCGTTCGGCTCCGCAACGCGCAAGCCGTACTTCACGCCATCGTAGCGAGCGAGGTTGGACGACGCCTCGGACGGAGCGATGATGTAGTAGCAAGCCAACGCATATTCAGCGGTCGGCATCGAAACTTCGACAACTTCCATGCCGAGCGCTTTCAGTTCGTCGATAGCCTTCATCACGGCTTCGGCGATGGGAGCTTCGACGCCCTGCCCAAAGAACTCTTTGGGGATGCCCACTTTCAACCCACGAACATCGCCAGTAAGTGCCGCCTGATAGTTCGGCAATGCTGCTTTCGAGGATGTCGAGTCGCGACGATCATGTCCAGCGATGGATTGCAGCAACAGCGCCGCATCTTCAACCGTGTTGGAAATAGGCCCGATCTGGTCGAGCGATGACGCGAAAGCGATCAGACCATAACGCGAAACCAGTCCATAGGTCGGCTTCATGCCCACGCAGCCGCAGAAAGCCGCTGGTTGGCGAATGGAGCCTCCGGTATCGCTGCCCAGCGAGAGCGGCACCTGACGCGCCGCAACCGTAGCCGTCGAACCGCCCGAACTGCCGCCGGGAACACGGCTCAAATCCCACGGGTTATGGGAAGCCCCGAACGCCGAGTTCTCGGTCGAGCTGCCCATAGCGAACTCATCGAGGTTGGTTTTGCCAACGAAAACGGCGCCATCTTCGCGCAGGCGCTCGACAACGTGAGCATCATAGGGCGGCACAAAGTTTTCGAGCATTTTGCTCGAACAGGTGGTTTTAACCCCGTTGGTGCAGAGGTTATCTTTGAGCGCGATGGGCACGCCACCGAGCGGGCCGATGGATTCGCCAGCCGCCAACTTAGCGTCGAGTTCATCGGCGCGGCTTTGCGCTAATTCGGCGGTTACGCTCACAAAAGCGTGGACCTGGGATTCGGTCGCCGCGATGCGAGCCAAAAAGGCATCGGTTACTTCGCGACACGAAACTTCTTTCGATTGTATTTGCTTCGCCAGTTGAACGGCGGAAAGATCAGTTAAAGACATGGGAAAAACGAGCGCGAGACATCCCGCGCCCAGCTCTGGAATTATTCGGCTTCGACCACGCGGGGCACCTGGAACATGCCATCGGCACTTTCGGGGGCGTTTTGCAGGGCCTGTTCGCGGGTGAGTCCGGGACGCACTTCGTCGCGACGCAACACGTTCTGAACGGGGAGGGCGTGCATTGTGGGTTCAACTCCCTCGGTGTCCAATTCCGACAACGCCTCAAAGTAGCCCAGAATCTGGCTTAGTTCGTTTTGGGCGCGCTCCTGTTCGGCAGCCGATAACTGCAGCCGGGATAACAGCGCGATGTGGTTGATTTCTTCGGTAGAAAGGCGCATAACGTCCTTTGAAATTTACAAAACACGGCGCACTGCCCAGTCGATTTCTCTGTAATGCCCGCGAAAAATGACAAGCACAGCGGCAACAAAAGCTCGTTATCCCTTGGTTCTTCACTTCGAGGTTGTCCTGCGAACCTGGGCACGCCCTGCCATCGTCGAGAAGAATTGCGGTGCCGGAATCATCCCACAGCGGGTCAAGTCGAGTCGGTCAGCATCCCAACAGGTGCCAATGGTGGCATTATGATGGGTCGTGCCATCGGCATGATACGCGACAGCTTCACGCAGTAGAGCGAACTGTTCGTCAGAGATTTCGAACAACTCGGCGCGTTGCTCTGCAAGGAATGTAGCGGCTCGGCGCCCATGATCGGGGTCGTTATCGTCGTTTTGGCGTTTGCAATCGTGGAACAGGGCGAATAACCGCACTACGACCACATCGGCTTCGGTGAACTCCGCCAACTGTAGCCCATTTGCTTCCACGCGCTGCCAATGATCGGGGCCATGCATCGAACCCCTTAGCCTGAACTCGCGCTGGGCGTGCTCCCATAAAATCTCGAAGTCAGGTTCAGGCATCGCCCTGAAATTGCTCCTTCTTCCATTTCCATAGCGCCACCAAAGCGTTGAACGCTGCCTCGCCTTGCTCTCTGGAAAAGCCCGTCAACGTATCGGCTTTGGGTTTGCCCAGCGCTGCCCGGCGCCCAATTTCGACGGTTTTTCCGTTAACGGAAGTACGATATTCGAGTACAAACGACACGATAAGCGGCTGAGGGCGCAAAGTCAAGTTGAAAATACCGGGATAAGGAAACGTCTTCACCTGAGAGTTGCCCGCGCTAATGCCGATTTCCTGAGTGCGCACCGAAAGAATGCGCCCCGGCGTCGCCACCAGCGATACCAATTCCTCGTCGTTCGTCAGCGAAACGATAACAGGCTCATTCGCCCCCAGAACGGAACGAACAGCGTTTTTTGCCTCTTCGGGAACGTCAAAGCGAACGGGCGCAAAGCCGGGCGGAAGCCCCCATTTTTCGGAAATGTCCATGAGCGTGTATTGAACAGTAAGCGACTTAAGTGTCTCCTTTTAGTAGAGCTGAATTCTATTTTTGCTCCCCAAATCGAGATATTTATTGGCCAAACTGGCGACCAAATTTCTCATTAGCGGATGAAATATGCCTCACCCACTCTCCACCAGTTTCGTTGAGTTCTCCGAATCGGAATGCAAGGACTCTTCCCCACTCTACTATGCCCTTTCTCGTTCGATTGCAGCCGATGACTCGCTTCTCGACATCGCTCAGCACTCGACAGCAGGGCAACCAGTTCCCAATTTGCTATTCGCCTCAGTCCACTATCTGCTGAGCGCCAACAAGTCGCATCCATTGGCCGCGTTTTATGCAACGTTTACCCCCTCTCCCGCGAACCCCGACAACGCCTATCCAGCCTTCAGAGATTTCGTTCTGGGCCATGCGGATGAGATCATTTTTCTGCTCAAATCGCGCTTCGTTCAAACCAACGAGGTCAGGAGATGTGCGTATCTGTTCCCCGCCTTTTTGTTTGCAGCATCGCACTTCGACTCACGCCCACTGGCCTTAGTCGAAATCGGAACCAGTGCCGGACTCAACCTGTTGTGGGACAAATATAGCTACTCGTATGACGCTGGCGCCACTTATGGCGACCCATCCTCCGAAATCCATCTCACTTCCAGCTTCCGAGGCGAGAATCTCCCGGCATTACAACTCCCAATACCGTCAATTTCGCATCGCATCGGCTTAGATTTGAACATCGTAGACACCTTGATACCCGATCAGGCGGCTTGGTTAGGAGCATTGGTTTGGCCGGAGCAACACGACAGAAGGAATTTGCTAGAAGCCGCCCTAAAAAAGCGCAGCGACACAGCACTCGACCTTCGTACAGGGGATGGCTTTTCTATGCTGCCCGATATAGTTCGCGAAATCCCTATAGAGAGCATTGTGTGCGTCTACCATACCCATGTCGCCAACCAAATTTCACTACAAGCGCGGCAAGATTTTCTTAAGAGCATCGACAAAATCGGCAAGCAGCGCGATGTCATTCACCTCTTCAATAACATCAAACCGAATCTGCACCTGACAATTTACAGGCGGGGGGAATTTATCAATATGCCGTTAGCAAACACAGATGGACATGCGCGCTGGATAGAGTGGCTACTAAAGTCCTGACTAACTTCTAGCCAACATCTTTAGCGCAGCGGAAACCGATCCAAATACTGCGCTGTTCGGGCCGACACACTTCGCGGTGATACGTCTGAGCAAGAACATTGCTGCCGTACCAGGCGCCGCCACGCACCACCTTAAGTTTTTTACCGAAATCGGGCTGTTTGGTTGGCGAGTTCGGGTAACCGTCGAACCAACTGCTTGTCCATTCGGAGACGTTGCCCGCCATATCGAGGGCACCATAAGGACTGGCTCCAGCTGGCTTTGACCCAACGTTAGTAGGGCCAGATTCCCAAACCACGAATTGCCCGCCCCATTGTTCACCCCACGGGTAAGTGCGGCCATCGTTGCCGCGCGCGGCGTGTTCCCATTCTTCTTCGGTGGGCAGACGCTTACCGCACCATGCGGCATAGGCGCGTGCCTCGAACCAACTCACGCGCGTTACTGGGAATCGGTCTTGTCCTTCGGGGTATTTGCCGCTCACCCATTGGGGTGGTGGTGGATAGTTGGTCTCGTCGCAGAACTTTTTGTACTGGGCGTTAGTAACTTCGGTGATGTCGAGAAGAAACGCTTTTGTGGTGACGCTATGGAGGGGGCGCGCGTCGTTGTAGGTGAGAGGTGTGTTAGTGCCTCGGTTGTCGTTGGTATTGTCGGTCTGATTGGTGCCCATTTGAAACTCGCCAGCGGGCACGAGAACCATACCTTCGGGCGGGGCCGGGGGAGCGGGGGTATCTTGAGCGTGAACAGTGTTCGCGCCCAAAACACCCCCGATAGTCAGGAGAAAAACAACTTTTGGAAGGAAATAACGCATCAAATTTCTCTCGTCGCGACGCCTAACCACACTCACGGCATTCCGCGCTGCCAGGAGGCTTTCCACAGGTCGTACCAATCTTCGCGGGCCAGGCGCAAATCGGTCTTTTGCGCGGCCTCGAAGATGTGCTGTGGATTGGCGCTACCAACCACCGGGATAATCCCAGAGGGATGGGTTCGCAACCATGCGAGGGCTATCTGAGTTCGTGTCGCGTCGTATTTGACAGCGAGCTTGCCCAAAAGGTCTTGCACATCGCGTTCGCGACCCGATTCAGAGTCATTTTTTGACAGAACACCTCTGGCAAGCGGGGCATAGGCAAGCGGTGTAATGCCGTGTGCCATGCAGAAATCGAGCGTACCATCGCCATATTCGTGCATTTCTTTCGAGTAGCCCGCAAAGCTGGGAGCTTTCCAACCTTCGTAAAAAGGCTGCAAACGCAGCAGGTGCAACTCCCACTGATGGCTCACGATGGGCACATCGAGATAGGCTTGCAGAGCGCGGGTTTGTTCGGGGAAGAAGTTCGAGACTCCGACTGCTTTGATATGGCCCGATGCAAGCGCCTCTTTGAGTGCTTTGGCGGTTTCGCGGGGATGGGTGAGCGGGTCGGGACGGTGCAACTGGAAGAGGTCGATAGTATCGATACCCATGCGTTGACGGGAACGCTCGATGCACTCTTTCAAATATTCCGGCGAAAAGTCAAAGAATCCAGCACGGATCCCCCCCTTCGTCCAGATTTGGATACCGTCGCGCACATCTGGGAATGCGGCCAAACAGTCTTTGAAGACGGATTCGCAGGTGCCACCACCATAGATGTCGGCGTGGTCGTAGAGCGTGATGCCCGCGACAAGAGCCGCTTCGAAAGCATCAATGGCGCGCTTGACGCGCGCGGGTGTTAAATCGTTAGGATTCCACGTTCCGGTGAGACCCATGCAACCGAGCGCGATTGGTTTGTGTTTGTCGAACATTGAGCGCTTTCAGTGTGACGCCTTGTTTTAGGTGACGTGATGGAACTTCGCTCAAAGCTCTAGACGAGCCAAACCCCGTGCCCTTAATGGACGCGGGGTTTTTGGTTGTGTGTTTGGTTAGGACACCCGATCTTAGAAAATTTGGATGGGCAGGAAGTAGGTGTTGTCGGCTTCGTTGGATTCGACGACCTTGTTGCCGGAATCGACACGAATTGCGAGATAGTAGCGGCCTGGACGTGTATCGCGAGGAATGGTGGCGCCCTCTGAATACGAGTCATTGGCGCCCGGGCCGATGTCGCGGGTGTTGGAGATGCGCCCGCCGAGCAACAAGACATCTTCGGAGTAGGATGGCGAGTAGGTCGCATAGCCAGCGGGGGCAATTGTATCGCTGGAGAGCATGACATCAATCATGAAGCCATTGGCAGGATTCAATGTGCCAGCTGTGCCAGGCGCAGCTGCAGTTCCGATATTGTAAACGAAGATTTTTACCAGTTTGGAAATATCTTCACCGCGCTTGGCCCCCTTTGGGCCAGTGGCTTTAACGGTAAGGTTAGGGAGACGGCGACCGGGAATGGGAGTTGGGGCGGGAGTATCAACTTTCGGTGAAAAAACCTTCAGGCGAGTCGAGGAACCATTGTCGCCGCGTAGAGTTACGACACCTGAATCGGAGTAGGAAGTAGCGCGAGTTCCAATGAAGTGGAAGTGCGATTCGGCTCCGGGCTTGATGGGGGCATTGTAGGCGTCGAACTTGACGGTATCGGCGGAGAAGGTGGCTGCTTTGGCTCCAACTGTTCCGACTCCATCGGTGCGATAATCCACATCGACTACAGGAAACCCGGCGTAGTTGGTGCGATACACGGCGACTACGTTTCCTCTGGATGAGATATCGTTCTTGATGCGGAAACTGAAGTCGAGGGTGCCACTACCGCTACGTCTGCTGACACGTTCATAGAAAACGCCTTTGACGATGGAGCCGCTAGCGGCGGTCATGGTGAAATTCTGGGCACGATCTATGAGCACGGCTCCCGCTAATTCGGGGCGGGCAGCAGAAGTGGTTCCGCTGAGGCCAACAGCGCCACCAGTGACAACTGGAACGGCGTGCGCGTTGTTGATGGTCGTCAATCCCAATCCCAAAATCGTGGCGAACATCGCCAGAGAATTACGACCTGTCTTCAAAATTTGTGTGTTCATCATGGTTTTTGCTCCTTCGCCTTTTCTTCACGAAGTTGTATCACCATAACGCAAACTTTATTTAACAGTTCAATCTCTTTTCTGACAATTTTGCCGTGTTTTTTGGAGATTTCAGAGGAACTTTCTTTGTGTGATCGGAGGCACACGAGTAGTGGGACGGCGGATTTTTATGCTTGGGTCTAAAAACTTAGCCTGCGTTGTCGCATTGGGCACCGACCAAGGCAACACGGGCGGCAGGGTTGAGGGCACGCAGAGATTCGACGACTCCAGGCATAAGGCGCAAGACCTCGTCGATTTCGGCTTCGGTGGTTCCTCGGCCCAGAGAGAAACGGGTTCCGGCACGGGCAAGGCCCAGTTCCAGACCAATCGCCAAAAGTGTGGGGGATGGGTCGAGACTACCCGCTGCACAGGCGCTACCAGTGGAGGCGCAGAGGCCGACTTTGGCATCGAGTTCGAGGATTAAGCCTTCGCCTTCGATGCCCTCGAACGAGAAGTTAACGATGCCGGGTACACGGTTGGTGGGGTGGCCGTTGAGGTAGGAGCCTTCGACGGAACGGAGAGTACCTTCGATGAGACGCTGGCGGAGTGCGACTACATGGTCTTCTTCGCCGTTTTGCATGGCGACGCGCGCGATGTCACAGGCGACGCCCATGCCAACTATTGCGGCGACGTTTTCGGTCCCGGCCCGCCTTCCTTTTTGCTGATGTCCGCCTTCGACAAGGGTTTCGAGGCGAACACCGCGCCGAATGTAAAGGGCGCCAGCTCCTTTGGGTCCGTAGAACTTGTGAGCGGAAAGGGTGAGCAGGTCGCAGCCGAGGGCTTTTACATCAACGGGGATATGGCCGACTGTCTGACAGGCATCGACGTGAAGCCAGATTGCGCGCGCACGACAAATGGCGCTGACGGCTTCGACGGGTTGGAGGGTGCCTAATTCGTTGTTGGCGTGCATAAGCGACACCAGAATGGTGTCGGGGCGCAGCATAGCCTGAAAGGCTTCGAGGTCTAGGATTCCCTGAGAATCGACGGGCACGAACTCAACTTCGTAGCCTTCTTTGGCGAGCGATTGCAGGGGATGGAGGACGGCATCATGCTCAATGTTGGAGGTGAGGATGTGGCGGCCTTTGGCCTTGAGTTGGGCAGCGACACCTTTAAGAGCGTGGTTGTTACCCTCGGTCGCGCCGGAGTTGAAGACGATTTCGGAGGCGCGGGCACCCAACAGGGCGGCGACTTGTTCGCGGGCGCGTTCGAGCGCGAATTTGGCATCGCGGCCCAGGTGATGGAGCGAGGAAGGGTTACCGAACCGTGCGCCGAAAAACGGCATCATGGCATCGAGAACGGCGGGATGCATGGGGGTGGTGGCAGCGTGGTCGAGGTAAATCATCGCGGGAATAAAGTTTGACGAAACCATTGACGGGGCATTTCATTCACCCTACTGGAAATGGCTATCACCATCAAAATTTATGGTTCGATGTCCCAAGGCTTTTCCCACCAATTGAGGGGGCGACGGGCAGCAATAAGGGGCAGATCATGTTTTTGTAATTCAAGCAAGATTCGCATTTTTTCTTTGATGGGGAGACGCGCTTGCTCACGATGCCACTTTTTCTTTTTCTCGTAGGTTTTCTCGTTGAGGTCACTCATGAATCTTGTTGCTCCTGTTTAAGTCTGCGCCAAACATCTTGTAACCCATAGCGGAGGGCTATGTCTTTGATGAAATCTTCGTCTGGGCTTGCAAATTCCAATAAATCCAAAGCCCGTGCGATACGCTGTCTTCCTCGTGCTTTAGCATAAAAAAGCACCAAGTATTCTGGACTTACTACAGGGACTGGAACACTATCGTAGTCCATCGGGCGGGCATTCTTTACAGCTTCCAATTCTAATCCAGCACTCCCATCTAAGACCTGAACTGGAACTCCATGAACCAATAGATACTCGTCGCGTACCTCATAACCACGGCTTCTTGCCCAATTATAAATGGGACTGATGTCTACTAAGAAACTCTTTTGCTCCAAAACGACAAATATGTCAATATCGAAAGTACGCAGGGTTTCGGCGTAGAATAGTGCTGCAGTCCCGCCGCAGACAGCATATTCCTGCACCACTCCCTCCGTCACCATTGCATTGAGTGCCCTGTAAACATCAGCCACTGTTGCCATTTATACCTCGACTTCTGCCATTGCGAGGGTGGCTACTCGGCGGGCTACGCCGCCAGCTATTTCGCGGTAGAGTTCGGAGGTGGGGGAGTTGGGTTGCGAGACCAAGACGGGGATGCCGGAGTCGCCGCCACGGGTGATGTTGGGTTCGCGGGGAACCTGGCCCAGAAGGGGAACTCCGAAGATGCCAGCAATGCGTTGGCCTCCGCCTTCGCCGAAGATGTAGTGGCGCTGGCCGTCGGGGCTTTCGAACCAGCTCATGTTTTCGACTACTCCCAAGATGGGCACAGTGATGTTGAGGGTCTGGCCGATTTTGTCGAACATTTTTCCGGCGCGGATGACATCTTCTCCGGCGACGGCTTCGGGGGTGGTGACGATGACGGCGCCCGAAAGCGGGGCGTTTTGGATAAGGGTGAGTTGGATGTCGCCTGTGCCGGGTGGGAGGTCGATGACGAGGTAATCGAGGTCGCCCCAGACCACGCTTTGCAAGAAGGTGGTGAGCATTTTGCCGACCATAGGGCCGCGCCAGATGATGGGGCTATCGCGGTCGGTAAGGAAGCCGACCGACATGAGCTTGATGCCAAAGCGGTCGAGAGGATAGATTTTCTGAACGCCGCCTTCCTCTTCGCCATCGGGCATTTCGCCATCAGGGACGCCCAACATGATGGGGATGGAGGGGCCGTGGATGTCGGCGTCGAGGAGACCGACTTTAGCGCCCGAATCGGCCAGAGCCAAAGCCAAATTGACGGCGGTGGTGGATTTTCCGACGCCGCCTTTTCCGGCTGCAACGGCGATGGTGTTTTTGACACCGGGGATGCCGCCGCGAATATCGACCAACTGACGGGTTCTGGAGGTCATGTTGACGGCGACATTTTGAACACCTTCGATTTGCTTGACCAAATCGACTGCCTGTTCGTGCATCTGGTCTTTAACTGGACAGGCAGGGGTGGTGAGTTCGATGTCGAACGCGACGTTGCCGCCACAGGCGCGCAGGTTTTTAATGAAGCCCAATTCGACAATCGAACGGCCCAGATCGGGGTCGTTGATCATGTTTAAGGCTCTTAAAATGGCGTCTTTATCGACTGTGCCATCGAATTCTTCGGGATTCATATGTATTAGAGATGGTTACAAAGACGAGAAGACGCAGAGAAATTCTTATTTTTCTCTGCGTCTTTGGGCTTTAAAGTCATGTTCGGAGTAACAGATGGTACTGGTAGACACTACGCAATTCAAGGAATCTTTCGTATTGCCGCTCGTGCCACTTCCCTGGCGTTCGCCGGGAACCCACACTACGCGGAGAGGAACCCTTCATCGAATGAGTGGAGTCTCGGCAGGCCATGTCCTTACAACCGAGTTCGAACACCCATTCGTTTAGAACAGCTTGAGCAAATCTTTGAGGCAGCGAAGGCGGGGGACATCGTCGTTGGCGCAGTGAATGTCGCCCGAAGGTAGATCGCGTTCTTTGGCGACGAGCCAGAGAGGTTTGAGACCCGCAGAGCGCGCGCCCAAGACATCTTTCTCGTAGTGGTCGCCGACGTAAAAAACATCGCGAGCTTTGAGATTGGGAACGAAGCGGCGGGCCATTTCGATGCCTCGCTCGAAGATTTCGCGGCCCGGCTTTTCGCTGCGCGCCTGAGCGCTGGAAAGTACGAAATCGAAGAAAGGCAACAGCTTGGTTTCTTCGAGGGCATGAGCCAAACGATAATCCCAGTTGGAGACGACAGCTAAGCGGACTCCGCGTTCTTTGAGAGCGGCGAGGGTTTCGCGGGCGCCGGGAAGGGCGCGGAAGACGACCGATTCGCCGAGCAAATGGGCAATGGCTTCTTTGGAGGCGGTGATATTCACGTTTTGCTCGCGCAAAGAAGCGATGAGTTCGCCCGCACATTCAAGACGAATCTTCTCGTAAGAGGGCCAGTCGATGGCGAAACGCGCCTGACTCATGTAGAAACGCATCTCGCGATGCGCAGCTTTTTTCACGGCCTCGAAGGAAGCCTGAATACCCAGTCGTTGGAAACCTGCGTACAGGCGGCCATAAAAGTCGTCCATCTCGACCAGAGTGCCGTAGGAATCGAGAATCAAATACATCGGAATTTGAACAAGTAGTTAACGAATAACTGCAGATGTAGGTTATTGTTTTTGGCGATAGTTGCACAGATTGGCCAACGCAGTAAATTGGAGCATATCTTGCGTTCAAACGTCCGATGAATCGTTCGTTTTTTCTCCAATGAACACACTTTTTGCGGTAGAGCCGCATGTCATCACTGACAACCTTGACGAACTGCTCGATATTTTGCCTGCCGAACTACGCGCAGCCATCGCGCCCTCACAACGCCCCCATCTGTTGGAGATTGTGCTGGATTTGGGCCGAAAACCCGAAGCACGCTTTGCACAAAGCGCCCAATATTTGCGTGAAGGGGTTGTAACACGCGAAGAACTCGACAAGATCGAAGCTCAGTTAGGCTCGTTTGGCGACGATAACCGCGCAGGACTGCCCGCGACGCTACATCGCATTTCGGCGATGCGCAACCGTCGCGGGACTATCGTGGGCCTGACGCTGCGCGTTGGGCGCGCGGTGACTGGCATCGTCGATATTTTGCGCGACCTGATTGAATCAGGGCAATCGGTTTTGCTTATGGGGCGCCCCGGCCTTGGAAAAACGACGCTACTTCGCGAAATCGCGCGCGTGCTGGCCGACGAGGCGAATAAGCGTGTGGTGGTAGTGGATACCAGCAACGAAATCGCGGGGGATGGCGATGTGCCACATCCGGCGATTGGTCGCGCGCGGCGAATGCAGGTGAAGCATGTCGCACTTCAACATGACGTGATGATCGAGGCAGTGGAAAACCACATGCCAGAGGTCATCGTTATTGACGAAATCGGGCGCACCGAAGAATCGTTGGCGGCGCGCACCATCGCGGAGCGTGGAGTGCAGCTTATCGCGACGGTTCACGGTAACACGCTGGATAACCTGATCGCGAACCCTTCGATGTCGGATTTGATTGGCGGCATTCAAAGCGTAACGCTGGGCGACGAAGAGGCGCGACGACGCCGAACACAAAAGACGGTTTTGGAGCGCAAAAACCCGCCGACCTTCGATGTGGTTATCGAGATGATCGAGCGCGACCGCATCGCAGTGCGGCGTCCAGTCGCCGATGTAGTGGATACGATTTTGCGTGGACGTGAGGCTCCACCGGAAATTCGCTGGCGCGGCGAAGACGGCGAAATCCAGATCATGCAACCCGCTCCCGTTCAAGAGCCGGAGCCAGACCCCGAACCGCCACGTGGACACAACAATCGGGGCGGGCGTGGGGTTAATCGCTATGGGCGCGAACGTAGCGGCGGCGGCGGAGGCGACAACCGCAACCAGTCGAATCGGGCGATGGGACAAAGCGGGCCGAGCCGGGGAAGTAGCAATAGCGGCAATGGTAGCGTTTATTTTTCGATGTCGGCGCCGCTACCTCGTTCGGTGGCTCAAAGGTCCGAAGTGGATGACGATGAGGACAGCATCAACTCGTTTAATAAAGCCGAACCGTTCGAGGATGAGTTGGGCGAAGAGCTAGAGCCTGTCATTCCCAGCTTTCAGACCGGACCAGTGGACGTGACGCGCATTCGCAAGATTTATCCGTTTGGCATTTCGAAGTCGCGGTTGGCGCGTGCGGCCAAGCATCTGGGATTACAGTTGACGCCCGCGCGGACATGGCAGGAAGCAGACGCGATTTTGATGCTTTCGGGGGCTGAGGGCTTTCCTGAAACGACTTCGCTGTTGCGCGAGGCGCGCGAACACCATTTGCCGATTATCGGAGTGGGCGGCAACACCTATGCGCAAATCACAGCGCGTTTAAACGATTTGTATTCCCAGCCGGGGATTGATGGCAAGTCGTCGCCGCGCGACATCGCGGTTCAAGAAGCCAAGGATGCTGCAGTGCGCGTGATGGGCGAGGCGCAGCCCGTTGAATTGCGTCCGCAGATCAAATCGTTGCGGCGGTTGCAGCATCAAATCGCGGAGCGGTATCACTTGCGCTCGTTTAGCGTGGGACGCGAGCCGAATCGGCGTGTGAAGCTGGTGCCGGCGCCGGGACGGTGAGGCATATTGCGTAATTGCCCCTCATATCCTCCCCTAGCGTTCGTCGGGAACCCACCGCAAGCGAAAGCGAGGTTTGTTGGCATATGAGGGCACATCTCGCGGACGTGGCAATGCCCAAAAGTCACGCGGTCCTACGTTCATCGGAAAGACCTTCCTAAAGCGCTCGCTGCATAGAGAAATTTTGCTTGATTAATGTGTTATTCATGAGAGTTTGCTTACACTCAACCAACACGAGTTAGGTGAATTAATTTCATGAAACGCCGCGAATTTTTTATTGGTAGTTCTGCCATTGTTGGTGTAGGAGCTATGTCTTCGATGTCTCAGTTGCTTGGTGCCCCTGAAACGGGCGCTGCGCCGTTTGATGCGGCGAATGTAAAACCGGCTTCGGCACCAGTGGTTACCAATATGTCGGCGGAAGGGTTCACCGTTTTGTGGGGTGTGAGTGGGCCTGCTACGGGGTGGGTCGAATATGGCGAGACACCGGAAATGGGGAAGCGCAGCGTCGGGGAGCGGGGCTTAATGCCTTACGACTCGTATGTGATTAAAGCTCGTATCGAAGGATTGAAGCCGGGGACGAAATATTACTATCGTGTTCATACACGCGGGGTGAACTTCGTCAATGCCTATAAAATTTTGCCCGCCGAACCCATTTTGAGCGAGGTGGGCGCAGTAACAACGCTGAACCCGAAGGGAGCAACGGCAGATTTTATCGTGTGGAATGATACGCACGAAGTTAAAGCCGTACTGACTCGATTGGCGGAGTTAACTCGCGCGCAGTCAGCGGACTTTTTGCTGTGGAATGGCGACCAAACCAACTATATGCTCGATGAGCGGGAGATGGTCGAGCAATTTTTGAATCCTGCGGGACAGACTTATGCGCGCGATTTGCCGCTGATGTATGTGCGGGGAAACCATGATGTGCGCGGCGTGGCGGCGCGCTCGTTGCCTCGATTCACGGATACGCCCGATGACCTCTATTATTATTCGTTTCGGCAGGGGCCATTAGCAGCGCTGGTAATGGATACCGGTGAGGATAAGCCGGACGATCATCCAGTTTATGGCGGGTTGAACGACTTTTCGGGATTTCGGAAACAACAACAGGCATGGCTGGAGCAGGAAATCCAGAAGCCACATATCAAGAGCGCGCCTTACAAGGTGTTGTTCTGCCATATTCCGATGTGTTGGAAGCGGCCCGAAGAGAAAGGGGCTTATTGCGTCGAGGGGCACGATTTATGGCACGATTTGCTGGTTAAAGCGGGGGTTCAACTGGTGATTTCGGGGCATACGCATGATGCGACGTGGATGCCCGCCGAGGGTAAACGGCCCTATGGACAACTTATTGGGGGCGGCCCGAAGTTGGAAGGCGCGACAATTATTCGGGGCAAAGCAGATGCGAAAGAGTTGCGAGTGCAGATGACAGATTTGACGGGCAAAGAGTTGGCGTTGGTGCAGATCAAGCCGCATAAGCGGGGATAATTTTTCGCCAGAAGCCGTCAGACTTTGAACGTGCATTGCGTTGCTCTACAAGATTGCGTTGCTTTTACGACCGCTGATGGTTCGATGATTCGTGAGATTTTTAATCCGCGCAATTCGGTGTTGCTGAATGGCTCGTTGGCCCATGCAAGTTTGGAAGTGGGGCAAAAGACGACGCGACACTTTCATCCCAAAGCGGAGGAGATTTACTTCATTTTGAAGGGGCGCGGTTTGATGGAAGTGGAAGGAGAAAGGGTGGAAATGGGTGAGGGGGATTCGGTGGCGATTCCCAATGGGGCCAAGCATCAAATCGAGGCGGTAGGGAGCGAGAAACTGGAATTTTTGTGCTGCTGCGCGCCCGCTTATACACATGAAGATACGGTTTTATGTGAGGACGAGACGAGCGACGATAATTAGGGGATAATTTTTAAGGACGTTTTCTTAATTCAGATGGGACTTTTCAACCGCACTAAGGGGGACGCCCCGGCCCCCTCCACACTCGGAGAGGTAACTCCACCTGCAGATAGCAATAACTTTGATTTCGACGCTATATCCCGCGACCTCGATGCACAGAATGGAGCCTCCTCATTCGATTCGTTACTCGCGGCTCCGGTAAGTCCAGAACAAAGAAAATTAGCGACGGAGTCGGCGGGGGACTTCCCTGAAAATGACCATCTGGGACTGCTCCCCCCCCCAACTACTGCGGCGACTCCCATATCTCTGGCCTCTTCGCCGGAAGCGGTCATAAATGCGCCGATTAATCCGCCCGCTTCGCCAACAACGGGGGTTGCTCCAACTCCAACAGTTGCTCGCCCACTGTCCCCCTCAGTGACAAAGAAGCCATTACCGTTGGTGCCGTTGCTGGGTGTGCTGGGAGTGTTGGCGGTTGTGGGCGGAGGCGCTATGTTCCTGCTCAGCTCCAATAATCAGGAAGTGGAACCTGTTGCGCCGCCGCCGAGAGTGGCTACCAATCCGGGGGCGCCGCCCGCACCAGTGAACCCAGTAGCACCGCCTACTGCTGGCGTGCCCGTTATGCCACCACAAAGGGATGCGCCATTGCCTCCTAACACGGCGGATACGGGTATGCGTTCGGCGTCGCCGGGCATCGCTCCAAAGCCGGGGCCGAAAATACCCGTTGGGGCAGTGAAGGGATCATCGAATGTTTCTATCGTGGTTGGGCAGAGGCCAACGAACAATGCGCCTTCGGCGACAGCCGACATTGACCCGGCATTGGCTTCGAAACTGAAGGCGCTGTGGCGAGCTGGGGCGGATGCCAAGCATCGGCGCGATTTCCAAGCGGCCCGCACAGCGTGGGGAGAAGCGCTACGTTTGCGCCCCGGCCATCCCGGCTTCCAGGATTCCATCAATAAACTGCCGCGCTAATGTTCTTTTCTTTTGAAGGTATCGACGGAAGCGGCAAAACAACCCAACTCAAACGACTGACTGCACACCTTGAGGAAACGGGGCTTACAGTTGTGGCGACGCGCGAACCGGGAGGCACACGCCTCGCGGAAGCGATTCGCGCTTTGCTGTTGGAAGGACGCGATGCGGTGGAAGCAAGGGCCGAATTGTTGCTGTTTGGCGCGTCCAGAGCGCAGCATGTGGCGCAAATCATTCGACCCGCCTTAGAAGCGGGGCAATGGGTGCTTAGCGACCGCTTCGCGGATTCGAGCGAAGCGTATCAAGGCGCGCTTGGATTGGATGCGGAATTTATTCGCGCCATGAACTCGTTTGCAACGGGCGAACTGCAACCAAAACGGACTTTTTTCCTTGATGTTGCTCCCGAAGTGGGTTTTGAGCGACGGCGGGGCAGCAGTGAGGATAGAATAGAGGCACGCGGGCTGGAATTCTTGACAAGCGTGCGCGCCCGATATTTGGAAATCGCGCGACGTATACCAGAGAGATTCGTCATTTTAAATGGCGAACTTTCGCCCGACCAACTCGAAGAAACGATTTGGCAGGATGTGGAAGCATTTTTAGTTAGCGGTTGAAGGTATAAGTCCCCCTTCCGTCGATAGTTGGAATCGAGTTTTATCTATGCTCATTGGTCACGAAGAACGCTGGCGCGCGGTGGCGCGGGCTTTTGCCAAAAATAAGATACCCCAGACACTACTCATTTCTGGGGCGCTTCATATCGGCAAAACGGCGTTCGTCGTGCGCTATGCGCAGCTGCTTTTGTGCGCTCGGCCCATTGAGGACGAAAACGGTTTGCCCGCGCCATGTGGGCACTGCCGCCACTGCCATCAAGTGGAGGTGGAGACATTTCCCGATTATCGTGTGTTTCGCCCGGTTATTTCGGCGGGGGAGCCAACGCGCGCGCCAGAGATTCTGGATTCGAGCGTTTTTCGCGTCGAGCAATCGCGCGAGGCGAGCGAAGAGGCGATTAGGAAACCCGTTTCAGGGCCACGCAAGGTGCTGGTGCTAACGCAGTTCGACCGAGCGGGCGATGCGGCGGAAAACGCCTTACTCAAAACACTGGAAGAGCCGCCGCCCTCGACACATATCGTGTTGACGACGGAAAACGCACGCAACTTGCGTCCGACGATTTTATCGCGGTGCTGGCATTTGCAATTATCTCCGGCGCGCGATGGCGATATTTTCGACTGGCTGCAAAACCAATTTCCAGGAGCCACTGCTGGCGACTTGAATGAGGCGGTGCGGGCCGGGAACGGGCGACCAGGAGCGGCCAAACGCGAATTGGAACGCTTGATGGAGAGCGACAGCAATGGGCCGTCGCGTTTTCAAATCGCTACCAATATGGTGGAGCGACTGGACCGTTATTCGCCTGTCGGGGCACTTGGTCTTACCGAAGAAGCGATTAAAATCGCCAAAATCTGGTGGGATGAGGATGCAGGCGACGAGGCGGATGCAAAAAAATTAGGAGCGAAGGGAAATCGCGCGGCGTTGGCGCGATTCTTGGACGAACTCAGTGTTGCCGGACGCGCGCGATGGCTCGCGTCTAATGGAAGAATCGAGCCGTCGAATGCGACGCGCCTTGATCTCATGCGCCAAACGCGGGAACACATCCTGCGTAATGCGTCAACGAACTTAGCGCTCGATGTTTTATTCGGGCGCTTAATCGCGCTTGCCCCTAACTCTCGTGTCAGGGATGCGCGGTGAAGTAAAATTGAAAGGGCAATTTCACGGCGCGTTTGCGCGCAGCGTAAATTGAGGATTTTTATGTCGCAAGTGGCTGTTGTGGGCGAGGGCAATTTTCAAACGGAAGTCGTGCAAGCGAACGTTCCGGTTGTGGTGGATTTTTGGGCTGACTGGTGCCAGCCTTGCAAAATGCTGTCACCTGTTCTCGACCGCCTCGCGGCTCGCTACGACGGACGCCTCAAAGTCGTGAAGTGCAACGTGGACGAAAATCATGCCATCGCGGGCATGTTCGCGATTTCAACTTTGCCTAATCTGCTTTTCTTCAAAGACGGCCAGGTCATCAACCAGGCAGTCGGCTATCGAGGCGAAGAGCAACTCGCCCAAACAATTGACGAGGTTCTCGCCGCTTAATGCCCGTTTATTCGCCCATCGAACCCAAGACGCCTGTGGCGTCCAAACCCCAAGTCGCAGCTATCGTTCCAGCCTACAATGAATCAGGGCGGGTGTGCGATGTTCTTGAAACCTTATGTGCAGCATCTAATGTGGACGAAGTGATTTGCGTCACGGATGGTTGCACGGATGACACAGCGGAGCAGGTAAGGCGCTGGATGGACGGACGCGAAGCCGATGCGCGTGTGCCCGTTCGTTTGTTCGCTTTGCCACAAAACATCGGTAAGGGCGGCGCAATGGCGCACGGCGCGCACAACACGTTCGCCGAAATCCTGCTGTTTTTGGATGCCGACCTGATTGGGCTACGCCCCGCTCAGGTGGACAACATGTTGGAGCCAATGCTTCGTGAGAACAACCCGGCGGATATGACACTTGGGCTGTTTGGAGCGGTTCGCGGCGGACTGTTGGGCTGGTGGCTGAGTTGGTGCCATCGCGCGACACCATCCATCACCGGACAGCGGGCAATTCGGCGCGATGTGTTTTTGAGCGTGCCCGGTTTAACCCGTTCGCGTTTTGGCGTGGAGGCAGCCATCACCAGCCATGTGCAGAGTGATCCTTCGCTAAAATTGGACTATGCATATCTGCATTCGGTGACGCACCCCATCAAAGAAGAGAAATTGGGGCCGTTGAAGGGCTTTCGCAACAGAATGCGGATGTATCGCGACATCGCCAAGACGCTTTTAGCAGCGAAGGCACGGCGAGAAGCCGCCGAACAGCGCGAGAAGATGCTATTGCGACGCGAGAAAGCCGCCGCATGGCTCAACAAGTGGGAAAACAAGTAATTCATAGCGCCGCTCCTGTTGGAGAGGCGCTTTTTGTATTTTAAGGGCAAACCACAGGAGGCTACTGCCCATTGAGCGGAGGGCTGGCGACTCAAATCTCTTTTAAGGCTTCCTTGAGATACCACTTTTTCGTCAATCGCCCTTTGGTGCCAACGACGGTAATCAGATCACCACTAGCAGTGCCCTCATAGAATTGTTGGCTGACTTTTACCAGGCCAGTACCATTCTCATTTTCAACCTCAAGAGTCCATGTATCGGGCACACCTATCAAGACATTGCCTGCAAAATTTTGGTGTTTAGGAACGAACTTACGACCTTTGACACGGGCCTGTGCGGTCATTGGTTCGCCTTCTAATACAGGGAATACAATGGTCAGGCCAATGATAATAACTGAGATGATACAGGTAATAATTGCTGCCATAATGTAAGGATATTTACCTGTTTATGGGCATCCGTAGCCCCTCAGTGCTTTACCCACTCCACTTAAGTTGACGAGCAAAGCCGATTGGCTGAAAATAGGGTTGCCGCAGGGTATTTGGCTTAGAAAAGATATATTTATTTGAAATGGGAATATTACCAGTTGCAAGTTGTTTGGCTTTATTAGCATATTGAGTACGACACAGATTATCCCATATTCTTAAAAATGTAGAAAAATATACATTCCATTGTTAGGTATATGCGCTTAATTGCCTGTTTTTTTGTTTTTGATGGCAACACGTTTGCGATAGAAAGAAAATATGTTGATTAGGACCAAGGCGGATTAGTAGCACTTCACAGGAGAAAGCCTTCCGATTGACAGGTCGTGATCCTGAATTATGACACCACTCCCTTCCAATGAATTATCGGAGAATCAAATTCGCCCCAAGAGTGTAGAATCAGATTTGGCGAGGTTAGATGAATCGGCAACCATCAGGCTTTCGGTCGCGCAGTATCACTCCCTATTTGAGTCGGCCCACGAAGGCATCTTGATTTTGGATGCTGCTTCCCTAGCGATTACCGACCTCAATCCAGCGATGATGACATTGCTGGGGCAACCACGAGAAGATGTTCTGGCATATAAGCCGTGGGAAATCGGCTTGTTTGCGGATGAAGCAAAAGGTCGCGAGGTTCTGGGGGAAGTGCAGAGAAAAGGATTTCTGCATATCAAGGATATGCCGCTTCGCCTCAACACGAATCAGGTTCGAGATATTGAGCTACTTTGCAGTTTGGGAAGTTGGGGGAAACAACAGCTTATCCAATGCACGATTCGCGATTTGACTGAACGAAAGGTGGCCGAGCGCCAACTACATTTTCAAGCGAACTTGCTGGATATGGTTGGAGAGGCAGTCATTGCCATTGACCTCGAAGAAAAAGTCACTTATTGGAGTCGTTTCGCCGAACAACTTTATGGTTGGAGGGAAGAGGAAACGCGGGGTAAAAGCCTGACTTCGTTACTTGTGCCCTCAACGAAATGGGGTAAGAAAACACAAATTCTGTCTCAATGGGGCATGGGGCAAAACGAGGTGTCGGCGGAAGATGTGGAAGTGCAGCGGCGCGATGGTCATCGCATTGTGGTAGCGATGACTAATTCGCCGATTTACGACGAAGCCTGCCAACTGATGGGTTATGTGAGCATCTCGAAAGACATTTCCGAGAGCAAATTAGCCGAGTTCAACTTGCGAGAGAGCGAGGAGCGCTATCGCATGTTGTTGGAAAGCGTGCAAGATTACGCCATTTATATGCTCGATTTGGAGGGCAATGTGGCGTCATGGAATACAGGCGCACAACGCCTGAAGGGCTACCGGGCAGACGAGATTATCGGGCAGAATTTTTCGCGTTTTTACTTACCTCAGGATATTGCACTGGGCAAACCCAAAATGGTCCTGGGAGATGCTGCGCGGTTAGGACGCAGTGAACAGGAAGGCTGGCGACTGTGCAAGAATGGAGATATTTTCTGGGCCAATGTCGTTATAACGGCTGTACGCGATGAAAGGGGAGAGCTGCGTGGTTTTTCCAAGGTAACACGCGACATTACCGAACGCAAAAAGGTTCAACAGGAACTTGAGCGCAGTAGCCGCGAAATTCTGACTGTGTGGGAGAGCATGACGGATGCGCTCTTCGCGTTGGATAAGTACTGGAACATCACTCAGGTCAATGACCAAACCTGCCGCCTTTGCCGGAAAAAGCGCGAAGAACTCGTCGGACAGAATCTGTGGGATGTTTTTCCGGGGGCAGAAAGTCTTAAGTTCGGTGCAGAGTATGAGCGCGCACTGGCGGAGCAAGTCGCAGTCACATTCGAGGATTTTTATCCCCCTCTGGCTATGTGGTTTGAGGTTCATGCCTATCCTACCGAGAGTGGGCTTTCGGTTTATTTTCGCGATATAACCGAACGTAAAACCTCGGAGCAAACCATTCGACAAAGCGAGGCGCGCTTTCAGGGCATCGTGGCAAACGCGCCGGGCATGGTGTATCAGTTCGTGTTGCAAGCTGATGGCTCAGTAGATATTCCCTTCGTAAATGATGGCAGTCGGCGCCTGTTTGAGATGACGCCGGATGAAATGCGAAGTAACGCGGCCAATTTCGCTCAGATGATCTACCCGGACGACCTGGCCGATTGGCAAATTTCCATAGTCCAATCGGCGGCGGCACTTTCGCCGTGGGATTGGGAAGGACGCATCGTACTGCCAACGGGAAAGACAAAGTGGGTACAGGGCGCCGCCCGCCCACGTCGTCTCGCCAACGGAGGGACATTGTGGGATAGCCTGCTTACCGATATTACCGAGCGCAAACAGGCAGAGGAAGAACGCGACCGGTTTTTCACGCTGTCGTTGGACATGCTGTGTATAGTCGATGGACGCGGTTTTTTTCGGCGCTTCAACCCCGCATTCGAGGAGACGCTGGGGCTTTCGTATGCAGAACTCACAGCCCATTCACTGCTTGATTTCGTGCATCCCGAAGACTTGAATGCGACGCGAATTGCGCTGCAAGACCTGTGGATCAACGGCTCGACACAGCAGTTCGTGAACCGCTTTCGCTGCCAGGACGGCTCTTATAAATGGCTGTCATGGCGCTCGACTCCTTATGAGGGACTGAATTACGCGGCGGCGCGCGACATCACCGCACTCAAACAGGCCGAGGATGAATTGCAAAACGCCAACGCCGAACTGGAGCAGCGTGTGGCACAACGCACAGCAGAATTAGCGCGCACCAATGAGGAATTGCATATTGAGATCGTCGAGCGCCAACGCGCGGTGGAAGCGCAACAGGAAAGCTACGCTTTGCTGCGCGCAGTTACCGAGGGATCGACAGACTCGATTTTCGTGAAAGATTTGGATGGGCGCTACCTGATGATCAACTCGGCGGGAGCCAATCAAAGGGGCGCCAAAGTAGAAGAAGTCATCGGTAAAACGGATGCGGATTTCTATTCGCCTGCAACAGCGGAGAAATTTCACGATTCGGACAAACGCATTTTGCGTTCGGGAGTAACACAAACCTACGAACAAAGCCTTGAGGAAAACGGCTTTAAACGCACGCTGCTTGTGACAAAGGGTATCCATCATAGTCCTCAAGGCGAGGCGATTGGAATCGTTGGAATGGCGCGAGATATTACCGAAAGACAGGAACAAGCCGAAGCACTGCACGCAGCCAAAATAGAAGCCGATACGGCCAACCGCGCCAAGTCGGAATTTTTGTCGCGTATGAGCCACGAATTGCGGACTCCGCTCAATGCCATCCTTGGCTTTGGTCAAATTTTGGAGATGCGGGGGCTAGGCAGCGAAGAACGGGCTGCCGTAACACAGATTTTGCGAGGCGGCTGGCACTTGCTTGATTTGGTGAACGAGGTGTTAGAAATTTCGCGCGTTGAAGCGGGTCACCTCGAACTATCGCTTGAACCTATATCACTGGGAAATTTAGTGACCGATTCATGCGATCTAGTGCGCCCATTGGCCGACCAACGCGGCATACGCTTGAAAGAGAACGACGCCCATTTGTGCGAGC
The DNA here is from genome assembly GCA_004172935.1 of bacterium. Taxonomy (GTDB): domain Bacteria; phylum Armatimonadota; class Abditibacteriia; order Abditibacteriales; family Abditibacteriaceae; genus Abditibacterium. Next base: position 119,434 of record SDZD01000007.1, on the reverse strand, counting down.
AATATGTGATGGCCGATCAGCAACGACTCAAACAGGTTTTGATCAACTTGCTATCGAATGCCATCAAATATAATAGGCCCAGCGGAGAAGTCGAGGTTTCTTGCATACAGCAAGCAGAAGGCAAGATTCGTATCGCGGTACGCGATACGGGTCTTGGAATATCGAAGGAAGAGACCGAAAAACTGTTTACTCCTTTCGAACGTCTAAAAGCCACCAACTCGGATATCGAGGGTAGCGGCTTGGGATTAGCTCTCTCACAAGGGCTGGTTCAAGCAATGGGAGGCATCATCGGCGTCGAAAGTACAGAAGGACAAGGCAGTACGTTTTGGGTTGATTTACCCGAAACGACGGCTCCTATCGAGACATTACAAGAGTTAGCACCTGAAGTCTTTGAGACCCAAGCGGTGCGCTCCAACGAGCAAAACTATACGGTGCTGAGCGTTGAGGACAACCTATCGAACCTGTGGCTGTTAGAAGCGATTTTGACACAGCGCCCAGAGATCAATTTGTTGGCGGCGATGCAGGGCAGCGTGGGCCTCGACATGGCGCGCCAACACGCCCCTGACCTGGTGCTACTTGACCTGAACCTGCCGGACATGACAGGAGCGCAGGTGCTGGAGCAATTGCGCGCCGATGAGACGACGGCACACATCCCGGTTATCGTGATTAGCGCCGACGCGACACCAACGCAAATCGAGCGTTTGCTGCGCGCGGGCGCCAAAGACTACCTGACCAAGCCACTCAATGTACCGAAGTTTTTGCGCACTCTGGATGAAACACTGGCATTAATACCTCGCCCCGCAACCGAAGAGCCGCAACAAGAAGAGGTGGCACCTCCTCCAGTGCTTCCAGAAAAAGTAGCGCCATCAGTTCCTCTTAAGCTCCACGTGCTTGTAGTGGAAGATAACTTGGTCAATCAGCAGATAATAACCCACCAATTGCATACATTGGGGCATGAGTTACTGGTTGTGGATGATGGGAAAGCAGCACTTGAATCGTGGGAAAAAGGCAACTTCGACTTGATTTTGCTCGATTGCCATTTGCCGGGCATGGATGGCTATGATGTTGCGAGAGAGATTCGCCGTCGTGAGGGGGAGGAGCGTCATATTCCCATCATCGCGTTGACAGCAACTGCTGATGTTTCTGACCGAAATCTGTGTCTGGCGGCGGGTATGGATGACTATCTGAGCAAGCCCATTAGCAACGCGAATTTAGAGCGTGCCCTTGTGGAACACACCGCTATGTTATCCTCTGCCGTGACGATAACGAGCGAAAACTCGGTATTGCAAAAGGAACGCTGGGAGGAACTATTAAGCGAACTCGACCCGGAACTCGTTAGCGAACTGGTGGACTTATTCCTGGAAGAAACACCTGAACAACTTGCCGAACTTCAAAAGGCCGTGGACGATCAAAATTTTTATGAGATCGGCCAAATGGCCCATAAAATCAAGGGAAGTTGCGCTACTCTGGGCGTGAAAGCGATGGTAGAATCCTGCCGCCATATTGAGAACCTCTTGACCTCACACGACATAGAAAATATTAAGATTTCTTCAGATAAATTATTTCTTGAGTTAGATGAGGCCCACGTGGCCTTTCGTGTCAAACTTGCGCCGTAAATTGCACTCACTAACTCTCATGCGATGGTAATAAGGATGTGGTCGATATAAACGAAGTTGTTCTTCTCATTGAGGACGCCGCAGTTCTACGTCACTTTTTGCGAAGTTCTCTTTCCCGCCAAAATTACGAAATTGTCGAAGCTGCTACTGGTGAGGATGGTCTCGCCAAAGCCGCTCAATGCTCCCCTGATGTCATTCTGTTGGATTTAGGTCTGCCTGATATGGATGGTATTGAGGTAGCGACTCGCCTTCGTGGCTGGATGGAGACCCCCATTATAGTGCTCTCTTCTCGCGAGCAGGAAGAGTCGAAGGTCGCCGCACTGGATGCGGGCGCCGACGATTATTTAACCAAGCCCATTGGAGTGGCCGAGCTACAGGCGCGCATTAGGGTTGCGCTGCGGCACTCGCGGCGCCAGAACGCGCCGATGGAAGAGCCAGTGTTTTCTATAGATGGACTACGTGTCGATTTGGCGAACCGTCGTGTCACACTGAACGATAACGAACTTCGCCTCACTCCTATCGAATACAAACTGCTCGCCTATTTGATTCGAAACGCGGGCAAAGTCGTGCGCCACCACGAGTTGTTGAAAGCGGTGTGGGGAGAGGAATACAGCACCGAAACCAACTATCTGCGCATCTATGTCAAGCATCTGCGAGACAAAATCAAGGATGATGCGTCCAATCCGCGCTTTATACTGAATGAACCGGGGATTGGCTATCGTTTTTTGAGCGAATGATGTAGCTATCGAGAGTTGTAGACATGATGGCGATGCTCAGAGACGTGAATATCACCAAAACCTCCCTCAAGCTCGGTTTCGAGGTCTAAAAAGGCATCGACGACCAGAGGATCGAAGTGTCGTCCGCATTGAGCTTTAATTTCGGACATGATCTCTTCACGCGGCCATGCCTTTTTGTAGGGACGCTCGTGAGAGAGTGCATCGTAAACGTCGGCGAGAGCGACGATACGGCCCTCCAGAGGAATTTCTTCGCCTTTTAAGCCCTGTGGGTAGCCGCTTCCATCCCAACGCTCGTGGTGGGTGTGGGCGATGGTTTCGGCCATTTGGATGACCTCGCTGCGGCCATCTTTGAGCAGTTGAGCGCCGACCTCGGTGTGAGTTTTCATAATTTCGAACTCATCGTAGGTCAAGCGGGCGGGCTTAAGCAAGATATTATCGGGCACGGCAATTTTGCCGATGTCATGTAGCGAGGCAGCGCGACGCAGAAGGGTTATCTGCGATTCGGGCATCCCTATTTTGCGGGCCATTTGCACTGCCAACCAACTGACGCGATGGGTGTGGTCGCGCGTTTCCTGGTCGCGGTATTCAGCCGCGTTCGCCAGTCGTTCCAGCATCTCGATTTGAGCTTCTTCGAGAAGGCGAGTGCGCTCGGAAAGCAATTGCTCCAAGAGATCGTTTTTGGCTTTGAGTTGCAAATGCATTTGGCGGGAGTGGAGGAAGTTTTGGGCGCGCAACAAGACCTCGGAAACCTTGAATGGCTTGCTGATGAAGTCCATCGCCCCCAGCGACAAGGCCCGTTGCCGAGCGTGGGGATCGGTTTCGGCGGAGAGGATGAGAATCGGAACGTAATCGTCCTGCGTAAATTCGCGCAGTTGAATGAGGATTTCGAAGCCGTCGAGGTAGGCCATGTTCAAGTCGAGGAACACCAGATCGGGCTGCGATTGATGGTATTCGTACATGGCTTCCCTTGAGTCCTGGACACAAATAATATTTTTGTACCCTTCGCGAACCAACATGCCGCGCAAGAGTTGGATATTTAGTTTTTGGTCTTCGATGATGAGGATGGTGGGGTCTTTTTGTGACTTCATTGGATGTCCCCTAGAGCGGCGATTGGCAATTTGAGTTCTGGTCTATTCGGTGACGCTCGAACAGGAAATGTGGAGGCGGCTTACTGAACTAACACTTGGAAGGACACGACGCCGCTGCCTCCGGGGGCGATAGTGCCATTGAATACCCACTTAATTGTCCCGGTGGCTCCTACAGCCGGTTTGGTCAGGGTGCATCCACTTAAAGAGGGGGGCAATGCTCCATAAGTAGCTGCGACAAAAGTTGTGTATTCGGGGACGGTATTTTCAATCCCTACACCGGGCAGTGGCAAAGCGCTGCTGTTGCGGTAGGTGATGGTGTAGGTAATGACCTCGCCCGGTTTGGCGAGAGGCTTATCTACGGTTTGTATCAACACGAGGGAATTGAAGACAACAATGGAGTTGGTATCAATTGACGTGTTGTTGGTAGCGTTGAGATCAACAATCCCTGCGGGGGGTGCGACCACAGCGGTATTCACTAGATTGCCCGTCGCCGACAACGAAACTGTGCCAGTGAGGGTCAATTGAACGCTTCCACCGGGAGCCAGATTGAGGCCAGTCCATGCACCGGTGGTGGAATTGTAAATTCCCTCGTCGGGTGTGAAGGCCGCATTTTGCAGGTTCGATGAATAGGTATCGGTGAGGGTGAGGCTCGAAACAGTTGCAGCTCCGGCATTCGATACGGTGATGAGGTAAGAGATGCTGGTGCCCTGCGCGATTGAAGTCAGGTTATCGGTCTGGGTAACGCCGAGGTCGGCGAATAGACCGACTGTATCGGTATCAGTAGCACTGTTATTACCAGAGACGGAGTCGGTGACTCCTGCCGGGGGAGCGACAGTTACGGTGACGGCAACAGAGCCAACTGCAAGCGAGGAGACACGGCCCTTGAGGGTCAGTGTGATGGTGGCACCGGAAGCCAGGGAGATGCCCGTCCAGTCGCCCGTTGTCGCGTTATAGGTGCCAGTGCTGGCTGTCCAGACAGGATTATTCAACGCGAGAGGTAGCGAACTGGTGACGCGAAGGCTGGTAACAGTGGTGGGGCCGTTGTTTTTAACGGCGATGGTGTAGGTAGTATCAGTGCCCGCAGAAATGGTCGATACACCATCGGTGATGGTGATGCCCAAATCGGCGTTGGCATTCACGGTTGTTGAGCCGACGAGGTTGAGCGGGGGAATAGGGCCAAGGCCATCTGCATCGACGATGGCGAGGTTGACGACGGGCAATATCAGGCTGGTTACCGCAAAGGTGATGGTGGCCGTTTCGCCTGCGTTTATTTGGCCAGCTGGCCGACCGGGGCTGTTGACCAGACCGCCGAGAACATATGGCCCAGCAACACCAAGGTCGGCGAGAGTGGTGCCATTGAGCTTGGTTGTTCCAGCTCGGTAGAGGGCGCCAACTGGAATGGCGTTGGTGAGGGTAGTACCAGCCGAGTTAAGAGTTCCGGTGTTGGCGATTGTGAGGGTGTAGGTGATCTGGGTTCCGAGGTTGAGAATGGGGGCCAACTCAATGGTCGCGATGGACATGCTCGGTTCCAAGCGGGTGATTTGCGTGGTGACCTGATTGGTGGTGAACGAGGCGTTGACTTTGGCAGCACCGGAGGTGGGGCGGTAGCGATAAGTCCACGATGCCTGATTGGTGTACTGCGCGAGGGCGGGGCGCTGGGGGATGGCGTTGACGACACCAAGAATGGTGATGGTGCGCGAAGTGCCCGCCGGGATGGTGCCTACGTAGAGACCATCGAAAAGCAGTGAAAGAACTTGAGGGATGCCATCAAGCGAGAACACCTGCACGTCGATGCCATTGGGGAGATGATCGGTGAAGACAACATCGAGGGCATCGGTTGTGCCCGCCGTGTTGTCGAGTTTGATGGTGTAGAGGACGGTATCAAGAAGATAGGTCGCGCTCTTGTTGACTGTGACGGCGTTGCTGGCGAAGACGGGTTGATCGGCGTGGGCGGGAGCCGCAGAGAAGCCAAAGGCGCCGATGCAAACCAACAACACGAAGAGGAGAAAGCGAACTAATTTCATGGTGCGATTCCTCCACTTCCTCCGAACAAGCTCTCATCGAACTGATAGCCGAAGCGCAAGTAGAATCCGCTGTCATTCAAGTTGAGGTTGGAAGCATCAGCATCGCGGAAGTGGCCAAGCAAGTATCCCGCGCTGAGGCGGATGCCGGACGAAACGCGGAAGCCAATTTCAGCGCCAATACCAGACTGCGAGACTCCAGCGCCGCGTGACATGCTACCAAGGATGCTGAGGTCGGCGCGGCGGCCCATGTTATAGGTGGCGCGGCCAGAGAGGACTTGCAAGTTGGCATTGGTGTTCAAGCCATTGGAAGCGTCGGAGCCGCTCTGGAAAGCGTAGCGCCCGCTCAGATTCCATTTGCTGGTGGCCTGGTAGTTAACGTTGAGCGAGGCGATTTGGGCAGCGCGACGAATACGGGTGGTAAGCGAGGTGGTGTTGCGGCGCATCTCGTACTTGAGGAGCGCTTGCAAGCGATCATTATTGGTTGAACGGTAGGCCAAACCGACAACGGCGCGGCTCTGGTTCTGGCTGTTGAGGTCAACACCCGTCGTGGAGTTGCTGCGGCTGTAGACGCCTTTGCCTAACAACGAGAGCGAAGGATTGATTTTGTAGGCGATTCCCACGGTTCCCAGCACGCTGTTGTTGCGTCCGTCGCGGAGTTCGAGGCGGGCAGTCCCCTTGAAGTTAGGGCTGCGGGTGTATTCGATGGCGCCTGTGACAGCGTTCGAATCGCCGACGCCCTGCGGGTTATCGCTGAGGTCGCGGATGCGCTCGAAGGTTGTGTTGAAGCGAATGCCCTGCCCGAGGCTCCATGTGTTGCGAAGACCGACAGAAGCCTGTGCGTCGCGACCACTAAGGCCACCGCCCACTCGATACTCGCTGAAGACGCGGCCATTCTTCATGTAGTCGGCGTCGATGCCAACCAAAGTGGTTTGCTGCTGAGCGTTATCGTTGAGGCCATAGCGACCATTGAGCGATGAGAGCAGCTCGTGACGGATGTAGACGCGGCCCTTATTGGCGATCTGGTAGTCGCCACCGATGGCGAGAACCTGACCATCGCCCTGGATGGCACGCTCGTATTCGAGCGAGGCATTGGCATTTTTCACACCGGGAATGGGCGCCGTGACCTTGGCGCGCAAGCTGGTGAAATCGGCGGGGGTCGCGTTGGGCGACGTGGTTGGGAAGGGATTGCCGGAATCTTTGACTTTGCGGGCGCCGACTTCGAGCTGAATGCCGTTATTGAGCGAGCGCTGCAAAGTGACCTGCGCTCCGGTGCGGGTGCCGCCACCCGCGACATCGTTGCTGCGGATAGCTTCGGCGATGATGCGGTTAGAGCCGTTGAGTTTGTAGGTTGCCTTGAGGGTGGCTTCCTGACGCCCCTGCGACAACAGCGAAGCGGGGTTATTGAAGTCGGCATCGCTGCGGCCCCAGAAGAGACGAGCTGCGAGTTTGCGGCCCTCGTGTAACAACTCGATGCGTTGGGCAGCGCCAGTAACGCCGTCGTTTTCGCTTTGCGCCCATTCGCCGACCAACGTGGTGTTGGCCGAGAAGCGAACAGTTGTGTTCATGCTACGCAGCGAGAAGGGGGTCTGTGGGTTTTCGTCGCGCGAGTAAGCGGCACCGACTTCAACTTTGTTGTTGAGATGATATTGGAGGTCGCCACCAGCGACGAGGAATTTGGGGCCGCCCTGCTCGACTTCGTAGGTGACACGAATGTAGATGGGGTTGAGGTTGGCGTCAACGCTGGGGACGGGGGAGCGGAAAACGATGCCCTGAGCGAAGCTATCGAGCGAATAGTCAACGAAACGGGTTTGCGGCGTGGTTTGCAGCACGACGGACGGCTGGTTGCGGTCGCGAACGATGATCTCGACTTTTTCGCTTTGCTCGCGGATATTGCCCGAACGGAGCAGGTAGCGGCCCGATGTGCCGTTGCCGCGCAGTTCCTCGACGGATTGAGAGGCGTTGTCGTTGGAAGCGAAGACGTTGGCTGTGAGGGCGCCTTTTTCGATGTGGGTCTTGAGGCCGTTCAGGCTGCGGCTGTAGTCGCCAAGGCTGCGTGCCGGGTTGAGCGACGAGGTGGTGTAGTCGCCATACAAGACGTAGGACTTCTGGTTATCGACTCGCACATAAAGCTTGCCGGTGGACTGGGCATCGAAGCCGCGTGAACCGGCATCGCCATAGATGGGATAGTAGGCGTCGGGCTGGATGTCGCGGAAGAGGCGATCATCTTCGCGCTTCTGCGAATCGTAACGCAAGGTGAGAAGCGAACTACCCAGGATGCGGCCCTTGACGAAAAGGGCACCGCGCACGGTGTCTTCGTTTTCGAAGATGTCTTCGGTGCGGAGAACGCTGGCGCCGCTGGCCTTGAAACCGAAGAGGTTAATGCGGGCGCTTGCAAGGCCGTTGACGAAGAGGGGGCGCAGTTCGGGAACGAAGGAGAGTTGCGCGGTATTTTGCAGCGCGCCGCTGCTGATACGGATGTCGCAGTTGGCGGGCTGGGAAGGGGGGAGCAGCAAGAAGTCGGCTTTGCCGCCTTCTACGAAGACCTGCACTCCAGCCTCATCGGGGTTAAGGTCGGTGACTTGCCACTGGCCGATGGATGCATCCAATGTCAGGGCGGTGCGGGTGGAGACAGTCGCTCCCTTAGCATCGGTCAGGCGGACGCTAACTTTAACAGGCGTCTTGCCATCGGCGCGGGGAGCGGTGGTGGGTAGGGTGATTTCGAGGCGTCCGAGATCGCCGGGAGCAATGACGGTGATTTCGACGTTACCACGCTCGATGCCGAAAGAGTCGGCTTGTTCGAGGCGGAGCGTGTTCTTGCCGGGGTTCATTTTGGCGCCGACGAACTCCCAAGCGTCAACCGAACCATCGGGGCTGGTGCTGCGCTGGCCGATGCGGGTGTCGGGCATTTCGACGCCGTTGACTTTCAGCTTGAAGGTGGAGCCAGCCGTGCCTTTGACGCGGACGTTCGATTGAGCATAGGCGAGGGTCTGGCCGTCCTTGAGGTTGATGAAGCCCAGATCGGAGTTGAGCGAGGGCAACACGTCTTCCAGCGAGGGGACGGGGATAGCAGCGGGCTTGCCAACTGGTTTGGCGGGCAAATTGGAGGTGGCACCAGCTACAGGCTTGGCATGTTGGGAAGGAGTGATGCCATTGCCACCGTTTTCGCCGGGGTTGGTGCCGAAGCGGGCTTGACTGGCATTACCTACAAAGCCACTGGCTGGGAGGCCGCGCACATCGCCGGAAGAGAGAACAGCACCATCGGGGGTGAGTGCTGTGCCGAGGCTTTGCGCGGCCTCGCCCTCGCTGCCAGCAACGAGCTTGGCGCGTTCGGCGACGGCGGCGATGATTTCGGGGGTAGCAGCACGGTCGGCGAAGTTGACCTTATGGAGTTCGCCCTTCTTCAGGTCGATGATGTAGCTGGCACCGCCTTTTCCGTAGCGCGACGACAGGCTTTGCAGCTGGACGCCCTTGGGAAGAGTGGTAACGTCGATTTTGACGACGTGGGTGCGGTCTTCAAGACCGTAGAAGGAGTATTTGCCGTCTTCGTCGGTGAGAACGAAGGTGCCGTCTTCCATCCAGATGCGGACGCCGGGGATTCCGGGTTCGCCTTTTTGCATCTGGTCGTCGCGGTTGGAATCGACCCAGACGCGGCCCATGATGATGCCTTTGTCGTCGAAGACGCCGCCAGTAACATCAACGATGGCGCTGGCCTCGTTCGATTGGGTGGCGCCAGCGGTGGCGCGCGCTACGTTGGTGTTCTTGCCAAGTTTGGTTCCAATGCCGACTAAAACGCGATAGGTGACGCGAATATCGGAGCCGACAGCCAGGGAAGAAAGACTGAACGACAGGTCGCGGCCCGCTGCGAGTGTGGGAGCGATGTTCGCGCCGTTGAGGCGGGCGGTGCCGGGCTGAAACTTGAAGCCAGCGGGCAACACGTCAGCGAGGGTAATGTTGGGGAGAACTACCGTGGTCGAGTTTTTGACGTGCAGTTCGTAGTCGAGGAACTCGCCGACATTGACCTGAGTGCGGGCGACTGTCTTTTCGAGGAACAGGCCCGATTGAGAGGTTTGAGTATCGAGGGGAATGTCGATTTGAATCGGGCTGCTGTGTTCGGGAACTTCGAATGTGGCGCCATAAGAGCCAGTTGGATTGATGACGCGGCCAATGGGCTGCAAGCCAGCAGGAACCTTGGAGGGGAAGGTGTAGCCGAGGGGAGCGACAACCACGAGTTTGTAGGTACCAGCAGCGACCAGGGGGAATTGGAATTGGCCGTTTGCACCTGTTACGACGGTGGAGGGGGCGGGGGAGTCATCGACTTGCAAGACGGTTGCTTCTTCGCCAGCATGACCACCATTGCTACGTCCCGTAACGTCGATGAGAGTGACGCGGGCACCAGCAACAGGAACATTGGTGCGGCTATCGTAGACGACGCCGAGGGGGTCGACCAAGATGGTGTCGGAGATGACAATCCCGTTGGAGACAAAGCTGGCTGTGACGGTGTCACCCTGCTGAGATTCGAGGATGCCATTGGCAGGGATGGCGTCATGGCCATGCTTAACAGGTGAGCTAGTGATGTGGAAAAGACCTGTATTAGGGCCAGTTTCGATAGCATCCAAGCGCATGATGTCGCCAGTTTTGAGCGATGTCAAAGTGATGGAAATGCGCTCGACGATGAGGGGGTTTTTGTTATCGCCCGCCGAGTTCACTTCGATAAAGAGAGGCCAATCGAGGGAGGTAACGAAAGCGAATCTGGTGAAGGTGGCGTCAGAATAGTAGAAGAGTTTTGCTGGCTCGGCGGGGATGGAGATACGAACTTCGTTGGAGTCGATGTTTTGCAAGCCGGTTTTGCCGGATTCGCCGTAGACGAGATGCGCCATGTTGCGAATCTCGGAGTTGATGTTGTGGTGCAACTTCACCGTGAAAGAGGCTTGAATGGTGTTGCCCGCCGCAAATGAAGGAACGGCATAGGCAATGGCATCGACGCTATCCAGGTCTTGTGGCGCGTGGGTGAGGTAGGTGTGTTCGGGATCGCCCAAACGGTGGTACAGTGCCAGACCAGTCCCCTTATTGATGTAGGTGGTGAGAGAGGTGTTGGCGGGGATCTGGTCGCGGAGGAGAACGAGATTACGTGTGACACCATCGACACTTACGGCAACAGGCATAGGGGCAGAGGCGCCACGGTTGAGTGCTGAGATGGTGAAGGTGACGGAGTCGCCCGGTTTGGCTTCGGGGAGAGAGGCAGCATCAAAGACTTGCAAGGAGAGGGCGCTTACAACAGTGAGGGTATCGGTGTTGGAGGCTTTAACACCCTGAGCGATGGTTTCGGCGTTTAATTTGATTTTCGCGTTGGTATCAGCGAGGGCACTGCCGGGGATTATGCCGCAGATAACCAAAGAGACCGATTCATCCATGTCAAGGATGGGGGGCTGGGCGTTCACTTCGGGTTCGCCGACATCGGCGATGCCGTTGTCGTTGAGATCGCGGAAGAGTTTGAGGTCGGAGACATCGAAGTTATCGCCACTCGCGTTGCTGATGCTGATTTTGTAGCTGCTGGTCGTATTTCCCGTATTGATGAGGCGATGGGCGAGGGTGATGGGGGCACCAACAGGAACCTGTACGGACTGGTTGGGAGTGAGCGCCAGAGCTTCGAGGGGTTGTACCTCAGCGCTCACGATATTCGATTGCAATACCGAAGAGTATCCGGTGTCGCCATCTGTATAAGACCCTAACGCGCGATTGGTAACCGAAGTGCCAGCGCGAGTAAGAGCCAATGAGGGTGACTGCACGCCCAAGCAAAAGCTAAGTAAGACGAAGAGCGAGAGGAGAACAAATCGGGTTAGAGAAGAATTTCGTGCGAGCATGTCACCACCTGTAGTCGAGAATTTTGCAGAACCAGAGCTATGTTCTGGTACTTGAAAAGTGTTGGTTTTAGGGGGGTGTCAGCTCTATAAAAATGGCGTTAAAAGAACGGGGGGAGAGCGTTAAAAGATGAACAACCGGAGCGCTTTGCAGCGCTCCGGTTGTTTGAGGGGTTATTTGAGGGGGTGGGCACTTCTGTCGTGTCCGTTTGTGGGGAAAGGATTTACTGAATCTTTACACCGAAGGTAATCGTTACCGACTGTCCGGGAGCGAGAGTACCGATGGTGAAGTTGAGGGTGCCGGTGGCGCCGTTAGCGAGCGGGGTGTCGGCTAAGTGGAAGGTTGTTCCATCGGTCCAGCCAGCAACTCCGACTCCGGTCTGTGTGCCATCGCCCTGGTCATAAGCGGTGAAGGCAGGGATTGCGTCGGTGATGACGAAGCCAGTTGCAGGGCCAGTACCGGTGTTGGTGGCAATAATGCGGTAGCGGATGACTGCGCCGGGTTTAGCGCCAGTTGTGATGCGGTTGACCGAGTAGGTGAGGGCGCCGCCAGTTGAAAGGGCCTGCGACTTCTCCATGCGGATTTGACCAGCGATAACGGTGGTGCTGTCGAGGACGGTGACAACTGCTGGGACTGTTCCTACGCCGCCAGTTGTGGTGGCAGTGAGCGTGGTGGCGTTCACGGTGCCGAGGTCGGTACCGGCAGGAGCGTAAACCTTCACGAAGAGGGTAGCCGAGGTGCCGGGGAGCAAGCCGAGGAGGCCGCTGAATTCGGTAACAACGGGGTCGGACTCGTCGAGAGTGCCGTTGCCGTTAGCATCGCGGTAGACAACCGAGGAGAAGCCCGACTGTGAGTTGGTTGTGCTCAGAGCAATGTTGCTGAGCAGGCCGCCTTCGCCCAAGACACCAGTGTTGGTGAGTGTGTGTGTGAAGACCGTGGCGTTGCCGGGGTAGGCCTGTCCAACACCGTTGGGTCCAAGAGCGAGGCTGCGGAGACCGCCAACGTTGATGGCGTCGAGTTTGGTGTCGGTAGCGCCTGTCAAGAGCGAGAGGACACGGAAGTAGATGTTCTGCTGACCAAGAGCTGCGGTCAAGGGAACGAAAACGTCGGCGTTGACTTTAACGGTGCCACCTGCGGGGATGAGACCGGTGTTGGTCATGATGCCACCAGCGTCATTTTTGAAGACGACGGTGAAGCCAGAGGGAAGTTCGAGTCCTGCGAACGATGTGGTGGCCGAGGCCAAGAGAGCGAAGGAGTCGGGGATGGTTCCCGTGTTTTTGACGTACAACGTGAAGCGCTGTGTGCTGCCGATGTTGGCGTTGAGCAAAGTGACGGGAGTCGCTTCTGGACCAGCACCTGCACCGAGGTTTCCAGCTGCGTCGTTGGTCAGGTCAACAGAGCCGCCCGAAGCAGAGGTCAAGGTGTCGGTTGCGGTGTGAATAACCAATGGGCTGACAGAGGAAGTCGCGATCTTGGTGATCGAGAAGGGGCCAGATGTCAACGAAGCAGTTGGCAGGCTTGCACGCAAGGTGACTGTGAAGTTTGCGCCAGGAGCGACAGGGCCGGTGTCGGGGATGCCGTTGCCGTTGGTGTCAGTCATGGGAACCAAGTTACCTGTAGTACCACGCATGAGTTGGAAGGTGGTGCCAAGTGGGAAGGTGCCGGGAGCCAGCGTGATGTCGAAGGTGTCGTTGCCAGTGCTGGTGTTGGTGATAACGTTGGGGAAATCGACGTTGGACCCCAGGGAGGCGGAGGGAATAGTGGCGCCTGCGAAGCTGAAGGAGCCAAGTTGAGTGATCGACAGGTTAACCGTGTTGGTCGGTGTCAGGTTGATCAGGTTCAAACCGTCGTTATAGGAGTAAAGAGCGACGTTGCCCAACAGACCGGGGAGAAGGTTGTTATCAAGATTGACCTGGAAGGTAAAACGGCCAGTGCTGTTGGCAGGAACCGAGGCGATGACAGCCGAAACCGTTGGAGTGAGAGTGCCGTAGCTATAGTTGATGCCGGAGGGGTCGCCAGCAACTGCGTCAGTCAAAGGCGTTGCGCCAGAGGTGCTCCAACGTCCCGAACCAGGGATATAGGAGAGACCAGGAAGCAAGAGGTCGTTGATGGTCAGGTTGGTCGCAGCGGAGTTGCCAGCGTTGCTATAGGTGAGGGTGTAGGTGTAGGGGCCGGAACCGGGAGCACCACTGGCCTTGTCGATAGATTTGACAACCGAAACCTGAGCGCCAGTCGTGATGTTGATGGTGTCGAGGTTGGTGGAGGTAACAGCCGAATCGAAGTGGCTGGTGGCACGAACCAAGATTTTGGCGTTCTGGCCGCTGAGCAAACCAGCTGCAACACCAGTTACAACGAAGGAGTAGGATTCACCTGGAGCCAGTGAAGGAGTACGAAGGATGGGAAGAACACCATCGGGGATTCCATCGCCGTTGTCATCGGCACGTACTGTTGGGAGGGCGTTAAAATCGTCGCCGGTTTGATCAATGGCGGACAGGGTGAAGTAGTCGGTGTCGTTACCAGTGTTGGTAATGGTGTGGGTGAAGTTAACGGTGCTGGCGATGGTGGCGTTTTTGGTGCCGGGTGCGCCGAGGTCTAAGAAGGCAACGGGCTGAACAACGGTTTGAACAGAGTTCGAGGTGACGTTGCGGGAAACATCAGAGCCATCGCTATAGACGCCTATGGCCTGGTTGTTGATGGTGGAGCCAGCCTTGGTGATAGCGTGGGCGGGCTTCATGCCGAATCCGCATCCCATTACTACCGTTGCAGCAGCGAGGACTGCAAGGCGGAATGCCGGTTTGTTTTTGAAAGGTTTAATTAGAGACATATATAGTCCATGAAGGCACTCCTCTTTGTCTGAGGAGGACGAAAAATGTTTTTAACGAGTCGTTTTGTCGGCCTGTGCGAGGAGTGCTCGCGCGGAGACTTTTACGGTCTGGCCAGGTTCGAGAGAGGTAATCGTCCAGCGCAGAAAGCGCAATTCGGACGTCGGCACGATAACCACTTTTTCGCTGCCATCAGGGGCCTTGACGGTGCGTTTTAGCGGAAGAGAGGCGAAACTTTTTCCATCGAGGCTGGCCTGTGGGTTCGCCGGCAAAGCCGAAGAAGGAACCCACTGTAGGGCAGACGGGATGGGCAAAATAGCCTGTAGGTTTTTGGCTACGCGATTTCCGGTGTTGGAATAACGAGCCTGATATTCGATAATGTCGCCGGGTGCGATTTTTTCGGCAGATTCTAACTTATCGCCAGTCGCTGCAGACACTACCTTGAACGCCGCCAGTTGCGGCACCACGTTGGCGCGCAACGTTGCCGTTTGCGCGAGGGCCAGTGAGGCGCAGCCAAAAAGTGCGACGCCGCCCAGCCAGAGGATTCGGTTTTTTGTGTTAGAGATGTTCATGTAGCCTCGAATCTTTTGTCACGTGTTACCGAACTGAACCTGCTTCTCCATGAGACACACAGGTATCGGGAACCACAAAAAATTTTCGGCGGAATTGGGCCTTGACTCCATAAAAATGGCGTTAAAAGGAGGTCGCGGAAGTCGTTAAAAATGGCGTTAATACGGAAATTAGCCGATTAATTAGGGGATTTTTAGCCTGTTTGCCCCCAAAAAGGGCTTATTTAGGGTTCTTTCAGCCTATTTTTGGTGTTAACAGGGAGTGATTTTTATACGGGTAGAGAGAGTTGGGCCGGGCTTATTGTCATAAGCTCCGACCGGGTTCGCTGCCCGCCTATGCGGACAACGAAAGATGCTCAGAGGCACGTCTCTACGAATGGGTGTGGCTTTTTAGAGTTTGCTGAGCTTGAGTGCGGAGCCGTTGGGCGGCTTGTTCAAGGTCGTAGGCGCGTTGGCCTAATAGGGTAATGGTGACGGCGTGGGGGAATAGGCCGACACCACCGCGTAGAGGGTTATTTTCGGGGGCGTTGGATTCTATAGTGCGGAGTTCGGCACGGAGGGCTTCCAAAAGAGCTTTATCGGCGTTTTGGGCGATGATTAGGATGGTGGCCCAGTGGGTGTTCCCATCCCACATGCCACGGGCGAGCAGGTTGTGGAGTTGGGGGCGCAGGTCGGTGGAGTTCCAGGCGACTAACTCGTTGTTATAAGTAGCTTGCAGGTGGCCTTGATAGGAGTCGAAGGCGAATGATTCGGAGTGTCCTGTGCGCCCGGAGCAGATGATCTCGGAGAGAATGAGAGTACCGCCCTGCTCGACTGCGATTGTGGTTTGGGCTCTGAGGGCGGCGTCTTTATAAAGCAGAATGGGGGCGGCTTCGTATTCGAGAAGAGCGCCATTGGCGACGGAGATGGTTTGGTGGTGGGTGGTGGGAGCATTATTGGAGGGGTGAACGCGCATGAAGCCCTGATGGGTTATGAGGGCATGGGCACCCGATTCAAGGTGCCATTGGAGGTCGTAGAAATCGCCCGCTAAGAGGCCGGGGGAGACATCCATGAGACAGATGTGGAGCGAGCCATCGGGCCGGGGGAAGGGCTTGGCGACTTTTAAGGGAGCGACGCACGCGAGGTGCGCCAAGCGGGTTCGGCCTTCGGGCGCGTCGAATTGCGCGACGACGCGCCCGGTAATTCCTCGCTGACTCATTGATGGGGAGTGTCGTGGAGTTGGTGTTCGAGCCAGTGGACGATGGCGTCGGCACCTTCGCCACTGCGGAGGTTAGATAGCATGAAGGGACGGTCGCCGCGCTGATGACGGGTATCGTGCTGCATGACTTCCAACGAAGCGCCAACGTGGGGGGCGAGGTCGGTTTTGTTGATGATGAGCAGATCGGACTGGATGATGCCGGGGCCACCTTTGCGGGGGATTTTCTCGCCTTGCGCGACATCAATGATATAGACAAAGAGGTCAGCGAGTTCGGGCGAGAAGGCTGCCGCGAGGTTATCGCCGCCACTTTCGATGAAGACTATGTGAAGGTCGGGGAAACGGGACTGGAGTTCGTCGATGGCCTCGAAGTTCATGGAGGCGTCTTCGCGAACGGCGGTGTGGGGACAACCGCCCGTTTCGACACCGATGATGCGCTCTTCGGGCAGGGCTTCGGCGCGGGTGAGGATGAGGGCATCTTCGCGGGTATAGATGTCGTTGGTAACGACGGCAAGGCTGTAGCGGTCACGCATTCGCTTGCAGAGCTGCTCGACAAGGGCGGTTTTGCCGCTACCGACGGGGCCACCGACGCCGACACGAAGCGGCCTATCGCGTGGGGTGGCGGGACGCTCCCAGCCGCCGTGATGATGATCTGTGCCCATGTGCATAGTAGTTGTTAGTCCTTAGTATTTAGTGGTTAGTTAAAGCTCACCGCGCAGTGAACTTATTGCGAATTGAATATGGCCGAGAAATCAATGATTTGGGAGCTAAAATCAATTCAGGATATTAATTATTTGAGGGGTAGAAGTGAGAAGATAAGCCTTCACTGCTTTCAGTATTGCAGGTTTTGGTGTTTATGGTCTGGGCTGGCTACGACATGAAGAGGCGGGAGTACAGGGTTTCATGTTCCATCATGGCGATGTCGGTGGCGGGGATGGAGTAGGCAAATTTCCAGGGGTCGCGGGATTGGTTTTGTTGCCATGCAGGGGCGATGAGAGGGAGCATTGAGGCGAGTATTGTTTGGGCCTGAGTGCCGCCCAAGCGCATGGCGCGGACGGCGTTGGTGAGGGTGCTGTTGAGGTTGGCGTAGAGGAAGCCCTGCGCGGCGATGTCGAGGGGAACGGTCAGTTCGCGGCAGGCCCAAGCGTAGACGAGGGGGAATGTACCGGGGCAGTGGGCGGATTCGATAGCCTGGGCGAGGGGTTGCCAGTTCAGATCGGGGTGGATGGTGCGGGCGAGCGTGAAGAGGCGCTTGCCAATTTTGTGGGTGCCCTCGCGGGATTCGCGCGCGGTGCGGGCGATGTGCATCGCTTTATCAAGGCGCCAGAGGTCTTCATGTTTTTGAAGGGGCGTCCATTCGTAGGCGGCTTTGACGGCCATCGCATCGCCACTGGCCCACGCACAGAAGAGCATGGTGTGGGTGTATTCGCGCAGATCATCGGCGGTTTTGATGCGGCCCGACTGGACGAGGGTTTCGAGGCCGAAAGAGTGGGAGAAGGCCCCCGTGGGAAGAGCTGAGTCGAGGAGTTGGATGTGAGCGAGGTTCATTTTATTGGGATGGGGTAGTCTGATGTCGGAATACAAATTAGTTACCGCTACGCGGCCCTCATCCGGCACCGCGACACCTTCTCCCAGAGGTAGAAGGGCCGAACTCTGACAATCTCTCATGGACTTGGCGATGCCCATACCCGGTCCGTTTGTTTTCTCTAACTATAGCGAATGGATTTTGCCCTTACCTCGAATTTTCTAGGGGGCGCGGACCAGGGCCATTATGAATGAGGCCAAGGAGGCGAGGGCCGCGAGGGTGCGGACGTGGTTCCACATCGTCCATTGGCTCAGGTATTTGGCCCAGAGTTGGGCGCCTTCGGGGGTGTTGGGCTTTGCGGCTGCGAGGGCATCATTCAAAGGGACGTTGAAAATGACCGTCACTAGAAAGGTGCCGATGAGGTAAAGCAGACTGGCAGCAAGTAGGAAGGCGGTGCCGGGTTGGCTCCAGCGGAGCAGGGCGTTGACAGCCAGAATGAGGCAGCTGAGGGCTGTGCCCATGAAGACTCCTAGGAAGATGGGGTTGAGAACGGTGATATTGATGGACTGCATGGCGGTCATGCCCTGCGATGCAGGGAGGCGTGCCAGCGCGCTCATCACGAAAACCGAAAATGCGAAAAATGCGCCCGCGATCAAGCCACTCCCCAGAGTTGAAAACAGCTTTAAGGCGAAATAAACCCGCTCGATGGTCGTCATAGCTCTCCTTGTGGTTGGAGTTCGAGAATATCAAAGCGATGAATGAGGCCGTCTTTCATGGCGAATCGTTGGCCTAGCGTCTTTTCTAGCAGAACTTGCCCGCCCATATCGCGGACGACTTGACGCACAGTGATGATGAAGCGGCCCTCATCATCTTTATCGAAATGTAGCACCTCCATATGGGGTTCGATGACCTGGAACTGCCTTCGCCAATAGGAGCGCACTGCGTCGTGGCCATGCACATGACCGCCATTCGTGCCATTAGCCCACTCGACATCGGGCTGCATTTGTGCGATTACAGTCTCGATGTCGCGCCTGTTGAATGCCTCGTAAAGCGCCTTCACAAACTGCTGTTGCTGTTCCGGGGTCATGTTGTGATTCTCCTCGCAAACAGAGAGGCTACTAAAGCAGAATCACAACATTCAATCCATATATTCGTGTCGCGCAGAGGGGGAGAGGCGCAGTCGGTGACTAACTCACGTTAGTTGTGAATTTGTAGGTGCCAGAACCGACCTGGAAGAAGGTATCGCCGCCTTCCTGACGCATGAACTTCACGCCGGGAGCGTTGGAGGCGAGGACGGTGCCTTCTTTGACCACTCCCGCATTTTTGGCGGGAATACGTACCGTAGCCGAGGTGTTGGCAGGGATGGTGACATCGAGAGTCAACACGTTGCCCTGCTTTTTCCAAGCGCTTTGGATGCGTCCGCGTACCGAGTTATAGGTCGCGTTGGCATAGGTCAGGCCAGTACCGGGAGTTGGTTCGATTAGGATACGCTCGAAGCCGGGGTAGCGAGGATCGGTGCTGATACCCGCTACATGGCTGTAGAGCCACTCGCCGACCGAACCGAGCGAGTAGTGGTTGAACGAGTTCATGCCGACATCCTGGAAGCCCTTATCAGGTGTCCAGCCATCCCAACGCTCCCAGATTGTGGTGGCGCCGTGGCGAATGGAGAAGCCCCACGAAGGGAAGGTATCGTTCAACAACAGCTTATAGGCGGTTTCGTTGTGTCCTGTGTCGCTCAATGTGGGGCACAGATAGCCCACGCCGACAAAGCCTGTAGAAAGGTGGTCGTTTTTGGAAGCGATGTCAGCGACCAGATGCTGGGCAGCCAACGGCCGCAAGTTCTCTGGGAGCAAATTGAACTTCAATCCGACGAGATAGCTCGTCTGGGTCTGGCCTTTGATCTGACCGTCGCCAGTGACGAACTCGCGGTTGAAGGCGGTTTTGATGTGCTGGAAGAGCGCATCGTATTTGGCGGCTTCGGCGGTGCGTCCGGTGGCGCGCGCCATTTTCGCCATCAAGGAGGCATCGTAGGCGTAATATCCGGTGGCGAGAACGTCTTTGGGGGTGTTGGCGCCAATAGAGAGCCAGTCGCCGAAGTCGTTGCCGCGACGTTGCCGCCAAATGCCATCAGGGTTGACCTCGGTGAGATAGGTCATCCATTTTTCCATCGAGTTCCAGTGGCGGTCGATGATTTCGGTGTCGCCGTATGCCTGATAGACGGTCCAAGGCACGATAACGCCCGCGTCGCCCCAGGCAGGAGCGCCGTTGGCTTCATCGACTTTACGGGGCGAAACGTCACTATAGCCGCCATCGAGAGCCTGTCCGTCTTCAACGTCCTGCATCCACTTCTCGAAGAAGGCCGAGACATCGCGGTTGTAGGTGGCGGTGCGCACGAAGACTTGCGCGTCGCCCATCCAGCCGAGACGCTCGTCGCGCTGCGGACAGTCGGTGGGAACACTGAGGAAGTTGCCGCGCTGGCCCCAGTCGATGTTTTTTTGCAGTTGGTTGACAAGCGGCGAAGAGCAGGTGAAGTTACCGGTCTTTACGGTGTCGGAGCCGATGACTCGTCCCGTGATGGTATCGAGCGCGGGGCGTCCGGGGAAGCCAGTGACTTCGACGTAACGGAAACCGTGGAAAGTGAAGCGCGGCTCCCAAGTCTCAACGCTGCCGCCTTTGGTGATGTAGGTATCGGTGGCGCGGGCCGAACGCAAGTTGGCGGTGTAAGCGGTGCCGTCTGGGTTGAGCATTTCGGCGAAACGCATCTTAACCGCTGTGCCAGCAGGAGCATTGACCTTGAGGCGCACGACGCCGACCATGTTCTGGCCCATATCGTAGATGAAGGTGCCGGGCGTTGGCTCGGTGATCTTGATGGGCTTAACATCCTGCGTGACGCGGATGGCTGGGTCGTGAGTACCGACCAGTTTCACTGGCCCCTGCACTTTGCGCTCGGCGCCGTAATCGGCGCGCACGATGACGAGGGTATCGCCGGGATTGCCAAATTGCAGCGTCTGGTTTTCGGGAATAGTACGTGAACCAGCCACACCATTGAGGGTGTAATCGACCTTCATGCGTTTCACGGTATTGAAGGCAGGGTCGCCCGCCATGTCGTTGCTGGCGCGCAGAGAGAAGACGCCATTTTTGACGGCGGCTTTGGCAAAAGAGGTGACATCGACGAGGCCAGTATTATTGGGAGCGGCAACTACGATTGCGCTCTTCCAACCAGTTGCTTTGAAGTCGGCGGTGTCCCAACCGTTTTGTTCTTTGCGAGCATCATAATACTCGCCCTGTAACATATCGGAATATTGGATGGGGCCAGCGCCTCCCTGCCACGAAGTGTCGGTGCTGACGATTTGATGGGTGCCATCGGTGTACTGGACATCGAGTTGAGCTTGTATCGAGGTGGTGGTGCCGTAGTGGTCGCGGCGGGCGCCAAAGCCGACATAGCCACTGAACCAACCATCACCGATGATAGCGCCGATGGCGTTTTGGCCGCGCTTCAACTGTTTGGTGACATCGTAAGCCTGACACTGCATACGGGTTTGGTAATCGGTCCAACCGGGAGCCAGCAGCTCGTTGCCGACCTTGGAGCCGTTGAGGCGCAGTTCATAGACGCCGCGCGCTGTAGCGAAAAGAGTGGCCTGCTTGATGGGCTTAGTGAGCGCGAAGGTTTTGCGTAAGAAGGGCGAAGGGGCCAGCTTAATGCCACTTACCTGCACATCGCGGGGCAGAGGAGCGCTAATCCATTGGCCTTTCCAGTCGGTGGGGCGCAGCAGAGCGAGGCCCCAGGTCCCTACTCCGCTCCACGGCGAAGTCTTGCCAGCTCCGTCCCAGACTTGAACGCGCCAGAACGCGCGCGCACCAGAACCCATCGGTTTTCCGGCATAGCGAACACCGAGGGTTTTGTTGGATTTGATTTGCCCGCTATCCCACAGATCGGCTTTACCCTGCGCCAAGTTTTGGGCGCTGGATGCAACCTGTAGGCGATAGGCGGATTGACGCCAGCCGCGACCTGCGGCCTGAATCGTCCAGCTAAGGCGTGGTTTGGTGGCGTCGATGCTCAGGGGATTGGTCAGATACTCGCATCGCATATTGGCGATGGAAGCCGCAGAGGTTTGGGCCTGCACAGGGCCGCCACTCAGAGCCAGTAGCGCTACTCCAGTCAAGGCCAGTGGTGTTGCGGCGAGAACAATAGTTTTCATGTTAAAAAGCAAAAAATTTAAAGCCGAACGCGAACTTTTCGCGGTGGAAATTCCGCTTCCCTCTTCCTCTGTTGGACAAGCCAACTACAGGTTTGAGGTAATGCCGAATCGAGAATGAGAAAGTACTGACAAGTCGATTTTAAGGCGCGTCACTTGCCCCCTGGCGCGTTGTGAAGCTTTACCTGTTTCAACTGGGCATGTTACAGCCCCTGGGAATTCCCATTCCCGGCTATCTCATCCAAACCTTTGACAACCATAACGTTATGGTCGATTCGGGGTTACCGCATGAATTTATCAATAATCCTCCCGGCCCTCTAGGGCCGCTGCAATTACAGGTCGAAATGCGCGAGGAAGACCATATCGTCAGCCGTTTGGCTTCGATTGGACTCAAGCCGGAAGACATCAATTATCTGGTTAGCACGCATTTCGACATCGACCACGCGGGCAATCATGAACTGTTTGTGAATGCCGAAGTAGTGGCGCAACTGGAGCATTATGAGGCGGCCATCGCAGGACATGCTCGCTCGCAACGCGCTCGTGAGTTCTGGAATGCCGACCATTTGAGCTATCACCTAATAGAAGGCGATGTCACCCTGCTACCGGGAGTAGAACTCATCAAAACCAGCGGGCATGTCATTGGTCACCAATCGGTGTTGGTGCGTCTGCCAAATACGGGGCCAGTGCTGTTAACGATTGATGCCGTCCCGACTGCCGGGATGATGGACGGCGATACACGAATGATTATGGACAACGATGAGGACGAAGCCGCGACGCGCGCCAGCACTCGGAAACTTGCTGAAATCGCGGCACGCGAAGGGGTGAGACTTATTATTCATGGGCATGATGCTGAGCAATGGCCGACATTGAAGCATTCGCCAGAGTTTTATGATTGAAGGCGAACATGAGGTTCGCCTCTACGTGGGCATTTCTAAGTTGGGAGGTGGCAAAAAGCGTGATGTAAATGAGATGTCCTGCTTGCCGTCAATTGGCGGCTATCCCCAAATAGCAAACGCTTCAACGCCATGCACCCACTGCAAACCCTCATTATGACGGCTGATTTTTTCGGTCGTAACTTCGCGCACAACCTTGAATTTTTCTCTGACGAGCAGTTGAGTTTCACGCCCGCTCCTACAGCGCTTTGTGCGCTGGAAATAACCAGTGCGGCAGCGGCGAATTTGCTAAATATGAAGGCGGCGCTCACCGGGGGGCAATTTGGCTCTGTTGCTGTCGAAACTCCGGCTTCGCGGGCGAAGGCACAAGAGTTGATTGTGTGCGCCTCTACTGGTTATGCCGACTGGCTGAAGGGATTGGATGGGAGCGATTTCGATGAATCGGTGAATTTAGGATTCGTCACTATGTCGCGCGGACAGTGCATGATGATTCCGGTTATTGATTTAGTGCATCATCACGGGCAAATTGCCTATATCCAGACCATACTGGGCGATACGGAAAGTCATTTCCACGCGGTCAGGATGCAAGGTATTACTTCTTGACCAATACCTACGTTGTACAATGATGCTCGTTCACCATGCGGGTGCCCGCAGCTACCTGTTCTCGGCACTCAACTCCAGCCCCGATCTCGTTAGTCACCTTTTACAAGGAATCACCGAAGAGGAAGCTGATTTTCTGGCGGCGCCTGACCGCTTTTCTATTCGCGAAATCGTGGCGCATTTGGCCGACTGGGACAGCATTTTCCTTGGGCGCATGAAGCAGACCGTGGAGGAAAACATGCCCACCATCAGAGAATATGATGAAGGTGAACGGGCGCTTGAACTCGATTACGCCCACTCGAATGTCGCGGAGCAGTTACGCCTTTTTCATCAGAGCCGCGCACAGATGAATGAATTCCTTCGCGGGCTGACACCAGAGCAGTGGGAGCGGGTTTGCTTTCATCCTCGAATCGGGCACATGACCGTCGAGGCGTTGGTGACGCTGGTTCCGCTCCATGATTCCTATCATTTGCGCCAGATCATGGATTGGCGCAAAGCCTTCACCGTGTATCAAAGCGTTTTGGACTGAATGACAAGGGTGATTTTGCCACCGCGCGGATAGTCGGCGACACCCAAACGCGCCCAACCATTGTGGTTGGGGTAGCGCTCGTTTTCGACGGTCACGCTTTGGGCGCCCTGTGGCGCAAAGGTTTGCGCAGTTTTGCCTCCCGGTTGCGACACGCTGACTATGCCATTGGCGGTTGTAATGGTCGTAGGAGTCTTGCCATCGTCGGCTAATATAGGCCAGACATAACGGAGCGGGCCATTGTAGCCCGCTAATTCGGTGGAAAGTTCGACTTTATCATTGGTTAGGACATAATGCTCGATGATGCGGGTGACGCCGAATAGGTCGCCCTCGTAAGTTACATCGAAGGCGACTCGTTGCGGTGTGGATTCGCGCGTTTCTACTTTCACACCTTTGATTTGGTCGGCACTGAGTTCGCCGAGGCGATGCCAATCCCCCGCTTTATCCTGCCATGAGACACCGACTGCGGTGTTTTTCGCTTGCGGGCTATTGGCTGGGACTCGGTAGGAGGCGTGTTCCAGAATGCTATCACTGGGGCCGAGTTGTGGCGAGAGGCCCTTCATATGGACACGGATGAGGCCCGTCGCATCGTAGTGATGATCGGCGTTGGTATCCAACTCAATGTAGGTGCCGCTCGCGTTCGCGAATACCTTGTGGAGTTCGGGCAAATCGACCACGAAGCCGCCGACATCGGCGGGCGCTGGTTTTTCAGTGACGCCCGTGGTAGTGGCCGCGTGTTCGTAGGCGATGGCGAGCATGGACATGGGAAGCAAGTTGTACTGCGAGTGGGCGGAGTAGCCTTCGTATGCGTGGTTTTGGGCGGGATCGACCCAGTTCTTGATGATCTGCATCTCGCCGCTGGGTCTTACCCAGCGCTGCATCGAAGCCAGCGACAAGTGAGCGGCGCGCTTATAAACGCTCGCGAGTTCGGAGTCGCCTCCTTTGAGGGCTTTCGCCGCGTAAATTTCGTAGGTGGCGCACTGTTCGGCCTCGTTCCACTGATGTTGGGCACTGCGGCCTCCGGCGGGCAATTCGCCCCAAGGCGATTGCATGAAGAGGTTGGTGATAGCGCCGCGCCGCATCATCTCGTCAATTTCGGCTTTGTAACGTCCGGCGTAGCCATCGGCCAACATATCATTGAGCCACAGACGGGGGAATAGGTCATAAGCCATCGGACCTTCGAGATAGAGGCCATAGGCTGAGCCAAAATGCTGAATCTGCCCGCCCAGCGACCGTTCCACATAGTCGCTGTTGGCGGGGCGAATGCCCATTTTCTGGAATGCGGCCTCGCCCGAAAGGGCGACGATGTTCCAGTTCGAACCGCCGATGCCGACTCGATAGGTTTTGTAGGGGTCAATGCTTTTCAGGTTGTTTTCCCACTGCGCTGCTCGCTGTGGCGTTACGTGCGGCTTGAGTAAAGGGAGGGCGTGGGCCAACATCGGGCCATAGAAATCTTCGTGACTGGTCGCGGCTTTGCGCTGGCTGAGACGCAAGGTGGCCCAATCCATCGCCTTGGCGGCGCTTTCCACCAAATCGGCGCGGTTATCCCACGCGATTAGCGCAGCGGCGGCGTGGGCAAAGGCGGGCGTCGAATATTGCCATTCTTCGTTGCGGTACGGGTCGATGATGGCGCCATCCGCGTTTTGTTTGGTTTTCCAGAAGTCAACCTCGCCCGCGATGATTTTCAAGTAGTCGGCACGTGAAAGCTGGCTCGCCTTAAAATCTTTAGGGGCCGCCGCTTTACGGAATTGAGCTAACAGCGGCTGCGTGGGGTCTTCTTTGGGCACATCCCAGACGACGTTATCAATGCGTTCTTTAGTCACGGTTGGCGGTTGGTTTTCGGTGGTCGGCTCCAGCGACAGGGCGTTAACGTTCCAGTTGTTATCCGGCGAATCGAAGCGGATGTCGCAAGTCGTCCCACAATTAATGGCAGCCGTCAGTGTGGCGAACTCGCTCATGGCAGGCTCCAGTAGCGGCATCGCGGGGGCACCTTCGATGGAAACGCGCGTTTTATGGTCGCCGTAGTTGGCATCTCCAGCAATGATGGTGAGTTTGTAGAGGCCCGGTTTGAGGCCCGAAACGCGAAAAGTCGCGGGGGTTTTACCCCACACAAAGTCGCGGTGCAATTTATCGGGGGCTTTGCGGTCGCGCAGTATCAAATCTTGCGTTTGCAGCCAGCCATAGCCGCGTGCCTCTGTGAAGGCTCCGATGTCCGCCGCCGTGTAGTTGTCTTGAAGGGCAATGGCTTCTCCGAAATCGAAACGGCGAGTTGTGAGGCCGTTCTGCGCTTGCCCACATGAACACAACAATCCGGTGGACCACACGAGGGTCAGGACACCAATTAATCGTTTAATTGAATTTGTTGTGCGAGGCGGCAGAGAGCGATACGTGGGTTTCATGGGTCGAACGTGGCTGGAATATCTCTATTTAGAGACGCGCTGATGGAAAGGTATTCTATTAAAACAAAATTTGTTCGGGATGGGTGGGAAGTTTGTTGGATATAGGACGAATGCTCATCGATTCCCTAATTCGTTAGTGATGGGGAGCTGTTTGAGGGCGAACACAAGGTTCGCCCCTACAAAGGGTCTAGGGAATTAGGAGCAAGGTGCTCTTCGCGCATTGAATGGGGAATCCAACGAACTATATGTAAACACCGAAATGCAAGAGAAACAGGTAGAGTGTAGAATTGGGTTCATCTATGTTCCTGGCTGAGCGCGAAAAAGAAAAACTGCTCATTGTCGTCGCTGCTGATTTGGCACGGCGACGGTTAGAGCGCGGCTTGAAGCTGAACTACCCCGAATGCGTGGCCTTCATTACCGCTGAAATCATGGAAGGCGCGCGCGATGGGCGCACGGTTGCCGAATTGATGTCGTCGGGCCGTGAAATCCTGAAGCGCGAACAGGTCATGGAAGGCGTGCCTGAAATGATTCACGAAGTTCAGGTCGAGGCCACTTTCCCCGACGGCACGAAGCTCGTTACCGTCCACAACCCCATTCAATAACCCACTCATGATTCCCGGCGAATACCGTTTATTGCCCGACGCCATCGAAATTAACGAAGGGCGTCGTCGCGTTACCATTGATGTCACCAACACTGGCGACCGCCCCATTCAGGTCGGTTCGCATTATGGCTTTTTTGAGGTGAACCGCGCTTTGCAGTTCGATAGAGAGCAAGCGTTTGGAATGCGGCTCGATATTCCCGCCGGGACTGCGGTTCGCTTTGAACCCGGCGAGCAGAAACCAGTGACGCTGGTGCAAATTGGCGGGAGTCACGAGACCTTTGGACTGAACAGCTTGAGCCAGGGAGCAAAGACTTTCGATGAATCGGTGAGCGCTCGTTTGAGCGAATGGGAGCAACTGTGAGCCAAATGAATCGCGCGGCTTATGCCGCAACTTATGGCCCAACTACTGGCGACTGTGTGCGTTTGGCCGATACCAACCTGTGGGCGCGCGTTGAGCGCGATTACACGCTGTACGGCGAAGAGGTTAAGTTCGGGGGAGGGAAAGTGATTCGCGATGGCATGGGGCAATCGTCGCGCGCCACGCGCGCAGATGGCGCGCTCGATACCGTCATCACTAACGCCCTCATTATCGATTGGTGGGGCATCGTTAAAGCGGACATTGGTATTCGCGATGGTGTTATTATCGGCATCGGTAAGGCAGGTAACCCCGATATTCAGAGTGGGGTTGACCATAGCCTCATCATTGGAGCCTCGACCGAAGTTATCGCGGGGGAAGGCCGCATCGTGACGGCAGGGGCTATCGACGCGCATATTCACTTCATTTGCCCGCAGCAAATTGATGTGGCGACGGCAGGCGGCATCACCACCATGATTGGTGGGGGCACCGGGCCAGCGGCGGGCACTTCGGCAACAACCTGCACTCCGGGGGCATGGCACATGGCGCGGATGATGGAAGCCGCCGAAGCCTTTCCGATGAACTTCGGTTTCACGGGCAAGGGCAACGCCAGTTTTCCCGAACCTTTGCGCGAACAGGTGCGGGCGGGAGCTATCGGACTGAAATTGCATGAGGACTGGGGCACCACTCCCGGCGCCATCGACTCGTGTTTGCGGGTTGCCGATGAATTCGATATTCAAGTCGCGATTCACACCGATACGTTGAATGAATCGGGCTTTGTGGAGGATACGATTCGCGCCATCGCGGGACGCACAATTCACACCTACCACACCGAAGGCGCGGGGGGCGGACACGCTCCCGACATCATCCGTATCGCTTCGGAAGCGAACGTGTTGCCGTCGTCTACCAACCCAACGCGGCCTTTTACCATTAACACGGTTGAAGAACACCTTGATATGTTGATGGTGTGCCACCACCTCGACGCACGCATTCCCGAAGATGTGGCTTTCGCGGATAGCCGCATTCGCGGCGAGACAATCGCTGCCGAAGACATCCTGCACGATCTGGGCGTTTTCTCGATGATCTCGTCGGACTCGCAGGCGATGGGGCGTATTGGCGAAGTGGTGACGCGCACATGGCAAACCGCGCACAAAATGAAGGAGCAGCGCGGCACGCTCGCGGGCGACGATGCGAACTCGGATAACGCCCGTATTAAACGCTATGTCGCGAAATACACCATCAACCCGGCAAGGACACATGGCATTTCGCACTTGGTGGGAAGCATCGAAATCGGGAAATTCGCGGATTTGGTGCTGTGGAATCCGGCATTCTTCGGCGTGAAGCCCGAAATGGTGTTGAAGGGTGGCGCTATCGCGTGGGCGCAGATGGGCGACCCGAACGCCAGCATCCCGACGCCGCAACCACAATGGGGAAGGCCGATGTTTGCCTCGTTCGGCAAGGCTTTGAACGCGACCTCGCTGACTTTTGTTTCGCAAGCGGCTATTGATGCGGGGGTTGCTCAGAATCTGGGGCTATCGCGCCGCGTGGAGGCTGTGCGGGGTTGTCGCAAAGTCGCGAAGAGCGACATGATTCATAACAACGCGACTCCGAAAATCGAGGTTAACGCTGAGACATACGAAGTGAGGGCAGATGGGGAGTTACTGACCTGCGAACCTGCGCGCACGTTGCCCATGACACAGCGGTACTTTTTGTTTTAGTCGGTATAAAACCGCAGCCAACGAGAATGGCCCTGACGTTGTCGGGCACCCCACCTTCGCGAACATAGCAGGGGCGCTACCTGAATTAGTAAGACGCGCCGAGGCACGTCTCTACGGGGATATTGCGCCGAATCTATTATTGGATAGGGAACAGTTAGAGGGCGAACACGAGGTTCGCCCTTACAAGGGACAGTCGTGGGGCGTTAGAGAGTTGGCGCATTTATTTTGCTCGTTTGGGGTTTGTGAAAATTAATCATCTGAATTTGACGGTGACGGATGTGGCGTTGGCGCGGGATTTTTTGGCGAAGTATTTTGGGTTGCGACCTGCTTCCCAAGGACCAATTAGTGACAGGATTGCCCTGATGTTCGATGATAACGACATGGTGCTGACTTTAATGTCGGAGGGCGATAAAGAGGTGAATTACCCTTCTAGCTTTCATATTGGGTTCATTCAGCCGAGCGAAGAGAAGGTGAATGAATTAAATCAGCGGTTGAAGGATGATGGGTTCGATGTGAAGCCGCCGCGCCGATTTCATGGGTCGTGGACGTTTTATTTCAAGGCGCCGGGCGGGGTTTTGATAGAAGTGCTGCACTAAAGCGAAACTGCGATTATGGAAAAGCCAAAGGCCGAGTTACCAGTGATTTTGTTCGAGAAGCCGGAAGAGTGGATCGGGTGGTTGAAGGAAAATCACGAGTCGGAACAGGGAATATGGATGAGATTCGCGAAGAAGGCTTCGGCATTGGAGTCGATTTCGTACGCGGAGGCGATGGATGGGGCGCTTTGCTACGGCTGGATTGATGGGCAGGTAAAAAAGTACGACGAGGATTCGTGGATTCAGAAATTCACGCCGCGCAGGTCGCGAAGTTTGTGGTCGAAGATTAATACCGAAAAAGTGGCACGGCTGATTGAGAGCGGCTTGATGCAGGAAGCGGGGCTTCGGGAAGTGGAGCGGGCACAGCAAGACGGGCGCTGGGAGGCGGCCTACGATTCGCCGAGCAAAGCCGAAGTGCCGAGTGATTTCGCCGAAGAGTTGGAAAAGAACGAGAAGGCCAAGGAATTTTTCGCGACGCTTAACAAGCAGAATCGCTATGCGATTATCTGGCGAATCCAAACGGCGAAGAAGGCCGAGACTCGCGCAAAGCGCATCGGGCAACTAGTCGAGATGCTGGAAAAGGGCGAGAAAATTCACTAACGCCCAACATAAAAACAACATGCCAATTACAGCTGAATCTTCGACTCAGGATTTGACGATCCAACAGATGTCTCGCCAGTGTGGGTTGAGCGAGCATACGCTGCGTTTTTATGAGAAGGTGGGGCTTATTCCGTCTGTGCCTCGCGATGGGAGTAGCACCCACCGGCGCTATCCGCCGGATTTGGTGCTTCTGGTGGAGGCTATCGCTTGTTTACAGCAGAGCGGACTTTCGATTCAGGATATGCGGGATTATCTGGCATTGATTGGAGAAGGAGCATCTGCTGCCTATAAACAAAAAGTTCTGCTTGAGGCGCATGATAAGGCGTTGGAAAAAGAGATTGAGCGGCTGAAACTGAGGCGCCGTTATTTACGGGGAAAAATGGCTTACTGGGACGCGGTGGTGGAAGGTGACGCGGAAAAAATACAGGCAGTAACGGAAGCTAATCACCGTATCGGCGCACAGCTGATGAAGATACAGAGGTAGAAAAGCAGCGCTTCATAGCAGGGCACTATATTATCGAGGCGGGATGCGGGATATTGATAGCTCTTTGCGACTGAATTTAAGATGCAGATGTAGATAATCAGCAGGCTCAGGATGACGATACGGAGAGGAGACCATCGCTCTAAAATTTGCTTATTGACTTAGAGCACTCTAACTTCCTAGAATTTGCTGAAGTGGGTGGAGAAGTCCATTCGCCAAAGAGAAAATCATGGAAAAAGTCGTATTTATCACCGGGTCGTCGCGGGGCTTAGGCGCTGCGATTGCCAAAGAAGCGCTGGCGAGGGGTTACAAAGTTGCTGCTACTGCACGCAATGCGCAGGACGTGCTGAAGGCGTTTCCCGATGCGGGAGAGCAGTTGTTGGCGATTTCGATGGATGTTACCGATGTGAGGCAGATCGGGGCGGCGGTTGATAAGGCCATCGAAACCTTTGGGCGCATTGATGTGGTGATTAACAATGCGGGGTATGGAAATGTGGCGCCGATTGAGCATGTGGAAGATGCGGATTTTCACGCTCAGATGAACACCAATTTCTATGGGGTTTACAATGTGACCAAAGCGGTTTTGCCACAGTTGCATAAGCAACGGGCGGGGCATATCATTCAGGTTTCTTCCATTGGTGGGCGACATGGGGGCACACCCGGTTTGGCGGCGTACCAGTCGGCGAAATTCGCGGTGGCCGGGTTTTCCAAAGTTTTGGCGGCTGAGGTGGCGCCATTTGGGATTAAAGTCACGATTTTAGAACCCGGTGGCATTCGCACCGATTGGGCGGGGTCCTCTATGAAGGTGGCACCGCTTGATGAGGAATATCAGGCGACCATCGGCTGGTTCGTGGAGTACCGCGAGAAAAGGAGCGGACAGGAAAGTGGCGATCCCGAACGGGGCGCGCGTATTACGCTCGATATTGCTGAGAACGAGAATCCCCCGCTCCATTTGCTGTTGGGGCATGATGCGGTTCGGATGGCGGGCGAGGAATCGCGGCGACGGAGCGAAGAAGCCAAAGAGTGGGAAGAGATTAGTTTTTCGTTCGATTTTCTGCCGTGAGAGCAGGCAAATGAAAAATCCCCGCAGGTTAAATGCGGGGATTTTGGTTTGAAAGGATGTGGGTTAGCCGATGGAGCGAACGGGATTGCGCAGGGGGACCAAATCGCCGATGCGGGTTTCGAGTACGTCGCCATCTTTGATGGGACTGACGCCTTCAGGTGTGCCTGTCAGGATGACATCGCCGGGTTCGAGGGTGATGTCTTTGCTGAGGAAGGCGATGAGTGTGGCGGGCGAGAACATGAGATCGCGCGTATTGCCGTCTTGCTTGACTTCGCCGTTGAGGATGGATTGGACACCCAATTGGCTGAGATCGAAGTCGGTGGAAATGAACGGGCCGAGCGGAGTGAAGGTATCGAGGCTTTTGCCACGCGCCCACTGCGATTCGCCGCGTTGGATTTTGCGGTCGGAGATGTCCTGACCGTTGGTGATGCCCCAGATGACGCTGAGGGCTTCTTCTTCGGAAACGCCCTTGCAGCGGCGCCCGATGATGAGGGCGAGTTCAGCCTCGTGGTCGGTGCGGTGTTCGGGATAAGGAATCTCGATGGTGCCACCATGCGCCAAAAGCGACGAAGGAGCTTTGAACCACATGAGGGGTTCGGGCGGAACTACGTTGCCGTGTTCGCGGGCATGATCGGCGTAGTTGAGGCCAATGGCGAACAGCTTGGGGGGATTGAGCGGCGGCAGGATTTCGAGTGATTCGACCGGAGCGCTTTCGCCAGTGCGAGTTGGATTGGTGAACAAATCGCCGCTGATAAAGTGAGCGGTCGCGCCTTCGAACTGGGATGGCGCGGCGAGTTCGATTTCGGCAAAGCGAGGTTCGTCGTCGACTAGAAAACGTCCGTAGAGTGGCATTCCTTCAGTTAAACCCACGCGCCGGGACGGCAGACCAAGACTTCAATAGAAGTGTTTTGAAATAGGGTTTGAACTGTGTCGCGGGCACGGGCGACCACGTCGCGCAGACCGGATTCGGTAGAGAAGTGGGCGCTACGGTCTTCGAGCCATTCAGGGAGCGGCACAAGTTCGCCGCCGATAGCACCGAGTACCTGGGCAACGGAGATTTGGTCTGGGGAACGGGCGAGACGATAGCCGCCGCCCTGACCTTTTTTGGATTCGAGCAAGCCGGCTGTTTTAAGATCGAGTAACACCTGTTCGAGATATTTTCGCGGGATATTACAGTCACGCGCGATGTCGCCAATTTGTGCCCATTCGTCGCGCGCATAGGAGCGAATGAGAAAAGCTAACGATTCAAAGGCGTATTTAGTGGTGTTTCCGAGGCGCATGAGGATGTTTTGGGGCAAAAACCTACCCCAAAGTCTACCTGTTAGCTTGGAATTAATGTTTTTGAGAGAATAGATTAGAAAACGCTTTTTGACGTGGCGTACCAAGGCTGATAACCTTTTGCGGATTCGCCCGTTTGAGCGTCGTCGTCTGCACGGTTGAATTTCAACTTTTAGTAGAGACAAAGACGGTTCAATCTTCGGTTTATTGCGCGCATTCTTCCAAAATGCCGCCTCCAGAAAACCCTATGGGATCTCGGTTTTTGCGCCATCCTTTTGGCCCCACTTCTTCGTCGCCGCGCCTTCGCGGCACCCGCTTCTTTGCCCCGCGTGCGTCAGCGCTTTTGCTTGGCGTCACTCTTGCGGCGGGCGCAATTTTGGTCGCCCCGCAAACACACTATGCGTGGGCGGCTCCCACTGTCGGTGGCGATGAAAATGGACCTAAGGTTCAAATCGTATCGCCCGCCTATCAGGATGTTCTGAAAGGCCGCGCCCGCATCTTGGTCGCTGTCAAAGTCACGCAGTACAACCCATCCACTATTCAATTGTTTTTGGACGACAAGCCCGCGTCCAACGTGTTGCCACTGTCCTCGTTCGCTTCTTCGACGTTTGACTGGGACACACGCCTCACGGCAGATGGCCCGCACAAACTTTCGGTGCGCGTCACAGACACCCAGGGTTTTCGCGGCTGGACCGAAGTTAGCGTTTACGTCAACAACCAGAACGTGCGCGACACGGTCGCTCCCGACCTGAACTGGGGCAACGTCGAAGCCTTCCAGCAACTGGCGGGCCAAGCTCAAATCCAATTGCAAGCCAAAGACAATTTTGGCGTGAAGTGGATTATCGTTTCGCTGAATCCAGTTTCCAAATCGACACAACAGCCCGCGCAGCGCTCGTGGTTGCTGTCGAAACCGCCCTACTCCTTCAACTTCGACACCACCAAAGTCGCCGACGGATTGTATTCGCTCAGCGCCCGTGCGTGGGATTCGATGGAACAGGAAGGCAAATCGCCGACGCTGACCCTTGGCATCGCCAACTCGCCGATCAACGCGACAACAGTCGCGGAATCGCTGGATGGCTTGAAGGCCATGGCGAAATCGCAGGGCAAATTGGGCGCGACACCCACAGTTGGAGCCGCAGAACCAAAAACAGTCGAGAAGAGCACGACGCCTTCTGTTGGCTCGACCAAATCGACCACTTCGGTTTCCAAAACTCCGGCAACAGCAAAATCAACGATTCCCGAAGGTTATGTTCTGCTTCCGAAAGTGAAGCCTTCGGCAGGAGCGACCTCTGCGAAACCACGCACAACGGCACCAGCCGCTGGCGTCAACAACGCAGCACCGCTGTTGAGCGGTTCAAACGGTTCGACGGAAACAACCGGCACCGAGTCCACAACTGCAACCACAGCCACACCCGAAGATGGAAACCGCGTAGCCCAACTGAGCCAGCCAGAGCGCATTGAGATGAGCGCTTCGGCGACTCTATCGGCACCTGGAACTTCGGGCGTACCTGGAACTCTGGGCAACGTTTTGGCTCCAGCTATTTCGAACGGAACGGAAACGGGCGTAGTAAAAAGCAGCGACCCAGTATTAGTCGCGCGTTTGAACGTGCCGACGCTTTCGCCACGCACCTTAACCGAGCCTGGCGACGCCACTCTGTCTTCGCGTGAATCGGCAATTGCCAGTGCATTGGCTCCAGCCCGAGTCCCCGTGGCAGAGGCAACGACACAAGAGCGCGTTCAAACGGCTCGCGTTTCGGTGCCAGTCGAGGAAAAACGTGGATTGGAAGTCGAGGCAGTTCTAAATTCGAGCGAGACATCGCTTGTTAACAGCGCTCCCACGAAATTGGCTGCGCCACGCCGTAATTCCGGCGCGTCGAAAGTGGTTGTTCGCCAGACACATCAGCGTCAGCCACACGTGGTTAACAAAATCGCGGACAAAGTAGCGCCCGCGAAGAGTGAACCCACGATGGTTGCCGAAGGAACGGCTTTGCCACCAGCCACTGTACCTCAGTTGAGCCAGCCGAAAGTGCAGACCGACGGTGTGGTAACTCAGAAGGCCCCAGTCGCTGCAGTTGCACCTCGCGTTGCGGCTTTGCCCAAAACCGACGGTCGCTCCATCGAAGTTGCGCCCAACAATGCCCTGATTAACCCGGTCATCACGGTTTCGCCCGTTCGCGTGGCGTTCGACCAGTCGTTGCCTTCGTTCTATCAGGCACGTCGCACAACGACGTTGCGCGCTGTCGCGGCTCACTACGGCTTGCCCGTTGAATTGGTTGCTGCAACCAACAACTGGACGACCGACATGAAGATTTTGGCCGGAATGAAAGTTCAACTGCCCCGTCAGGTGCAGGTTTCTTACAACGGTCAGAAGTTGCGCGGCGACGTGGCCTCGTTGTTAGCGGGCGACACAACCTTCACAGCGATGCGCTTCTTGTTCGAGCATACCGGCGGAAAAATTTCGTGGGATGCTGCCAAACAGGAAGTTGTGGCGCGCAAAGGCGCTTCGGTCATTCGCGTGAAGATTGGCTCGAAGAGCGCAACGGTCAACAACAAAGAAGTGATGATGCAACTCGCCGCTTTCTTGTTCGAGGGCCGCACGATGGTTCCAGCCCGCTTGTTCGAAGAGGGTCTGAACGCACAGGTCGAGTGGAATCCAGAAACTGGCCGTATGGTCGTAGCCATGGTTGGCTAAACAATTCTTCTGACAAAAACGCAGCCGCAAGTTCGGCTGCGTTTTTGTTTTGAGGCTCCTCCCCTGCTTTCGTCGTCAATGCTTATCGTTCGATGATCGTTTGTCCGACCTGCTCCTCAAATAATCCCGACGGCGCCCAGACCTGTTCCACGTGTGGTTCGCCGCTGGCGGGCGCCGCATCGGCCTCTCCCGGCAATCGTTACCCGATGGCATTACCAGCGGGGACGAAGCTGAACAACAACTCGTTTTCTATAGGTCGCGTGCTGGGTCAGGGTGGTTTTGGCATTACCTACAAAGGCAATGACATCAATCTGGCGCGTCTGGTGGCGATCAAGGAATTGTTTCCCGATGGGTCGAGGCGGCAAGAAAAAACTGTTGTGCCGCCGCATAACGTGTCGGCTGCCGAATGGGATGTGACACGGCGCGAGTTCATCGAGGAAGCGCGCACAGTGGCGAAGTTCAACCATCCCGGCATCGTGAACGTGTACTTCGTGTGGGAAGAAAACGGCACGGCGTATCAGGCGATGGAGTTTCTGGATGGGCAGAGCGCGGGAGGGATGGTTGAAAAGGGCAAGTTAGGCGAGAATGAGGCGGTTTCTATCGTCGAGAAGGTGGCGGATGCTCTGGAGACGTTGCACTCGTCGGGATTCATTCACCGCGATTTGAAGCCAGATAACATCGTGCAGACCAAGGATGGGCGCACGGTGCTTATCGACTTCGGCACAGCCAAGCAGTTCGTGCGCGAAAAAACCCAGAAGCTCAATCCGGTGTTGACGCCGGGGTATGCGCCATTAGAACAATATTCGAGTCAGGCGCGATTCGACCATCGACTCGATATTTATGCATTGGGAGCCACGCTGTATCACTTGCTAACGGGCGAGATTCCGGTTTCGGCAGTGGAGCGGGCGGCGGGCGTGGATTTGCCAACGATACATGATAAAAACCCTTTGGTTTCAGCGGCTGTTTCCGATGCTGTTGAGCGAGCGATGGCCGTGAAAGTCGGGGACAGATTCGATTCGGTGCGCGAGTTTGCCAGGGCACTACGAGCAACCAAACAGACACCCTCTCCCCAAACACAGCAGCGGCCCCAACCTGCGCGCAATGTTCCGCCGCCGCCTCAGACAAGTCCACCTCCGCCGCCACCCGACCCGCAACTGGAGGCGAAGAATCCATATCTTTCGCAGATTCGGGCGCTGAACGAAGGGTTGAAGGCAGCGCCAGTAGCCACGCCATTCCCCAATCAGGCGCGGCTGGACAGCCTCGAACGCGAATTGAAGGGGCTGTCCAATTTCGCGGCGCCAGCGGCGATGAACTGCCCGTCGTGCCATCAGAACACGGTGAAGTCGGTGTCGGGTAACTATTCGGGGGCTTGCCCGTTCGATGGGGCGCAGTTATCGCGCATCGAATGGCCTGTGGGCAAGTGCGGAGTATGCCGCGTGGGAACGCTGCAATTTCATTCGCTGGGGGCCAACCAATTTATGTGCGCGGTGTGCCGCCATGCGGCGGTACGGCAAGTGTCACGCCCCGGATTTCTGGGGTTACTGTCAGTTCCTGAGTTCGAGTGCCCAGCGTGCCGTGCGCAGTATGTGCCAGTCAACTTCAATGCGGCGCGGCTGAAACAGGTGGAAGCGCAATATGGGCAGACACCGCTGTTGGGGCAGACCTGCACATTCTCGCAGTGGAATGATGCCGCTAACGCGACGGGTTTAGTTGCCGACTGCCCGAACTGTCAGGCACAATACGTGGAGCAGAAAAACGGGCTATTAATGCTGGCGAAGTGGCATTCTGACCCGTATGGCGTGGCGCAAAGTATGGGCGGACAGAGTCTATCGCCGGAACGTTGGTCGCAGTTAGCTGCGGGGTCGGGGCAGGATAATTCGACTCATCGGTG
This sequence comes from bacterium, assembly GCA_004172935.1. Lineage (GTDB taxonomy): Bacteria > Armatimonadota > Abditibacteriia > Abditibacteriales > Abditibacteriaceae > Abditibacterium. The sequence continues at coordinate 82,112 of SDZD01000007.1, read as the reverse complement.
CCCATCGTGCCATTCGCGGTGGAACCTGGATTTGAACGGCCAATCGCTGACGTTGGCGCGCGCCAACGTGGGAGAGCAGGAGCGCGCGCGGAACTGGGGCTTTTCGGTGGGACAGCCGTACCCTATCAAAAGATGGATAGCGAAGGCGGCAGGCAAGGTTTCGGGGGATGTGGGGCGCATTTGCTCGAACTGTCGCACCGAGTTCGATTCGCGTCCGGGGCTAGAGATGTTCGCGCTGGCCGGGACACAAAATCCGCTTTTGAGTGCGCGCTCGACGATGGTTTTGTCGTGGAGCGACTGGCATCGCGTGACGCAAAGACTGCCGCTTTCGGGCGAAGAGCGAGTGCTACGCGACGAGGCAAACAAATTGGTAGCGGCGCGCGATGCCGAAACCGCGCGCCAAGCGGCCTTCATGCAGAACAAGCGGCGCGACATTAACGGGCAACTGGACGGGCTGTATAAGCGCGCGGCGATTGATGGGTTCGCCCAAATGGGAGTAACTTCGCGCGATGCGAAGCCGGGAGAGCGGATTTTGTGGGCGAGTCGAGCAATTAAGTTCAAGTACCGTTCGCGGGAGCGGGCGACCTTCTGGGATCAGGAGGGAGTGATTCGGCTGGCGCTATCGCAATCGCGCTTGTGGATGGAAGGCTCGCGGTCGCATTCGCTGACCGAAGTGAGTCAGGTGGAGATGCATTATCAATCGCGGATACCGATCATGGTGGTTCACCTCACCATTCGTCAGAGACCACTGGGCTTTGCCATCGACCCAACCGAAGTAGAAGTAACCATCGACGGTATGACACGGCGGTTACTATTCGATGTGCATGATGTGATGGCGATGTTGAAGCGGCTGACAGGGTAGGGAGTTTTTAGCCGTTAGTGATCAGTTTTTAGTTGCCGCGCCCCCGATGAGTGGTGCGGCAACTTTTCTATTTGGTTGTTGGGCAGGTGGGGTGCCTTTGGATGTTGTAGGCACTCAAGATTGATTGGACTAGGCCGGGGAAGCGCTTATCTATTTCGGCACAGCGCCCCGTGTTGTGCATCTCGACACCTTTGCGTTCGCTGCGGATTAAACCGGCTTCGCGAAGGATTTTGAAGTGCTGGGACAGGGTTGATTTGGGTATGGTCCTATCGCTCACTTCCAGGAAATTGGAACAGTTTTGGGAACATTCAGCTACATCCAACTGCGCATAGATGGCCGCCCGTACCGGATCCGACAAGGCATGGAGGATGCCTTCAACTGTGACGTCCTCAATGGATGGATGGGAAATTGGCCTCATGATGGTATTTCTGACAATCAGAAAAAAAACTTAGTTCCATTGTTCATAAATTCGGAACTATCGAATTTTGTAAAGCGTTCAATTCTCGTAAGCCGCACCGAATGTGATTTTCGCTTTCAATGGGCATCCCTCGGTTCGGTCTCAAATCAGTTTTCAGGAATTTCCAATGAGCAAACTCAACAACAAAGTCGCCGTCGTCACCGGAGCCTCTAAGGGCATTGGTGCAGCTATCGCCAAGTCTCTGGCCGCCGAGGGCGCCTCTGTCATCGTCAATTACGCTTCCAGCCAATCGGGGGCTGACAAGGTCGTCGCAGCCATTACCGCAGCGGGCGGCAAAGCAGTCGCAGTTAAGGCCGATGTATCAGTCGCCGCCGAAGCGAAAGGGCTGATTGATGCTGCTATCGAAAATTTCGGCCAGCTCGACATCCTGGTCAACAATTCGGGAATTTACGAATTTTCTCCACTTGAAGAAATCACGGAAGAACATTTCCACAAGCAGTTCAATGTGAACGTACTTGGCCTATTGCTCACCACACAAGCAGCATCCAAGCATCTGAACGAGGGCGCCAGCATCATCAACATTGGCTCGCTTTCCAGCCGTCTCACTCCCACGAATACCAGCGTTTATTCGGGAACTAAGGGAGCGGTTGATGCAATTACCGGCGTGCTATCAAGGGAACTTGGAGCCAGAAACATTCGCGTCAATACCATCAATCCCGGTCCAGTCGAGACCGAAGGCACCGCCGATTTCATCGAATCAGATTTCATGAAAGAATTTATCGCGCAGACGCCACTGGGACGCATTGGACAGCCGGGAGACATCGGCAGCCTGGCCGTCTTTCTCGCTTCAAACGATTCGGCATGGCTGAGCGGTGAACAACTACTGGCGGGCGGGGGAATGCGCTAAGTCGGTAAGTTCGCGCTGGGTGTTGGAAATGAGTTGCTCAAATTGTTCATAAGTTCGGTACTTATAAATTAAAACCGCTTCTGCTTTTGCTTCCTTATCCGTTAGTGATGGCGGGCGAACACAAGGTTCGCCCCTACAGGGGGAAATCCGAATTGAAATCAGGCAGATTTCTCTCTGACAGATGAGGGGGCAAAAGCAGAAGCGGTTATCATTTGAGGCTCGATTCAGCGTTCATGGACGGGAGTGGCGATTTTAAAAGGATCAATTATGGGAAAACTTGATGGTAAAGTTGCGGTAATAACGGGTGGCACAAGCGGTATGGCGCTGGCCACGGCCCAACTGTTTGTCGAAGAAGGGGCGTATGTCTTCATTACAGGGCGCAGGCAAGAAACTCTGGATAAGGCCGTCAAATTGATAGGTCGGAACGTGACTGGAGTGCAGGGCGATGCGGCTAACTTGGATGACCTCGACCGTTTGTTCGATACGGTCAAGCGAGAAAAGGGCAGTATTGACGTGCTGTTCACCAGCGCCGGGTCGGGGGAATCGGCCAAAATCGGCGAGGTCACGGAAAAGCATTTCGACACGGTCTTCGGTTTGAACACGCGCGGCACGCTTTTCACGGTGCAGAAGGCGTTGCCACTGTTTAACGATGGTGGTTCGATCATCATGAATGGGTCGATTGCTTCAGTAAAGGGCTTTCCGACTTTTGGCGTGTATGCAGCGAGTAAGGCTGCACTGCGTTCGTTCGCTCGCACGTGGTTGAACGAGTTGAAGGACAGAAATATACGAGTGAACTTACTGAGTCCGGGGCAAATCAACACCCCGATTCAGGAGCAGTTATTCGATGCGGAGACGATAAAGCAATTCGAATCTCTGATTCCGCGAGGGAAAATGGGACGCCCAGAAGAAATTGCCAGCGTTGCGCTATTCCTTGCTTCGGATGATTCGAGCTATGTGAATGGAGTGGAGTTGTCAGTTGATGGCGGCACATCGGCGATTTGAAAACGCTTCATAAAGAGCGAGTTGATGGTTATAGAAGCCATCAACTCGCTCTTTTGCATGGGGGAATTTAGCGTTGTTGGGGGCGGTTTTAGGAGTGGCTTAACGTGATTGTGTGAGGCTATATTGGGCGATGGTTTTACACTGGAACTTGTTCTCGTTTCATGTCCGTTCAATCTGAAAAAATCGTCGTTAAATTTGGCGGCACTAGCCTCGCTGATGCCAGTCAGATTCGCAAGGTTAAATCTATCGTTCAAGCTGACCCGCGCCGCCGTTTTGTGGTGGTTTCTGCACCGGGTAAACGTGCTAAAGATGACGCGAAAGTGACTGATTTGTTGCTGACCTGCTGGCACCTGGCAACGCAGAAGTTGGATTATTCGCAGCCGTTGAGTTTGATTCGCGCCCGCTACGACTCGATTGCAGATGAATTGGGTGTGGCACGCTTGCAGCGTCCGCTTGATGATGCGGCGACAGAATTGGAAAAGCTGACTAAAGGCGATGAAAGTTCGCTGGCGACGCGCGACTGGATGGCGGCACGCGGGGAATTTTGCCTTGCGCTATTGGTAGCCGCTTTTCTGGGGGCAGAGTTCGTGCCTTCGGGCGAGTGCATTCGCTTTGACTCGGAAGGGCAACTCGACCCGGTTTCCTACGATAATTTGGCCGAGCGCATGAGCGACCCGCACAAGATTTATGTCGTGCCAGGTTTTTATGGGCGCGACCGCTTTGGCAAAATCAAAACCTTCCCTCGTGGTGGCAGCGACATTACAGGTGCAGTCGTAGCGAGAGCCGTTGGGGCGAGCGTTTACCAGAACTGGACGGATGTTTCGGGGCTATTGATGGCTGACCCGCGCGTGGTGGAAAGTCCCAAACCGATTGGCGAGGTGACTTATCGGGAGCTGCGCGAACTGGCTTACATGGGCGCGCAGGTGTTGCACGAAGAAACGATTTTCCCAGCTTCACAGGCGGGAATTCCGATTCACATCAAAAATACCAACAGTCCTGATGATGCAGGTACGAGCATCGTAGCTGAGCGTGATTCGCGCGAAGGGCAGATCGTGGGCATCGCGGGACGCAAGGGTTTTTCGGTGATTTACATCGAAAAAGCGATGATGAATCAGGCACGCGGTTTTGGCCGACGCGTTTTGGAAGTTTTGGAAACGCATGGCGTTTCGTTTGAGCATATGCCCAGTGGCATTGATTCGATGTCGATTATTATCGCCGACGAGCAGATGGATGGGCACGATCACGCGATTATCAAGGATTTGAAGCGCACTTTGGAGCCAGATCGCGTGGAGTTGCTGGATAAGATGGCTTTGCTGGCGACGGTGGGCGAAGGCATGGTTTATCGTGTTGGGGTATCGGGCACGTTGTTTAACGCGCTTCGCGAGGCGAAGGTAAACGTGCGGATGATTTCGCAAGGGGCGAGCGAAATCAACATTATTGTTGGTGTGGATGAGAGCGACTATGAGCGTGCGATGGATGCCATTTACAAAGCATTCGTAATATAATATCAAATAGTGATTTCTCGTTGGGTCTTGTTGGTGGGGGGAATTTTGGTTCTCCTCATCGGTTTGGGCTGGCTGATGCGGGTGGCGGCGAGTTGGCGTCCGGTGGCTATGGGCAGGGTTGGTACGCCGACTGATGGCAACTCAATTTTGTTGGCTTCGAATAAGCGTGTCTTGCTTACGGAGCGCTTCATAACCTCGCCGTCGTTGGTGGCATTTGATACACGCAGTGGGAAAGTTCAGCCGCGTCGTTTCGCGGAGGAGCGCATTGCGGGGCTGGCAGGGGAAAGCGTGTGGAGTTTGTATTGGGACAAGAGCCAACATAGAGGGTATGTCGAAACCGATGTGCCGAAGCGACGATTTTCGTTTGATCTGGCTGAATTTTCGCCATATGAGAGAACCCCTGCGCTATTTCGTGTTTTTCCTCGCGAGAATCAGGTTTTATTTTTGTTTAAAGGGCGGGTTTACAGGTGGAATCTCCAAACAACTCGTTTAGAAAGAAGTATTCGGCTTGGAGATGAGGTTTCCTCATGGCCGATTGCTCTTTCGAGGGATGGACACACATTCGTTCGTTGCGATCTGGAGACGTTTTTTGTTGGTGATACGAACACGGGCAAAATTACGAAGCGAGTAGCTTTTCAGGGGTTTCGCTTTTTCGAGTCGATTCATTTATCACCTTACGGAAAATATGCACTGTTTGAGCGTCCCAGCAGTCCCTCGCAAATGAGAGTGGTGGATGTGGCCACAGGGAAATCCCTGTGGGTTTTCGATAATAGTCACAATGATGTGAACGACTGGGCGATTTGCGATGATGAGCAGACGATTTTTGTTCGCATCAACAAAGGCAATACATGGGAAGTGCGTGATTTGAAGACGGGAACTTTACAAAGTCGTTTGCCCGTCGTGCCGGGGGCTTCGATGGTTGCGGCGGCACCGGATGGCGAGGCGCTTTACAGCGTTGCCAGAGGAATTTTGTATCGGCAACGGGGGCGATAGTTCCTCTGGTCAAAACATTGGGGGAATAAGTCGCTTCGCGAACATTAAGAAGCGCGATGCACGCGAAGCGGGGAACAGCTTTTATTCGTCTTCAGAATCGGGGGGGAAACAGCTGTAGGGGCCTACTTCGTAGACGCCGATGGGGGTTTTGTCGCATTTGTCGATGAATTTGCATTCGCTGACTTTGGGTTTCGTTTGGTGGCGAGGGGTTTCCATTGCCAGAGCGAGTGATTGGGCTTCGTTGGCGTCGCGGGCGACCACCAGATAGGAGATGAAGAACCCCTGGCTTTCTTCGATACCTTCATAACTATCTTCAATGCCTTCGAGAAGCACGTGGAAGTGGCGCTTTGCGAGGGGAGCATCGGGATTGGAGAGGCGAAGAATATCGAGAGCCTGTGAATTGGCGACGTAGATTTCGAGCGATTCTTTCGCCCACGCTTGCGCACGTTGGGTGAAGCCGCAGCGGATGAGGGTAAAAGCGCCGCGCGACCAGACATGCGAGAGGGCGCGGAAGTCATCTTCGGGTTCGCGTTCGACTGAGCGCAGCACCCCTTCGATGCGGGAGGCTTGCAACGCCACATCGTCGCAGCGGTCGGAGGTGGACCAAATATCGAGGCGTAGGACTTCGACATTAAGTTGGAGAAACGGGTAATCGGCGAGGTCTTGTTCGGCGAGCGGGTCGAGGAGAGCGAGCGCTTCCTCTTCGCGCCCTAAGCGGCTTAGTACGGTGGCCTGGTTGTAGATGACGGAGGCGCGGTCTTCTTCATCTAAATCGAGTTCGAGGGCGCGGTTATAGCAATCCATAGATTCTTCGAACTCGTTGTTGTCGGAGAGGCAGTTGCCAAGCAATTGCCAGAGCAGCCAAATATCGGGGGCGTTTTCGACGCCTTCGCGCAGAACATCAATGGCTTGCTGGATTTCGCCTTTATCGAGATGAATGAGAGCCTGAAGCTCGAAGTGGGACGAATAGGCGAGGTCGCGCAGACGCAGAGCCAAGGTTTGCGCGCTTTCCAAGTCGCCCGCATTGAGGGCCGCGAAAGCGCGGCGGGTCATTTCCGGGGCATTATCTTCGTACTGCACTGTCTTAGTTTCTTCTAAGCTGGCAGTGATTTCCGAGTATTGTTGTCATGATTTGCCAACGCAAACAAGTATTTGGTTAGAAAAATGGATGTTTTGGTGTAGACGAGATTAGAAGGAGAATTTGGGTGTAGTGATGGCAGATTCGGGTGACAATGTGTTTTTTTTCATGTTAAAATGCCCCGCGCTATGACGACCCTTGTGCGACGCGGCTTTGCGTCCTCGATGTTGGGAGCATTCTCGCTCTTCCTGGCCGGTTGCGGAGGTGGCGGCGGCGGCGCCACAGTGCCGACAGCTACCCCAATTGGCACCCCCACTGGAACGGTCACTCCAACCGCGACGACAATCCCAGGAACGGGCGGAACGCCCGTTACGGCCAACCAAGTCGCGTTCGTCTCGAATCGCGCTAATCCGGCTTCGGATAACTCCGACCTATACAAGTCGAACATTGATGGCTCTAACGTGGTGCGTTTGACAGCGCTTAACCAGCCAATCGACAAACCTTCGGTTTCGAATGATGGCGCTCGCCTTGTGTTCCAGATCGGTGAATCGAACGAAGCAGGCGGCACCAACAACATTGAGATCGCGGTTATCAACGCCAATGGCAGCGGCTACCAGAAGCTCACGGACGACACGACGCCTGCTGGTCGTCCCGATGACTACAACCCAGTGTTCTCGCCCAACGGCCAATATATCTACTGGACATCGACCCGTGGCGGTGTCGATGAGAACGGCCAACCAGTGGACGGCGTGCCGCACATCTGGCGCATGAATGGCGCCATCGGCAATACCGGCTCCAATCAGCAACAGGTGGTGGCCGAGGCTTCGGCTTATCCTTCGGTCGACCGTAATGGCAACCTTGCTTATGTCGCTTTGAACCAAGCAGCCAGCCCGATTACGCTTCGCACTTCGACTGGCACGCTCATCAAACGTATTAGCGACAGCACTCCAACGAACTCGATCTTCGATTTGGCACTGTCACCCGATGGCACTCGCATCGCGTTTTCGGCAGCAAACACCTCGGCGGCTCCGATTCGCATTTACAACGTTGCGACAGGCGCCCTACAGGGAACTGCGCCTTCGGGTGGCACAAGCAACGGTGGAAGCGCCTGGAGCCGCGACTCGCAGACATTGTTCTTCGATGCGGCCAGTGGCGCGGCCTCGCGTCGTCAAGTGTTCTCTTCGCCGTCGCCATTCTCGACTCAGACCCAAATAACGTCGGACAATACGAGCGACAACTTCTCGCCCGCGTTCTTGCCCGTTCAGTAAACGGAACTAATGCTGAAAACCCCGCGCCCTCAATCGAGGGCGCGGGGTTTTTGTTATTTGGAAAGGAGAGCGCTGGATGATAGGCGATATAAAATCGCCGCCAACAAAAAGGAGCTTCAACAATTTCACACCTCGTCGCGGCGGAAGCAACAGTCGGCGTGGTCGTTGACTATACCGACGGCTTGCATCCATGCGTAGACGATTACTGGGCCAACGAATTTGAAGCCGCGCTTTTTTAGGTCTTTGGAAATTTGTTCGGAGAGCGGGGAGGAGGCGACGAAGATTTTGCCGTCGTTCTTGATGACCTTGCCATCGGTGAATGACCAGCAATAATCGCTGAAATCTTCGCCTTTATCGGCCATGTCGCAAAAAATTTGGGCGCCTTTGATGGTGGACTGGATTTTGGCGCGTGAGCGGATGATGCCGGGGTTTTCGAGGAGACGGAGAATATCAGATTCATCGAAGCGGGCAACCTTCTCTGGGTCGAAGTTGGCGAAGGCCTCACGGAAGGTATCACGCTTACGGAGGATGGTAATCCAGGCCAAACCAGCCTGAAAACCGTCGAGCATGAGTTTTTCCCACAGGGCGCGCGAATCGCGTTCGGGGACACCCCACTCTTCGTCGTGGTAGGAGCGCATCAAGGAATCGGAGTTGGCCCAACTACAACGGTGTTCGGCGTGAATGTCAGTCATTGCCTGTCAGTTTGGATAGTTGAGAGGCTTTAGAGAACTGAAGATTAATAGAGATTGGGGACGGGTATCTTCGGGTAAACGGGAGAGTTCCTTATCAACAATGGGGCTGAGGGTGGGGTCTATGAGGACGTACCATGAAAACACTCAACATCAAGAAAGCCGCCATCGTAGCGGCACTCACCGTTGCTCCCGCATTGGGATTGACTTCGACTTCTGCTGTACAAGCGGCTCCAGCTTACCGCGCTCCTGTTCAGCAAAAGGGTTACAACGCTCCGAACTGGAACAACAACTCGCGTAACGACAACAATCGTTTCGATGCTCGTTCCAATCAGGCTCGTTACCAGAACAACCGCAACGATAATCGCTTCGATCCTCGTCGCAATGACAACAACCGTTTCGACCCACGCCGCGACAACGACCGGAATCGCAACAACAAGAAAAGCAATGGCAACGATACCGCGAAAATCATCGGCGCGGGAGTTGTTGGAGCGATTTTAGGAGCTGTGCTTTCTCGCTAATCGAGCCGAATTTTCCTTAGCAGCAGCCCGTCAGATTTATTTCTGGCGGGTTATTTTTTGTGCGGCGAGTGGTTGCTTGACTTTTTGTGCCTTGGTTTTGGCGCGGTAGTTGGCGGAGGGGTTAAACCTTTGATGGCATGAACGCGCACCAAATTCAGCAACTCTCCCACTTTTTTAATCCGATTTTTGCGATTGCCTTAATTGTGTGCGCGGTGCGCGAGTTGAAAAAATCGGCGCTGCTGTGGGTTATATGCGTGGGCCTCTCGGTGGGGGTGGCGCAGCAGATTTCTAAAATCGTGCAGCATTTGCGCTGGGCGGGCGAGGATTTCCCTTCGACACACTTTGCTGTGGCGCTGGCTTTAGCGGGCGCTTATTGGGCGTTAAGCCGGCGTTTTATTCCGGCGACTGTGACTTATCTCATATTGTATGGAATTTTCATGGTGTGGCGCGGTTTTCACACGCCATTTGAGTTGGTGGGAGCGCTGTATGCACTTCCTTTGGGTTATGGAGGGGGGCGTTTAGGAACGCGAAGGCCCAAAATCGCCTCTAATAGTTAACTGGGATTATATGTCCGACCATTCTTCTCCCCCACTGGGGCAACGTCAAACCCGCCAACGCGATGCTATTCTGCGCGTTATCGCTGAAGCGGATGGGCCGCTTTCGGTTCCTGAGATTCACGAACGCGCGCGCCGCGAACATGCGGCGATTGGTTTAGCCACAATTTATCGCACGCTGAAGTTGCTGCAAGAAGGGGAACAGATTCAAAGCGTGATTTTGCCTTCGGGCGAATCGCGTTTCGAGGCGGCGCACCAGGGGCACCACGAACATTTCCAGTGTCGGGAGTGTCAACACGTGTTCGACTTACATGTTTGTCCGCTGCAATTACCGCGCAATACGGTACTCGGTGGAGGGTTCGTAGTGGAAGATCACGAGCTAACCTTATACGGCTTGTGCCCCGATTGCGCACCGAAGTTGAATTAATTCGGCAAGCTTGGTATCATTTAAAGGCTAAATTCAGCAGGATTATCATGGCAAAGAAGGGCAACACCGTTATCGTCAAATTGCGCTCGAGCGAGAGCGATTACCGTTATTACACAACCAAAAACCGCAAGAACACAACCGGCCGTATGGAATTGAAGAAATACGACCCCGTCGTTCGCAAGCACGTTTCTTTCAAAGAAGAGCGCTAATAGGCGGATTTATTAAAAATTCTGACCCACGCCGGAACGCCTTCTAGTCGTCCGGCGTTCTTTTTTTATCGACTTGAGAAAGAGATTTCAATAAGAAGAAGGACAGACCTATGCTTGGAGTGAAAATGGCGCCCGTTGATCGGCGCGTGCCGGTGACGGTTTTAACAGGATTTTTGGGCGCGGGTAAAACCACGCTCTTGAACCGTATCTTAAAAGAAAAGCACGGCGAACGTATCGCCGTTATCGAAAACGAATTCGGCGAGATTTCGATTGACAACGAGCTTGTTGTCGGCGTCGAGGAAGAAATCTTCGAGATGAACAACGGTTGCTTGTGCTGCACCGTTCGTGGCGATTTGATTCGCACTTTGAACGACCTTTCCAAGCGTCGCCAGAAGTTCGACAAAATTTTGATCGAGACAACTGGATTGGCCGACCCAGGCCCAGTGGCTCAGACGTTCTTTCTGGACGACAAAATCGCCGATGCCTACCGTATCGACGCCATCATCACGCTCGTTGATGCCAAGCATATCGCGCTTCATCTGGGCGATGCCCCCGAAGCGGCGGAGCAGATCGCTTTCGCAGACGTGCTGATTTTGAACAAGTCGGATTTGGTCGCGCCAGAAGATTTGGACGCGCTGGAAGTTCGCATTCGCAAAATCAACGCGCTGTGCAAAATCATTCGCGCCACCAAAGCCGATGTACCCATCGCAGAATTGGTCAACCTGAAATCGTTCAACCCAAGCGACAAATTCGAGATCATTCCGTTGGAAGCGGCTCATGAACATCATGACCACGAACACGATCATGAGTGCGGCCCGGATTGCAACCACGACCACGATCACGCCCATGAAGAACACCACCATCATCACCATGATGAAACGGTGACATCAGTGGGCATCGAAGTGGTTGGACAGTGCGACCCGAATCGCTTGAACCAGTGGCTCGGCGAGTTGCTTCAGTTCAAGGGCGAGGACATCTTCCGCATGAAGGGAGTTTTAGCACTCAAAGGACAACCCGTTCGCTTCGTGTTTCAAGGCGTGCATATGATGTTCGATGGTGAACCAGATCGCCCGTGGAAGTTAGGCGAAGAAAAGAAGAACCGTCTGATTTTCATTGGTCGTAACCTCGACCGCGAAGCCTTGAATGAAGGCTTCCGTAAGTGCCTGGTCTAAACCACTCCTACCCCCTCCTTGAAAAGGAGGGGAATCGCGCCTACAAAATTCATTTAGCTTTTCATGTCGAAACCACTATTGCCCATTGTTCTCGTTACCGGCTTTTTAGGCGCGGGGAAGACAACGTTTTTACGTCATCTTCTGCTGCAAGCCAAAGAGCACGGCTTGAAGGCGGGCGTGGTTATCAACGAGTGGGGCGTAGCGAATGTGGACGGAGCGATTTTGGAATCGTCGGGCGCGCAGATGCTGGGCGAACTGGCGGGCGGATGCGCGTGCTGTTCATCACAGGACGAAATGATCTGGACGATGCTGGAACTGGGGCAACTGCCTCGCGAACAGCAGCCAGATTTCGTAGTGCTTGAACTATCGGGCATGGCCGACCCGCTGGTGGCCCTTGATGGGCTGACGGTGGCGGCTCTGCTGCCGCTAACGCGCGTTGCTTCGATGGTTTCGCTGGTGGAAGCGGCACTGGTGCCGGAACTAAATTCGCGCTCAGATAGGGCGAGTGCCTTGTGGACGCGCCAGATTGCGCTTGCCGACCAAGTTATCGTGAACAAGACCGATCAGTTCTTGCGCGGCGATAACATCGAGAGCGGCAAAGCAACGCTGGAACGATTGGTGCGAGAGATCAATGAGCGCGGCTCGATTTTCTTCGCCAAGGGCGGCGCTATCGACTTGAGTCCGATTTGGGAGCGCATTGGGGGCGATGACGCTCTGGAAGCTCCTAATGCTGGCAAGGCCGCTCATGACGACGCTCAGACGCTGGTGTTGCCGCTTTCGCGGCCCATACCTCGCGAGCAGTTGGAAGCGGCATTCCTGAATATGGATGAGGGAGTGTGGCGCGCTAAGGGATTTTTGAAAGTTGAGGGCGAGAGTGGGCTGTTTCTGGCGCAGTATGTCGGCGTCGGCAAAACACAATTTTCGCTCGAAGAGTTCGAGCCTCGTTACTTGAACGCGGTTCCTCCTACGGAAATGGTCTTTATTGGGCCAAATTTGGACAAAAACGCGCTATTAGTGGCGCTAACGGGGCAGAGGTCACTGGTATAGACGATGTTTTCATTAGTTAGAAGTCTCGATGTAAGGGAGAACGACGAAAAGACGGTCGATAAGCTCGACCGTGCAGGAGCAACCGCGTCGTTTTTGTGCGCCATTCATTGTGCGCTTATGCCCTTCATCGTCACAATATTGCCGTTGTTGGGACTCTCGTTTTTGGCGAGCGAACCCGTCGAATGGGGACTATTGGGATTGTCGGCCACCCTTGGCACTCTTTCGCTGTGCGCGGGCTTTCGGGAACATCGTTCGCGGCGCGTATTCGCGTTGCTGGGCATCGCCTTGGCGCTGTTGGTGGCAGGGCGCATTTTCCATGACCATCAGTTCGGCGCATGGGGTCCGGTGCTAATGGTGCTGGGTGGCTTCACCATGATGGGCGCTCACATGCTGAATCAGGTGTTGTGCCGTTCATGCCGTAAGTGTTCCGACCATTCCTGCCATTGAAATGGCGTTTGCAAGCCCCCCAAACTGACGTACTATGACTTCTGCTCCCAGACGCTCTCCGTGCGAGGAGTACGAAATGGCGATTCGCATCGGTACCGACGATGACGCCGACTTTTTCTTCCATGTGGAAGAAGAAACAACCATCGAAAGTTTGCCGCCCGATTTTCGGGGGATTGCGCGCGAGGAGTTGCGTGCCCGCCTACTGGAGACGCACGAAATTCTGCTGGATGAGGATGGACACATCTTCTTCATCGCCTTCGACCTTCATACCAACCAGAAGATGGGATTGCTGTGGTTTGGGCCACGACGTAATCACATCACAGGTGAGCAGGAGGGCTGGATTTACAACGTCACCGTTTTACCCGAACACCGGGGCTGCGGGGTCGGTCAGAAACTGATCGAACACGCCGAAAATCATGCCCGCGAGCAGGGCTACAGTGCCATTGGCCTGGCAGTCGCGACGCACAACACCGGAGCGCAACGACTGTACGAGCGAATGAGTTTTCAGTCTCACAACGTGCTGATGAGAAAAGCTCTGGACTTCGAGTAAAAATCGCCGCAGAAAAGCCCAATTGACACAACGGTTTATATGTGAGGGGAAGTTGGTGTTGAGGCATGTCTCGCTATTCGAGATTCTACTCTGTAACTCCTTGACATCTTTTCTAAAATCTCCATTTGTTTAAAGCAAATTTGCGATTCTTTGGTACATTTTCAAGGCTTCTGTGCGAGTGACACGTCAAACTCTGGGAGTTCATTATTTGCTTTTGTGAAAGGGCGTTTCGTGCCCACACAGAAGAAATGCATTTATGGCTGCTAATCCTTCTTTACCGACGAATGTAGTGCGCTCTCCGCGTAAAGCGCCCTCGTCGGAAACACAGACATTGCCCATTCCCGCAAAATGGCGAATGGGGCAAGGCTTCGTGTTGTTACTGATCCTCGCTTTCGCGGCTTTTTATCATCTCAGGGGCTGGATACCGCAGCCTGGAGGCATGGATACGGGCGGGCGTACTGTCAGCGACTATGTCGGCTTTATCGTGCTGGCTGGTCTGACATGGTTTGCGACACCGACAGCCGGAACCATTGCCATCACTTCGTTCACAGAGGCGCTGCGCCGCCGCTGGGTTCTTGGCTTCCTTGGCTTTTCGGTCGTTGTGCTGCTGTGTTCCGGTTCGTTAACCTTCGTGCAGTTGGGCGAAGAGCAACGCTTCCTGCAGGACTTTGGCACGGGCTTCATCATCGCGATGACAGTGCTGATTTCCATCTTTTTGGGCGTCACCCTTATCCCACCCGAAATCGAGCGCCGCACGATTTTCACGATCTTGAGCAAGCCGGTTAACCGCCTGGAGTATCTTGTCGGCAAATTCCTCGGCCTTTGCCTGACGCTGTTGTTCTGTATGGTCGTTATGGGCGGCGTATTTTTGTCGGTTTACCTTGTGTTCAACCTGCAAAAGAACGGCTCTAGCGCTTGGACTGTTGGAACGGCTTCGGCTCCCACCGCCACGCTTGGCTTCCAGATGATGCAGCTGTTCAAAGCGCTGGTTCTCAACTACGGTCAGTTGGTCGTATTGGGTTCGCTTTCGATGCTGCTCTCGCTGGTCGTTACCCCAATCACGGCGATCACATTCAACTTCCTGGCTTACTTCGGCGGTCAGATGTCGTCCTACTGGAACACGCTGGGCGGCGACGGACACGACCACGAAGGCGAAGCGGGTCGCCACCTGTCTGGCCCAATGCAAAACCTGGTTAAAGTGCTGTACTACGCCCTGCCCCGCATGGACCACTTCGACGTGCGTCAGAGCATGGTGACGGACAGCACGATTTCTGTCGCTCAGGTATGGAAAGCGTGGAGTTCGGGTCTGATTTATGTTGGTGTGCTGATGGTTATCGGCTACCTCGTGTTCTCGGATCGCGAATTTTAAACACCCCAATAGAACACAAAAAAGGCCGCTTCAATCGAAGCGGCCTTTTTTATTTTTCGCGTTTGAAGATGTATTCCTGCCCGCCCGCTGGAACTGCGGCTAATTCCCAACCTTGCGCCCCCAACCGATTCAACAAAAAGGTGTTGTATTTGGAGGTATTTGGTTGTTCAGATTTCAGAAAAACAACCTTACCGCCGGGCAGAAACAACTCGGCTCCGTATTCGTACTTAACGGGGTTTTGGCTAATTTGGCGGGTAGCGCTCAAATCGAGGGTCGCATATTCCCAGGTGACTTTCTTACGGACGGGAGCTGCGTTTACAATGGTTGCCATAGCAAGAACTGAGAGAAGGAGAAGTGGTTTCATTGGCTCAAATAAGCTTTGACGATGACGCGGCTGGGAGTGTGGGGGATGGTGCAGGTCATGAGGGTGAGGGAAGCCGGTGAGCCTGCCGGGGGCTGTTTAGTGACACTCCAATCGCTGGCGGAGACTGCCGTGGTCGAATCGACCACATAGTTAAAGGAGCCGTTTTTGTTTTCGAGGATGATGCTGGCACCGGGGAGCAAACGGTCGAGATTGGCAAAGGGCGAGCCGTAGACATTGCGGTGGCCCGCAATGACGCAGTTGCCTTCGCCAAGGGCTGACGAGTTCTCATAGTGGCCGGGGCCACGACGCAAGCTGACATTATCCCAGCCCTGCACGACATAGGCATCGAGGTCGATGTCGGGGATAGTGATTTTGGTGAGCGGCCAAGGGGCGATGTTTGCTTTGCGGGGCGCGGCGACCTGGACAGGTTTGGACTTTGGCTTGTGAACGCGCATAGCCGCCGCTTCTTCTTTTTGAAACTCGGCGGCGAGGGAGCGCTGACTCCATTTGCCATATAAGGTTTGTCCGAAAGGCCAGAGGGCCAAGATAACGCCGCCGCCAATGAGTAACGACGACAGGGGCTTCCAAAAGCGGGGCACACCTTTAGTTTGGCAGAAGGCAAAATAAACGGGGAAATAGCATGGCGCAAAGAAAATCACGTTTCTCTGCGCCATTGCTGTTTTGATTGGTGTTTATGCGACGAGGTTGGCTTTGATGTAGTCGAACGACATCTTCAGCGAGTCGAATGGATCGCCGGGGGTGGTGTCTTGCTCGACGATGAACCATGTGCAGCCCGATTCTTCGGCGGACGCGATGATTTGGGGCCAGGGCAGGTTGCCGTTGCCGATTTCAGCGAATTGCGGAGCGCTTTTGTCGTTGACCATGTAGTCCTTGAGGTGCAACAGCGGCATACGGCCTTTGGCGATGTGGTTCCACTCGACGGGCGAAGCGCCGCCATATTGAACCCAGTAGGTGTCGAGTTCGAGGGTGACGTTTGTGGTGTTGTCGAGGATGTGTTGCAACACGGGTTTACCGTCGATTTTGCGGAACTCGTGCTGATGGTTGTGGTGCGAGGCCGTCATACCTGCCGCAACGAATTTCTGGGCCGATTCCTCGAAGCTGCGGGCAAATTCCAGCACGCTATCGAGCGAACCGAGATCGACGCCGGATGGGTAGCCAATGGCGGTGTGCTGGCAATCGAGGGCGCGCAGTTTTTCAATGACTTGCTCAGGCGTTTTGAGAATGGCGTCGATGCTTTCGTGGGTTGCACAGATGGTAAGGCCGTTATCTTTGGCGAGTTGAAGCAAAGCGGAGTTTTCGATAGGACCGAGGCCGGACACCTGGACCGACTGATAACCCATAGCCGCCACTTTTTCGAGCGAACGAGCGATGTCATCGGGCGTTTTGCACTGGTCGCGCAGCGTGTACAACTGGGCGGCAACCTGATTGATTTTCATGAAGCGTGCTGTTTAGCAGATATGGCTATGAAAATGGGCGCAGCTTTTCAATTTTGATGGCAACAGTTGAGAAAGACCTCATTCGAGGGCAGAAACGCCCTATCCGAATGGTTTCAGGGAAACACTATTCAGTTTTAGAGCATTTTCTGCGCTCCTAACTCGGTACAACTGTAGAAAACTCCTCCCAGTTACTATGGTCTGAGTTATAAACGATGCGACTCTCTCACCGCATAACTCTCCTTGCCAGCACTATGTTGCTGATAATTTCCAGTTCTTCCAATGCTTACGCACAGCAGAACAAGGGACAATTCGCTCCAAAGGAACAGGCCATTAACTCGGTTCTAGAAGAATCGCGACAGGGTATTTGGTTGGTTCAGGCCAAATGCATCTCCCTGACTAACGACGAGAAAAAAGAGGCGACCTGGCAAATTGACTACGTGTTCAATGGAGAGCCTTCGCTCGAAAATCAGGTATTTACGTGGAAGAATGTATTTACGGGATTCGATTCACTGCCAGGAGGTGCCCCTTATGCTCTATTTACTCCCACTATCAATGAAGAAGCGTTGTGGGCAGTTCGATTGAATGAGAATAAAGTTGAACCAACATTCATTTTCTTGAGCAACAGAATTTCTGCCGCCTACGCTTTCAATTTGCCGGTGGGACAGTACCATCCTATGCCCTGGGAAATCATAGGCAGAGATTACTCGACCTATGCGGAGGCCATAGCCCATGCCCAAGCCATCGAACGCATTGCCAAATTCGAGCCGGCCACACAAATTCGCTTATTGCAAGATTACGCTCAATCTCCCACACCGCTTCTGTGTCTGTGGGCCATTGCGACGCTCGCCGGACGAACAGAAGGTGAAATACCCCAATTTCTATTTAATCTAACTGAGGCACCGAGCGTTCCAGTTGCGGGGCTGCTCGCCCTTGAAGTAGCGCTCCACACCTGGGATAGTCAAGGCAAAATTCGATGGGATGAAACGCCACAGCGTTTGAGTTTGTGGCAACGCATTGTGACTTCTCCCGCTCAATATCAGTACCGAGATGGTTTTGAAGTGCAGAGTCAACTGCACGCATTGTGTCATGAGGAGGGCAGACGCTACCAATCAGCCATAGAGAAGAAGGAATTTTACAAACCCATTATAGCGAGCGAACAGTTGTTTTCCTGGCTCAAATTGGCAGTAGATAATGCCCAAATACCTGCAAATACACGGGCTGAAATTATGTATAGCGTGGCTCAACTTGGAGCAGACCACCTCATCCCTCGTCAGAGAATCTGGGATTATTTGCTCGCTCAAATAGAAAATCATCCCGATTGGACCGCTAACGCAACCACACCTGACCATATTCGCACTCGATTGGCGAATAACGCTGCTCGATCTATCAGGTTGTTACAACCACTGACAACAGGAGAAATAGCTGTTCTACAAGAGTTGCAAGTTCGGATACCAGAATTAAATAGCTCAATAGGTATTGCCCTCAAACCGCCTGGAATTGACTAGGGCGGCACAATTATCTCAATTGAAAACAGCTCTAACGGTTGGAGGAATGAAAAAGCGCGCATGGAAAATTTCCATGCGCGCTTTCTGGTCTTGATTCGAGGTTTAGAAGCGCTCGTTGGCATCGACGCCGAGGATTTTGAGGGCGCTGGCGGCGACGTTGCCGCTGGCGCGCAGCAATTCGAGGCGGCGCGAGGTTGGTGCCAGTGAAGGCGCGGTGTTGCGGCTGAGTTCGCGGGTGGCACGGGCTAACTGTGAGACGAAGTCGGCGATTTTTTCGGGAGCGCGCTCGGTAGCGGCGCTTTCGACGGTATCGGGCCACAGGGCCACGAGGCGGGCCAGTTCGCGTTCGCCCGCGTTCCAGTCGCCCTGCTCGGCCTCTGGCGAGACGGATAGGCGCCCTTCGAGTTGACGGCGCATGGTAGCCAAGCGCGAGGGCAGAAGCTGCGCGGCGTAGGCAGGATTCGATTCGTCGTCGCGGGTGGCGATTTCGAGATCGACTACTGCGGTTTTAGCAGCGGGCTTGGCGGTGAAGAACCAATGCAGGGCATCGGCGCCGATTTCTTCGACTTCTTCATCCAAAACCAGTGGGCCACCGCCCAGACCAAGGCGAATGGGAACACCATCGCGCTCAAGAGCGGCTTCTTCGACGGTGAGGAACTCGAATTTATCGGCATCGAGTCCGGCGGCGAGCAGGGCCGCTTTGGTGCGCGCGATGTAGGTTTTGTGTCCGACACCCCACACATTGAAGATGCGGTCGAAGCCGCGTTCGGCCTTCCAAATGTGGTAAGCGACATCGCCAGCGAAGTAGGTGGCGCGGCCACTGGCACGGCGCAGCACACGGTCAGCGTCGTCGCCGAATTGAGTAGTGCGAAGCCAGAGGGCACCATCAAGTTCGTAGGTGAGGCCGCGTTCGGCCAACAATGCGAAGGCACGAGAGATGTGTCCATCGCGCTCAAGGTCGCTTTCTTTGACCCAGGAATCGAAGCGAGTTCCGAAGCGCTCCAGAGAGGCACGCTGAGATTCGACGGCGCGTTCCAGAGCGAATGTAGTCGCGGCTTCGATGCGCTCATCGGGCGCGGATTGGAGCCATTTGGCGCCATCGCGGCGGGCCAGTTCGCCGCCCAGCGTACGGCTGAAGGCGTCGCTGGGGCCGGTGTTCTGGCCGAAAGCTCCGCTGTAGGCGTTAACAACCCATTCGCCCAGAGAACGCAGTTTGGAGCTTGTGGTCTGGTCGTTGAGATAAAACTCGCGCGACACACGCGCTCCCGCGTATTCGAGCAAACGGCAAAGTGCTTCGCCCCACGCGGCGTGTCGTCCGGCGCCCAAGGGTAGTGGGCCAGTTGGGTCGCTAGACACGTATTCGACCAGATACCGCTGCCCACTTAAGGAGTTCGACGCGCCATAGTGCGCTCCTTCGCGCGTGGCACGTTCCAGTTCGAGGAGAAAATGTTCGTCGCTCATAAAAAATTGCAGTCGCCCTCGTTCCAAACCAATGCGGCCCGGCCAGTGAGAGCCGAGCCGTTCGCGCGCAGTTTGACCAATTTCTTCGGCACTTTGCCCGCGCGCCTTCGCACTTTGCAACGGGAAGTTCGAAGTGAACTCGCCCCAGTTGGCATCGGGCGAAACAGTGATAATGACTCCGGGCGCATCAAGAAGCTGTGCAAAAAGCGCGCGCAAAGCGGAGCGTGTCATTGACTCAAATAATAAGCCGCCAATTCGAGGAGACCACCAAAGAGTAGCATTCCCGTCAACGAACCCGCCAATGCCCACATCATACCGCGATTGAGAATCTTAAGGGGCGAGCGTGATACAGCGAACGGTTGTGCCTGATAAGCCTCCATCAACTCATTAGCCGCCTTGATGCCAGATTCGAGCTGCTTTTTCGAGGCCGGACGGGTGGTGAACATCACCTGTATGGCATCACCAAAAGAGCGCCATGCGAAGAAGACGGCGCCCAGCAGGAGCAGAATCCAACCGGGACTCAAGGACGGCAAATGGGTGGCAATGGCCGTTATGATGGCGGCAATGGCCATCAGATTGGTACCGCAGCGTGGATGGGCGCGCGGCATTTTAGATACGTTCTCGACAGTGAGAGGCAAACCGCGTTCGATGGCGTGGACGGTTTGATGCTCTGCCGCATGGATGCCCGCCAGGGGCGTGAAGCGGAACAGCAACAGCAAGAACAGGGTATGCAGCGCTGCGAAAACAGTGTTGAGCAGGTTAGTCGCGTCGTAGGTGAGACCAAGACGACCAGAAAGGGCAAGGGCGCCCCATTGCGGCTCGATGGTGCGGGCTACGAAATAGACGGCCAGTTGCGCGATAAAGAAGTAGGACGAAATCGTGAGGCCGGAAAGGAACAGGCCAATGGACGGAGCGCCGCCAGTCAACACGCCTTCGGTGAGCCAAACCCCTAATGGGGTCGCCATGCCGCCGACGACAGGTGGCCGCACATAGCCCGCCAATGCTGAGATGACATCGGCGCGCGAAATCATGCCCATGTAGCGGTTGGATTCATCGAGAACGGGCAATGCCCCCAATCCAGCACGGTCGAAAGTGAGCAATGCGTTCGCGAGGGAGAATTGCGCGGGCACGAACGGCACTTCGGGCTGCATGATGTCGCGGGCGCGCATTTCTTGCAGCGTTTCGCGCGGCGATTGCGGTGTCTTGGTGATGCCAATGGGCGAGGACGGCTCGACGCCAAGTTCGGGGAGTTCGACGACACCAGTGTTAGCGTGACCGTTGAGCGCCACAGGTTCGAGGACTGGCCCGAAGATGCGCTGAGTGGCGCGCGCCAAATCTTCCTGAGTGACAATGCCGATGATGCGAGCATCGCGTTGGCTGTTACTGGTTTTATCGGGCGTAACGCGGTCGAGAACTGCGACTACGCCTCCGTTTGAAGCGCGTAAATTTTCGGCAACCAAGCCTAGCGGCGCATCCGCTTGAACAACTGGCACCTGTTGCGCGAGTTGTCCGGCCAGAGTAAAAGGCATCAGTTTGTAAACGAATCGGGGCGGGGCGAAGACGCGGCGTTTTACAAGAAAACACCATTATGTTTGCGTCTTCGCCGCGCGGCGGGGTTCGGCTTTTAGCCGATCTTCTCGATTCCACCCATGTAGGGCTTCAAGGCATCGGGAATGGTGATGGAGCCATCGGCATTCTGGTAGTTTTCGATGAGCGCCGCGAAGGTGCGTCCGACCGCCAGCCCTGAACCGTTGAGGGTGTGGATGAATTCGGGTTTGCCCGCTTTGCCGTTCTCATCGACGGGACGATAACGGATGTTGGAGCGGCGCGCCTGGAACGACTCGAAGTTAGAACACGAAGAGATTTCGCGATAGGTGTCCTGCGAGGGGAACCATACTTCGGGATCGTAGGACTTGGTGGCCTTGAAGCCGAGGTCGCCCGTGGCGTGTTCCATAGTGCGGTAGGGCAAGCCGAGTTTTTCGAGAATGGATTCGGCGTGCGAACGCAGCTGTTCGAGCGCTTCGTAGGACTGTTCGGGGGTGACAAACCAGACCAACTCGACTTTATCGAACTGGTGAACGCGAATCATGCCGCGCGTGTCGCGTCCAGCGCTACCCGCTTCGGAGCGGAAGCAAGGCGAATAGGCGGCGTAGCGAATGGGCAGCGATTTGACATCAAGGATTTCGTCGCGGTGGAAGTCGGTGACAGGCACTTCGGCGGTGGGGATGAGCCAAAGGTCGTCGTTTTCGACCTTATAAGCGTCTTCGGCGAACTTGGGCAGGATGCCCGCGCCTTCCATCGCGCTGGAGCGCACCAGGACGGGCGGCAACATCTCTTCATAGCCATTTTCGAGCGTTTGCACGTCGAGCATGAACGAGATGAGGGCGCGCTCTAATTTGGCGCCCAGTCCCTTGAGGACGTAGAAGCGGGCACCGGAGATTTTGGTTGCGCGCTCGAAATCGACGATGCCGAGTTTTTCGCCGAGTTCGTAGTGGGGTTTAGGCTCGAAGTCGAACTTTTTGGGTTCGCCCCATTTGCGCACTTCGACGTTCTCGTCTTCGGTGGCACCGATGGGCGCCGATTCGTGGTGAATGTTGGGAACACCGAGCAAAGCGACTTGCAGTTGCTCGTCAAGTTCGCGCGAGTTGCCTTCAATGGCGCTAATCTGGTCGCCAACGGCTTTGCCCTGCGCCATGAGTTCATCGGCGTTCTCGCCCGCTTTCTTGGCGCGTCCGACGCCTTGCGCGATTTCGTTGCGACGACGCTTGAGTTCTTCGACTTCGGCAGTCGCTGTGCGGCGGCGCTCATCGAGTGCCAACACATCATCGACCAGAGCATCGCCATCTTTGATGCCCTTGTTCTGAAGGTGGGTTTTTACCAAATCGGGGTTGGCCCGCAAAAATTTCAGTTCCAGCATGAGTTAGAGTCGCGCAGTTTAGGAAAATGGATTTCCTATGCTCCCCTTTGACCCGAAAAAACCTGTACTTGGGCTGAAACTTCGCTTTCCTCATGCGAAAAGGCGGATTCAATTTTTCATCAACGCAGAAGAAGAACATGTTTATTTTCGTCCGAGTCATGCGCCGAGTGATTGGTGGGGTGTACTTAATGAGGGCCTAGTGTTCGATGCCGGGGAAATGAAGATAGGTAGATCCCCACGCAAATTAAAACAATTCATACACAACAGGAAATTTTTTCGCCAATTTGTATTGCCTGACCCACGCGAGGGCGAAAAACGGATGTGGAGCATCTATTGGCATCCTGAGGTTGGAAAAATCTACCCTGTATACGCAAATGATGCAGTGAGAGAGGCTTATTTTCGTCCTCAAAACAACTGGCCCTGTAATTTGTTAAGGGCACCAACACATTACATCAAGAACCAATTTCTGAGCGAATGGTATGACCCAACGAGCGATGTCAGAGAAGCGCTTCAATTCTGCGACTTCACATACGATGAGCGTTCTCGTCAGGTGTTGCGTTGGGAAACAGGTAATTTAGAACAACTAGAACATCTTATTCATGCTGCGTGCAGGTGCGAGCCGACACTTTGGGAAAATTGCGAGTCCGGGCACTTAACCATTGACCCTACAGAAAATTTTTCTCTCTATGTTCATCCCATCTTTTATAACCGAGGGCAAATTCAAGCGATGCTTTCACCCCGTTTACATCGGGTTCTACAGCGTATCTGTGATTTTAATCGTGCCTTTGTTCGGAAAGGAAAAAATAGTCGCTATTTCTGGAACTCCAAGTGGGACGGCCCCCTTCCACTTGATATATTCGAAGCGTCAGACATTGATATTGGAGTAGAGCCACCCACACAACATGAGCGCATGGAGGCTTCTTTGGTTTTGCGTGACTGGTTGGAAAAGAATGCCCCCGATTTGATGAAGGACTGGTTGTGAGGATTTCTATGATGCCTTTTGACCCGAAAAAACCTTTATATCGGTTTACGGCGAGGCCGCTACAGGCAAAAAGGTGGATTCATTTGTTCAAGGACGGGGATTTCGTGTATTTTCGGCCCAAGAATACGCCGTTGGATTGGTGGGGGGTGTTTTGGGGTGATTATCCCCTTGGCTGGGCACAGGTCGGGAAAGAATGGGAAAAGGTTGAGCAAATTGCTTACTCGCATCTGAGTCAGGGGTATATTTGGCGTGTGTTTGAGATGTATGATCCCCGCGAGGCAAGTCAGAGAAAATGGCGAATTATTTGGCGTCCTGATTTTGGGTATGCGCTCCCGCTCGACTCATGCGAATCCTATGGGGTCTATTTCTGGCCTCGTGAAGCGAATTTGAATTTGTGGAAATCGCCGACGAGCGCTATTCGAAGTCATTTTGAGGTGGAATGGCATAACCCACAAAGCGATGTGAGAGCTGTTTTGCCGTGGTGTGATTTGAGCGATGACGAGCGCGGCTTGCGCGGGGTTCATTGGGAGCGGGGAAGTTTTGAAGAATTGGTGGGAGTGGTAGGTGCTGCGATGAAACTGCTTCCGATTTGGGATGAGGTCGAGTATCGCGATGAGAAGATTATTCTGGCTCTTGCCTGGGATGAAGAGGGGCAACGCCTGGAAAACCACAGCCCACACTTACATAATGCAGGTTCGAGTTGGAAACAGTGGAAAAAGCTCCATCAGCGAATCGAAGAGCGAAATTGGGGGATTTATACGGCAGAGGGAAATCGTGGAGATTGGAAATTTGATTGGATAAAGTACGAATCACCAAGGAGCGGATACAGATGTGTGGCTCACTGGTTAGAGATTCACGAGCCAACACAGCATGAACGCATTGAGGCTTCTTTGGTTTTGCGCGAGTGGTTGGCGAAGAACGCTCCTGATTTGATGATGGAGTGGTTTGCTGTGTGAGATTCCAGATGTGATTGCCCCCCTTTATTGATAAAATAAAATCAACATCATTAAAGCCGTGATTATTTGGCGACGTGTTGATTTATGACTAACTTTTTTTCGAGGGTTGCGCGGGCCGCTGTGCTGTTATCGGTGATTTTTCCGGTCATTCAGACACAAATGGCGTGGGGGCATTCGGAGCAGACCGAGGCTTCGCAGGTGGAGATTGCGGCGCGGCGCGACTATCTTTCGCTGAGGGTCGTGGGAACAGGAATCGATTTACGCGACGCTGTGGCGCGCGAGGAGGGGCATGGCGGGCATAGCTCGAATGAGTCGGTGGCGTCGGTATCGCTGCAAAAGCAGGCGGCACATTACATCGAGTCGCATGTGTTCTTCGAACAGGACGAACAGGTGTTGCCCGTCAAAGCGGGCAGCGTGCGTTTCTGGAAGCTGAATTCTTCCGATCCCAATAGCGAGCATTTCGAGGTGTTCGCACGCGCCGAACGGCCCGCCAAACTGGCGAAGACACCACTGAGCGTTTCATCGACGCTGTTCGGGAATTTGGATAAGGCGGCGACGATTGTTTATCTGGGCGGCGATTCGCGTGTGGTGCGCGGCATGAAGGTGGTCGAATTTCCGCTGGCCTCTACCCTACCCACCTTTAGCGGCGACCTCACCAATTTCGCATGGAGTGGGGCGCTGCATCCGCTGAGTGGTATCGACCACTTGCTGTTTTTGGCGACGCTGTTCCTGGCGGCTTCGGTGTTGCCGCTGCGACGGCTTATTGTGGCGTTAGCGGGATTCACTCTGGCTCATGGCGTGGCCTTCTCGTTGGCGCTGGGCGGATGGGTTTCTTTTTCGGCGTCGTTGGGAGCCATAGGAGCCATCATTTCGATTGTGGCTGTGGCGGCACTGGCTTGGTGGCAAGCACGGCAGGAAGAAAGCGGCACCTCATTCGCGGCGGGCGCTCCTCTGCTGGTTGGACTGGCGACTGTGGGCGGATTGCTGCATGGGCTTTCGGGAGCGGCACCAGTATTGGCGTGGGGGTTGCCGGAAACCTCGTTGGTTGTGTGCGTCGTGGCTTGGACAATGGGAGTGGCAGCAACACAGATCGCCATGGGAGTTATTATCTGGCCGCTGCTTTCGCACCTGCACCGTAAGTTCGCGCATAACGCCCAGTACGGCGGCATGAGTTGGTCGCGGGCGCTGCAAATCGCCTCGCTTGCTTGCATCGCTGTAGGCGGATGGTGGTTCGCACAGAGCGATGGAGTTGGCACTTCCGGTGTAACTCCTAGTGGCATTAGCAACAAGCAATAGAAAAAGTCCCCGATGTGAGTAAGCATCGGGGACTTTTCACCTACCTATAGCAACGCTATATAGCGTTGCTATAGTCGTGCATTTTATGCGCGTGGAAGTTCGCGAGTTGTGTTATTTTCTCGCATCCAAAAGCGGGCAACCTGGCAACTTTGCAGAGCCAGTTCATCCCAGCGATTGGCGGTTTGGTTACTTTTGGAGACAGTATGGTGCCAGGCGCGTAGCGCCTCATTGCGGTGCGAATCACCCGCCAATTGGGCGACTTCACGCTCGTATTCGGCCAGCCAATGAAGCGCTCGCCCGAAGTAATCGAGAGCGGCCTGACACTCTTCGAGACGACGTGGGGCGCGGAAGGCATCAAGGTGAGTAGGAGAAAAGGCGGCTTCGGGGGCAGCGCTGGGTCCGATTCGCGGCCAGAAGGCAAAGCGCGAAATGAAGGCCCCTCCATTGTGGTCGCCGAAGCACATGCCAAAGCCCCATAGCGTCACCAACTCGCCGCTTGATTCGCGGCGTTGATACATGGTGGCACCTAATTTTCCGTTGGGTGGAGGCGTGCGCTCGAAGCCCATTTCAAGCAGTAAATTGGCGCGTTCGCCATTGACGATGCGGCGAATATCGAAGCCGAAGCACCAACATTGTTGGTGCAAAAGGGCGGCACCGCTCTTTTTGAAGTCGCCCGCCAATGTCATCCACACGCGCCTTTCACGCGGTGGGGTGGAATTAGTTTTTCGTTTGCTCATATCGTTGAATTTGAAGTTGGCGCGGGGCATTTACGGGTCGCTCGAAGGAGAAATCATGGCGCGCGAAGTGCGGCTCGTCGGGGAGATTGGGTTGGGTTTTGGAGCGCATGAAACAGGCGCAGATGGCGCCGAGGATTCCCCACACGGCCATTCCCTGAGGGCAGACGCCCGAATTGCAGCAGGGACAGGCACCGCCGAGAGCAGCAAGGCTACTGATTGTTGCCCACCAACCCATGAACCGAAGCAAAAATTTAGTCACTGGAAATTAACCTCTATAGCTCTGCCACAGAAGGAATGAGCCGAAGGCTACAGAGGCCACGCCGCTGAAGACTCGCAGGCCGCTATCGACATAGGCCCATCCGTTTTGAAAGCGGGCGGTGAAAGTAAGAAGACGGGCAAAAATCGCCGTGAGGGCGAACATGGCGACCATCATTCCGACGCCGAAAATGGCGATGAAAACGAGCGCCCATAGCGGCTGGTGAATGGTGGCTAAAACCAACAGCATCAATTCGGCGCTGCCACTTAAGCCATGCACCATGCCGACCAGAAAGGACTGGGAATGTCTCCCCTGCCCTGACGGTGTAGGCGGGGCATCGGCGCAGGGATGCTGGCCGTATTTGTGGAAGTGAACATGGCGGTGCCCGTTGTGTTCGTGGGCGCAGATATGACCTTCGCCGCGCTTCCAGAGCCATAGCGTACGCGCGCCGAGCAAAATTAGCATCGCGGCAACAGATAATTCGAGCCAGTGACCAACGTTTTCGGGAATGCTGAGGCCAAACCCGATGATAAGTAGGCCCATTGCGAAAAGGGTAACGGTGTGGCCGAGTCCCCAGATGGCGCCAATTTGGGTCGAGCGCCAGAAAGATCGCTCGCGGGCGACCAAAGTGCCGACAGCAACGATGTGGTCGGTGTCGAGGGCATGGCGCAAGCCCAAAACGAAGCCAATACCTAACGTCGCGGCGATAGACGCAGGGATATTCACAAGTTATCCATACCCTGGGGATAACTTGTGGATAGTGAAGGCGATTTGGATGGGATCATTTGCATTTCTCGCATTGGTGGGTTGACGAAAGCTGATTCTCTTTCGATAATGATACATCATTCTCAAAATAAATTACAGAGAAAGAGATTTAAGAGGAGAGTTGTGTCATTGACGAAGCCAGAATCGGCTCATTTTTATGGGTTTAGATTAGCGTGGAAGGGTTGAATGGCACTTAAAAAGAACTTATTATGCCCGACAAAATTTCAAATGCCAAAGATTTGGCGCGCTCCATCGCGCAAAAGCTCGATATGCCTCAGGAGGACGTGGAAACGGTGCTACGAGAATTTCAGAGTACCATCGTCCAGCAGATGAAAGAGGGCGGCGAAGTGCGTTTCCCCGGTTTTGGCAGCTTCAAGACGGTTAAGCGCGCGGCGAGATCGGCGCGCAATCCGCGCACTGGCGAGAAAGTCGAGGTGCCTAGCCACACAGCAGTTCGCTTTGCATTGGGCAAGAGTTTGAAATCGTTAGGAGATGACTCGTCATGATGCAAAGCGATAAACGTTTGCCAGTGACGGTGCTATCTGGCTTTCTGGGGGCGGGCAAAACCACGCTATTGAACCATGTGCTTTCCAATCGCGACGGGTTACGGGTGGCAGTTATCGTCAACGATATGAGCGAAGTAAACATCGACTCGCAACTGGTCGATGGAAAAGCAAATTTGTCGCGCGTCGAGGAAAAGATGGTCGAGCTTTCTAACGGCTGTATCTGCTGCACCTTGCGCGAGGATTTGTTGGTTGAAGTGGGCAAACTGGCACGCGAAGGGCGCTTCGATTACTTACTTATCGAGTCGACGGGCATCTCGGAGCCATTGCCCGTGGCGGAAACCTTCACTTTCGAAGACGAAGAGGGACAGGGGTTGGGCGAAATCGCGCGCCTCGATACAATGGTCACTGTGGTAGACGCTCACAACTTCAAGAACGACTTTTTGAGCGACGATAGCCTCGAAGAGCGCGGCGAAATCGCGGGCGAAGGCGATGAGCGAGGTGTTGTGAATTTGCTGCTGGATCAGGTCGAGTTCGCCGATGTGTTGGTGCTGAACAAAACCGATGCGATGAGCGAGCAGGAGTTGGGCGAACTCGAAGCTATATTGCGACGCATCAACCCCGACGCGAAGTTGCTACGCTGCGAATTTGGCCGCGTGGAATTAGGCGAGATATTGAATACAGGGAGCTTCGATTTTGAGCGTGCCTCGCAAAACCCCGGCTGGATGCAGGAACTCCGAGGCCAGCACACGCCCGAAACACTGGAATATGGCATTAGCTCGTTCGTGTATCGGGCGAGGCGCCCGTTTCACCCGATGCGGCTATGGCACTTTTTGCACTCAGAGTGGGAGGGAGTGCTGCGCTCGAAGGGCTTTTTCTGGTTGGCTTCGCGCCCCAGTGAGTGCTTGCTGTGGAGTCAGGCCGGAAGCGATATTAGCGTCGATGTGGCGGGCTACTGGTATGCAGCCCTGCCGCGTAGCGAATGGGAAGGCGAGCATTTCGAGGCTATAGCGATGCAGATGAGCCATCCGTACGGTGATAGGCGGCAAGAGTTGGTATTCATCGGGCAGGACATGGACGAGAGCGCATTTCGTAAAAGCCTTGATGCCTGTTTGCTAAGCGATTTGGAGATGAAGCTTTATCCGAAACTGGCGCGCGGATTCAATGACCCTTTTCGCTGTGAACACGAGGTGGGGCTTTAAACTTCGGCATCAATGAGCGACGAGAAGTACACGAATCCCTGGCAGACCAAAAGCACACGCCCCGTTTACAATAATCCGTGGATTTCTATCCGCGAAGACCAAGTGGTGCGGCCTAATGGCAGCGAAGGCCTTTACGGTGTGGTTTCGATGCGAAATCACGCCGTTGGCGTCGTGCCGCTGCATGACGATGGGACGATTACGCTCGTCGGGCAATGGCGCTACACGATGGAGGAATATTCGTGGGAAATTCCCGAAGGCGGTTGCCCAGAAGGGGAGTCGCCCATCGAGTGCGCGCGGCGCGAATTGCAGGAGGAAACAGGGCTTATAGCGGCCCTTGTAGAGCCATTGGGCGGCGAACTTCACCTCTCGAACTCGGTAACCGACGAGCGGGGCAATTTATTCGTGGCAACGGGACTGACTCAAAGCGAAGCAGCCCCCGAAGAAACGGAGGAGTTCGAGGTACGTCGCGTGCCACTCTCGGAGGCCGTGGAGATGGTCGTCAGCGGTCAAATCAACGATGCGCTGAGCGTGATGGCGCTGTTGCTTCTGGAGCGAAAACTGAGGGGTTAAGAGCTTTTGCGCCTGATAAATGAAGGAACAGATTGGATAAGATAAAAAACACAAACAGCGGTAAAGGGATCGAGAAGCCAAGTCCATAGCGCATGGATGCGCCATGCTGGGTTGATGAGGCACCCAATAGGCAATAGGAGTCCTATTGCTCCAACCATAGAGACGTGGCGGTTTTCTCCTCGCTTGCGACATTGATAGTCAGCGTAGAGGTATGTCCAATTGAAAAAGGCGGCAAAGCTACCAAACCCAACGAATCCATAGCTGAAAATATTGATCAGGAATTGGCGTGCTTGTTCGGGCGTTTCAGGCATGATTTTTCTCTCTTAAGGGCCGCCAGCTCCATCAGAATTTGGGTGGGTAAAACCGAGGCGTGGCACCCAGCCTTCCTCTACCCACTGAGGCCCGCTAAAAACGGCGAGAGGGGACTTAGCGCGCAAAATAGCCATCGCTGTGCGTGTTCGTTCGCCATCTTCCCAATCAGAAATAAGAAAAGAGGCCTGTGGAGGTTTAGGTTCATTGGCAGCATGATAGGGTTTGACATTTCGCCGAATGGTTACTCCGCTTAGACAAGCCCCCTGGCAATCGAGATAAACAGTGACGATTTCTGCGTAATTTATGGTTCTATCGCGCGATAAAAAACTGGAGAAGGTAATGTGCTCGTCTCTGAACACAATACGATCCCCGCCACCACGCATCTCGAATGGTAGATTAGGCAGCTTGACTTCGCGGTGTTCGTACCAACCAATGCGTTCATAGCGACGCCAATGGACGACAGGGATGACAAAAGACGCCACTATCCCAATCCATCCGATACCTCCGATGATGGGGTGGAGATTCACCACAAAAGCGAAAAAGTAGGAGAGAGCCAGTAACGCACAGCAAACCCCAACCAATAGGGAGAAGCCGGGGCGAGGGGGCGCATCTGGTGGGGCTAAGAGATCGTTCTTTAATGTGGGGCTGGCGAAGGTGATGCCGAAGAAGTTCATATTCTCCTTTAGCAAGATTGTGACGATGGATGGATAAGTTCGTTGCTCCTGAACTTATCCACATATTACGGGAGTTATTCAGGTTTGTTCGCCGGGTGCCGCAACAGCAAATCGTAGAGAGCAGCGAGAAGTGCGGAAGAAGATGGATCAAGTAGCCATGCCCACGTGGCGTGAATTCGCAAGGGGGTAAAAATTAGGCAACCGATTACTAGAAAAATGCCGAATGATGGCCCCATCGAAATCCATTTCCCGCCATCCTCGCCTCTGCGAATTTTCCGATTTTGGAGATAGCCGTATTGAAAAATGCTCCAGTTCATGACGGCGAAAAAACTGCCGATGAACAGGCAAGGTGCAGCTAGAATTAGCAATGCAACTTCTTGTCTGGTTATTCCTAAAAGCGCGGCGAAAGAGGTGATGGTCATTTGATGCCCAAATAAATACTAAAGTAGTTAGGGAATGCCCCAAAATGCGCTCTTAAAGTGGGCTTAGCGTGAATTAAGCGCCACCAACGCTTTCGGCTTTCGGGTGGGTGAAACCAGTGCGAGGCACCCAACCTTCCTCGATCCAATGTAAATCATATGAGAATGCCTGGGGGATTTTAGCTCTCAAAATGGCGAGTGCTGTTCGAGTTCTTTCACCATTTCCTTTATCCAAAATCGTTATGGGAGCAGTTTTATCGTTGAAGTAGGTTTTATCTGTCAGGGTCAATGCGACTCCCTCCAAACAAATACCATCGCAGTAGAGTTGAACATTTAGAATTTGCGAGTAGGGAATGGCACGTTCCGGCTGCATGAACGCGGAAATTTTCATATCGTTCTCGCCGAATAGCACCTTTTGCCCCTGACCAGCCAGCTCGAACGGCAATTGAGGAGTAAAAATCGGTTGACGCACATACCAACCGATGCGGTCGTAGTTGCTTCGCTGGAGGTGATGCAACACGATGCTAATAATTACCGGGACGATGCTCAGCGCGTAGAAAATGGGGTTGAGTTCGAGGATTGCGACAACCAGAAAAACCACAACTGCTCCAATAAACCCTTTGAGCCAATTTCCTTCGCCGGGGCGTTGCGGGGCGCCAACGGGAGTAAACGCGGTACTTTCGTGGGAGGGCGGAGCAGATGAAGACATCAGATTTGTTGCTTTTGCTCCTGTTAATTTACAATCGTGGCGTTATGAATTGAAGCGGAGCTTTACTCAGTTTCCCGATCTTTATTTTCCTGAGAGCGCTTGACGGCAGCAATAACGCGGGCGAGGGAGTCGCGCATTTCGGGGTCTTGAATTTCTTGCGTTAATTCGCGACTAGAAATGGCGGCGGCATCGTTTTTAGATGCTGCTTTCGCCTCTTCGCGTTTTTGAGGTTCGGCGGGGAAAGTGGGGTCTTCCCAGTTGAGTTCGACTTTTCCCTTGCGAGTTCCCGGAGGCATGGTGACACGGGCACGAATTTTCTGCACGATGGGTTTACGCAGGCGCCCATTCAAACTTGCGATAAGTCTAGGTTCGTGAAAATGAATTTCTTGAGTCCATTGAGGGCTACGCGCACGAACATAGAGAGTACCAGCAGTAAACCGTTCAGCAATAACATTAGCGGCAATGTGAGGCCCAGCGACATCGCTCCACAACTGGACTGTCATTTTTTCTAAAACTTTATCGCGCCAGCCACGTTCGTCGAGAACGTTGTTGACGATTTTGCCTATGTTGTCCATTTCGTCACCTCGATTTCACTCAACTTATCCCCATGCAGGGATAAAGCTATGGATAACTGTTATTTAGTGCCTTTTCCGAGCCCTTTTTAGCCCGAAAAGGGTGGTTTTTCTGCAATTTACCCTTGCGATGAGCCCTTTTTTGTGCCTTAAGCCGTTGTTAACACGGGTTCGACTTTTCCATCATTCACCCGAAAGTGAGCAGCAACTGAGCCTAAAAAGGTTGCATCTGTGGCCGTAACCACGCTTTGTGCAAACGATTTCGCTTCTTCCAATAGCAACTCACGTCGGGTTGCATCGAGTTCGCTTAAAGCATCATCGAGCAGCAAAATAGGGTCGTCTCCCAGAGTTTCCCTGACCCAGTGGGCCAGCGCGATTTTAAGCGACAAGACTGCCAAACGTTGTTGCCCCTGTGAGCCGTAGCGCCTCAAATCGACACCCGCCAACTTGAAAGCGAACTCATCGCGATGCGGGCCACTTTGAGTCGAGGAGCGGCGGAAATCATCGGAGTGATCGCGCTCTAGCGAACTGAGGAAAAGGCGCGACCAGTCGCTCTCATCGCCACGTCGCCATGCCGAAAGGCCGGGCAGATACTCGATTTCGAATGGCCCATCCAAGCCCGAAAGTCGTTGATGTGTCTCGCTAAGCAAGGGCGATATTTCAGCGAAAAATCGACTTCGAGCAGCCAAAATGCGAGAACCGTAGGAAATCAGAGCGCGGTTCAGTTCGCCCAACGAGCCATATTTTTCTTCGGTTTCGCGGCGATTGGGAGTATCGTAGGTCGCTTTGATATAGGCGTTGCGTTGCAACAAAGCGCGGCGATATTTCGCGATGTCAGCGAAATAAGCGGGCCAGATTTTACCGAGTTCAAGGTTTAAAAAGCGGCGCCTTGCTTCAGGTTCACCATCTACTAAAACCGAATCGTGAGGGAAAAAAGAGACGACTTGCAGTTGGCCAAGCCATGCAGCGACCGCCGATTCAGGCACACCGCCAACTTTCATTTCACGCTCGACTTTTTGCCCCTCGACACGCCACGAATACTCCAGGCGGCGCACATCAGCAGGGCGATTGGGGGGAGGCGGTAACTCGACTTCGGCACCCAATCGGGCGGCTCTCTCGTTCCAACGAATCAGTTCACGGTCGCGCTCGACCAGCGGAGATTTGGTCGTTGCCAGCACACAAACCGCTTCGAGCAAATTGGTTTTCCCCTGCCCGTTATCACCTGTGAACGCAACCAAGCCGGGAGGAAGTTGGAGTTCCTGCGAGGCATAGTTGCGAAAATTGGAAAGGCGAAGGGATTTTACGACCATTTAAATTCGGTTTTCGGAATTTAGAAACCGGAACACGGAAAAATCTCCGCTCTATCGTTTGCTGCTTGCAGGAAACCGTGATTCTGGCAACTAGTAGATTTGACTCAAAATCAGCATTTGGGCCGGAAGGAGTAACGACTCTTTCCGGCCCAAATTTCATTTTCTGTTAACGCCTAGTTTCTGCGTTTCGGCTTCTGAAGGCCGCGTTTGCTTAGGCTTGCATCGGCATGACGATGTAGATGAAGCCTTCGCCAGCTCGCAGAATGCCGGGGTTGAGGGCACCGTTGAGTTCGAGGCTGAGTTCGTCGTCGTTGATGAGACCAAGGACTTCCATGAGATATTTCGCGTTGAAGGCGATTTGGAGATCGGTGCCGTCCATCGAAATGGGAATTTCCTCGTAGCTTTGGCCAGCTTCGCTCGACTCAGCGCTCATGGCGAGCATAGCACCGCCGAATTTGCAGACCATTTTCTGGTTGGCGCTGCGCGAAACGATGTCAACACGGCGCACTGCGCCAAGCCATTCTTCGCGTTGGAAGTGGACTTTACGTTCGGTGGCCTTGGGGATAACTTTTTCGTAGTTAGGGAATTGTCCGTCCAAAACTCGCGAAACGAGCGTTGCCGACTCGCTCTGGAACTGAACCTGAGACGAACCAAAACGAATTGTCACCATGTCCTCGACGTTGCGGGTCAAGACGCGCTCAAGTTCGACCAACGGTTTTGCGGGGACAATGGCCGATACCGGGGTTTGCACCGATTCGGTGAGGCGGGTTTGTTTCCAGGCCAAACGGTGGGTATCGGTTGCGACGAGGGTGAGGGTATCGCCACGAGCTTCGAACAAAACGCCCATCAAAATCGAACGGGATTCTTCTTTCGAAGCCGCGAACGCCGTCATACGAATCATTTCCTTGAGCGTCGCCGACGA
Source organism: bacterium (assembly GCA_004172935.1). GTDB lineage: Bacteria > Armatimonadota > Abditibacteriia > Abditibacteriales > Abditibacteriaceae > Abditibacterium. The sequence continues at coordinate 47,205 of SDZD01000007.1, read as the reverse complement.
AACCGTGATCTCGGTTCCCTGAGTGACTTCGGGGACAACCGGGAAATCCTCGGCAGGGGCGCTCATGATTGTGAAACGGGAATGGCCGCTGCGCACCACAACTTTGCCGTCGCCGCCCTCAAGCGTGACCGGGGCGTCGGGCAATTTGGAAACGTAGTCGCTGAGCGTTGCTGCGGGCAGAGCTACTTCGCCATTCTCGGCGACGCTGGCAGGGAGGGCGCAGCGGACGAACGTGTCGAGGTCAGTTGCACTGAGTTTGATGCGGTCGTCTTCGGTTTGAAGCAAGACGTGCGTCAAAATTGGCAGCGTGTTGCGGGATGAGACGGCACGACCGGCAACACCGAGGGCTTGAGCGAGATACGAACGTTCGCAGGTGACTTTCATGGGCGACTTAAAGCGTTCGAGAGATTTTACACCAAGGGAAAAGTCGAGGGATAACGCATGGATAAGTTGGGAAAAACTCGTTTTACCCCTGAATAAACCCTGTTTCCTGTGGATAACTCTGTGGAAAAGCGGCTTTGTTAGGGATAACTCACCTTCAAAGCCGCTTTTCGATGGAATTTTATTCAGCTGGAATTAGCTGACGCCGAGCAATTCGACGGTAAAAACAAGCGTTGCGTTGGGAGGAATAACTCCACCAGCACCCGCCGCGCCGTAACCCAGGCTGGCAGGAATGACGAGCTTGCGCTTGCCGCCGACCTTCATGCCAGCGACGCCTTCGTCCCAGCCCTTGATGACCTGGCCGGAGCCGAGACCGAATTGGAATGGGCCGCGACCATAGCTCTGGTCGAACATTTTGCCGTTGGTCAAAGTGCCCTTGTAGTTGACCGACACGGTTTTACCCGCAACGGCTTTGGCGCCAGTACCAATTTTGAGATCGGTGATTTTGAGTCCCGATTTGGTTGTGCGGGTTGCAGGGGTCGCTTTTTTGGGCGCTGCTTTTTGAGCGGGTTTGGCGAACGAAGCGCCCGATACCAGAGCTAAAGCCCCCAGAGCGAGGGAAAAAGAAAGTGCTACGGATTTCACAGTGGGCAGTTTAGATTTGCCCCCGCCCTCTCGCACTGCTCCCTCTCGACAATTTTCACCACTCGCTGCAAGTCACGAGGTAGCCACAACCCCGACTTTCGCAGCGCAATTTGCATTTGAGCGGGATTAAGTCGGCTCCGCAGTTGGGACATACCAACCCTACCCGTTTTTCATCCATTTTCGAAGTCGTTATCGTCGTGGATTGATTTGATACAAATTTGTTCTGATTTTGAGTTGGATTGTGCATCGAAAATTCTTACCAGATTGAGTTATCCATGCGTTTTTCGATTTTTCGTTGCTGGCTATAGTATTTTAAATATTATTTAAAACTCTTGTTATTATTATTAGGGGTAGGGAAAAAGGGATAACTCCTAATATCAATTGAAAGTTTGGCTTTATGAAGCCGACTCAAGCGAAAAAGTTGTCCAAAAGTTTTCCATGTCGCCTGTGGATAAATCGGGCACTTTTCCCTGTTATCCACATTGACAAATAGTTTTCCCAAATTGTACACATCGTTTCCCTACGGTTATCCCCAAATCGCATGGAAAACTATTGTTCCAATCCTATCAACAATTAAAATGCTTGTTTCTGGACGAATAGGCGGGATTTCAGGTCCCAAAAAAGCCGGAAAAATCGCTTTTTGAGACCGAATTTAAAGAGCGGTTTGATTTCACAAAAGGCTCCAAATCTGCGGCGATTTTCTCCGATTTTGGCTTGTTATGGGTGATGGCGAGGGCCATTTTCACGATTTTCTCGTCGTTGGCGTATAGTTGGATGAATTCGCCCGATTCCATGTCGCCGATAACCTTAGTGTTTTTCCCTCCCTGGGGATCACCACGCAGAATCATGTGCAAATCGAGGAAGTCGGAAAAGAAATAGGGCGCGTGATCGAAGGTTTGAGAGTCGCCCGCCATATTGGCCCCAGCGATGGCGCCTTGCCAAAGGGCATTTTGGTAGTGTTCGGTGTGCCAGCGGCGCCCAACCGATGAATCGTGGAAACAGGCGCAGTCTCCCGCGACAAAAATAGCCTTATCACTTGACCGAAGCAGCTCATCGACGACTATCCCATGCTTTGGGTCGATCTCCAATCCGCATTCCTTTGCCAAATCGGTGTTGAGCGTGGCACCTGTCGCGGCGATGATGAAATCGCAGGGAAGTAGCCCCGCCTCGGTTTCAACATTTTGAGCCTTGCCCTGCCCTCCCACTGATTTCACTTTCTGGTTGAATACCCATTTCGCTCCTAACTTCTCGTAAGAAGATTGAATGAATTGTTGAAGTTCGGGCGAGGCGAATTTGCTCCAGGGGCCGGGATGCGAATCGACGATGGTGACATCCAATCCGCGCTTCAAACAACCAGAGGCTATTTCGACTCCCAGATAGGAGCCACCTATCACGACAACTTTGCCCCCCACATCAATAGCGTCCCGCAGAGGTTCGATGTCTTGCCATGACCTGATGCTAAAAACGTTGGGTAAATCGGCTCCCTCGAACTCAGGTTTTTTGGCGGATGCGCCGGGAGCCAACAGAAGTTTTTCGAATCCGATTTCGCTACCGCTTTCCAAAATAACAGTTCGACTGTCACGATTAACCCGTACTACTTTTGTGTTCAAGAGAAGTTCGATGTTATTAGCCTCGTACCACGCCTGATTGAAAACTTCGGTTTGCTGAGGAGTTATGGAAATATCGAAAATTGCGTCTTTGGAAAGTGGGGGACGTTCGTAGGGCAAGTGCTTTTCGGCATTGATAAGCAGGATTGTTGCTTCGGCCTCGCGCGCGCGTATAGCATGCGCAGCATGGGCGGCGGCGTAACCGCCGATTAGCAAATACTTATATGTATTCATCGTGATTTTCTTCCGCAAACCTTGTTCCGTTGGATGGAAAATAGCGATGTTTCACGTGAAACATGACACAAAAAAGCTCTCGTTTTTCCGAAAATCTATCGAATGGGGAAAAGCAAACACTAGTTATTTTTGGGACGAGTTTGAGTTATCATCTGGCCCCACTTCTGCGCTCTGCATTGCAATCTCGTGTTGATGGCCTTGTCTCTGTCGTCAACTCTGGTATGGCTGGAAATGCTTCGCGCACTGCACTCGCCCAACTGGAAGAGAAGGTGTTGAAGCATAATCCCGATACGCTATTAATGGAATGGGCCATTAATGATGCTCACGATTATCAGCATGATCCCGGCGGAGTAGATCAAGGAATTTCGCCACAAGAGAGCCGAGAGAATTTAGTTGCACTCGTTTCGCGCGTTCAAAGTGTTTTCCCTGAAACCGAAATTATTCTATGGACGACGAACTCGACAGATGATGTCATCGGTTCTCCGATGCGAGGACGATCAGCACGCCCTGAGTTAGAAAGCTATTACCAGGGTGTGCGCGATGTCGCTTCGGCACGGGGATTGAGACTTATTGACGGGGAAAAGTTCTGGAACTCTACGCGCGAGAAAATGGGCGATGAGTTTCGCACTCTCATTCCCGATGGTGTACACCCTACTCCCAAGGCACTCCGCGAATATCTCGTTCCATTTTTACTGGACGAGTTGGGAGTTTCGGCGCAGACATTATGACACCGATTTCGACATTGAAAACACGCCCACTGGGCCGCTCTGGTTGGGACGTATCCATCTTAACTTTCGGATGCTGGCAAGCAGGAGGCTCCGAATGGAGCGATACCAACGATGAGGATTCTTTGGCCGCTATGCGCGCCGCCTATGAAGTAGGTATCACTTTCTTCGATACCGCCGAAGGTTACGGCAGTGGGCATTCCGAAGAGATCGTTGGGAAATTTTTGAAAGAGGTTGGCTCGAACTCGGTGCGTGTTGCTACCAAGGTTGGGGCGAGCAATTTGGCTGCTGAAAAGGTGAAATCTTCTTGCGAGAAATCACTACAGCGCTTGGGAGTGGAGTGCATCGACTTGTACCAGATTCACTGGCCCGCTGGCACCTGGGGCAGCCCAATTATTCCTATCGAAGAAACGATGACGGCTTTAGTGAAGTTACAGAACGAGGGCAAGATCAACTCGATTGGAGTCTCGAACTTTAACTCGGAGCAGATCGAAGAAGCTTCCACTTATGGACGTATTGATTCGTTGCAGCCACCGTACTCGCTGTTCTTTCAGCCATATGTTCAGAACGGCACATCGAACTACTGTGAGCGAAATGGCGTTGGTGTCATTCCCTACTCTCCCCTGGCTCAAGGGTTAGTGAGTGGAAAGTTCTCGATGGAAAATCGGCCCACTGATAATCGCAAGGGCAACCAGCTTTTCAAAGACCCAACTTATGGTTTGGCATTAGATGCCGTTGAAAAGATGAAACCGATTGCCGATAAGTACGACGCTACCACTTTGCAAATTGCTCTGGCGTGGCTAATCGCGCAGCCGGGTGTAACAAGCCCCATTGTCGGAGCACGCACCCCACAGCAGATTAAAGGCGCTGTGAAAGCTGGAAGCATCACTCTTGAAGCTGGCGATGTAGAGGCGATTTCAGCGCTTGCCCAGCCTGTTCTTGATTCGCTGTCGATTGATAGAACTAATCCCTGGAAGTAAGCAAAATTCGGGGAAAATGAGAAACAGCGCCGTACGATTTTTATTCGTGCGGCGCTGTTGTTTGGAAGAGGGAAATCGTTAAAATTGGTATTAAAAAAGGGCATTGTTTCACGTGAAACAATGCCCTTTGACTTAAAAACTAAAAATGTTTCACGTGAAACATTAGGCTACATTTGGATTGAGCCGATTAATTCGTGCAAGGCGTCGATTTTGTGGTGGGCCAAATAGTCTTTAATACCATCGACTACATCAAGAGCAGCGGTTGGGCGAATGAATGTTGCTGTGCCAACTTGAACAGCAGAAGCGCCTGCGATGAGAAATTCGAGAGCATCGTTGGCAGTAGCTATTCCGCCGATGCCGATGATGGGAATTTGAACGTTTTGGGCACATCGCCATACAGCGCGTAGAGCTAATGGGCGAATGGCTGGCCCACTCAAACCACCAGTTCCATTGCTGAGTCGTGGGCGGCGGGTGCGGGTATCGACTGCAAACCCGATGAAGGTATTAGCTACCGAAAGGGCATCGGCGCCACCCTCTTGAGCGGCACGGGCGATGACCGTGATGTCGGTGACATTGGGCGAAAGCTTGACGTACAGAGGTTTGGAAGTGGCGGCTCGGCAGGCTTTGACGACGGCTTCGGTTTCAAATGGGTCGGTGGCGAAGTCCAATCCGTGCGCGACATTGGGGCAGGAGATATTGAGTTCGAGTGCATCAATACCTTCTTCTCCATCGAGATCGGCACATAGAGAAGCGAAATCTTCCCTGGAATCGCCTGCTAAGTTGACGATGAGCCTGGTGCCACAGGAGCGTAAAAAGGGCAGTTTGTCGCGTTTGAAAGCAGCCAATCCCACGTTCTGTAGGCCGATGGCATTCATCATTCCGCCGGGTGTTTCGCAGGTTCGCGGTGGGGCATTGCCAGCGCGCGGTTTGCGGGTAACTGTCTTACAGACGATGGCACCCAGCTTTGAGATGTCGACTAAGTCGGCAACTTCCTCACCATAGCCGAATGTTCCTGAGGCTGTTAGGACAGGATTTTGGAGTTCAAGGGCGCCCAAACGAACGCGCAAATCGGGTTGATGTTGGGTCATGTCCAGTCAATATCGCGTGCATCACACGCGGGGCCGTGAACGCAAATGCGGCGGAAGCGCCCATAGTCGTCGCCTTCTAAAACCTCTTCGGAGGCACGCATGGGAACGACACAGCCGTTGCAAACGCCGATGCCACACGGCATATTTTCTTCAAGCGATACCTCACACTTGACCTGTCTGGCTTCGCAGATACGAGCGATGGCGCGCAGCATCGGGTAGGGGCCACAGGCGAAAACGGCATCTGGTAACGTCTGTTCCAGTGCTGATTCGAGCAAATCGCCGACTCGACCGTGGTGGCCGCGTGAGCCATCGTCGGTAGCGATTTGTAGCGAGGTGAATTTATTCTCGCATAAGACATCTGCTGCCGAACGGGCGCCTAGCAACATTTGGGCTTCAATGCCTCGTTCATGTAAGGCTCGTGCGGCGAAAACCATCGGAGGAACACCAACTCCCCCCCCGACTAAAATGGCGCTTTTGGAGGCTTGAGACAGTGAGAATCCGTTGCCTAGTGGCCCTAGAATGTCGAGATATTCGCCGACTTCAACGCGAGCTAAAGAGCGAGTTCCGCGCCCTTCAACACGAAACAGAACCTCGAAGTCGTCGCCCTGGGCATCCATAATCGAGAAGGCGCGTCGTAGCAATGGATCGAATAACCAAGATTCATCAAGCTCGTCTTCGCGAGGGTGGGGCAGGACATGAACGAATTGTCCGGCGCGGGCAGTGCTGGCGATTTCGCTATTGGACAGCGTTAGAGCGAAGTGGCGCGGGGCTACCTCGCGTTTGGCGAGGACACGCGCGCGGGTGTGGCGCCTTCCAGTGGCAGGCGCATCAACCTGTAGGATTGTCATTACTATAAAGTGTGACGGCCTTTGCAGATCGTCTTCGGAGTCGCTATAAAGAGGTAGTTTGAGAGTAGGGATCGGACATATAGAATGTCCGACATCTGAAGCTATGCTCTCATATCCTACTGGATAAGTCCCTCGGTACGAAAGTTTGTTGCTCGTGTTAAAGGGAAAATCAGCTTCTTAAACTACCTCATAGCGACAGGTGAGATTAGTTCAATCTTCGGTTTTACGTCCCCGTCCACGCATACGGTCGAGGAGTTGAGCGAAGAGTGCCACGTCGTCGAATTGTTGATAGACCGAAGCAAAGCGTACGTAGGCGACTTGATCGAGCGCCAACAGCTTCTCCATGACCAGTTCTCCGACGCGCCCTGCGGCGAGTTCGGATTGGCCTTCGGAGCGCAGTTTGGCCTCGATTTCTCCGACTGCTCGTTCGATGTCGGCGGTGGCGACGGGACGTTTGGAGCAGGCTTTGGAAAGTCCTGAGCGCAGTTTTTCGGGCGAAAACTCTTCGCGTCGCCCATCGCGTTTCACCACAATGAGAGGTGATAAGGCCAACCTCTCGAAGGTGGTGAAACGTTCGTTGCACGACTCGCAGTGCCGTCGCCGTCGTAGGGCAGCGCCCTCTTCGATTGGACGCGAATCGACTACGCGGGTGTCAGAGTGCTGACATTTAGGGCATCTCATGTCGTATGTTTCACGTGAAACAATTTGTTAAGTCAGCCTTTGGCTGTCAATTTTTGAGTCAGCCGGGCCAGTTCTTCCGGCGAGTTGTAATGAACAACGAGTGCTCCGCCTCGTGCCCGTGCCCGGATTTGAACACGGTTGCCGAGGGCACGTTGTAGCGTGTTCTCAAGGCGAACGATGTCGCTTTCGCCGGGAAGGCGGCGCGAGAGTTTGGGGCCAGCATCAGCGGCGTCGTTCGCTTCACGAGCGAAGCGTTCGACATCGCGCACACTAAGTCCGTCGCGCACGGCACGGCGCAACAAGGCGCGGCGTGCATCTTCGCCATTGGCCATCAATAGGGCACGGCCATGACCTTCGGAAATCTGCGAAGTCTTGAGGGCTTCGAGGGCTTCCATTGGCAGATCGAGAAGGCGTAGCGTGTTGGCTACAGCAGCGCGGCTTTTGCCCACTCGTTGCGCGATTTTCTCCTGTGAAAGTCCGAATTCTGAGGCAAGTCTTTTATATGCCTGAGCCGATTCCAGCGCTGAGATGTCGTGGCGCTGAACGTTCTCGATGATGGCTAATTCCAGAGCTGACTGGTCATCGACATCACGGACGATGGCTGGAATGGTAGCGAGTCCGGCGCGCTGCGAGGCGCGCCAGCGGCGTTCTCCAGCGATGAGCTGAAAACGATTCTCGCCGATAGGGCGCACCAGAACCGGTTGCAATACACCATGTTCACGAAGCGAAGAGGCCAGGTTTTCAAGCTCTTCTTCGGAGAAGACCTGACGAGGTTGGAAAGGGTTAGCCTCGATTTGAGCGACGCTTAGATAGCGAATTTCGCTTTTCAAATCTCCACTAATCTGAGACGTAGGAGCGGCTTCAGCGATGGATTCTTCAACGGCGATTGGCTCGGTTGGCAATGCGGGCAGGGCATCGCCGCGCGCGAAGCCGGACAACAAATCGAAATCAGATTCAGGGATGAGGGCGGAAAGTCCGCGTCCCAGTCCTCGTTTAGCGGTTTTTGTGGACATGGTAGTGGTGCGATTAAGGTTTGACTGGTGCGACTCCGGCGCGGCTCATAACTTCAACGCCTAAGCGACGATAAGCATCGGCGCCAATTGAACGCTTATCATGAAGCATAACGGGTTTTCCGAATGATGGCGCCTCCGCAAGACGCACATTGCGAGGAATCGCAGTTTTGAACAGGAGTTGAGGGAAATGTTTTTCTAACTCATTGGATACCTGGCCTGATAGTGCTACGCGCCCATCGAACATGGTTCGCAACAAACCCATAACAGATAAATCAGGGTTGAGGAAGCGGCGAATTTTCTCCAACGTACGCAGCAGTTGCCCCAAGCCTTCGAGAGCATAGTACTCGCACTGAACCGGAATGACGAGGCGGTCGGCAGCGACGAGCGAGTTAACGGTGAGGATGGAGAGCGAGGGAGGGGTATCGACGATCACGAACTGGTAATCGTTTTTGACGCTGGTAATAATTTGTTTAAGGCCATCGCGGCGTGGGTTGGTCGCGAGTTCAATTTCTGAACCTGCCAACTCTGGCGAGGCACCGATGACCGACAGTAGCGGCATTGGCCCTTTGGCAATGCCGGGGCGCACTGGCGCCGAGGGAACTGGGCGACCAGGATTTTTGGCGCGTTCATTCTCGATAGCGACCAGGGCTTCGTACAGCGATGGGCCACCGAAGTCGGAAGCTGAGACTCCACAACCGGAGGTTGCGTTGCCCTGTGGGTCGAGGTCTACAAGGAGTGTTGGGTGGCCCCACTGCGCGAGTGCGGCAGCTAAGTTCACGGCAGTCGTCGTTTTTCCAACGCCACCTTTTTGGTTAATCACGCTTAAAATCATGGGGCAAAAGCACAATGTTTCACGTGAAACAATAAGCAAATATAGAGCTTTTTTTCGCGGAAACAGACACAATATATTTTACCGTTTCACGTGAAACAGCGGGCTAAAAACAGACAAAAAAAGAGGGCAACACAAGAAAAAAGTGTTGCCCTCATTGGGTATTTTGACCTTTAGTTAATTATTTGAGTGCCAGAGATTTTGGTACGACAACGATGCCTTCGGGTGAGACTGTGAAGCGCTTGCGGTCTTCTTCTTCGTTGTATCCAATCTCGGTGCCGGGTGGGATTTTGACATGTTTGTCGATGATGGCGCGGCGGATTTTGCAGTGCCGTCCGATTTCAACATCGTCAAATAAAATCGAATCCTCCACGCTGGCCCACGAGTGAATGAAGGAGCGAGGTCCGATGATGGAGCGCTCGACTCGCGCGCCCGACACGATGGAACCAGTGCAAAGCAACGAGTCAATGACAACTGGCGTACGTCCGCGATCATGCGCGATGACACGAGCGGGTGGTCCGGGTTGCGAGCGACGATGAACGGGCCACTCATCATCATACAGGTTGAACTGCGGGCTGACGCTGACCAAGTCCATATTCGCGTCGTAGTACGACTGGATGGTTCCGATGTCGCGCCAGTAGACCTCGTCCTTGGGAACAGCGGCTGATTTGTTCTCATCCACGAATGGGTAGGCGAAAACACGGTCGCCGTCTTTCACCATACGTGGGATGATGTTTTTGCCGAAGTCGTGTTCTGTGTCGGTCTTGACATCTTGAATGACTCGGCGCACCAGCTTCTCGGTTGAGAAGATGTACACACCCATCGAAGAGTAGGAGTAATCTTCATCACCGGGGATGCCGGGAGGGTCTTTGGGCTTCTCTACGAATTTGACGATACGACCATCTTCGTCGGCCTGGGCGATGCCAAAGCGGAAGGCTTCGGCGCGAGGAACGCGGGTGCAGGAGATGGTAAGGTCTGCGCCTTTTTCCAAATGGAATTCCAGCATTTTGGAATAGTCCATTTTATAAATGTGGTCGCCGGATAGAATGACCACATAAGCTGGCTTCTCCTGCTCCAACATGTAGATGTTCTGGTAAATCGCATCTGCTGTGCCTTGATACCAACGCGAGACGTTGCGCTGCTGTGGCGGGATAACGTCGATGTACTCGCCCATTACCGGGTTAAACAATTCCCATGCGGTCTGGATGTGGCGCTGCAGCGAGAACGATTTGTACTGCGTCATAACGAGGATGCGGCGCAGCCCCGAATTGATGCAGTTGGAAAGCGCAAAGTCGATGATGCGATAGGTGCCCGCAAACGGTACGCCTGGTTTGGCACGGTCGCGGGTTAGCGGCGAAAGGCGTTCGCCCTGTCCGCCAGCCAGTAACATCACCATCGTATTTTGCAGGGCGTTTTGTTGACCTCGCACTAAAGCCCCTCTGGAGATGGTCGGTGCAAAGTGAACAGCGTTAGGGTGAACATATTCATCTACCGGCGAGGCTTCATTTGGGGCTGTGGATGCCTCCTCGGTGGACGGTGAGAAGGCGACGCCGCCATCCTCTTCAGCAGCAATGATTTCGGGTGAGACAGACGCAGGTGGCGTGGTGGATTCCATAGTGAAATTGGTCTAAGCGAGGTGTTTGGTGTAAGCGAATTATATTAAGGGATTGTCCTGGGTTTAGGCACTGGAGTCACGCGATTCGAGAAGTTCGCGTACTTTTTCTTTGAGGTTATTGAGGTCGCCTGATTTTACGATGTAAGCGTCCGCCGACCAAGAGGCAAACGAATCTTTGTACGATTCATAGGCGGTGTGAATAATGACGGGAATATGGCGGTCGACTTCAATAAGTCGCGACATCGTATCCAGTCCATCCATCACTGGCATGTTTACGTCCATGATAACCAGGTCGGGATGTGCATCGGTGGCAACCTGCAGGGCTTGGCGTCCGTCCGATGCCGTTACAACTTCGTAGCCCTCGTCGCGCATCTCTTCTTCGTATAGTGCGCGTTGGTTCACGTCATCTTCCACGATTAATAGAAGAGGTTTTTTGGGCTGTGCCCCTGAATCTGTGGTGGAAGTGGTCATAAAGTTTGATTCCTCATAAGAGAAGCTATTTGGTGATACTCGCGCTAGTGCTATACACGCGCCACGATGCTCTTAGGATGAGGGTTTTGACAGGCTTTCTTCCGTCACTTTCGAGTCACCGATTGGGTGAATCGGAAGTTTGAAGAAAAACGTCGTCCCGGCTCCTTCTTGTGATTGTACAGCGATTGTGCCTCCGTGGTCAGCTATAATTTTTTTAGTAACAGCTAGCCCTAATCCCGACCCTGAAACCTTGGTCGAAAAGAATGGGTTGAAAACCTCTTTGAGCGCTTTGGTGGGAATACCTACGCCCGAATCTTTAATTTGAATTTCAACTGAATTGGCGTCGGGTTGGCGCGTGATGATGCGAATGACTCCGCCATCAGGCATGGCCTGTACACCGTTGCGAATGGTGTTGAGCAAGGCTTGCAACAAGCGCGAACGGTCGAGGTCTGCCAGAGGTAGGTCGGACGCAAAATCGCGTTCCACGACAGCACCAAAGGTGCGAATATCGGATTCCGCTAGCAGCAACGAATGGTCGGCTATTTCGTTGAGTGACTCCGGTTTGAGCTTCAGAGGGCGCGGGCGCGCCATGTCGAGCAAATCGGTTAGCAGGTCTTCAAGACGCGAAACTTCGGCAACAATGACACCAGTTTTACGCTTAACGCTACTGGTATCATCAGGCTTTTTCAGAATGGAGCGTGCAAATCCACCTATGGTTGCAAGAGGATTACGGATTTCGTGAGAAACACGTGCCGACATTTCTCCTACCGCGACGAGGCGTTCCGAGGCCACCAGTTCGCGCTGGGCTTCCTGAAGGCTTTGAAACGTCTGAGCGTTGTCGATAGCTAAACAGGCTTGTCCCGCTAAAGTGTCAAGCATTTGTACGTCATCATCCTCTATAACGGAGCCTGAGTACAGGTTGTCTGCGAAAATAACACCGATAAGTTCGTCTTTAGTGACGAGTGGCGCGACTGCCATTTCGCGTGCGCGCAGAAGCGCTGAGAAGCGTACAGCTTCCTCGCGCTGTTCATCGTTGTTGGCAAGTGAACAGTCGAACCATTCATCGTGTGTCACACGCTTTGCGCGTTTTTCCGCGAGCATCGCGGGTAAAAGTTTGTAGCAGGGATTGTTTGGGTGTCCGACCAACGAGCGCGTTTCTTCTTGTAGTGGAGTGTGGATGCGTTCAGGGGTATTGTCCTGAGCGAGCATTTCTTCGAGCGAGAGTTCGCGCTGCGAAATATCGCCCCAAATACGTCCTGCTTCATCTGGCGAAGAGGGACCAAGCGCCATACGACCAAGAAATGTGCCGCGTACCGGATCGAATAAAAAGACAAATGCCCGATTGAAACCGAGCGCCGAACCCGCTGTAATGCAGGTGAGGACGGTACTAAGCACCTGATTGACATTGAGCGAAACTGATTCTTGAAACAGTTGCCCAATCTCATGCATCAGTTGCAGTTGGTAGGTCTTGCGCCAGCGTAGCGTCAAGTTAATGAGTAGAAGCGCAGCTTCGGCGTGTCCTCGAAAGTAGACGCGAAAAACGCGCACGTCAAAGATTTTGTTACCATCGGGCGACCAGACATGAACTTCGGGTACTTCGGCTGCTTCGCCTGTTTCGATGACCCCTTCAATGACCTTATGGAGATCGTGGTGGCGTGCCGGGCCTTCTCCAAACACTCGTTCCAATGGTTGCTTGCGAAAATCGTCGCGCGAAGCTCCGAAGGTCGAAAGCAAGCGTTGGTTAACGAACTGGATGTTGCCGGTTTTATCGACCACCAACAGCGAATGCATCATCGAGTTGAGCAGCGACTGGTTAAAGTCGTTGACCTCGATCATCGAGCGAAACAATCGCGAATTTTGCAGATGAGCGGCGATAATGGCAGCCGAGGTGATGAGAGCCGCTTCATCGCGCGCTTCAAGAATGTCTTCCTCGCGCGTTTGAATGATGAGCCAGCCCGACCCCTCGCCATCCGCCGAAACGGGCACGCTCAGGAATGAGAGGGCATCGGGGTGAGCCGCTGCCGCCTTAATTTCGCCAAGCGAACGCCGTGATAGCGGTAATGGCCCTAAATCATGTTCGCCCGCACTCGCGACCACGATCATTTCTTCGCCTTCGCCATCCCAGAATCGAATCGCCGAATCATCGTTGCCGAACAGCCCCGATAGGGTGCGCCCCGATAGATAAAACGATACATCGCAATCGGCGAAGTGCGAACCGATTGCCCGCGTGACCTGCGATAAGAACGCCTCGGTATCGCGTGTGGCTAAAGCGCATTTCTGCACTTCATTCACTAATGATAGGTGACGGGCACGTTTTTGCTCTTGCACAAAGAGCGATTTATGGCGTGAATCGGAGATTTGAAGGTCACGAATTTGGCGTTGTAACTCTTCGATTCGTGCGTTTAAATCGAAATTTTGTTCTCCCGGCGATGAAAGTGAGGAAACAGCCTGTAACGAAGATGGCACCTCCGAAGACAGAGGCGAGTGAGGTACTGCATTTGAATCAATCATGGCAAGGGGTGCGGTGCGCAGTTTGACCTTAAAGGAGATTTAGTTCCACAAAATTTTTTATTAAAACGAGACTTTAATATAAGCCTACTGCACTCATTGTTCCACCTCTTATGAGGCATAAGCAGTGCCAAGTTGGGAAGCTGAATAATAATAGCTTCGGGGCAAGCAGTTTTTCGCGAATTATGCTCTCATAGATGCCATATATTTGGCACACTGGCGCCTAAAATTGCGGCGATTATTATTGCTGGCATTGGTGTAGCACTAGTTCACTTTACATCAAGCATATTGCTGTTTTTCCTATGAAAATTCTTCCTTCCTTGGCAATTGCCCTGGCGACTGGGCCGCTGCTTTTATGCGCGACTTCGGCCCACGCACATGGGCGTAAGGTCGTTCTGCGACCTGTGAGCGGGACGACCCTGCCACGCCCCCTTCCTTTAAGCCCCGGTGTGCGGCGCATCGCGAACGCACAGCTTTTGCCCGATACAAATGCTCAAGCCGTTCAATTGCAAGGCGATACGTTGACGATTGCGTTGGGCGATGTCGTGTTGCTGCCGATTCCAGGCGTAACTCGCATCATTACCGAGGACGACGAAATCGCCCGCGCCTACTTCCAGAATGGTTCTCCTGTGTTGCAGGGCGTCACGGTGGGGATGACGACAGTTGAAATTTATCAGGCCAGCAATTCGCCCCGTGTATTGACGATCAACGTCGTTGCTAAATCCGATTTGCCGGTGCCAATTGCTACCCCCGTCCCCACGCCGGGGCCATTGAACAACGGGACGGGCACAGACCTCACCCCGGTTCCCGATCCTTCGACAATCATTTCGATTGCCCCCGCTCGCTCGTCTTTGACGGTTGCGTTGCGCGCTATTGCCACCCCCGGCAACCCCGGACAGGCGACATTCACCATCTCCTATGCGAATGCGGGTGATACCCCCGGAAACGCTGCCGTTGTGCGTTTTGCCCTTGATGAGCGCGTCTCCTATGTAACTGGGTCGGCCTCCAATGCTGGCCAGTACGACCCATCGAGTCGCGAAGTGGTGTGGAACATTGGCGATGTACCCGCCGGATTCGCTGGTGGCCAGTTGTCGTTGCGCGTTGAACCTATCGAGCGCGCCGCCTTCGCGTTCGATTCACAGGCCACCATCGAAGATGCTTCGGGCAGTGGCCCCGTCGCTTCGGCTCAGGTGCGCTACTCGACGACTACCACTCCGCTATTGACTGTGTTCGCTATGCCCGACCGCATTCTGGCTGTGACCAATGGCCCGGCGATTGTCGACGTGCGCGGTGACGAGTCGATGGGCGCCGTCAGCCGTTTGCAGCAGTTGGGAGTTGTGACGGGCCGTGCGCCGGGTTACTTCTATCCGAAGCAGTCGACGCAACGCGCCGAATACGCCGTAATGACGCTCAATGGCTTGAATCTACGCGATCTGCGCGAAACGACGCAAATCAAATTTGTGTTGTCGCGTCGCTCATCGGTTTCGATTGCCCTTCAAAACTCGGCGGGCAAGCGCGTCGCCGAATTGGTGAGCCAGACCGCTTTCGATACTGGCGAACACACCGTCACATGGGATGGCAGATTGGCAAATGGCTTCGCTCCGGCGGGCCGCTACACCTATGTCTGCACCGCTCGCGATGAGCGTGGCGAAACCACGACACTGCGCGGTAACTTGCAACTCGTTTCCAATTCGCCGTTAGATTTGGATGGATTGCCTTCGTTCATCGACGTTAAGGCGAGCGACTGGTTTGCGCGCTATCTCGCAGTTGGCGAAAAGCAGGGACTTGTGTTCGGCTTCCCCGACAAAACCTTCCGCCCACGCCAGCCGATTTCTCGTGTTGAGGCAACGGCCATCGTGGTTCGCGCTCTGGGCTTGTCCGATGTCGCGAAAGAGTGGGCCGATAAGGACGTAGGCTTCCTCGATTACACGAAAATCCCGACGTGGGCGCGCGGTAGCGTGAACGTGGCGACGACGATTGCAAAAACCTCCGCTGGGCGCCCAATGATGCGTGGTACTGGAGCGAACACCTTCGATCCTACCGCCGATTTGCGCCGCGATCAGGCCGCTCTCATTGTGCAGCGCCTCATCGACCGCGAGACAACACGCCGCGTCACGGTTTCGGGTTCGATTGTGCCCGGTGCTATCGTTTCCATCAACTCTCGCCAGATTTCTGCCGATGGAACAGGCAGCTTTAGTTTCGGTCTTGATGTCACGACTTCGGCTCCAACAACAGTGGCTGTTGTCGATACACGCGGCAACACTTTCTAACCGAACTGCCCAAATTGCAATATCCGAAAACCCGATTCGCCATACCGCGAATCGGGTTTTTGTTTTAACTGCGCGTCCGTTTTCGCCACGCATCGGGACTTGTGCCCGTTACGGCTTTAAAGGCGCGATGGAAACCCGATACGTCTTCAAACCCGCATTCAAAGGCAATCGCCAACACCGTTCGGTCGCTCGTTTCGAGCAATCGCCGGGCGTGCTCCACTCGCAGTTTTTTGACGCAGGCCACGAACGAATCGCCCGTCGCGCGCCGGAACAGCGAAGTGAAGGCCCGCCTTGATAACCCCAATCGAGCGGCCACTTCGTCAACCCCCTGATTTTTATAGAACGTGCGCTCCAACTCGGCGCGGAACACCTCGACGCGCATTAGCGAATCGAGCGAAGCGTCCGGCTCTGGAGTCGGCATTGAGGGGAACGAACGCCATACGGTGCCCAGCAGTTGCAGCGCCAGCCCGCTCATCATCGCTTCAAAGCCCTCTTTGCGAAGCGTTTGCTCCAACAGCAAGCGGCGTAGCAAATCGGGCATAGCGCGTTGAAGTGGTTCGCGGCGCAACCGCTTCGCTTCGGTAAGGGTTGGGGAAAGCCACTCTAAAAGCGATGGCGCCACATTGACGGCGTAAATCGAAAGCGCTTCGCCCGCTTCATCGCGCAGTCCGTGCGAAGTATTGGGAGGCAGAAGTGCCACATCGCCTTCTTTGAGCGAAAAGCGCATATCGGGCGGACACACCAGTTCGCCGCGCCCGCGCAACACGTACAGCAGTTGAAAGAAGGAGTGCGTATCGAAGACGGTTTGAAAATCGCGCGCGTGATGCGATTCGAGAACCGAAACGCCCCAGAGAGGCAATTGGGCTTCAAGCGGGCGAGATGAAAGCATGGTTAAGGCTGTTAGCTTTGAGCTGTTAGTTTCAGCTCATACCAACGCAGTAAGAAAAATTCAGCTAATAGCCAGCGGCTAAAAGCTAAGAGATACAAAATGACAATCGCAGATTTGAATCAAATCGAAGGACTCCGTTATCCGGCACGGCGCTGGACGCGCAACCTCGTCGGCGGCGCTTCGCCTGTGCAGGCAGAAAACTTCGCGATGGGCTACGTTGTCCTCGAACCGAATGGCGGCCAGGTGCCCTGGCACAATCAGGAACAGGAAGAAATTTACTTCATCGTGTCGGGTACGGGCGAAGCGTGCCTCGGCGAAGAGCGCCGCGAAGTATCGAGCGGGCAGGTCCTCTACATTCCTCCCACTGTTTTCCATCAGCTCACCAACACAGGCGATGAGCCGATGACGATGATCTACGCCTATTCTCCCGGCGGTGCCGTCGCCCACTGGCGTCAGGAACTCGCTGGCACTCTCCCTGTTGCCGGAGTCGATGTTCCGGCCCTTCCCGAAGGCGCGCAACCGCAATGCACGGATGCCCCTTAAAAGCTTTTAGCTATTGGCTGTTAGCCGTTAGCTAAAAACCGTAGTGCATCCTCCAGTTGCATAGGCACTGGATACAACACGACAGAAGAAACACCAGAAATTCGAACCGACAGCTAATGGCTAACAGCTAATAGCTTTTCAACATCATGGCAACACACCGCGTAGGCATTATCATGAACGGCGTCACTGGACGCATGGGCACCAACCAGCACCTGATTCGCTCGATTCAAGCGATTCGCGAACAGGGCGGCGTCAAAGTTGGCGACGACATCATTTGGCCCGATCCCATTCTGGTCGGACGTAACAAGGCGAAACTCGAAGCCCTCGCCAAAAGGACGGGCGTTGAGCGCGTTTCGACGAACTTAGATGAGTGTTTGGCGAACCCCGACGACACCATTTACTTCGACGCCCAGCTCACCCAGTTGCGTGCCCCTGCCGTGAAAAAGGCTATTGAGGCGGGCAAGCACGTCTACTGCGAGAAGCCGACTGGCGTTTCGACCGAAGAGGCGCTCGAATTGGTGCGCTTGGCCGAAGCGAAGGGCGTCAAACACGGCGTTGTGCAAGACAAGTTGTGGCTACCTGGTTTGCTGCGCTTGAAGCAACTCATCGACACCGGATATTTCGGGCGCATCCTCAGCGTGCGCGGCGAGTTCGGCTACTGGGTGTTCACTGGCTTCGATGGCGAACCACAGCGTCCGTCGTGGAACTACCGCAAGGAAGATGGCGGTGGCATCATGGTCGATATGCTATGCCACTGGCGCTACGTTCTCGACAACCTGTTTGGCGATGTCAAAGCGGTATCGAGTCTAGGCGCCATTCATGTCCCCAAGCGTTTGGACGAGCAGGGCAATGCCTACGATTGCACGGCGGACGATTCGGCTTATTCGACATTTGAACTGGAAGACAAAGACGGCAATCAGGTCATCGCCCACTTCAATTCGAGCTGGACGGTGCGCGTGCGCCGCGACGATCTGCTATCCATCCAAGTTGATGGCACCAACGGCAGCGCCGTCGCCGGACTTCGCGAGTGCGTGATTCAGCCGCACGGCGCCACCCCACGCCCGACCTGGAATCCCGACATTCCCAAAGCCTACGATTATCTCGACCAGTGGATGCAGATGCCCGCCGGACAAACCTACGAGAACGCTTTCAAGATACAGTGGGAAATGTTCCTCGAACACGTAGTTTTCGATACCCCGTGGCGTTATGGCCTGATGGAAGGCGCCAAGGGCGTTCAACTCGCCGAGCGCGGCCTCGAATCATGGGAAAAGCGCGCCTGGGTCGATGTGGAGAAATTGGAAGCCTGATCCAAGTGATTAGTTCGTAGTTTTTAGTGGTTAGTTTTTGAGCAGAGCCGCCTATAATCTGTGCATCCTTACTGCTCACTAACCACTAAAAACCAAGGACTAACAACTCAATTCAACATGTCTCAATCATTTCTCAAGCGCAAGAAAACGCGCAACACGCTGCAAGGGGCTTTCGATTTCGCCGAGAAGCAAGTCGCGTCTCTGGTCAAAAAATACCCCGAAGATTACTATCCGATGTACACCGTCGGAGGCAAATTCGGGCATGATAAAAAGCGCTGGACGCACTGGTGCGATGGCTTCTATCCCGGCATGATGTTCATCTTCGCCGAGCAGAACGACGATGACCGCTGGCTCGACCGCGCCATCAAATTCACGCTGCCTCTCGAAGAGCGCCAGTACGACCGCGCTGTGCACGACCTGGGATTTTTGTTCTTCTCCACCCATCTGCGTTGGCTCGATTTGGATGGCCCGATGGATCACATCGAGCCTATCCTGACTCAGGCCGGAAAGACGATGGCGATGCGCTTCATGGAGAACGGCCAGTACCTGCGCTCGTTCGTTGAGCCTTCCTCGCTGTTCATCGACATCATGATGAACGTCGGCACCATCTTCCGCGCCGGATTGGAAGCCGAAGACCAGCAACTGCTTGACATCGCTAACCGCCACTGCGAAACCACGCGCCGTGTTCTTGTGCGCGGCGATGGCTCGACCTCGCACGAGGCCATGTTCGACTTGGAAAGCGGCGAATGCTTGCGCCAATCGACCCATCAGGGCTATCGCGGCGATTCGTGCTGGAGCCGTGGCCTGGCCTGGTCGCTGTATGGCTTCACCCGTTCCTATTTGCAGAGCGGAATCGGCGAATACCTCGAAACTGCTCAGGCTAACGCCGATTATTACCTCGCCAACACACCCGCCAATGGCATCACACCGTGGGATTACGACGCGCCGGACAGCGGCAAGTTGGCTAAATCGCAGGTCGATACTTCGGCGGCAGCTATTGCGGCTTCGGGTCTGTTGGATTTGGCCGACGCCACCGCAAACCCAACTCAGGCGCGCGCTTATCGCGACTTCGCTCTTACCTCGCTGACCACATTATCTAACGAATATTTGGGCGACAAAACCTCTGGTTTCGAGGGCATTTTGAATGGCGGCGTCTATCACATCCACAAAGATTTGGGTGTTCATGAGGCTGTGGCCTTCGGCGAATACTTCTTCGTTGAAGCGCTGCAAAAAGCCCTCGATTTCTTGGATGATGAAACCGCTCCTGCGGTTGTGAAGCCTTACTCGGAAGAGTCGTTGCCCGCGTCAGCGCGCAGCTGGACCGATGGCCCCACCGAAGAAGACATGTCTGCCCCGACGCAATCAGGGTCAAAGAGCAAATAATGGCGACCCCGATTTCTCTCGTTACGGGGGCTGGGCGCGGCATAGGTCGTGGTATAGCGCTTGAACTCGCCAAGTTGGGGCATAACGTCGTCATCAACTACGCTGGAAACGCGGCTGCTGCCGATGAGTGCTTGGCCCTCGTGAAAGAAGCGGGTGGCGATGGCATCACCATCAAAGCCGATGTTTCTTCGAGTGAAGATCGGGCGCGTTTGGTGGCCGAAACCGTCGAAAAATATGGTCGCATCGACCTGTTGGTCAATAATGCTGGTGTCGCACCCAACGTGCGCGCCGACATTTTGGAAGCGGGCGAAGAATCGTTCGACCGCCTCATTAATATCAACCTCAAAGGCCCGTATTTTCTGACGCAGCTGGTCGCCAACCAGATGATCACGCAGCCGTCGACCGAAATTCGCCCGCAAATCGTCACCGTCTCTTCGGTATCGGTTTATACGGCGTCCACCAATCGCGGCGATTACTGCGTCGCGAAGGCGGGCCTTGGAATGCTAACGGCGCTGTACGCGGCTCGTTTGGCCGAATATGGCATCAATGTCTACGAGGTGCGCCCCGGCGTCATCGCCACCGATATGACAGGCGGCGTCAAAGAGAAATACGATGCCCTTATCGAAGCGGGCGCGTGGCCCATCAAACGCTGGGGCCAGCCGAGCGACGTAGGCCGCGCCATCGCTTCAATCGCGCGCGGCGATTTCCCCTATTCGACAGGCGAAGTCTTCAACGTAGATGGAGGCTTCCACCTAAGGACGCTGTAGAGTTTTTAGTCTTTAGTAGTTAGTGGTTAGTTTTGGGATTTCGGATGTAACAGTCCATTACGAGATGCCGAACTAACCACTAGCTACTAAGAACTAACCACTAGAACCCATGATTCCCAAATTAGCTATTCTGCAACGCCTGACTTCGGTTGGTTTGGTCGCCGTGGTGCGCGCTGAAACTGCTGAACAAGCGATTCGCATTTCGGAAGCCACTCTCGAAGGCGGCTGTCCTGCAATCGAGGTCACTTTCACCGTTCCCGGCGCACATAAAGTTATTGAGGCTTTGGCGGCGCGTTACAAGCCGTCCGAACTCATTTTGGGTGCGGGCACAGTCCTCGACCCCGAAACGGCACGCATCGCTTTGCTTTCGGGCGCGACTTATATTGTGTCGCCCTCGCTCAATCCCGAAACGGTACGCCTGTGCAATCGCTATCAAGTGCCGATTATGCCCGGCGCCATGACGATTCGCGATGTCATCGAAGCGATGGAATTGGGCGCCGACATTATCAAGTTGTTCCCCGGCGAAGCATTCGGCCCCGGCTTTATCAAGAGCATCAAAGGCCCATTGCCACAGGCTCCTTTGATGCCAACGGGTGGTGTGGATGTCTCTAACGTGGGCCAGTGGATTAAAGCGGGCGCGGTGGCTGTCGGAGCAGGTTCAAGCCTCATCGGGGGCGCCCAAACCGGCGACTACGCCAAAATCACGGCCACAGCCAAAGAATTCATCGAGAAAATCGCCGAAGCCCGCGCAAAATAATTAGTTGTTCGCCCGACATAAACAGAAAATCCAATGAAAATAGTAACTTTTGGTGAGATTATGATGCGTCTGGCGACGCCGGGACGGTTGCGCTTTTCGCAGACGCAATCGCTCGAAATGACTTATGGTGGCGGCGAAGCCAACGTAGCTGTATCGCTGGCTAACTATGGACTGGATGCGGCCTTCGTCACCAAATTGCCGAAAAACCCGTTCGGCGATGGTGCCATTCAACAGCTGCGCGGTTTGGGTGTGGATACCACCAAAATTGCGCGCGGTGGCGAGCGCATCGGCATCTATTTTCTCGAAACGGGCGCTTCACAGCGCGCTTCGGTCGTGGTTTACGACCGAGCCAACTCGTCGATTTCAGGTGTGAAAGCAGGCGAGTTCGACTGGGATGCCATTTTCGAGGGCGCGGACTGGTTCCACTTCACAGGCATCACGCCCGCGCTTGGCCCTGATGTCGCGGCTGCTACCAAAGAGGCGGCCAAAGCCGCCAAAGCCAAGGGATTAACGGTTTCGTGCGACCTGAATTATCGCAAAAAGCTGTGGACGCCCGCCGAAGCTAAAGCCACCATGAGTGGCATCATGGAGTTTGTTGATGTGGCTATCGGCAACGAAGAGGACGCCGAAAAGGTATTCGACATCAAGGCGCACGGCTCGAATGTCACTGGTGGCGAAGTCGGTGGCGAAGGTTACGAGCAAGTCGCCCGCGAGTTGGCCTCGACCTACGGTTTCAAAACCGTCGCCATCACGCTGCGCGAGAGTTTCTCGGCTGACCACAACGGTTGGTCGGCGATGCTGCTGCACGAAGGGCAGATTCTGAACTCGAAGAAGTATGACCTGCAAATCGTAGACAGAGTGGGCGGCGGCGACTCGTTCGCTGGTGGCCTCATTTATGGTTTGGCGACGGGCAAATCGGGACAGGAATCGCTCGAATTTGCGGTGGCGGCTTCGTGTCTGAAGCACTCCATATCCGGCGACTTCAACCTCGTTTCGGTGGCCGAAGTCGAAGCCCTCATGGGCGGCGACGGGTCCGGGCGTGTGCAACGGTAGATCAATCCAAACAAGAAAAGGGCGAACCACATGGTTCGCCCTTTTCTTGTGCTTTACGCCGTTTCTCGCAGGATAAATTGAACGGGTAGCACAACCTTCTCTGGCGGTAGAGCAGGGTTTTTCATGCGCTCTGCTAAAAGTCGCGCGGCTTCTCTGCCCATTTCCTGCATTGGCTGTTTTACCGTCGTCAGCGCGGGGCGGCTGGTTTCGGCGCCGGGGACATCATCGAAGCCGATGAGCGCGATGTCATTAGGCACTCGCTTGCCAAGGCTTTGCAGATATTCTAGCGCAATCAGTGCGCAAAAATCGTCGCAGCACACGATGGCATCCAGAGTCGGTTGCTCCTCCAACAAAATGTCGATGGCTGCGCGCACGTTTTCCTTCATGCTCTGGTGATAAGGAATCGGCGCCGATGGCTCGACCTCGACATCTTTGATTAAGTTGCCGGGGCAAGCCAGGCCATTATCGTTGAGGGCGGCTTTGAAACCCTCCAATCGCAGTCGAGCTGGTCCTGAGCGCAATTCGCCAATCCAGCCAACACATTTTCGGCCCCGTTGAGCCAGATAATTGGCGCTCTGGTAACCGCCATCGTAGTTATCGACTACCACGCAAGGGGCAGCTATCTCCTCGAAGTAACGATCTACCAACACGAAGCAGAACTTCTCGATTTTCAATTTGAAAATCTGCTCGGCGATGTCGGAGCGCGCAATCGGAAAAATGAGCGCGCCCTGTAGAGGCAGGTTTTTCAGGTTCTGGATGTGGTCGGCTTCGGTAGTTTCGCTGCCGCGCGAATCAAGGATGATAGTGCGGATGCCTACGCTCTCAAAATACTCTTGTGCGCCCTTGGCGATGCGAATGAAAAGTGTGTCTTCCAGATGGGGCAGTACCAGAGCGATTCTCTGGTCGCGCGTTTTCCTTTCGGTTACGAAGCTGCCTCGCCCCTGGACCGAGCGCACCAAATTCTCATCGACCAAACTTTTAATGGCCTGTCGTACTGTTAGGTGATTGATGCCGCCGAACTGGTCGCACAGCTCTTTGACACTGGGAAGCAGGTCGCCCGATTGCAGGGCGCCCGACTCGATCTGGTCGCGCAAGTAATTCTCGACCTGACGGTAAAGAGGTAAAGGCGGACGGGCTGAATGAGGAGCCAACTCTGTGGTGTTCATGAGTGACCGTGAATGATTTAATCCTATTCTACCCAATTATGGTTTTTATATAACATCTATGGTCCGAAAAAGCCTGATTCGCCCAGAAATAAAAAAAATTAAGTGCTGATGTTTAAATTCTGATTCACATGGGTATAATAAAGGCATAATTTCAAGCATCCAACGATAATGTATCTCTCACAGTCCCACTCTGGCGGCTTCATCTCGGAGCAAGCTTCGCAAAAGAAGAAAACTGCTTTTACTTTGATAGAACTGCTTGTAGTTATCGCGATCATCGCGATTCTGGCAGCGATTCTATTTCCTGTCTTCGCTAGGGCACGTGAAAGCGCTCGCCGCGCTTCGTGTCAGTCGAATTTGAAACAGATCGCGCTCGGCACTGTTCAATATTCGCAGGACTACGACGAGAGAATGCCAACTCGTACCAGTGGAAACATCGACATCCACAATAAACTTCAGCCTTACATCAAAAGCATTCAGGTCTTCCGCTGTCCCTCTCAGGCGACCTATACCCAGAAGACAGCCACATCGCCCGCCCCCGAATTAGCTTTGCCTGCCAACTATTATAGTTACGCCTATAATTTCTTCCTCTCCGACCCCGGCAAATATGGCGGCTTCAATGGCTTTATCGGCGCTATCCCGTTCGTTGCCCGCACTTGCCTTGCAACCGAATTAAAAGGTATGGTTGACCGAGTAGTTCCCCTCAATGCCCCGGTCGAAGACGCCTTCGAAGTGGCCCCACGCCACCATCAGGGAGCGAACATCGCTTTCGTCGATGGGCACGTCAAATGGTATCCGATGACGAACATCGGCTTGTATTATGGAGCCACTGGTTACACCAATACGTTCTGGGACCCATCCGAAAACCTCCCCTGATACCGTGCATAACGCACCGAAATCTCATGAAATCTCGTTCTTCATTGCTCGCGTTGCTGGCTCTGGCATCGGCAGGACTCACCCTGCAATCTCCCTCTCAGGCGCAAACAACGTCGCTTATTAGCAACGGCAACTTTGAAACCGATGCCAACACCGATACATGGCCCGACGATTGGGGTCAACTCAAGGTCGGTGGCTCCTACCAGGGCGAAAATGGCAACCACTTTTTGCGCATGACCTCGCCCACTGCGGGTACGATGGTGATGGCCTATCGCGAAATCAAAGTGCCCGCCGATGTGAAAGCCGTCGAGCTAACTTGGAGGCAGCGAGTTTCCAATTTGAAGAAGGGCAAGCAATCATGGTTCGATGCGCGCATCATGATGAATTGGCTGGACGATGCCCGCAACAAAATCGACCCCGGTCCGCCCGCGCCCAATGTTTCACGTGACACAAATGGTTGGGAGGAGAAGAGCGTCAAATTTTTAGTCCCTGATGGGGCTACGATGCTGGCCCTGATGCCAACGCTGTTTCAAGTCGAGAGTGGCACCTTCGATATTGATGATATTTCGCTGAATGCCACCGAAGCCGCACCTCTAGAGGCCGAGGCCAAGAATCGCGCCGAGGCCCAAGCCGCGAAATTAGTTCAAGACGCCGAAAAGCGCCAAGCCAAAGCCGCAGCCAATGTGGGTGCCGATGGTTCTTTGCTGCCCAATGGCGATTTTCAACTTGATGGCAATGGTGATGGTACTCCCGACAACTGGGGAGGCGGTAAAGAAGGCGAGATGTCGTGGGAGAAAGAAGCCGATAACCGCTTTTTGCGTCTCACTTCGCCCGAAGCGGGCAAAATGGTGATGCTGTACCGCGAGATCGACCTACCTGCCAATATGAAGGCGCTTGAGTTATCGTGGGCGCAACGAATTTCCAATTTCAAGCGTGGCAAGCAGAACTATTTTGACGCGCGTGTCCTCATCGAATTCAAAGACGCTGCTGGTAAAAAATTACCCGGACCCGGTGCCCCTTACACCCAGAGCAACACCAATGGATGGGTGAACAAAAACACCAAATTCTTGGTGCCCGAAGGCGCGGTGACTATGGTGTTCATGCCCACGCTTTTTCAAGTGGAGAGCGGCACCTTCGACATCGACAACCTTTTGCTCAAATCAACTGATGAAGGCGAATTGCGCTTGGCCGCTTCCAAAGCCGCCGAAGAGGCTAAATTCATCAACGTCGAAGCCGAAGCGCCCAACAAAGCCAAATGGCCGTCCGAACTGCGCGTCGAGGGCAACAAACTCATCAATAAAGCCGGAAAGCCCGTGATATTGACCGGAGTGAACATCGACAGCTTACAGTGGTCGGTGCGCGGCGAACGCATCATGCGCAACACCCTCGTCGCCGTTGACGACTGGAAGAGCCACATGATTCGTCTGCCTGTCAAAGACGACTACTGGTTCGGCAAATCGCCCGACCAAAAGGATGGCGGCGCCTCCTATCGCCAATTAGTCGATGATACCATCACTCTGGCAGCCAATCGCGGCGCCTATGTGTTGCTCGATTTACACCGTTTCCGCGCTCCCAACCGCTCGCACATCGAATTCTGGAAAGATGCGGCTACCCGCTACAAAGACAATCCGGCGGTCGTTTTCGAGATTTTCAACGAACCCCACGGCACCAGTTGGGACATATGGCGCAACGGTGGTTTCGTCGAAGATAAAGAAGCTCCCGCCGATGAGGATGCCTTTCTTTCGCCCGAAGAAAAAGCCCTCAACGCCAAAGGATTCCACGCGGTGGGAATGCAGGCGCTCGTCGATGCCGTGCGTGGCACCGGAGCCAAAAACGTCATCGTCGCGGGCGGACTCGATTGGGCCTACGACCTATCGGGAGTAATGAATGGCTTTGCACTCGAAGAAAAGGGCGGTAATGGCATCGTCTATTCGACGCACATTTATGCCGGAAAGCGCGATTGGCAAAATAAGGTTCTGGTCGCGGCGGCGAAATACCCCATTATCGTCAGTGAGTTCGGCGCGAACACCAAGAAGTTCGCCTTCATGCCTGTCGAATCGCAGGAAGACGCCGCGACGTGGGTGCCCCGTGTCTTTGGCTTCATTCAGAAGAACAATTTGAACTGGACGGCTTTCTCATTTCACCCCAAATCGGCACCTAATATGCTGCAAGATTGGGATTACCAGCCAACACCTGAATGGGGAGCATTCGTCAAACGCGCCTTAGCCGGCGAAAAGTTCCCCGATCAGGGAATGCGCTAGTTCAATTTCATAGTTAGGTCCGGTAGCGAAGATAGAGCTTCTATCTTCGCTACTTTGTTTGGGTATGGCTTAGAAGAAAGGCTGTGTCAAAGAGTAAGGGCATGTAAAATATCGGCGCGGAATCGGAAATAGAGATTTCCTCGATTTAGCCTTTTAATAAAGCCTCAAGTTGCCGATAATAGCACTATAAAAGTCTCTCATCCATGCGTGGCAAACGCCGCGTACCCAAATCAGATGAGCAAAATAACGATGAAAAAGCTACTGTTTGCATCGACATTTCTTCTCATGGTTCAATTCGCTGGAGCCAACAAAGCTCAAGCGCAACCAGACATCAATAATGCTCCCAAAGGCGAAAACCCACCGAACCGCGATGTACGTGCGCGCAAGCCCAAATTGGGAACGGCAGAACAAATTGCCAAGCGCCGCGCCAAGAGGCTTGCATCGCGGGCTGACGACATTCGCAGCCAACTCGTGGCGGCAGGTTTTACCGACGAAGCGCTGCTAAATACCATCGTCGATTATTACAAGTCCGAGCAGGAAGCGCGCGCCAAAATCAGCGATTTGTACCACAAGGTCCTCACCGCTCAGAAAAGCAAAAATACGCCCGATGCCGAACTCGTCCCATTGCTGGCCGATTTGCGCACCGCTATCGCGGAAGAGAAAATCCGTCAGGAGAAGTCGTTTCTGGAATTCAGTACCAAATTGAAGCTCGACCAGAACCCACGTTTAGATGCGATGTTGATGGTGCGCGGAGTCACCGGAAGCGAACGCGCCTTTGCCAGCCAGGCCGATGGTTTGGATACGCAGGTCAACACAGCGGGCGCCCTCGCTGATGTCGAAATCAAAATCAACGGCCAGTAAGCCGTCGAGGCAAAACATAAAAGCCGAATGCAGATTCTGTTCTGCATTCGGCTTTTTGTTGTTAGGCTTCTTGCCCTTTCAGGCAAAGCATATAATTGCCATCGCGTTGAACCTCATAATCGACTTGAACCACCTCGGCGCTGTAACCCCGTTCGCGAAAATGCTGTTGCACAGGCTCCAGATAGGGCGAAATCTGGCAATTTAGCCCCATAATCGGGAAAATGCGCACCTCCGAGCCAACCCGCAGCAGTTCTTGAATCGATTCGATGTGAAATTCCAACGAGAATTGCTCCGAAAACAGAAACAATAGGTGCGAACACAGGCACAACTCGAATTGGTTCTCCGCGAACGAAAGCGAAGGCAACGCTTCGGTCAGATAGCGCCCTTCGGTAAGCCCCTTCTCGAAATCCTGCAAGAAGACGCGCATCACTTCCAATCGGGCGCGCCCCAAATCGTCGGGGTCTTTGAACTGAGTCCACACATAGCGCTGCAAATTTTGCTTCATCTGCGAGACGATGCTTTTATGCGTCTCCTCGATTCGCCCCTGTATATCCTCCGCCGAAAAAGCGTACAGCGGGTCAATCGAAATGACATGACCCCCTGCTGCGGTCACTTCGCTATTAAAGCTGGCTGGCCCATCGCCGCATCCCAGAATCGACTTCTTCAAATCCGATTCCGAGAGGTCAAACATCATTTTGTACTCGTCCAGAGAGCGGCCCCAAGGCACAACCGTATTCAATTTCATAGAAAACTCGGATGAGCTACGAGTTTAATTCCATGAAGTCGGAGTTCAGAAAACGCGCCCTTAGCCCTTTGTAGAACCGTTCTGAGTTAATCGAGCGTGCGCGTGAAAATCTTATATTTGTCCGCCGCCGATTTCGCGCCTACGGCTCCTTTATTCAACCACTTCACATGTCCATCCATAAACACGAAGTTGCAGCCCTCGCTATGGCGAAACTCGAAGCGTCCCTGTCGGGTTGAGCCGAATGTGGCGGGCTGAGTCGGATAAAAAGTGGAGGTCGCTTCCAGAACTTCCCAGTTCCAATCGGGTTCGACTCCGGTTCCCGAAGGTGTCGAATCACCCATAAACACCGTTCCCACTGTGTCGTCTATGGAAGCCAGCGTTTTAGTGCCCGTATCCCAGGCGAACATATTTTCGTTGGTGTCCGCATAGTAGATGATATTGAGGGCGTAGCTCGTTTTCAGGCGTGCAATCTCGTTGTAGACGTTAATTTGTGCCGTTGCCGATGACGAGGGGCAAATATAGATCTGAGTGCTTTTGATATAGGGCTGGATAAGCTCGAATATGCAGCGTGTCTCGGCTCTAGTCGCAGGGCGAGTCTCGTTGGGCGGCAAATACTCATCGTAATCCTGTGTGTATTGCATCATGCCCAAACCGATTTGACGCAGATTAGAGCTACAGGACGCGCGTCGTGCTTGCTCACGAGCACGCGAGAAAACCGGGAACAAGATTGCCGCCAACAAAGCGATGATCGCAATAACAACGAGAAGCTCTATCAAAGTAAAAGCTTTACGTGGACTGGAAGATAGGTACATCGGGAACTCCTCTGTTAAAGTTCTCATAGCTAATTCCATACAATTTTATCACTAGAAATAGATAAGTTCCACTCGGAAATTTCTATAGATATAAGAAAAGGACGCTCTTGTTCAAAAGCGCCCTTTTCTTCAGTTATTCACCCACTACAAATGGTGGAGTCCAAAAAACTAAGCGTTCATCAACGCTTCGATTTCGTCGGCTTCCAGTGGGGTGTTCGCCATCATGTCCTCGTTTTCGGTTTCGCCGATAACGATGAGATTCTCCAGACGAACAGCCAAATTCTCCTCGCGGATATAAATGCCCGGTTCGACGGTGACGATCATGTTGACAGCCAGTGGCACCCACGGCAAATTCACATCGTGAACGTCGATACCGATCTGGTGCGAAACGCCGTGCATGAAGTAGTTGCGGAATGCGGGTTTGCCTTCGCCGCGCTCGAAGTAGTCGTCGGTTGCGCGTTCCTCTTCCTTCACTAAGCCCAAACCGATGAGTTCGTTCTCCATCTCCTTCTCGACGGCTTTTTGCACCTCTTTGGGCAACACGCCGGGGCGAAGTTGAGTGACGGTGAACTTCAAGATGCGTAGCACCGCATCATAAACCGCGCGTTGGCGCTCGGTGAACTTGCCGTTGACCGGAATGGTGCGCGTCATGTCCGAGCGATAGTTGGCGTATTCGGCGGCGCAGTCGAGCAGCAATAGGTCTCCATCTTCGCAGGTGGCATTATTCTCGACATAGTGCAGCACGCAAGCATTTTTGCCTGATGCGATGATGGGCGGATAGCTGAAGCCGCGCGAACGACGACGCAGATACTCGTGCATCATTTCGGCTTCGACCTCGAATTCCTGCACACCTGGCTTCACGAAAGCAAGCAAGCGGCGGAATCCGGCGTCGGTTGTGCGGGTTGCTTCGCGGAGAGCTTCCAACTCTTCGGGCGACTTGACCATGCGAAGGCCATACAGCATCGGTGCCAATTTCTTGAGCGGATGCAATGGGTAATCGCGGCGAATTTCATCGACTAAGCGACGCTCGCGGGTCTGCACATCGCTGGCGGCGCGTAGATGCTGGTTCAGATTCAGATAAATGGTATCGGCTTCGAACAGCAAGTCGCGCAGATGACGATCTAAATCGCTTGTCCAATAAATCGTCTCGATACCCGTTACCTCGCGCGCCTCGGCTTTGGTCAGTTTCGCGCCTTCCCAGATGGCGATGAGTTCGCTTGTCTCGCGCACGAACAAAATGGCGCGCTTTTTGGGGTCGCGTGCCGAAGGGAACAGCACGAGCACTGTCTCCTCTTGGTCAACACCTGTCAGATAGTACAAATCCGAGTTTTGGACGAAGCCCATCGTGCCGTCGGCATTGGTGGGCATGACATCGTTGGCGGAAACGATGGCGAGGGCGCCTTCGGGCAACATGGCCGAAAGGCGTGCGCGATTCGCCTCGAAAACCGAGGCTGGCAAGCGGGTGTAACGCATCAATGCAAGTGTGATGGCGGGACGAACTTCGTGTCGCCCCGCCAATGAATTTTGAGCTAATTTCTCTTCATTAACTTGACGCCAAACAGGCCGCCTGCCGTCGAACCCTCTTTCGGTTGCAGCCTCAGCGTCAGCTTGTTTTTGCCGCTCGTTAGCTCCTTCGTTAGTTGATAGGTTCGGTTCACTGGTTTGCTTCCTCCCTCGCCGCGCAGTGCTTCGCTACCCACCACTTGCCCATCAATTAACACATCGAAGTTGCGTCCCGCATCGGCGCCCCAGTACGTCAAAAGCAAATCGAGCGGGGCGTTCGGGTCCGACTTCAAATCATACGAGATGAAGCCGCCGCTGGCTGCGTCGCGCCACTTGATATTGTCTGTCCCCGACTTCTCTCCCCGGAAGTTATGCGCCGTTTCCGACGCCGTGACGCCGGGTTGAACCTCATCGAGAGTGCGCGCTAACAGTGCCGCGCGCTCGGCCTTTTGAGCGGTGAACTCCTGGCTGGTTGCCGTCGGGAAATACACCGTGTAGCGCTTCAAAAAGGTGTGATAGAACGGCGCGAGGCGCACCGTGCCCTGATTGTGCCCGGCATCGAGCGAAAAATTCAACGGCTGCCCTGCGATGGGTTTCAAGCGTGCCACGACTTCTTGCGGAGTGCCAATCAAAGTAGGGGTTTTATCGAGTGGCACCTGTTTGCGCGCCAGTTGCAGCACTTCTTGAGGCTGGCCACCCGCGAAATAGTCGTCGTGCTTCAAGCCGCTCTGGTCGCCTTGCCCCACCAACAGGGTTGGCCCGTAGAACACCGCGCCATAGCCTTTGCCCACTGGCAAGCCCTGAACGCGCGCCGTCATCGGCAACACGACTTCCACTTTATCGCCATTTTTCCAGTTGCGGGTGAGCGTTGCATAGCCCCCCGGTTGTGCCGTCACTTTTTGCACCGTTCCATTGATGCTCACTTTGAAAGCGCCGCTTTTGACCCAGTGAGGCACACGAATCGAAAGTGCCAATGATTGCGGCTTGGCCGTCGAAACGGTGAGAATTGTACGCCCCTCTTCGGGGTATTTGGTGGTCTGAGTCAGGGTTAGACCTTGTTCGCGCCATGTCAACTTCGAGGGGATGAACAGGTTCACCCACAGCTTCCCCGGCGCGTGGGCGTAAATCATCTCGCCGTATTTGCCGTGGTTTTCCATGCCTGTCCCAACGCAACACCAGAACGAATCAAACGGGCGCGAAAAAGAACGGTAGTGGTCGGGGCGCATCGAGGTGTAATACACGAATGCCCCTTCACCCTCGGCACCTTCCAATTGGGTCGTCAGAATGCCGTTCAGTAGCGCACCCTCGGCGTAGTCCATGTATTTGGCATCGGGAGTGAGCGACCACAATTTGCCCGATAACTTGAGCATGTTGTAGGTGTTGCACGACTCCGGGCCGCAGTTTTCCACCGTCTGCTCAGGAAATAGCGACGGGTCGAAGAAGTGTTCCCACTGTCCGTTGCCATTATTCGCCCATGTGTGGCGAGTCACGATTTCGTTCCAGAAGTTGCGCGCCGCATCACCATCGAGATTGTCGCCCGATAGTTCGTATACGCGCTCATATCCCACAAATTTGGCGAGTTCCGAGTTGGCGTGGCGCCCATAAATGGCCCTGTCGTCGCTTTTGGAAAGCGGCACGATGACCTTCTCGTGGTTGAAGTGGTGCGCTAAGTCGAGGTACTTCTTCTCGCCTGTGATGGCATATAAGTCGGCGAAGACTTCATGCGGCCCACCATGTTCGGGGTCTAACATCGCTTGCCACTGTTCATCTGTGAGTTTGGCTGTCACCTCAAGCGCCCATTCGCCCGTTCGCTTCAAAACCGCGAGTGCCTGTTGGTTGCCAGCCTGAAGGTAGGCGTCGCGAATGCCCGCCAGCGTTTTATGCATCACATACCACGCATTCACGTTGTGGCGAACCACGACTCCCTGCTTCAATTTCGCGAACCACTCATTCTTGTCGTAGCCATACGAATACACGCCGCCATCAGGTGTGGCCGCCTGGCACTGAGCTATTTGGCCTACGGTGTAATCGAGCTTTTGTTTGATTTGCGGGTCGCCTGTAGTCGCAAACATATAACTCAATCCACTTAAGTAATGACCGACTATACCCGATCCCCCGCGCTCCCAACCGTCGTACTGTTTGGAGTTAGTCGGTAAGCCCGCGACTTTACGCATTTCCGCCACCAGTCGGTCGGGATCGAGCGATAGCAGGTATTTTCGGTCGATTTCCTGCGCCTTTTTGAAGGGGCTATCGAGCAATTGAACGTCGCTGAGGGGGAAAAAAGTCGCTTGTTGAGTCACTACCGACGCAATCTTCTCGCGCGATTGAACGGAATTGGAAAGTGGCAATGAATTTCCTTTGGAGGGGACGCTTTCAGCCTGAGCGCAGCCTGCAACTCCGACTGCATTCGCCGCGATGAAGGCGGCTACAAGTGAGTGGGTTTTCATGATGTCGTCGCGGCGCGCAGCATCCGCGCGCCATAAATACCGCCCGCAACGTTGCCGGGGCACGATTGGAAACGAACGCGAACTTGCGTTTTACTTTGCGTCATCGAAAGCGGAATAAAGTAACTGGCTTCGAAAAAGGCGTTCACGGGTTTGCCGAACAATTCCTGTGTCACCAGAAGTTCATCGTCCACAAAAATACCGAATGTGCGCCCCGAATCGCTTCCCCAGTAACGGACGCGCAATTCGTTTGCTGCGTTGGAATCGACGCGCAGTGTGAACGAAAAGAATCCGCCATTGAAAGCATCGCGCCACACATCGGCGTAGTTCTCTCCAGTGCGCGAACCTTCGCTTTGCAGTTGGTGGTCAACCTCGCTTTGTTGTTCGACGGGGTGGTAGGTATCAAGGGTGCGTAGCGCCTCATCGCGCTTGCGCTCTTCGGCGGCGCGTTGGTGGCTCTCGTACTGTTGCCACGCTGCCGAATCGTAAACGCCGAAATACACCATATAGCGCC
Source organism: bacterium (assembly GCA_004172935.1). Lineage (GTDB taxonomy): Bacteria > Armatimonadota > Abditibacteriia > Abditibacteriales > Abditibacteriaceae > Abditibacterium. Next base: position 13,432 of record SDZD01000007.1, on the reverse strand, counting down.
GATGGTGGGCCAGATAATATGCCATCATCGGTACTTCGAGGCTTTGCGTCCCGTCGCTACTGCGCGCATTTAGCACGAATTGGTCGCCGCGTTTTTCAAGCCGAGAAAGTGGCCTCTCATCCGAAACGACAACGGGCAATTCGGGACGTGGCAAATGCAAAAAGCGCAATTGGTCGCTCGAATAAAGCTCCAATCCCTCCATACCTTCGCGCCCTAAATCGCCCGCCAACACGATAGGTCCATAAAGGAAAGCGGCTTTGTCGGAGCTGCCACGCAAATACTCCAGAGAAAGCTGTGGCTCCAAATGCAGCGTCAAAGCATCGCCATCCCGCCATTCGCGTTCGATGGTCGCATAAGAGCCGGGAGCCGAGCCAAGCTCTATCGCTTGCCCATTCAATTCGACGCTAAGCGTCTTCGACCAGTGCGGATGGCGCACATGGAAGGCGAATGTGGTCGGCTGTTCGCATCCGAAACTAATCGTTGTGGTGCTTTCGCGTGGAAACAGCGTTTGCTGTGTCAGTTGCACGCGCGCTTCGCGCCAGTCAACTTCGCACGCGATAAACGAGTTCAACCAGAGTTGGCCGTCTCCACACGAAAAGATGTTCTCGCCCGTTCGCGCGTGGTTTTCGAGTCCAGTCCCAACACAACACCAGAAGGCATCGGTGGGGTGTGAATAGGTTTTGAAGTGCCCGCCTTCGAGCGGATTGAGGTAATTGAAGCCTCCGCAGCCACATCCCTCGTGGTCAATCGAGCCGAGAATGTGGTTCCACTGCGCGCGCTCATAGAAATCGAAATAGCGCGCGTTTGGCTCCCACGCGAACAGATGTGCCGATAGCTTCAGCAAATTGTAGGTATTGCAGGTTTCGGCGGTTTCTGCCGAAAGGTGCGCCGGGGTTTCGCTGGGCGGGAAGAAATGCTCGCGGTCAGAGTTACCCCCGATGACATAGCTGCGCTCATTGACCACGTTTTCCCAGAAGAATTTGGCCGTGTGCGCCAGCGATTCATCACCCGTAAGTTCATACAGACGCGCCAGCCCAATCACTTTGGGAATCTGGGTATTGGCGTGTTTGCCATCGAGTTCATCGAGTCCGTTCGCCAGCGGTTCCAAAACGGCACGGTGATAGAACTTCTGAGCCAGTTCCAGGTACTTCTCTTCACCTGTAAGTGCGTACACATCGGCCAGAACTTCGTTCATGCCGCCATGTTCGCTGCGCAACATCGCTTGCCAATCTTCTTCGTTCAGGTTCGCTGTTGTGGCGATGGCCCAATCGCACAGGCGCAGCAACACAGCGAATGCCAGTTCATTACCTGCGATAACATAAGCGTCAAATAGCCCTGCAAACAGCTTATGGAGCGTGTACCACGGCACCCAGCCTCCATTGAGATCGAATCCCGAAGCTCGCACATCGCCACTTGCGATTTCGCTCCAGATGCGCGCGCCATCGGGAATAGCTCCGATGTAACCGTTGCCATTGGTTGCTTGACATTCCGCCAACTCATGAACAATGTAATCGAGCTTTTCACTAAGGGCTTCATCACCTGTCGCAGCGCTCATCTGCGCCAGCGCCGACACGAAATGCCCCAGTGTTTGACCGGCCACTCCGCGCGATTCCCATCCCCCATAAATCTCGCCTTTGGGTTCGAGGCCCGCGTTGGCGCGGAACAGGTGCAAAAAGCGGTCGGCCTCAAGGAAGTGCAGGTATTTGCGGTCGAGTTCCTGAGCGTGTTTGAAAGGGCCGCTGAGTAGGCGGACACAATCGAGCGGAAAAGGGCGAGCGCGAAGTGGAACGAGCGATGAAACGGAAGTAGACGTGGAAAACATCAAGAAAAAGTACCCCGGTCACTGGTTGGAGTCACCGGGGTAGGATTAGTTATTTGCCCTGTTGCAGAGCCTGAATCTTTTGCTGTTTTTGCTCTGCTGTCAGCGATGGGTCTTTTTGAATCGAGTCGATTTGTTGTGCGACGGGGACTTGCGCTGGGTCGGGCGCTGGAGGCGCTTTAGTGCAGCCTCCAATAAACAGGCATGTTCCTACTAATAGAGCTTTTAAAATGCGACTCATGGCTTAGTTGTATTTGGCCTGAAGTGCTGCCAGACCATTGAGTTGCCCCACCGAAACCTGATCGCAGTTAATGCCGCCTGCGTACATTCTCGCGCTTGCCGATGTGTCGCAGTCGCCGCCACCCATATTATCGGTCATGGTGCCCCACATGTTGACCGGGGTGCCAGTCGCTGTTGGTTTCATCGACTTAACGTGCCCATCCACGAACAGGCAGTTCCACATGCTCAGGTGTCCCGCAAAGCCAAATGATTGGATACCGGTGTTACCGGGCGATACCCAGTCGGGATACATGTAGCTCCATCCTGTGAAACACTCACCGAGAATAATCTTCTGTGATGGCATTTGGATGAAGGCCGTTTTAGGAGGCGCCGAACCTGACCAGTTCGGTACAACTAAGCGCGGGTTAGCCGAGTACGACACATAGCGCGCCTGTGTATCGGCGGCGGGGTCAATCGTGCCATTGTCGCCATTTTTGGCGTTGAGTGGGTTCGAGGGGCAACGCCATATTTGAATACTTTTTAGGTAGGGCTGAAGGTGCTGGCGATAAGATGCCGCGCCATCCCAGTCGGTCAAAAAGCTCTCGTCGTAATCCTGTTGATATTGCAGGATGCCCAGACCCAACTGCTTGAGGTTGCTCTGGCACGAAGCCTTGCGAGCATTTTCGCGCGCTCTGGCGAAGACAGGAAACAGAATCGCCGCCAGAATCGCTATAATTGCGATGACTACCAGAAGCTCGATAAGGGTAAAGGCAAAACGAGAAGGACGGGCGCAAAGTGGTGAGGATATTTTCATCGGACTGTTCCTTTACAAACGCCTCAAATGGGAAAGTGCGTTCAGATTTGGGCGATGATGAAATATACCCCTCGCAGGGCTTGGACTCACTGGAAAATTTGTTTGATATGACCAAAGACTTGAATAATTTGAGAGAAGAAACGGTTTTAACGGGCAACTTTGCACTTTTAAGGCAGTCGAACTTGTTCTTTCTGAGGGAATATTGATGAAGCCACGCCGTTTTGAGCGCACCGTTGCCATAGAAGAATGGGAGTGCGACGATGTGCCTTCGCCTCTGGGCCGCATCTCTATCGCTGGATGGGCGACGCACCGGGGCATCGCCCCCGACGCTATGCGCGTTTTGGGCTGTTACGTGTTGATTTATCTGCTCGAAGGCGAGGGCACCTTTCAGGATGCCAACCGCAACCGCGCCACCGTCAAACCCGGCGATTGCATGTTGCTCTTTCCCGGTGTCGGCCATTCTTATGGGCCACCCGCGAACGGCCTATGGCGCGAATTGTTCGTTCACTTTGAGGGGCCATTGTTCCAAACCCTGCAAGTGACAGGTGTACTCGACCCGCGTCGCCCCATTCACAATGGCGCCCCCGTCGATGTTTGGAGCCAGAAAATCCTCGACATTGCCCACACGCCGCGTTTGGTGAGCGCTGCCGATAGCTCCGAGAAAATGTGCCGCTTAGCGGGTCTTTTATCGCGCCTAACCGCCGACACTCCCGCTTTGCCGCGCGAAGACGACTGGTTTGAACACGCCTGCCGGATGCTCGAAGGCAACATCAACGAGCCTCTGGAAATCGAGTGGGTATCGACGGGAGTAGGGATGTCTTATCACAACTTCCGCAAACGCTTCACCGAGCGGGCGGGCGAACCCCCGGCGCGATTTCGCGCTCGCGCCCGCGTCGAAGTCGCGCGCCGCATGTTGGAGCGCGACGAACTCACCGCCCGCGCCGTCGCCAAATCGTTGGGCTTCGCCGATGAAGCGCATTTCTCTCGCTCGTTTCGTATGTTCTACGGGCAATCGCTCCGCGAATTTCGCCGCGATATGCGAGCAAAGCAAAAAGCTGCCACAGAATTGGCGCTCGAATCCGACGAAGAATAGTTCGAACCTAAGCTACACCAAATACCCGTTCCAGAAACAGCTTTTTGGCGTCGTCCACGTTCACCTGTATTGAAACCAGGGCGTTCGGTTCTCCCTCAATACGCTCAGTCAGGGCGCGCTCTTCGCCGCGCAATGGAATGCGTAAACACATCGGCTCGAAGCTGACGAGGTCCGAAAACAGCGTCAACACTGTGAGCGGGTCGTGCAGCGTCACTTTATGCCCCCACAACTTAATCAAATCGCCAAGGAAGCGGGGCGCCGTTTCAGTCGAGTCGACGAAAAGCTGGGCTTCTTCGTCAGAAAGCACCACCTGTTCGGTGACATCGAACGAAACGAAGGTCAAATCGGCACCCGAACCTAGCACCCGTGCGGCGGCTTCGGGGTCGCACCAAATATTCCATTCCTTCTCTGGACGGCTCCACAACCCGCCCATCAAGCGTATTTTCACTACCGGAATGATGTCGGGCGCCAGATGAAAGGCAATCGCGATGTTGGTGAGCGCGCCAATGGTCACAAGAGTCAACTGCTTGCCACGAGCTGAAAAGTTGCGCGCCGTGTCGATGATGTAATCGACGGCGTGGCGCGTTTCAGTCCATTGTAACGACTCATCCAGCGCCTCGAATTGGCGCCCCAACTTCTGCCCATCTGGGAAGTTCTCCCAATCGGGCATCATCGGCTGCGAACACCCCGCGAATACAGGCACATCCTCGCGCCCAAACAGATTCAGAACTTCGCGGGCGAGTAGGGCGCGGCGCGGCGCATCGCGAAATACCGTCGTTACTCCAACCACTTCGATTTCAGGCGAACGTAGCGCGACAGCCAACGCGAGGGCGTCGTCGATGTCGTCGCCAATATCGGTGTCGATGATGATGGATAAATCGGTCATGGAACCCGGTAGGCTAACAAAATAAGCGCCCCCTCCGAGTTATATTCTCGAAGGGGGCTGGCTCTTATCTCGGTTACTGGTTGTTGCTAACCAGCTCTTCCAACCATGTTTTCGCTTTGGCAACGTCAACCCATTTTTGTGGGCCGCCGATTTCGCGTTCGATGGTGAGCGTGCCTTTATAGCCCAGTTCCAACAAGCGCGCGCCGAACTGAGGCCAGTTCACATCGCCTTCGCCTAGAGGTGTTTCCGAACCGAGTTGGTTGGGTTCTGTGGGCCAGATGCCATCTTTGGCATGAATGCTCTGAATGTATGGGTACAGAAGTTCGAGTGCATGTGTCGGCTCGTCGTGCCCGTAAAGGATCATGTTCGCCGGGTCGAAGTTCAGTAGCAAGTTGGGGCGCTTCACGTCCTTCAAAAAGCGCAGCAACGTCGCGGCAGTTTCCTGTCCGGTTTCGAGTGCGAACACACAGGCATCCTGCGCCAAATCGTCGCAAATTTCCTGCGTCATCTGAACGACTGGCACATAGCGCGGGTCGTTGGCGTCTTCGGGCACAAAGCCAATGTGTGTTTGCAACTGGCGCACACCCACAGCGCGAGCGAACGCGGCCAATTCCATCAAATGGGCCAGTCGTTCGGGGCGCGTCATTTCGGGCACAAGCCCCACTGTGCGTTCAACAGTGGGAATATCGGCGTAGTTCTCGCCCGAAAAATGCGCGATAATCGAGGTGATTTCTACGCCAGCTTTTTCAGCCGCCGCGCGTGTGGCTTCGGCGTCGAGCGAAGCGGGCGGGAATATCTGGGCGGTTGGAATTTGTAGTTCACGAAGCGGTGCGAAAGCGGCGTCTAAATCGCCGCTCAACCCTAAAGTTGTGCCAATCGAAAGCGGTGCGGGCATACCCCTTTCGTTTAGCGCAATTTCACATCACCCCGCCCACGAAATGTTAGTTACTGACTTTGAAGTCACGTACCCAATACTTGGCGCCTTGAGCGTTACCACCCAATCCCTGCCTCAAATAGTCGCGCGAAGGAGCGGAAAACGCGATTGCTTCCACCTTGTTCCCGTCCAGACCGTTGCGCTGTAACGCGGCATTCAAATCGAAGCGCGCCGTGTGCCACTTGTCGTCGGGTGTCACGCTGTTGAAGGTGCCCAGCATCGGCTGATTGTCTTCGGGTTTGGAAGCTCCGCCAGTCCACGCGATTTCGCGCCACTGGTTTTGCACCAATGCATACAGATTCACCTTGACATCGGGTGTCGCGCGATAGGCAAAGCTGAGTACGCGGTTATTGGTCGCCGAAACCTCGATTGGTCGGCGCGAAGCATACACCGCCCAGTCGCCGCCATCGTGCGGGTTGCTCACTTCCAAAATGCTGCCCCCGGCATCTTTGATAGTTGATAACTGCGCCGAAGCCGCGCGACCCGTGCCGCGCACTGTGAACCCATCGACGCCATTGGGAATCGCCACCTGTTGAATTTTGGCCGGACGAGGATCAGGCACCATCGGCATCAACCCATCATGCCACAGACGCACACGTGCCAGCGAAATCGCGCCGTTCTTCGTCCAGAAAGCGAGGCGGTTAGCAGTTTTAATCGGGTTATTATCGTCGTATTCGCCGATGGTTTTACCGTTGACACTCCACTTGAAATGCACGCCTTTCAGGGTTTGACGGCGCTCTAGCCGTACATAAAACCAATCCTGATGCGTTTCGCCCGACCCCGCTGGCATTTCGAATGGCTTTTGCACCACCATCGAATTACCGCGCCATATGACGTTCTTCTCGCGGTTCTGTGCCGCGAAGGCGAACGAATAGCCGCTGGAAATATTTTTTCCATCGCCAACCGAGATATTCAAATCCATTGGCGAACGCTCGCTCCGCGTCAAATCCATTGGAGTCGCGACATAGGCTTCCAGTGTCCAGTCGCCGCGCAGCGCGAATCGGCTCCACAGCAACGGGAACTCGTCGTTTTGCCCTGCAAAAAAGCTCCACTGTGGGCTGCACGTCCAGCGCTCGGCGACTTCCCAGTTGCCGCGCGCGCTTTTCCAGTCGACGGGCGCACTGGTGAAGGCGTAATCGAGTTGGTTCGGTGTGGTGGCGCGGCACTCCGACCAATCGAGGCCCGACCCATCGCTCTTCGAGCGCAATATCTCGACGTTCACCGTGCCGGGCGCGCGCACGCTGCCCACGGCGCTTCGCATCGTGTCCACGTCCAACACGCGCGCGCCATTGGCCGCGCGCACCACATCGCCGTTTTGAAATCCCGCCCTTTGTGCGGGCGAATCGTTTTCGACGTTATCAATCACGGCCCCTGTCGCGTCGGGAAGCCCCATGTCGCGCGCGATTTGCGGCGAAACCGGCGTGATGTTCACTCCGATAACCGAGTGCCCTTCGCGCTCGAATGTCGTCGCGCGCAGCGAAAGTTTTTCCAGCGGTGGCACTGGCAACGGTAGCCCGTTGTGTGTCGGCTCGATGCCGAGTTTGGTGCCATTGCGCGCTCCTGCTGCCACTGTGAACAGCGGCTTCCCATTCCACACTAAAACGTTCTCATTACCCTTGGGCGTCGCGCGCAGAATTAAACGCAGTGAGTTCTTCGCGCCCTTCGCCAGTGGCACAGTCGTTGTTTGCCCGTTGAGCCGAATGAGAGCCTTGCCTTCCTTGCGTGTGACCGAAGCAGCCAGTGCCGCCGCAGGTGGGTTTTGTGGGTTGGCTCCCGCATAAAAGCGAAATCCATCTCCCTCTTTTGCAAGGTCTGGCACCGGAAGGTTGAGGCTGATATTGCCCCAGAACTCGCCCGTGTGCCACCAGACGCCGTGCGTATCGCGCTTCCAGGCGCTGGCTTCATTGGCCCAGTTGCGCATCAAGCGGTCTTTCTTAATCCTGTCTGGTAGGTCGCCCTCGCCCCACTCCTGGTCTTGTTGCGTCCCGACGCGCACATCATCGAAATCTACGAAGTTCTTCGCCCCGGTTTTGGCGCGCAGCGCCACTTCGCCTTGCGCCAAATTACACGCCGCACTCACCACTTCGTGCCCATCGAACAAAAAGCGCACTTTGCCATTCGCTGGCTCTAATCTCATTCGGTGCCATTCGCCAATCGAAGCATCGAATGGGGCACTCGCGGCCACAATGCGCCCACCTATAAGGATGCGCGCGATGCCCGTGCCGAAATCGACTTCGCCGCGCACGCTGTTTTTTCCAATCGAAAAGCCTTCAATAGCTGCGACTAGCGGCGAGTTATCATCCTCCGCCGCCATCGCGCGCACCGAAGCCGATACCGAATAATCGCTCCACCACCATTTGCCCGCGCGCGCGACATGGTCGCCCACGCCCGAAGCACGAAACACGAAAGGGTTCGGGCTAAGGCTCGCGTCGGCGCGTGGCCCTAGTGTCCCCGATGTCTTCCACACGCCTTGCACCTTCCATTCATCGGGTACTTCGGGCGAGTCCGGCCCACTGGCGCGCATAAAGTCATCGCGGAACACCACCTGCTCGGTCGGCTGCATCTGGCCTTCCTCTACTTTCCAGCCGCCAATTCTTCTTACCCCGAAGCGCTCGCCAACCAGTGGCGTTTGCACGCTCAGGGAGCGCTCGCCATTCCACAGCACGTCGAGCCGCGTCCCGGCGCGAATCAGACCGAGTTCGCCTTTCAGGGAAGGCGCCGAAAAGGTGCCCAGTTCGGTTGGCTTGCCCGCTTCCACACGCGAAAGCAAACCCTTGAAGCCGCCACCGCTGGAGCTTTGAAGTTTCAGCAATAGGCCATTGCGTTCATCGCGCCCAAAGAGCCACGTCGCTCCCCCTGTCGAGGTATTATTGAGCGGCACGCGATAGCTCCATCGCTTTTCGAGGGGATCGTCATTGTAGACGAAGTTCGATACCATCAATTTGCGGCTCGATGCTTTGGGCGCCACTTTTCGAGGGGCAGCAAAGGCCCCCGATGTGGCACCGATAAGAGGAAGAAGGCTAAGCAGAACGCGAGATTTCATGCGGCCTTCTTTGGACTTGTCTCTTCATGTCACGGTTCCGGTACTTGACACATCCATAGCGCTAAGAACACTAAGCAAGGCACCGGAGTTGCGTATATAAAGCGGTAGTTCTAGCGAACAGGAGATGTAACATGACAATCACCGAGAAAATCCAGTGGCGCCACAACGTGGAAATGGCTCGTCAAGAAGCCAACGAGGCCGAGGGGAACAAGATGGTCTTGATTGAAGCGTTCTCGCCCAAGTGTGTTTCCTGTAAAAACATGGAAGAGCGGACATGGAGCGACGACACCGTCGCCCAAATCCTCGAAACCGAGTTCATTCCGGTCCAAATCAACGTTCTTGAAGACGAAAGCGCCGCCAAACCCCCATTACTGGCCTTCTGGACACCGACAGTCATCGCCATGTGTCCAGATGGCAATGTCCACCGTAAATGGATGGGCTTCTTACCACCGAAAGAGTTCCTGGGTGAAGCCGCACTCGCCCGTGTGGTCTATGCTATGGCCCGCCAGTCATACGGCGAAGCCCATCGGCTGGCGCAAGAGGCAACTCAGTGGACCGAAGGCGACGACCTGCGCCACTCCGAAGCGCTTTACTGGCAGGCAGTCGCCGCATATAAAGCCTCCGAAAATCAGGAGTTGCTCATCGCGGGTTGGAAAGACCTGCTCCATCGCTTCCCCGATTCCGAATGGGCCAAAAAAGTCGATTTCGCCGATAACCTTTAATAGGTTGCCGTTAAAACAAGATTGCCCCGCTCATTCAAAATGAGCGGGGCAATCTTGTTCTTTAGCCGAAATTACATTCACCCGATATTCCATTTCCATATACCGCCCGGAATGTTACTCGCCGCGAGCGAGCGAGTGACGAGCGTGTGTCCGTCCCCCGAAACGGCGACTGGCCCGCCGATGGGTAAATCGCGCAGACGCTGCAATTTGGGCACGCTCCACTGCTGAACAGTGCCCGATCCTGTCCATAACGAGTTTGAATCGGGCATCCAGCACAATGCCACTTCTGGACTCACACTGGCTACGATAGTCGTCGACCAGTTGCGCGCCGCGACATCCCACACCGAAATGGTGGTGCCATCGAAAAGCGCCACGAAGCGGCCATCCGGCGAATATTGAAGTTCCCACTCGGTAGAACTAACGACCGAAGTTGGCTTTGCTGATCGCGATTGGTGGGCGCCCGTCTTCGCGTCCCAAAATTCCAGAAACCCCTTCTGCGTTGCACCAACTACCACCTTTCCATCGGGTGAAAGAGCCACTGTTTGAAGCCGCGAACTTCCACCTTTGGGTTCGGCGATGCGCGCCTGAAAGCTCCCCATTGTCGGAAATGTCCGTGCGAAACTCGATTTTGTGCTGTCTTGTTCTTGACCTACACCGCTAATATCCAGCACCTTCACTGCATTATAAGAACGTTGCGCCGCGAGTTTTCCATCGTTCGAGGGCCAGTAACGGCAAAAATCATCCTTATAATTGGAAAGCGTCGTCCAATTGATGCGCCCATTGTCGGCATCCCACGCACAAAGCGCCGTCGTCGAATCACCTACGCGAATATTCGATCCCAAAAGCGTTTTAGAATCCTGAGAAAACCGCAACTTCGCCGATGCGTAAATCGAAGAGTTCATCGCGCCTGTCCCGTCCGTCTGCAACGTGCGCCTTTTGCCCGCGTAAGGCCATAGCCCGATCTGCCCATTGCTTTCGGAATACGCCACCAAAGACCCGTCGTTCGACAAAGCGAACGATGTAGGTGTCGCCGCAAGAACGGCCCATAACTGCGGACGTTTGTGTGCTGCCTGCCAGAGCGGAATAACAAGCAGAAGAGGTAGGGCAATCAGGAAGACAAGCGTGCCTTTCGATTGGGGAAGCATAGCCTCCAGTGTGCCTCGCTTTTGCGTGCTTTACAGCGCCCTTTATCCAAACATTAAGGAAGTACCAATTGTGATTACGGCAAAGATACCGCTATCGCCGAATTGCCTTCGGCTCAACTGCTACGATACAGCTAAGGCCGTCGCAAGTTGCTCGTTTTGCATGGAAATCAAATAAATCTCAACAAATCTTGTTTAAAAGGCCCTAAAGATGGGAATACTAATACCGTTATCCGTACCATACAGCTATAAAATTTCGCTCTAATCCGTCTCAGGTGCCGTTGTGGCCTGGCAGATTATCTTGAATCCGATTTAACGAAATCAACCTTCTATATCAGGTTTATCTCCACGGCATGGAAGAGAATTGCTCTGTCTTTGATGCACTAGTGATAAGCCAGAGTCTCGTTGTAATCGGCAGAAAGGGGGAGTCAGACATTACTTACTCAGAAAATCATGCGTACATTTAAAACAAAGGGTTTTACCCTTATCGAGTTGCTGGTAGTTATTGCTATCATCGCGATACTTGCAGCTATCTTGTTCCCAGTTTTCGCAAGGGCACGCGAGAACGCCCGTCGTGCTTCCTGCCAATCAAACCTAAAACAAATTGGCCTCGGCATCATGCAGTACAGTCAGGATTACGATGAGAGAATGATTCCTCGGCGTATAACACCCGCTACCTTTACAGATGCTTATTCCTGGCGTCGCATCAGTTACCCTTACACCAAAAGCACCCAGATTTATTCCTGCCCTTCCAATACAGGCAACACAGCCTACTGCTTCGATAGCAACGATGGTCAATTAAATAATGCAGGTTTGCCACTGACAGGAACCCCTCGTTTTATGGCTTCCTATGTCATTAATGGCACCGACTATGGCATTGGGGGAGGAAGCGCACCCGCTGAATACAACCGCTCGCCCTCAATGGCCGCTCTCAGCAATCCTGCAACCACAATGATTGTCATGGAGGCCAACTACGGAGGCGAAGAAATGCCCTTTGATGCCCCAACCGCCAACCTACTCAGTTACAATAGTGGCCGCAGCTTGTTTTTCACCGGGCATCTAGGCACGAGTAATTTCCTTTTTTGCGATGGTCACGTGAAAGCGATGAAGCCAACAGCTCTCGGCAGACCTATCAACATGGTGAACGTCGAAGAAAATACAGGAGATGGCGCCCAGGAATTAATGGACGACCTCAATGCCTGGATGACGAAGTTGAACTAAATAATTGACTCCCCTAAACCCAGAATCCCCGCGCTCAATCCAGCGCGGGGATTTTGGTTGGTTGTAGTACAATAGGGTGATATTGGGGTGGTACTTATACAACTATCAATAAGCTAGTCCATACGATCTGTTAGTATTTAGTGATATAATGGCTGAGCTTGTATGTGATGCAAAATTGAAACAATGTTTATTTCAATTTATTTACAATAAAATCAATATTTTTAATTAGTATACCATTAGAGTTGTTGGTCATTTTTGAAACGTGATTATTAATTGATATAGATAATCAATATAGTGAAAATAAATTAATTCTCAGTAATTGCTTTGTGAAAAGCTCAAAATGCTGGATACTATCACCATTGCTGGTCCTATTCATTTATAGGCTCACCAGTTCACTGAGCATGTGCCGTAACTACATAACAGCTAGTCACCTTCGTACTCGATTTTGGCTGGGGTAAGGCTGCTCATCGTGTCGGGAAAGTATTCTTGACCAGAAAATCATGGCCACTCTTAAGAAAAAGGGATTTACCCTCATCGAGTTGTTGGTGGTTATCGCGATCATCGCGATTCTAGCCGCTATTTTATTCCCCGTTTTCGCTAGGGCACGCGAGAACGCCCGTCGTGCTTCTTGCCAATCTAACCTCAAACAAATTGGCCTGGGCATTATGCAATACATCCAGGATTACGATGAGAAGTACCCGATTACTGGCGATATTGGCGCTACCAGCCCCGTTAAAGGCGGCTATCAGGTTAACGGTTACAACGATCCTTCGTGGAACTATGGCACATGGCGCTATATCATTCAGCCTTACGTGAAGAGTGTTCAGCTTTTTGTCTGCCCCAGCACCAAATCAACACGTGGCATGGGTATTTCTTATGATGTTGGCTTGCCAGCTCGTGTGGAATTTCCTGACTATCTCAATTACGGTGTGAATGAGAATGTTATCCAGGTAGGCACTGGTGGGGGCGGTTTTGCTGCGGCCAGCATCAATGGTGTTGCTTTGCTGCCAATGGTTGCTGATACCAACGTTCAGGTCTTTACCGACATGGCGCGTATTATCAATGCGAACACCACTACCAACATTTATGGTGTTTCAGGACTGCCCAACGAGACGCTGGCTCGCCACTTCAATGGCTCCAATATTCTCTTTGCTGATGGGCATGTCAAGTTTTTGAATCAGGGGGCAATGACGTTTGATCCCGCTCGTGCGAGCTTACCTGCGCCTTACGACAACGACTCCTTCCGTTACAAAGTGCCCGTTCGGGCAGATGACGACCGTGTAAGGTAATTTGTCTGAGCAAAAACGCGCTTCCCTTTTGGGAAGCGCGTTTTTTATTAGGCCATGCCCTATCTTAAAGCAACCATCAAATGAAGTGATAGGTTAAGCGTGGGTAGAGTAGCGTCGTCATCCTGAGAGGATGTATCAAAAGTGAGTTAGAATGAGATGATGCGTTATTCCAGCGACTTGAACGATGACCAATGGAGCGTTGTGGAAGGGTTACTGCCCTTAGCCAAGAACGGACGCTCTGGTCGTCCGC
>SDZD01000148.1 GCA_004172935.1 bacterium | reverse complement strand
CTTGTTCGAACGCGGAGCGTGAGAACGTACGCGCGCTGCGCGCGCGCGCAGGGCGTCGCGTATATGCCATCGACCATGATCCCGACATGCATGATCACGCAATCATTGCGTGCATGACGTAATCATGACGCAATCATGACGAATCACGACCGTTTCTTACGAAACCGATAGACCGACACTTTTACCCTAACTCGGCGGCGGGGGTACAATAGCACTAAGTTGCTGACAACGCTGCAATCAACCCTAAAATCGCAGAAATTTCTTGAGAAGTTTCTGAGAAATTTCTTGACCAACACTTTTACCCTAACTCTCGGGAGGGGGTACAATAGCACTAAGTTGCACGGGCACTCCGGGGGTACAATAGCACTAAGTTGCACAGGCACGGGCCGTCCCACATTAGCCCTAACTCGAGGGAGGGGGTACAATAGCACGAAGTTGCACAGGGCCGGCGGGCGCGCATCAGCACCACCACACGCCTTACACCCTGCACCCATGGCCTGGACATTGCGGGGAGCATGCGTGATGGGGCGGTGGAGGCAGCGTGGCTGTGCAGTGGCGGTGTTGCAAGCCGGGTGGTGTACATGCAGTGCGCGCATGTCCCGCCACACACACTTACGCACACGTCCCTGCACCACATGCCATGATCAGAATCGCCACCACGCAACGCCGATCATCTACACGTGGCCTGAACGCGGGCATGCGCTTGTATGCTGCGGCGCGTGATGCGTGGTTGTGGAGTAGCAGGGCTGCATGTTGACGCCCGACCTGCTGTGCGCACATGTCGTGTGACACACACATGTACGCATGCACAGCACCCCACGCGGCGCGTATGCGCACCACCATGCGATGTCAATCACCTACCCATAGCTGCAGTGTCATGTTGCGCACGTACGCTTGGGTGCTGGCTGCGTAGGGGCGTAGTAGCGGTGTTGCAAGCCGGTGGCCGACATGGTGTGCGCGCATGTCCACGGTCACACACATGTACATGCACAGCACCACACCGAGTGCTTACCAGCACCACCACACAGTGCCGACCACATACCCATAGCTGTACTGTGCCTGTGAGCATGTATGCTTGGGCGCGGAACGCGTGGTTGTACAGCAGCAGGCCTGCGAGTTGGTTGTGTGCACATGTCCACGCACACACTCACACGCACATGTGCACACATCCCACGGTGGCACAGAATCACCACCACGCAACGCCGATCATCTACCCATGGCTTGCACATTGATAGGCGCATGTGTGCTGTGACGCTGGCTGTTTATCGGCACATTGACAGGCCTGCATGCTGGTGGCCGACATGGTGTGCGCGCATGTCCACGGACACACACAAGTACATGCACAGCACCACATCGGGTACTCGCCAGCACCAGCGCACTGTGCCGACCATGTACCCATAGCTGTACTGTCACGTTGCGCTTGTTTGCTGGAGCTCGTGGTGCGTGGTTGTTCAGTGGCATGGTTGCATGTTGGTTGCGCGCACATGTCCACACACACACTCACACACATATGTACACGCACAATACTGTGACACAGAAGCACCAGCGCACAGTACCGATCACGCACGCATAGCTGTACTGTCACGTTGCGCTTATTTGCTGGGGCGCGGGATGCGTAGCTCCACAGTGGTAAGCCTGTGTGTTGACTGTGCGCACATGTCCACGCACACACTCACACGCACATGTGCGCACATCGCACGGTGCCGCAGAATCACCACCATGCGGTGTCAATCACCTACCCGTAGCTGTAGTGTTGCGTTGCACTTGTGTGCTGGGGCGCGGGATGCGTGGTTGCACAATGGTAGGCCTGCGAGTTGGTTGTGCGCACATGTGCACCACACACACACGCGCACATGTGCATTCACAATACTGTGGCACAGATTCACCACCACGCATCGCCGATCACATGCCCAGTGCTTGATCATTGATTTGCGCGTGTGTGCTGGGGCGCGGGATGCCTAGGGGCGTAGTGACAGGGCTGCAGGCCGGTGGCTGACATGGTGTGCGCTCAAGTCCGTACCCACACACAAGTACATGCACAGCGACACGATGGATGCTCACCAACACCACTGCACTGTGCCGATCATGCACCCACAGCTGTAGTGTGCCGTTGTACTTGTGTGCTGCGACGTTGGGTGCGTGGCTGTGGAGCAGCAGGGCTGCATACCTGTGGCCAATATGTTGAACGCACATGTCCACCTCACACACACACCACACAGCCACAACACACGGCACACACAGGATGCACAGCACCACACCCGCGCGATCTACAGGTACAGTCACCAGCTACGTGTGTGCGCACGTGTGTGGGCGCTAAGCACCGCATGGCTGCTGCAACAGGCGAGCAAGCTGGGTGTCATGGTGGCATGGCTGCACAGCACATGTACACACACGCACACATGCGCACACCACCACCTGTTCCAGTGCCCACCCACACCCCGCCACCCGCGCATACCACAGCTGACACACATGC
>SDZD01000051.1 GCA_004172935.1 bacterium | reverse complement strand
TCACTCGCCTGATAATAACCCGCGTGCGATGCCCAGATATTCCACTCACCCAAATGCCGTAACCCCAAATTCAGTGCCCCGAATCCACCCGCCGAATATCCCCACAACGCGCGGTCGCCGCCATTGGCAACAGTGCGATAATTGGCGTCGATATAAGGCACCAATTCATCGCAAATGAAGTCCTCTGCGCGGTAGCCATCGGTGACGCGATTACAAAAATTCGTTATGTCGTTTGGCCCTTTGGGACCGTCCGCATCGAAAGCCACCAGAATCGCGGGCTTCATTTGGCCCGACGCAATGAGGTTATTGGCCATCTCCTCAAC
This sequence comes from bacterium, assembly GCA_004172935.1. Lineage (GTDB taxonomy): Bacteria > Armatimonadota > Abditibacteriia > Abditibacteriales > Abditibacteriaceae > Abditibacterium. The sequence goes on along the minus strand of SDZD01000051.1, from coordinate 44,968 downwards.
TCGCCCCGATAGGTAACAATCGGTCCAGCCCCCAGGCTGGCCATGCAGCAGATAAATTACTGGGTAGCGTGCTGTTCCTTTGTCATAACCCGGTGGAAGGTACACCCACGTCGTGATCTTTCGATTCACGATAGGAGACAGCGGCATCGACTTCAACACCAGAGAGCCATGCAATCGAGGAACGAGAGAATTGACATCCTCGGCGGCGTGCGAATGAGTTGGAGATACCAGACACATTCCCAGCGCCACACCAGACAGTAAAAGAACGCGGTTTTTCACTTCTTCCAGTACGTATCTTCATCGCCCGCGATGCTGGAGAAACCGCCATCAGATTCTTTAGCTTTTGCCACACCGTTCTCAGGAATCATCCAGAATGCCGCGTTAAAACTTGCATTCCCTTCTCGAACGGAGCTTTATCATGTTGTTCTTTCGATATTCTGCTCACCCCATCATTCGCACCCCTGCGCGATGGGGCGTAGTTGGCGCAATTCTCGTTGTTGCGGGCGCCTTGTGGGTTCGCGATGCGCGTTGTAATTCTCGGACTCCCGCCGCCGCCGCCCCCTCTGCCCAGTCGATTTCTAATTATGTATCGGCGCGAGTTCCACCCCAGACTCAGGCCTCGCGCCCTTCAACGCACGAAGAAAAATTAGCCGCGCAAGACAAGGCCATGCTTGCTGGATTGCAGGGCCAACTGCTGCGCGAATCATTGCCGCCTTCGCCGCTATTAGGCGGACGACAGGTAACCGCCTGGGTCTACTTGCCACCCGGTTACGATAAATCCACGACTCGTTATCCCGTCGCCTATCTCCTGCACGGCGCCCCTGGCGAACCGCGCGACTTGTTCGTCAACGCACAGGCCCATCGCGTCGCCGAGCAGCTCATCACGCAGGGCAAAGTCGCTCCTATGATTCTGGTCTGCTTCGATGCCTTTGGTCCAAAGGGCATCAACGACGTTCAGGATTATCTTGACCGCAGCGATGGCTCCTACAGCATGGAGAGCTTTTTCGTCCAAACCATGCTGCCCTGGGTGGATGGCCATTTTCGCACGCGCCCCGATGCCCAGTCACGTGCCCTCGTCGGTTTTTCCGCCGGGGGCTATGGCGCCGCCAATCTGGGAGCCAAACACCCCGATTTATTCAAAGTGGTCGCCTCCATTTCTGGTTTTTTCGACCCTAACGACGACCCCCAGAACATGACCCGATTGTTAGGCCCCAAATCCAAGCTGTGGGAAGATAATTCGCCCCTACAGCGTGCCCGCGAACTGCCGCGCGGATTGCGTCTGCACTTCTATATGGATTGTGGCCGCGATGACTCACTCTACCACGAGTTCGTCAAAATGCAACGCGAACTACAGGCGCGCGGCGCCGATTACGAGTCCCACTCTCTTCCCGGCGACCATACATGGGACTTCGTCCATTCCCGCCTGTTCGCCGCCCTGCAATTCTGCGATCAGCGCTGGAAGTCGCTGTCCAACTCCCCGACTGGCTAAAATAACGAACGCGCTCACCATAAAGGTAAGCGCGTTCGTTTGAATCTTAAGTCAAGTTGTCAGGAGAAAATTACGATGTCCCTGCGCTTCCCGATGGCCTCGTTCCGGGCGATACGTTGCTGCCGGATAAAGCAAACGAGCGTCCCGACGATGTCTGTGTGTTCCCAACCGCATCGTAAGCCGAAGCGTAAACTGTGTACTGACCCGCATCGAGGTCAGCTGCTTTGGGCAATTTGCCTGTGCAATCCCAGTTCAAGTACGTGTTTCCCTGAGCCGTGATATTGGCGTTAATAGTCGCCGGGTTGGTCGTGAAAGCGTTGCCGTTCCAGTAGTAGGTCACATTATTGCGTTTGCGCTGCAAGCTAACTTTCACACCGCTGACTCCCGTCTCATCGCTGGCAACGCCATAGATAGCGGCGAGGGCCTGGGAAACCGAGTTCGTAATCGGCGACACGATAGCCACATACGGCACCGTGTTATCAACCTTGACTGCGAAAGTCGATTGCGTCCCATTCCCGGCCTTGTCGTAAGCGATCATCAGAATCCAATACAGCCCATCCTGTACCTGAGTTGCGGGGTTAGTTCCCACCGTTGGTAATCCCGTCGTTTTGCTCCATTTGCCGTTCACAAGCGTCGACGCAAGCTCATTATTATCATCAATCCATGATGTGCCCGACCAAAAGGCGCCGCTGCTGACGCTACTAAAGCGGCGTATTCCAACCGCAACTTTATCCATTCCCGAAGAATCGCCATTCACCGTCGAGTCCTGTGCAGTGCCAGAAAGCGAGTTCAGATTCTTCACCACTGTCGCCGAAGGAGTCGTCAGCGTCGAAGAGGGAGCAGTCAGGTCCAACAGCCCTGTTAACTCAGCCGAAGGCGCCGATACGTTCCCAGCGACATCTGTGGCCGTAGCAGAAATATGAAATGGCCCAGCTTTGGTGATTTGCGCTTTCACCAACCAATCCAGCACTCCAGCCTCTCTGGAAGCAATCTTAGTCCCATCATTGTAGAGCGTAATGGTGGTTGCTCCCTTGCTCGTGCCTTCAAATTCAAGATTGGTTTGATTCGTCTTGTTGTCGCTATCCGAAAACCCTGTGTCTGCGAAATGCGTCAAGTCCGGCACCGATGGCACTGGCGGTGGCGTGGTATCAATGGTGAGTTCGTAAGCCTCTGATGTGCTGGAGTTGCCTGCTGCATCGGTATCGGTCGCGGTCACTTCATAAATTCCCTCTGGCAGAGTAGGGGATGTCACCCACCATGCTCCAAATTTGATCGTTGTCGGTGCATGATACACCGACGACCCTGCTGCAAACGCAATATCCAGATTATCGCCATCATCTTTTGGCTGACAGAACCCACGCATTCCCGCATTTTTAAAATTGGTGATGTGGTCATTGCCCAGCCCACTGTTGCTATTCCCATCAAGCATTGGTGTTCCTGGCACAGTAGGCGCCTTGGTGTCGATATTAAGCGCCAGAGTGGGAGCATGATTTTCTGCCCTGTTGCCCGCTCTATCGTAATTGATAGCGTCCAACGAATAAGGCCCATCCAAAGGTTTGGTGACTTTCAAAATCGCCAATCCACTGTTATTGGCGTTCACACTGCCAATCGGTTGCACCTTCGAATTGATGGCATAGAACTCGACTTTACCGCCCGGCTCCGTCTTGATTGTGAACGTTGGTGTCGTTACCTTCGTGACATTATCCGTCGAAGATTTTCCAGTGTCATCAGTCGTGATAAGGTCGGGAATCGTCGCCGCTGCTGGCTTGTCGGTATCAATGTTCACCGTCAGCCCACCCGAACGCGCCGATGAGTTTCCAGCCACGTCCCACGACTGCGCCGAGATGACATATGAATGCGTCCCTGTAGGAAGTGCGATTGTAGGGGCATATTGCCACTTGCCCGATGCCGGAATGACAATCGAACCAATCGAAGCCACGTTCGACGCTGGATTATTGTACAGCGAGATATAATCGCCACCGCTACCCGTTCCCGCAAAAGTCGGAGTCGTCGTATTGGTGAGGTTGTCGTTGTTCGAATCGCCATGATCGCTGTCCGCGACCATATCAGGCACCGAAGGGATGGCCGGGGCCTTTGTATCAATGACGACCTTCAGTGCTCCCGAAGCTGCCGACGCCATGCCAGCAGTTGTTTGCTTCACCGTCACGGCATAAGTGCCATCGCTCAATTTGACGTTCGTTCCAACTGTCCACACACCCGACGGCAACACCACACCTGCCCCGACTTGCTTTGTGCCAGCGAACAGCGTTACCACCGAATAGGGTTGCCCGGTTCCGATGAAGATCGGCTGCGTCACTTTCGTGACGTTGTCGAACATGAATACTCCACTATCACTGGCATCGGTCATGTTAGGCGTCGAAGGCGCGATTGGCGCGGCAAAAGCCGGAACTGAGGTCGTTGCTGCGACTGCAAGAGCAACTGGTAAAACCAGGCGCTGGAATTTGTTGGTAGGGGTGATATTGAGAGTTTGTAAACGGTGTTCTTTGCGGTTGTGCATGACTTTCCTTGTCCACTTCAATGCTCTGTGGCTCGGTAATAACATTGTGGCCCGAAGCAAAACACGCACACATCCGCACCTCTGCTCAATTCCAAATGAGCAAATTTACCTATCACCTATCGGCAAATCCTAATATCACTCTCCCGATTCTATTGCTGAATTGCCCCCGAAATATCCCCACGTTTCAAGGCTTTTCAAATACCGCTACCGCGTCACCATCCAAATCGGTGCGCTGCCGCACCACCTCGACATGGTCGCCTTTGTCAGCCATTTCGTACAACTTGCCCCGCGCATTTTTGAACGGGCGATGCAGCACCATCATCAGTTGCCCCTCAAATGTGCGGAATAACATGCCATGCCCCGAATCGCCCTTCACCAGTGGTTTGAGTTGTTCCCACGGCCCAACCAATTCGCCGCTTTTCGACCGAGCAATGGTTTGCACATAAGAGCCGTTTTCATAGCTCGCCCATAGCATCAGCAAATGCCCGTCTCCGGTGCGAAAGAACTGAGGCCCATCAGTCGTGTAATTTAACCCGCGAGCATCTGGTTTGATGGAAGCATTCAGCCACGGAGCATCCGAAGCCTTGAACAAATGAATTGGTGCCCCTGCCGCAGCCATCAGGTCGGGCTGAAGCGGTATCGCTTCGATTGTCCCATCAATTTTCTGTATCCATTCATGGGCATACACCATCCACGGTTTGTCGGCCCCATCTATAAACAGCGTGCCATCCAACGTCATAAAATCGGCGGGAGTAACCGAGCCATTTTCGTCCAGCATACGGAATGGTCCATCCGGTGTCTCACTGACCGCGATGACTGTGCTGCGAGTAAAGGTCGGAAACGGCCCATCAGCTTTAATCACCTTCTTCTCGTTGTAAAGCGTGGTGAACAAATAGTAGCGCCCTTTGTACTCATGTACTTCCGGTGCCCACGCCCCTTGCTGTGCGAATGCGGTATTCGGTACCAAAAATACTGGCTGCGGCGCTTCCCAGTTCAGCAGGTCTTTCGACTTGTAAACCATCGTTCCCACCCCTTCCACACCCGTCATGCGCTGGATATTAGAGGTGTACAAATAGTAAGTACGTGACGCCGCATGAGCGAGGATATAAGGATCGTGCAACGGCATCTCGGCCAGATGCAACGGGGCACGCGGAACTGGTTGTTGGGCTGAACTATTCATGGCAGGTAATAGGAGGAGCATCCCCACAAACAGGGACGATAACAGGTTAATTTTCATCACTAATTACGCTTCTCCGCACCGTGTTTATATCACCCACGGAATAAGGTTAGCTTTGCTCACAGTAGTCTGGTATACCAATGGGTGGTAAGTAGGAAGCAGAAGGGGGCATCATCCGATGCCCCCTTCAACTGGTTCGCCAATTGCTCACTTCTGAGCCAAGATACGAACCTGACCTTCGGCTAACCCTTTGCCGCTGGCGCTAAGCACGATCTCCCCGCTCTGTCCCTTTTGGGCGCGCACAATCACAAGAGCTAAACCGTTATAGGCGTTGCGCTGCTTCGAACTGAAAGCCGTCAGGTCGATTGCATTCCCATTGTCCGTTGCCACGATTTCGCCCGGCCCACTTACTGAAAAACTCAGGCTGTTGTTCGAACGCGGCACCATTTGCCCATTTTGGTCAGCGACTTTAACCGTCACAAACGAAAGGTCTTTCCCATCCGACGCGATTCGATTGCGGTCAGCCTGTAATGTCAGTTGTGTGGCCGCCCCCGTTGTTTTTACAACGTCTTCCGCCCACTTTGTGCCATTTTTATACGCCACGACATGAACCTCGCCCGGCTCATAAACCACATCATCCCAGCGCAAGCGATAGGTTAGTGCCTCTTTCTTTTTGCGTCCCAACGATTTCCCATTCAAGAACAATTCGGCTTCGTCCCCCGACGTGTAAACGTGAATCGGAGTCACCTGTCCTACTCGCTCCGGCCAGTTCCAGTGCGGCAGGATATGCGCCATCGGGAAATCGGGACGCCAGCGTGCCTGATAAATGTAGAATCGGTCTTTCGGGAACCCCGCGAGGTCAACGATACCGAAGTACGATGAGCGCGACGGCACTCGAATTTTCCCCAACTCCGCCAGTTCCTTCTCGGCTTTGGCCCGCTCTTCGGGGCTATGGAAGTTGGTTAATACCGTTGTGTCCGAGTTATACGGAGTCGGTTCGCCCAGATAATCGAAGCCCGTCCACACGAACTCTCCCGCCACGAACGGATTCTCGTCTTGCCCCTTGAACTCCCAATCGGGCGGAGTTGCCCAGCCGGGAGCGTACAGGTCGTAAGAACTCATTTGCAGGTCCGACTTGCCACCGCTCTTGTCGTTGGTAACTGGAAAGAAATACTCGCCGCGCGACGAAATCGTCGATGCCGTTTCGCTTCCATACAGCGGAATTTCTGGGTTATTCTTGTGGAATCCCGCATACATCGTCGGCTTGTAGTTGTAGCCGAACACGTCAACTGTATTTTGGAATCCGTTCGATCCCGCCTGAGGCCTGTCATTGCCCGTCGTCACTGGACGTGTCGTGTCCTCCGAATGAACGATGCGCGTCAGAGAACGCGAGATTTCATGTCCCGCAGGATTTTCCTGTTCCGCAATCTCATTCCCTGTACTCCACGCGATAATGGACGGATGGTTGCGGTCGCGATGAATCATCGAGCGCAAATCCTTCTCGGCCCAGTCCTTGAAGAGCAGGGCATAGCCGTTGGGTTTCTTTGCCCGTGTCCAGGTATCCGAAAACTCATCCAGCACCACGAACCCCATGCTGTCGCACATATCCAGAAATTCTGGAGCGGGCGGGTTATGCGAGGTGCGAATAGCGTTCACCCCCATGCTCTTCATGATTTCTAATTGTCTCTGCGCCGCGCGCTTATTCCATGCCGAACCCAGAGCGCCCAAATCATGGTGCAAGCACACGCCATTCAGTGGCACCCGTTCGCCATTCAGTAAAAAGCCCTTCTCCGCATCCCAGCGGATAGTGCGAAAACCGAACGGAGTTTCATAGCGGTCAATAACCTGCGTCCCGCGCATTACCTGCGAAACCAGCGTGTATCGGTAGGTATCTTTCAACGACCACTTTCTGGCATCGGCAACCGTCAATTTAGCCTCCACTGTGCGCGAAGAGCCGCCAGCCAAACTCACTCGCTCTTCGGTCTTGGCTACTGGCTTCTGTTTGGCATCGAGTATCGTGTTAACCAGTCGCACTTCACTCGCCGCTGCTGCATCGTTATCAAGCGTGATTTTCGCCTTTACCTGACTGCTGGTGGCGTTTATATCCGTGCTCACCGCAGTCCCCCAATGCGCGACATGAATGGGCGCTGTTTTCGTCAACCACACATCCCTATAAATCCCACTCCCCGGATACCAGCGCGAAGATTCCGGCAGGTTATCCAACTTGATAGCCAAGGTATTCCGTCCACCAAACCGCAACCGCGAAGTCAAATCAAGCGCCCACGATACGTATCCATACGGGTGTCCACCAACATATTGGCCGTTTAGCCACACCTTGGCGTTCGCCATTGCGCCATCCATTTCCAACAGAAAGCGCCGCCCCTTATCGCTGGCATCCACCGTGAAATTCTTGCGATACCAACCCACTCCCGGCCACGGTAATTTGCCCGTCTCACCGGGAAGGTTGATGTCGAATGCTCCCTCGATACCCCAATCATGTGGCAAATCGAGTCGGCGCCACTTCGAGTCATCAAATACGCTGTCAATCGCCGCCGATTCTTTCGGTTGCCCGATCTGCAATGTCGCCTCGCCAATGCCCCCGCTATTCTCGGTGTTCTCGACCAAAACCGCAAGGTCGTTTGGCACTCCCTGTTTCCATGCCGCATCTAACCGAACCTCGAATGGTTCATTCCAACCGCGATGCGACGTAAGTTTTTGCCCGTTCAAATAAACCGTGGCGTTATCATCCACGCCCAAAAAACGAAGAATTAAAGGCGCACTCTTCGCATCAGGGGCGGTCAGCCGATTGCGAAACCACGCGAACCCTCTCTGCGATGCGAAAACGTTTTCCATCGGAGTCGCCGTCTTCCATCCATCCCGCGAAGTATCAGCGCTCAAATCGGCGATGTCATTGCCGCTTTTCCATCGCCATGCTCTCAACGCATAGCCTGTGCCCAGCGGCTTCGCATCGGGGAAGTTGCCCTTGTAAAATCGCCAATCCGCATTGAATGGCAAACGCTGGCGAGGCGCACCGCTTTGAGCGAAAGTGGGGAGGCCAGCTGTCAACAACAGCGGCAAAACCCCCAGACGGGTGATGTTCGATGCAGAGGCAGCCGACCTCTTTCTCATAAGCCGAACGGTTCGAGTATGGCCTTCTCGCCAGTTGTAGGTGCCTGTTAATTTCATGGTTAGATTTGGATAGCGGGCTGAGATTTCTGTCTTAAAGCCTTTGATTCGGTCTGTAATAGTAACAAAGCCAGAGCGAGTTCCTTTGGCTCGCAATTAATCTGGTATACTAGTAGTGTTGCCAAAGTGCAATGTTGTGGTAATGTGCAAGAACCCATAGGAGGCTGTCCCGCAAAAGGCAACCTCCTATGGGCCTAACCTCACAGGCCATCCCATGTACGACCCCTCTATATTTGTGCGATGTAGGGATGTGGTCGTCTCCCCAATATGTCATCGGTCGGCTAAGACGTGAATCCTCTGGGCTACTCTGTTGGCAGCGATTTTATATCGCCCTGTTAAAGATAAACCCTCAACCTACTAAAAGAAGCAAAGTGATTACTACTAAAAACCTGGAAATAATCGACTAACAGAAAATTCTCCAAAATATTGCCGTCCAAGTGTTAAAAAACTAACATTGATGAACTCTCAGGAACAATCTATAATCCCTTTTGTTCGCATGTTTGCAGTGCAATTTCTCAGTAATCGAGAGGCATATCGCCTTCCGCCTTTCTGAAATTTCAAGTTGCGTTGCCTGGTTTTATCACAGCCCAGTATTTCTGCTCTGTGGAGGAGTTCTCTCATGCGTACTGCTGTTATGTCAACTTATGCCCGGTATGTCGAAAGCTTCCCAGTGTGTGCTTTAACTTCATATTGCATCTCCTCGACTCAAACCACCCCTGAGAACACGCAGCCTGTGCCGACAAAGAACACCAGGAGTCGCGTTCTCGACATCGGTGGTCAGGTCCTCTGGACTGTGCTGGTTTTCGCCCTTTTTGGTTCGTTGCTCACTGGAATGCTTAAGGCCAGCACCAAACAGGCAACAAAGCAAGCCCCCGCACAGATCGCTCTGGCGAGGGCCGCTTACCAGCATTGATTTCGTTGCTCAATGCCTGATTGGCATCATCCGTTACAAAGTAGAGTAAATTCTGGTTTTCAGTTCGAGCATCTCAAAAATGCTCAGCCCGAATGTGAGAGTCGAGTCCTTCCCCAATAACCCAAGGCTATCCAGTGCAGCACTAAGGCGCGTGTCTTCCAAGTAGTGAATCTTCGCATCCAGATCGGCTAAATCAACGACGTACTGCTTCTGATCAACTTCCCCTTCCTTTTTGGCCTCATCAAAAGCGTCCTTCAACACTCTGTCATCCTTGTTATCCCCCAACAACTTTATAAGTCGCGTTTTCAGTTCGCGCAGTTTTTTGTGCTTCTCCTCCTGGACCTCAACAAAACTCAGAACTGCATCTTGAACCTCGCTGTCCCTGACCCCAATAGCTTTAAGTTGCTCCTTGGGGGACAAGGGTTTTATATCCATTTGAAATCCACCATCATCTCCAGCCGTAACTGCGTTCGCAGCCGTGAGCGTGAAAGTTGGCTGGCTATTTGGTGCTTTTAGCGATGCCAGTAATTTTGTGTTCGCCAACTCCATGAACGATAATCCCAGAGAAAAGAAGGGGGCCTGTTTCAATAATCCGAATGTGTCCAACACAGCGGTAAGGCGTGGGGAATCCGAATAATGAATCTTCTTGTCCAATTCGGCCAAATCAACGGCGTACTGTTTTTGGGCTGTTTCGGCTTCTTTTTTCACCTCATCGAAAGCACTTTTCAAGGCGTCGCCGTTCGCCTTTTCGTCTTTGCTATCCCCCAGTAGTTCGGTGAGTTGCCCCTTCAATTCGCGGAGATGCTGGAACTTTTTCTCCTCGGTTTGGATAAAGTTCCAGATTGCGTCTTGTACTTCGCTATCCCCAACTCCAGCTTCTTGCAATTGATGGCGCATAACGCCGCGTGTCGTAGTTTCTATTTGCTGCCGAAAAAAATTCTCCTGCTGTTCGGGTGTCATCCGTTCCAGCGCTGCTGCTTGCTCTGGACTCAATTCGATGATTGTAGGAGTGCCAAACATTTGAACAAAGGCCACTGTGGCGCGGATGGTGTCCATGGGCATAGCTGGTGCCACCTGAGTTGGTGCCGCTTGAGCTTTCGGGCGTCGTTGCGCAAACACAACGCTACTGAGTATCAGCGTCAAAGCGGCAGTTCCAATCAGCGCCTTCAGTGGCACGTAGCGATGTTTCACCGCGTGTGGAAAATAGGTTGCAAAGGCGTGGCGAGGTGTGATTTTCGTAAGCGAAAGAGATTGTTTCATGGCAATGTGAATGAAAGTCGAAAGATTCAAGGCAAAATGGAAGGCCCATCAATAGGCGCAAAAGGAGCTGTTCGTGGCGGTAGGAGCGTTGACCCCGCCCACACACCCGCTATCTCCCGGCACAATTTTTTCGGGACGCAGCCACTTCACGTGCCCATCGCAAAAGGCATAATTGGCGCCCTCGAAATGGCGTTTGGGGCCGCATTGACTGTTGAGGGGAGGAAGTGAAACGCTATAATCGGCCCCGGCAGAGGGAGGCCCAACACCGCTACCATCGCCAAAAAGCACGGTACTGGCTGTGAAGGTGAGGCGGGCTTGGTGAATAGGCGCCCCCAAATTGTAGTTGTAGTAGTAGTCCGTGAACCCAGGCAAAACAGCGCGCGCAGCTAAGCTGTTGCCCACTGGAACCGGATTAACCTCGCTGGGACATTGGAAGATTTGCTCGCTCTTCAGGTATGGCTGAAGCGTTACCGACCACCCCGTCTCCCCGTTCTCTCCATCAGGGGGGAAATATTCATCGTAGTCCTGAATATATTGCTGCACCCCCAAACCGATCTGCTTAAGATTGCTCTGACAGGATGCGCGCCGAGCATTCTCTCTGGCGCGAGCAAACACCGGAAACAAAATCGCGGCTAGAATAGCGATAATCGCAATCACTACCAGCAATTCTATTAATGTAAAAGCTTGATTCTGACTCAGAAATTGAGTTCTCATGTTACTTCGCTGAGCTTTGCCCCTTGGGCACTCGAACTCATCTCCACACAGTTCACCGCAGCAAAATCCTCTCAAGGTGAAGTCGGGCTGGAAATTGTTTTAGTTCGTATCGATGTTTGTTGATCTCTCCATGTCCGCTCCATAAATCTCCAGATTCACTCGACGTTCACCCACGCCTTTTATACGTAAAATTTCCTCTGTAGCGGCACTCTTGCCTATGGAAAACGCTATAAATGAACGAGATTTTGTTGATTGATGATGATACTGCCCTCTGTGGACTGCTCACCGAGTTGCTGGAGCGCGAGGGCTTTAACGTACAGGCTGTTCAAGATGGCGAAACAGGCGTTGAGCGTGCCATAAAATCCCCTCCTTCCCTCATCGTTCTCGATGTAATGATGCCAGGTATCGGCGGTTTCGAAACCCTGCGCCAACTGCGTGCCTCAGGTGGACTCGCAGCTCATACCCCCGTTCTAATGTTGACTGCACGTGGAGAAGATGTTGATCGCATCGTCGGCCTCGAAATCGGTGCCGACGACTATCTCCCCAAACCATTCAACCCCCGCGAACTCGTCGCCCGTATCGGCGCGATTCTCAGGCGTTCCGCGCGCGAAGCCGCTCTCCGAGAATCAACCACTGCCATTCAACCGAATCAAGAAGTTACACCTTCCCAGTCGCAGTGGCTTACTGTCGGTGACCTCGAAATCATGCCCACTGCTCGCGCAGTGCGTTGCGCTGGAAAATCAATCGAACTCACAACCGTCGAATTCGACCTGTTGCTCACTCTCATTAACTCTGCAGGCCAAATCGTCTCCCGGCAAAAGATCACCCGTGCGGCTCTGGGCCGAGATGTCCTACCATTCGACCGCGCCATTGATACACACGTCAGTAACCTACGCCGCAAGCTCGGCCCTGATTCTGGCGGCAGCGAGCGCATCAAAACAGTGCGCAATATTGGCTATTTATACGCGACTTCCTCGCAACAAACCGGAGCATCATGACGCGACCAACAGAACTGATTGCAAAACGAAACCGACCTCAGAAAGCAGATCGCCGTGGCAAAAGCAAAGGGCTATTCTGGAAAATCTTCGGCGGCTTTCTCCTCACTCAGCTCTTGTTAAGCGCCGTTACGTTCGGGGTCACCTTCGCCAACATGCAACGCTTGAAGGCGAATTCATGGCGCGATATTTCTCTCGAAACCTTCACTTCCCAAGCAGATCGCCTCGCCTCCCTCATTGATAGTAATAAAGGTCAAATCCAAACCCCACAGGCGCGAGATTTCTTAAAAGACCTACGAACCAGCGGCATCCTCCTCTCTATATACGACGACAAGGGCGCCCTACTACTGGGCAATCCCTTACCCACGCCAGTTCAAAGGCTCCGCCAACAGGTACTTGATTCCGCCGCTCCCTCACTGCAAGCCACATCGTTGTCTTCGCAAGATGCAACGCGAATAGATTCTCCTCAATTAGAAGTGGTTGATGACACCATTCTGGGGGCAAGCCTGCTGCTTGCTCCCAACGGCCACCGTTACGTTCTGGCTATGCAAATGCCCCGTGTCGAATTGCGTGTCCTCGGTGGAGAAAGCCCACGGACTATTGTTTTGTATGAGCTAAAAAACGCGGAAATGTTGCCCGCTGCAACTCTGTCCGCCCGGACTATGCCCGCCCAATCTGTTGGAACATTTGCTCCCTCCTCTGTCGACAAATATAGTGTCACGAGTCCCCTTGTAAGGACGGCGCCTAGCGTCGAACTCTCTATAGCCCAACCTGCAGGGACTGTCTCTTCAGTCGATTTCGTCACGGACCGCACTTTCTCGCCGCTCAATCTCTCCGAAGAGGACATAATCCGAACCGTCACCCTTTTCTTAGTTGCTGGCGCCGTTTGTTACGTGTTGGCTCTCTATCTGGCGGCTCCCGTGGAGGCGCTCCGCTCCGCGACCGAAAAACTAGCGACTGGCGACTTAACTGCCCGCGTCGGACCCCGATTGGGCCGTAGACGCGATGAACTGGCCGACTTGGGCCACGACTTCGACCACATGGCGCAGCGTCTCGAAACCTCAATGACCTCCCAGCGCCGCCTTCTCACCGATATTTCGCACGAACTTCGTTCCCCCCTCGCCCGCCTCGCCGTCGCCCTCGATTTGGCACAACAGGATGCGGGCGCCAAAGCCCAGCCATCTTTAAAGCGTATCGACACCGAAGCCAATCGCATGGGCGAACTCATTAGCCATCTCCTAACGTGGACCAAACTGGAAAACGGCCTTGATGGTATCATCGAAGAACGATTCGATCTCGCAGCCATGCTCCGCGAAATCGCCGCCGATGCAGGATTCGAAGCGCAGACAAAAAACGCCGAAGTCCATCTCGACTCTCCTCCCGAAATCTGGATTAAAGGCGCCCGCTCTCTGTTGCAAAGAGCGCTCGAAAACCCCGTCCGCAACGCAGTCCGCTACACCCGTCCCCAAACAAGCGTCCATATCAAGGTATCCCCTTCCTATCACCCGAACCTGCTAACCATCGTTGTACAAGATCAAGGTCCCGGCGTCCCTCAGGAATCGCTCGACCACCTCTTCGAACCCTTCTACCGAGTCGAAGGCGCCCGCGACGAAAGCGGCGGCGTCGGCCTGGGCCTCTCCATTACCCAACGCGCCATCGAATCCCACGGCGGCCAAGTCCAAATATCGAACGCCCAAAACAGCGGCCTCCAAGTCCAAATCCAACTCCCCTTCGCTTCTTGAATAAGGGCACTACACAACTAGAATTGCTGTCTCATTCTTGATGAATTAAGCCCTCAAACAAGCAATGGAAGGAAGAGTAGGGGACTGTCATTGGGCTACTGAAGGGGCATCTCTTCGGCCTCAAACTCCCGCAACAATATGAAACCATTACCTCTCTCCTCGAACTCGGCACAGGCCAAACAACGCCTCGCCATCGTTGCCCTTCTTCTGACATGGTGTACGCTACTCATCGCGTACTGGATATTCCGAGCTTGGGACAGGCTTGCCGTCTCAATGCTGTGGAATCTCTTTCTGGCAAGTGTGCCTTTAATCTGGAGTGCAGCTTTCCGCTCCGCCCTCGAACGCAAGCACGCTTTCCTCGCGGGAACTTACTTCTTTTTGTGGTTGATATTTTTTCCTAATGCGCCCTATCTGTTAACCGACTTAATCCACCTCGGCGAGCGTCCCAATACCCCGCTTTGGTATCTCATGGCGGTTTTGCTCTTCTGCGCTGGGACGGGCACCCTGTTGGGTTACCTGTCGCTACTCGATATACACACCGCCATCCAGCGCCGATGGGGTAAAACCATCGGTTGGTCAGTCGTCACCGCATCGTTGATGCTGTGCGGATTCGGCATCTACGTGGGCCGCTTTCTTCGCTGGAATAGCTGGGACGCTCTGACCAACCCGCTGGAACTTCTCAAATCTATGGCCGGACAATTCATCGACGCCGGGCCATTTCCGCACCCCATTCCTGTCACTCTAATTTTCGGCATCGGCCTAATCATCGGCTACATCGCGATGCGAGTGCTTGCCATTTCCCCCTCAACAGAGTGAGAGAGAATTGCCCTTACCCATCGCCCCCAATAGTTGGGTCAAGCCAGGGATGCTGCCAGTTGGCGGAGTAGTACCACTTCTCCAACTTCATCGCCTTCACATGCCCATCCATAAAAGCAACCGTGCTCATGTCCATATGACGTGGGTTCGGTCCGCACCAGTTGAAGTCGGTTGTCGTGCCGCCAGTGCTGGCATTGTTGGGGGCATCCAGCAATGGGCACCCATTCTTAATCAAAGCGGGGTTTCCAGCGGCATCGGTCTTGATTCCAACTACGCTCATCTGGTTGGTAGCGTTTGTCTGAGTCCCTGAATCACTCAAATACACCGTACTGGCAGGCTTGACCACCGAGGCCAGCGATATGCCCGGCATATCGACAATGGTATTCGCGACCACCATTTGAATGCTGCGCACGTTGGCCGCATAGCTTGTGGGGAATCGCTCGGCGACGGGCACGCCACCGGCTAAACGTACAACCGTATTGGTGTCGCTGGGGCATTGAAACACCTGTGCGCTCTTGATGTATGGTGTCAGCTTCTGGAACCACGGCACAACCGCTGGCACCGTCGTAACGATAACCGGAAAGCGCTCGTCGTAGTCCTGCGTGTATTGCATAACCCCCAGCATAATTTGCTTGCAGTTGCTGATACACGACGCCTTGCGCGCATTCTCGCGAGCACGTGCGAACACAGGAAATAGGATGGCCGCCAGAATCGCGATGATCGCGATAACAACCAAAAGTTCTATTAAAGTAAAAGCTTTCCGGTTACAATACGATGAATGGTGCATTTTTAGATTCTCCCTTTCTTTTCTGATTGGTTGCTAGGGGTTCCGAGCGACATATAAGTCGGAAACCTCCAAAGTGTTCTCGTCGGTTTTCGAGTTCATGCCGACCGAAATCGACACGATCTCATCAAGGTCAAGTTGGCCGTTCGGGTCGGGTGGGGCAGAAGGCAATGCCGCCAAATCTCCCCACTTCAACAACACGGCGTGCCAGCCACCATCGGCGGGCATAAGAGAAAATGGGGTGAAGTAAGTGGAGCCATTGCGCTCCTTTACCATCAGTCGCACAACGGCAGAAGCCATCGCGCGAGCGCGCACAATAATGCCCTGAGAACCCTTGAAATCGAGATTAGCTGGCATCTGAAGTTCAGGGTACACCCAGCGGTCACCGGGTTTATAGGTACTGAACAGTTGCCAGTTCTTCCCATCCACGACGCTCATCTTCATCTCGCCAATCGGCGTGATATTGCGTTTCCAGCGCGTCAGATCGGTGATTTCGAGTTTCGTGCTCGAAGAGTAGTTCTTTAAATAAGCCTCCAAATCGCGTTCGCACAACAGAGTGAGCGCCAGAGAACTGCCGATTGCACTGCCTTGCTCCTTGCCCGTCACTTCTACATCCACTGTCTCGGCCCCTGTTTTCTGTAGTGTCTGAACAAGATCGACATCCCACTGCACTTCCTCCGTCGCTTCAGCCGCCAGTTGCAGTGAGCGCGCGGGCAGCGCTGTCCCATCATTCAAAGTGCATTGCACCGTAACTTGTTTGGCGGTGCTGGCGAGATTATTCACTCGCACCTTAAACGGGAAAGTTGCCAGGTCGCCGGGCGCAACTTTATAACCCTGTTTGGTAGCCAGAACAGATTTCGGTAGTACAGGCTGCAACACGATGGCAGAAGCAGCGGGCCGCTTCGTCCGCGCACTTTTCGCTGTCGCGCTCAGTTGGGCGGCGATGGTTTGTCGCGATAACCCAGCCAATGATTTAAGCGAAGCATGAACATAGGTAAGCCCATCATCCACAGGAATCCCCCCATTCGCCAACCGCTTCAACTGTCGCCCATCAATGCCCCGCAAACTCGTCACGTCTCCAGTCCACGCGACCGAACTTCCCATTTTCGCATTTTCCGCATACAACACAACAACTGCGTCATCGCCCTTCGCAAACACTCTGGCCCGCTGAACCGCAGTCGTCTTCAAATCCAAGTCGCCGACATATTGGCTATTGGAAAGCTCCGCGATGACTTGCGTATAAGCCGCCATCGAGCGGAGTGGACTGACCTCCTGCCCCATCATGCCAAAATTGTGTGCCCCCTCCACATAGAAGGGATACACAAAGGCAAAGTAACTCGCGATGCCGCAAGCCCGTGCCTCAACCGCTTTCATCGTGATGTCAAGTGCGCTTGTCGAATCTTCCGCAATTGTTGGACGCTCTTGTCCACTTTTCCACGGTTGCCCCGACTCCGTCAGCCACAGCGGAACCACTGGCTGTCCCTTCACCATCAAAGCACGCCTGTAGTCACCGATGATCTGCTCCATCGAAGGAGCTTTGGCGTAAGTGTGAAAGCTCACGAAATCCACCTGATCCAGTAACCCGTTTTTCACGGCGCCCTGAATGTAATTCGGATTGAAGTAAGCGAATACCCCGCCACCAACCAGTGCCGAAGACCCACTTTCGCTTAATCCATAATTGATGGTCTTCACCAGAGGCAGATACTGGTCGGCGGGTTCTTCGCCCCCAAAACTAATATCCGGCTCATTCCAAACTTCGAGTGCATTCCAGACATTCTTCCACTGCTTCCCCATCGCTTGCCACGAAGCCTTGGTCTTCCCCAACTGCTCAGGATAGGTGCTGGCACTATTTAATTTCGTCCATTCTGGCGCTCCATGAAACAGTTCGAGGATTTGCACACCATTGCGGGTGTATTCCTGCCGCAGCGCATCGAAGTTCCGATTGGTTTCCCAATCCCATTGCCCTTCCTTGGGATTAACAGCCCCCCACGAAAGCCGCTCACGAACTAAACCAATGCCACTACGTTTCAGCAAAGCCACCAAATCCGCGCGCATCTCAGTCCGTGTTTCCAACCATGACAGCGCCGCGTCGATAGCGAAAAATTTATCCACCGCCCCCTGATGTGGGGCCAATGCCACCACGCCATAACGCTGCCCGCCTGGCTGAAATCGCAGTTCATAGAACCCAGCCGCCAACCGCAGTGGCAGTTGCACTTCGCCGCCTTTCACCTCAAGTTCATGACTGGCAACAACCGCATCATGGTAGTCGCGCACCTCGCAACTGACTTTTGTTGCTGTTCCTTGCACCTTCCATTTCAATGTCTCGTTCTCATTGGGCCGCAAGAAAAACTGCGTCCGATTGAGAGGTTCCAATGTCATCGGTGCTTCTTGGAGGGCTGGAGCAACTTGCGCGACCATCTTTATTTGCGCGTCGGCGCTACCTATCGAACAACACAACGCGTTACCCAACACAAGCAACACAACGCCACTTTGGGCCGAGTTGCCATGTGACATTAATTTGCTGTGGGGGCGCCCGTTTGTTTCGTTTTTGCGCATTGTGCAAAACCAATATACCCATATTTGCACAGATTTAAACATCATTCGTGAGCAAACTAATTTTTTGCACACTCACGCTCGAAATCACTATGCCTGTGTGTAAAAATTAGCATCAGTTGTTATTTTTTGCACAAGTTTGCACAATGGTATTATGGCTACGAATCTGAAGCAGATCGCGGATCACCTCGATATATCGGTCGCCACCGTAAGTCGCGCTCTGCAAAACAATCCCCGCATCAGCGATGAAACGAGGCATCGCGTTATCTCAGCGGCTGCCCAAATGGGTTATAAACCGCGACGTGGGGCAACAGAAGAAAGCCCGGTCATTCCAGACGAAACTCTCCTGCCACTCACTGTGCTTGCGCAGTTCGATGTCGAAGCCTGGGAAAGCGGCAACTTCCATATTGGCCCCGTTCCATTTCATGGCAGCGAATGGAGTTCATCAATGAACCGTATTCTTGCGGGCATCAGTAAAGGCGCCCGTGCGCAGCACCTCTCCGCGCTTGTTCATTACGTCCCCCTCAGCGAGTGCAACCTCATCGACAAACCCGAATATCAACCGGCTTCGATGCGCACCTTTCAGACCACCGGTTTGCTATTGGTCGGCGAGTTTCCCGCCGACATGGTGCAAAGCCTGTCACAGACATGGCCCTGTGTCACCATCGGCCACGAGTACCCCGGCACCGAAATCGACTGTGTAAGCGCCGATTCCCTCAATGCTATCAGCCAGTTGATGGATGCCCTTTACGCACAGGGGCACCGCAAAATAGGCTTCCTCAATTACATGGGCCACCAGTCGTGGGCGCAAATGCGCTATGCGGGCTACATCCAATCGCTTTCCCGTCTCAATTTGCCCTACATCCCCGAAATCATCGGAAATATAGACGACCGCCAAATCATCAAAGGCCGCGAACTCGCCTTCGTCCTGCGCCATCTGCATCAGGGCGAACACGTCACTGCCTGGGTTTGTGCCGACGATGTCGTCGCCTATCGTCTCTTCGAGGACTTGCGAAATCACGGTGTCCAAGTCCCCGAAGAACTCTCTATTACAGGTTTCAACGCAGTTCAGCCTCCCGCCGGCTTCCCCATGATGTCTGGCATACGTCCCCCCTTCGGCATAGTCGGCGCCCTCGCAGTCCAATCCCTATTGGAACATGTCGATTCACCCCATCTCCCTCCACGCCACATAATGGTCCGTTGTGAAAGAGTGGAAGGCGAAACAATGGCCCCGCCAAAACCTTGAGCGATTGCGGGGCTACAATTGGCCCCATTGTCAACGTCCAAAATCAAACCATAATGTTCCACTAAACGGCTCCCCATCCGAGTGGTTCTTCTGGCTTTGTGGCCCCATAGCCGATGCCCCCTGAAATTTGGTTCCTATAGCGCTGATGCCATGAAGAAACCCTAAATTCCCAGAGGGAAAAGCGGGGTTGACATTGTTGTTGAGCACCGATTTCTCTCGCTCAGGATGAAGCATGTGGAAATACATCTCCTTATTGTCTGTATACACCGTGAAAGGTGATTCTTTGTTCTCAACTACCACCCAGTTCACCTCTCCATGATACCCCTTGAACTCTGGATACCCCCACGTCTCTCCTGTGATTGAGTTGTTGTACTCCTTGTGCCACACGCCAAATTTTTGTCCCTTCAACCTGTTTTTCCACACCCGATATGGCCCCAGTCCTAACCACTTCATGCCAGTGATTTTGGCTTCGGGATAATTGAAACTAATGCCCATAAAATCGGCATCCCCGCTCTGCGTCGTCTGATACTCCAATTTGACAGGTTCTCCCGCCTTAAACGTCCACTTTGTCTTAAGCGAGCCATCTCCCTCATATTCCGCGCGAACGACATATTCGTCGCCGACAGTAGTCCCACCGAACTGCTTCAACTCGGCAGTTACCCCCGCCAGCACGGGGCCGCCTGAAAGCGATATAGTCGCTTGAGGTTTGACGACCTTTTCGATGAAGCCCGATTTTTTGTCGAAGTGATACTGGATGCCATCGCTGGTAATGACAAGCGAAGCGCCCATATCCTGACTCTGCACTTTCGCCCGACTAGATGCTGCGGCATGTTTCACTGAAGCAGCGGGATTTTTAATCGCCCAACTCCAGCTGAACAACTCTTCTTTTTCTGGCCCGTAAGCAGTCAGATAAAGCGCATCGCTTTGTTTCCACGACTGCGGTAACCGCAAATCCAGCATCCCTTTCTGACCGGGAGCCAGATTGGGTACTAGCGGGGTCCCGCTTTGAATCACCTTTGGCTTTAGGCTCTTGTCGGTCGCCGAAGGAAATTTGACCAGGCTCCAGGAAAATCGGCACTGGTTCAAGGATGTGAAAGAGTAGCGATTCTCCACCGCTATTTTTCCATCGAAACCGTCGTTTATCGGTTGGGGATTGATATAAACCGGCGACCAAATCTCTTTGACTGTGTAAAAGCTGGCTTCCTTCTCTCGATGAGGCCCTACGATGCCATCGGGCGCATGGTTGCCATCCGAATCGTATTCCCCATTTTTATCTGTACGTACTACCGACTCATCTAAAAAGCCCCAGATGAAGCCCCCCGCTCCATGCGGATGCTTCTGCATCATCCCCCAAAAATCATCCAGCCCCGCGCCCGCGCCACCATCATACAAACCATGCATGAACTCGGTGGGGAAGAACACATCCTTCTCCGTCTCCACCGATTTTACGATGTAGTTGTAGTCGGGATAATGCTTGGTATTGGCGCCATTGAAATTGGCCCACGGATGTATCACCGTGCGTTTCTGCAGGTCGTATAAATCGTAGTCGTTATCCAAATCGGTGTTCCAACCGCCCTCATTGCCATTGGCCCAAAACAATATCGACGGATGATTGACATCGCGCACCACAAGCTCTTTGACCAACTTCCGGCCAACCGGCGTATCGTATTTCGCTTGCCAGCCCGTTAACTCATCTATCACATACAAACCCAGCGAATCGCACACATCCAGAAAATCCTGATCCGGCGGATAATGAGACATGCGAACCGCATTCATGTTCATCTCCTTCATCAACCGCACGTCTTGCAACTGAATCTCATGACTCAAAGTGCGCCCACTCTCAGGCCAAAAGCTGTGACGGTTCGAACCCTTCAACACAACTTTGACGCCATTCACATACAGCCCATCGTTCTTGCGTAATTCGACGGTACGAAAACCAAAGCGCTGTTTTACGCGATGAACAACTCCGTTCTTATTCTTAAGCGTCAACGACACCTGATACAAATTGGGGAACTCCGCGTTCCACAACAGCGGCTTTTCGATGTTGCCTTTGAAGCTAATTCTATCCTGTGCTGCATCCACCTTCACCATGAATGGCCGTCCAACTGCCTTGCCCTTCAACGTCTCGACTTGCGCCTCAATAGTGGTGCCCTCTCCCACATTCTGAGGGTATGCATCCACAACTATTGAGCCGTCAGCCCTGGCATCGACTGCCACTCTATCAATAAAACTGCGCGGAACGATTTCAAGATACACCGGGCGATAAATCCCACCAAACACCCAGAAATCGCCGCCTCTCTCTGCCCGATTCACCGAGCCGTCCGCCGAATTTTTACTGACCGTCACTTCCAGCAAATTCTTGCCGTCACTTTTAACGAGGTCCGTGATGTCGTACTTGAAACGATAAAAGCCGCCCTGATGAATCGGCCCCGCCACACGACCATTGATCTTCACCTCTGTATCTGTCATCGCACCTTCGAAGACGATGAAGACCTTCTTATCCTGCACTTTGCGGGTGCTGAACTCATAACGATACTGTCCTTGTTCGGTCGCCTTATTTCGGTCGTGCCCGTAGTTATAAGCGCCAAAACCCTGCTGTTCCCAGTTGGACGGGACGGGAATCTTTGTCCAATTCCCGCTTTTTCTCCCTCCTGAACAGTAAAAATCCCAGGCAACGGTGTGGTCTTTGTCAGTGCCCGATAAGTATTGAATCGTGGTTGATTGGGCCAGTAATGGAAGGGAGTTCGCGACCAAAAACAGGCATAACAGTGAAAATTTCATCGAGAAAACTGTGTGACCTTTCAACACAGCTTACTGTAGCGCTTTTGAGCCAAAATACTTGAAAAAATAGCGTCGTCGCAGAGACTTACTATTTAGCTCACTGCTACCGCTCTATAGTCGCATCCCGATGTGCCCCCACCGAGATAGAGCGTATCGGCACCCCGATAAGCTCCTCGATTCGGCAAACATACTCCTTGGCCTGAGTCGGCAACGCATCGTAACTTCGGATGCCGCTAATGTCACACATCCACCCCGTCAACATCTCATACACCGGAGTTGCTTTCGTCAGTTCGGTTGTCGTTGGAAAGCCCGAAAGCCTTTTTCCCTCGATTTCATAGGCCACGCAAACCGCAATCTCCTCGCGGTAACTCAAAACATCCAATAAGGTAAGCGCGACTTCGGTGGCTCCCTGAACGCGACAGCCATATCGAGTGGCAACCACATCAAACCAGCCCATGCGCCGTGGCCTACCCGTATTGACTCCATATTCCCCTGCATCGCCACCGCGTCGCCGTAGTTCGTCTCCTTCGTCCCCGAATATCTCCGTCACGAATGGCCCCGCGCCCACACAACTGGAATACGATTTTGCAACCGCGATAATCCGTGTCATCGCCCACGGTGGCATTCCGGCTCCCACCGTCGCAAATCCCGCCAGAGTAGAGGAAGAAGTCGAGCAGGGGTAAATACCGTGATCGGGGTCACGCAGCGCTCCCAATTGTCCCTCCACCAATATTCGCTGCCCCTGTTCCAAAGCCTCGCGCAGTAGTTCCGTGGTGTCGCACAAAAAGGGCTTAATCGCCTCGCCCTGTTCCAGAAGCTGCTCTAATAGTGGTTCCACTTGCAGAGCGGGTTGCCCATACAGGTGTTCCCGCAAAACATTTTTGGGAGCCAAAATATCTTCCAATCGCTCCCGAAGCCGCGAGCCATCAAATAGTTCCGAAACCTGAACCCCCACCTTTGCGGACTTATCAGCATAGAAAGGAGCAATTCCTGAGCGAGTCGAACCAAATTTCCGCTCACCCAACCGCTCTTCTTCGGCCCCATCGAAGAAAATGTGGTGCGGCATCAGCACCTGAGCGCGATTCGAAACACGCAATTGCGGCGCGGCAACGCCTCGCTCCATAAGTGCCTCCCGTTCTTCCAAAAAAGCGGGGATATTGAGCGCTACTCCCGGTCCCAACACATTGATGACATCGGGATACAGAACCCCAGAGGGCAACAGGCGCAAAGCGAACTTACCCTGTTGGTTGATGATGGTGTGTCCGGCGTTATTGCCGCCTTGAAAGCGCACTACTATATCCGCGCGACTCGCCAGATAATCGGTAATCTTGCCCTTTCCCTCATCGCCCCAGTTGGCCCCGACAATGGCGGTAACGCTTCCAGTACATAGGTCCACTGGCCCAACTATTCGGTTCAGACTCTTGTTTTCTTGCTGCATAATAAGCCTCCGTGGCTTGCTCTACAGTCAACTCTCGGTGCCATAATAAATCAAATGAATACATTTCATGCTATAGATAACTAAGAGGAATATGATGGAGAACAGCCAGTTAAAAGGATTTCTTGCCGTCGTCGAGGAAGGAGGCGTATCGCGCGCCGCCACCAAATTACACCTGACTCAGCCCGCAGTCACCAAGCAAATACAAGCACTGGAGCGCGAACTGAAAACGGTGTTGTTCGACCGTACAGGTCGTGGCCTCGAATTGACAGCTACTGGTGCGCTCCTCTACGACTACTCGCGGCGAAGTCTTGCTTTACTCGAAGAGTGTCAACAGGCTATCGCCGACACGCAGGCCGGGGCGATAGGAAGCCTGACTATAGGGGCCGGAACCACCACATGCATATTCGAGTTACCCCACTGGCTTCAGGCGCTACGAACCCAACTCCCCGGCATTGATGTTGTGGTACGCACTGGCGACAGCCGCGAAATCGTGCAACTGATACTGGCCCGCGAGGCCGATTTGGGTTTGGTAACCACCGCAGTACAGCATCCAGAACTACAAGTCACCGAGCTGTTTGAGGAAGAGATCGTACTGGTTACCTCTGCCGCCGCATCGCCGCCTATAACTGATGCTGACAACTCGAACTTGTTACTACATTACCCCCTCATCCTCTTCCCAGGTAACAGCGGCTTCCGCGAATATTTGGATCAAGCCCTCATAAGGGCAGGCTTGGAAGTTCAGGTGAAAATGGAAACTGATAGCCTTGAAGCCATAAAAAGTTTCGTCGCCACCGGACTTGGCTCTTCATTCCTCCCTATACGCGCCGTCGAAGCCGAACTATCCAATGGAGTTCTTAAGCGAGTGACTCTAAGCGCCCTCCCAGTGCTTTGGCGCCAAACCTCAGTAATCCGGCGCAGTGACCGTCACCTGAGTCCCGGTGCCAAAGCACTCCTCAAAATCCTCCACACTCCCTCCGGCAACTGATCAATTCAAATGTAGACGTGCCTTGGCGCGTCTTTTACTCCTGTATCTCCACCTCTCTTGCCTGATGTGTGATTCCAACAGTTGCACTCGCTGCGAAGGCGCGGGCTGCACTACTGCGGCCAATAAAACCGCGCAGAGCGCTCTTCGTTCATGCCAGCCCACTCCTGCGTCGTCATTCTGAGCCTGTGAAGAATCTATACCTCCATCTCAGAATGCCCCGCAATGATGCAATGATGCCCCCTTGTTCAGCTACGATGCGGCGACATCAAAACCATCCCTCCTCCATCCGTGTTCTCTTCAATGCGTGCCTCCACATCCAAAAACTGCTGAACCACCCAGATAACCGTGCGCAGATGCTCTGTCACAATCGCAGTCGTCCAGTGACTGGGGCCGCTGGCAAAAGCCAGAGGCAACACCAGTTGGTCGGCCAAATGCTCGTCACACGCTGCCCCCGATTTCTTCCAGTTCAGAAATTCCAACGCGGGTTCCTCCGCGACCTGTTCCATCGGTTTATTCTTCGCGCCGATGGCAGAAAAACCGCCTAGCCCCGACTCGCCGCGTGCCACGATAACTGTTGCCGCTCCCGGCCCCAGAGATGTCTTCTTGCGGTTCTCCAGCTTAATGCCTTTGATATGCCGCTCCACTGTTTCGGCTCCTCGTTTTGCGACATGGTCGGGTAGGTTAGCCGTCACAATAAAAGCGCGTATTTCCTGCAAAGTTCCACTCTCTCGCCACTCCAACGGCTGAATGACCCCCGAACCACCGACGCGAACATTAACCTCGCCCCCTCCGCGCGGATAGAACCCCGCCGACTCATAGGAGAAAGCAACATCTAATCCCACCGATTTCAGAGCCGGAACATACACCGCTTCCAGATACTCAGCGGGCGGCGAATGTGGCACATGAGTTCCCCCTGTGACGCGCACAGTCGAAGCCCCCGTAGCCAATGCAAGAGGGAGCAGAACCGTTTGAACCACTAGTGGCGTCGCCCCCGCCGTCCCGATTTCGAAGTGATAATTGCCTGCCACAACCGGACACTGTGGCTCGAAGCGAAAGTACGTCGAGCCAACGCTATCGCCCGTAAGTTGCGCCTGGCAAATCGCGGCAGCGGCCCGCACTGCGGCCACATGTTGCGGTTGAAGTCCGGGTTTGCTGCGGCGAGCGCGCACATTATAAACCTCAATCGCGCGCCCAGTCATCGCCGCCAGCGAAACGCTGGTGCGAATAATCTGCCCTCCACCCTCACCAAAAGAACCGTCAATCGAAAGGAGATCGCTCATAACTAGTTCTTTAGCTTCCATCAAATACCTGTGCCCCTGTCAGTAAGAACAATCTCTCAGGCACTAATCCCCCGTAGTCTTCAAGCCGAAACTTTGAGTTGTTTCCTGAAGCCAAGCGGAGAAATACCGAACGCCTTCTTGAAAGCCCTGCCCAGTTGGCTCGAATCGCTAAACCCGCTTTGTCGGGCTATATCCGCGACAGAGAGAGTTTTGTTCTCCAATAGTTCTTGAGCATGTCGCAAACGCAGGTGCCCGATATAAGCACCGGGCGACATGCCCACTTCGCGAGTGAATACTTCGCGAAAATGCCCTTCCGAAAAATTCATCAGCTCCGCGAGTTGTTCATTAGAAAGTGCCCGATGAAAGTTGTTATCGCAAAAAGTCAGCACCTCGGCGATACCCGCGCCGCGCGCGGGACGTGTTGCGAAGGTCTTATCTGCTCGCCAATCCGCCAGTTGCACTAGCAACGCGAAAAGCCGCGCCCTTGCTGACAGTTGATAGGGGCGCTGACCTCGCTTCAGCTCATGGCGTATCTGTCCCAGCGTCGCTTCGACGCGAGCATGAAGTTCAGGCGACAAGTGCCCAAAATGATCGGTATAGCCGCGCGCTTCGAAGCCTTTATCTCCCGCTTCGAAGTAAGCCATCATATCCGGCAACTCACCGAGACTACTCCATTCTTTTATAGGCCATAATTCGGCCTGAAAATAAAGCGCGTCGATAGTCAAATCGACTGGAGCTTGGAAGCAATGGGTGGTCTGGGGCGCCATCAAAAAAATATCTCCACGCGCCATGCTATGTGCATGTTTGTTCACCACCCTTATGCCTCGCCCCCCACGCACGATGTAAATCGCATGAAAATCCTCATGCCAATGCAATATCGCTTTCGAGTGGTCGTAGCGCTCTCGCCGAAGCAGCAGAGGGCACTCGATTAACTCCAATTGGTCGCCCGCGATGCAACTGGCCCAGTCGCACTCCCGCACCACCGACAAATCCAGGTCGGAAACTTGATGCACGTAATCGAATCCCTCGAAAAGTGGTGACTTCATACCTTATTCGTCGCCATCATGCCTGCACAAATGACGAAAATACCTGCGGAAATGCTGTTAGTGTATCTGGGAAGAAGGGTACATTTATCGCATGTCCTCTTCGCTTTCCCACATATATTCTAAGCACAATGCTTTTACTCTTATAGAGCTTCTCGTGGTTATTGCCATCATCGCGATTTTGGCGGCTATTTTGTTTCCCGTCTTCGCCCGCGCCCGCGAAAATGCCCGTCGCTCCTCTTGCCAATCCAACCTCAAGCAAATCGGACTCGGCATGTTGCAATATTCCCAGGACTACGACGAGAAAACAGTGCGCCCCAGCTATGGCCCAGGCAGAAATAATAACAACGATGGAGATGGTCTCAGCAATGCGGCCAACTGGAAATGGATGGATGCGGTTCAACCCTACATCAAAAGCATTCAGGTCTTCAATTGCCCCAGCGATTCCCAACCTTATCTGATTCCCTACGTCAATAGCGTTCCCGGAGTTGGCCCAGCTGTTCTCAATGATGGTGGCTACGGCTCGGCAGACAACTATGGCTCTTACGCGATAAATTGCGCTGGCGACGGCAGAAGCGGCGCCTCCGTGAACGGCCCCGATGTCTCACTGGCCTCCTTCGAATCCCCGGCCACGACTCTATGGGTTGGCGACTCCGTTGCCTATCTGCAAACAGACACAGCCTACCGTTTTGTCGGCAATAACCTCACTTTCGATGAAACGACCCGCCCACGCCGTTTGCAAGCCTACAACGGCCAATCCGGCGCGCTCGTCGAGCGCCACTTGGAAACCATCAACCTTCTCTACTGCGATGGCCATGTCAAATCCGTAAAGATGAACACTTTCGCCATCGCCAGAACAGGTGTTCCCGCTGCCAATAAATATCCCCTCCTCACCACTGAAGATGATGGCTAATTCAGGTGTTTGTTCCCCCTCACATCGAATACGTAAAAGGGTCGTTCTCCGAAGAACGACCCTTTTTGTCTTTCAAAATTCTGTCGTGTTCAGGTAAGAAGCGATGGCAAAACCGAGAGCCTGAGATTGTCATTCCGAGGGGAGCTGCACGACCGGAGGAATCTACAAACAGTTGCTCACCACTCTCGCAAAACCAAACGCATCTCAGAGCTGACTTCTACCCCCACCCAAGCCACACTACCACGCCAGTACAGGGCGATTCGAGTCCCATGAGCAGCTTAAAGCTAATAGCCAACAGCTAAGAGCTTTTAGGGATGGTATATTGAATACACGGTGCAGCCTGTGCAGTTCAAGGGATGCGTGTGAACACTTCATTTTTGCCGACACAATACGGGTTTTCTAGAAAGAGTTTCGGTTTCACTCTTATAGAACTCTTAGTTGTTATTGCCATAATCGCGATTCTGGCTGCGATTCTCTTTCCCGTCTTTTCGCGGGCACGCGAAAACGCGCGTCGTGCTTCCTGCCAATCTAACCTCAAGCAAATTGGCCTCGGCTTACTCCAATATTCTCAGGACTATGACGAGAAACTGATTCGCGCATGGTCGGGCGCAGGTAATGGCGGCAGTAACGCAATCGATAGATACAAATGGATGGATGCCAGCTTTCCCTATGTAAAGAGCGAACAGGTCTTCAACTGTCCCAGCCACTCCTTCAAAACTCCCGCCGGGGCATACCGATTCCGCAATGGAACGAACTACGGTTCCTATGCCATCAACTCTTCTTACTGGGATGATTCCGACTTCGAGCAGTCGCCCGCTGGCGAGGTAGATACCAGCCTTGCCTCGCTTCAAGACGCGGCAGGTTGCGTATGGGTGGCTGATGGTGGGGCACACTTCGAGTTCGCCTGGGAAAACAAGGCCGACCAGGCGGATGTAGAGGTTGACCCCACAGGGCTTCGCTACATGGACTACATCGTCGAGCGCCACCTCAGCACCGCGCCCATCCTCTTCTGTGATGGTCACGTCAAATCAGTTCGACTCGATAACCTCGCTAAAAAGAACGCTGCTGGCGCCTACCCAGCTTTCACGATTCAGGACGACAACTCCTGAGAATCGTCAATTTTTCGAGTCGCTTCCCAGTGCCGCTTCAGCGGCCTGCTGTGGTGTGAGTTTCGTCCCGGCTGTGTGTTGCGCCTCGAACTCTTTAGTGCCAAGCGCCTTGCGCGCGGCGTTCTCCTGTGCCCTCAAAATCTCCTCCCAGTCACTGGGGTAAGGCCCCCCGCGCGCTGCATCGGCTGCTCCCAGAGTCAGCGCAACCATTGGCCAATTCCCTTCCAACCCAAGCAAAAAGGAAAACAGATGCAGCGTATAAATTACGCCCTGTTGAGCCGCGTTTTCTTTGAACACTGTGTAGCTCCCACCCACCAATTCGCGCCCTCGAACTGGGTCTCCCTCACGCAGCGTTATCAGCGCTGTATCATAGCGATACCACGCTAACATCAGCGAACGGTCGCCGCTCTCTTCGGCCCGCTGTACGACTTCCTCAAACACTGGCCGCGACTCCGCTACGCGCCCTGTATCGCTCAGCAGTTGCGCATATTTGTACAACACGAAAGTCAGTCCGCTCTCGTCGCGCGCCGCCCGCTTCATGGCTAGGCATTCATCCATCAAGGTCCATGCCTCATCGAAGCGCTCCAATTTGGTCAGAATCTCGACTTCCAACACCATCGCATCGTTCAGTTCGAATTGACAGCGCTCGATTTCGTCAGCTCCCAACCCTTGCTCCTGCGCCTGAATCACAGCCAAACGCCGCAACTCCACCACCAATTTACATTGTTCGAACGCGATTTCGTTGCGTTCCTCTGCCACCTCATCCCACATGCGCTGATCGAGCGCAATCGCCTGAAATTCCGGTAGTTGCGCTTTGTTCGATAGGTCTTCGAGTTGCGCTAAGTGCCTGTTATATGTCGGCCAATCGGCGCGATTGCGCTCCGCCTGAATCAAAAACTGTAATGCACGGCAACGGTCTTTTGCATCCCCATCGGGAGCCGCCCGCAAAGAGGCTTCCAGCCTCTCATAATTTTCGCTTGTCCCTCCGCTCCGGTTCCATAGCAGGGGCGAGCTGGAAGCCAAACGAAGCGCATCTACTGGGCGTACTCCGATGCTCCAATTCCACGCCGCCCGCCAGTTGTCCGCCTCGGCCTCAAAAATCAGTAACGCATGACGAAGGTCGCGCCGCATCTCGACATTGCGCGCGTTTGCCTCCCCAAAGCACCATTCCAGATGCCGCTCCCGTAATTCCAATCCCTCGCCCGCTGCATCCAGTTTTTCCAATGCAAACTCGCGAATGGTTTCCAACATCCCAAAGCGCGGTTGCCCATCCACCTCATCCAACCGCACCAACAAACTCTGGTCTAATAACGAAGAAACGCCCTCGAATATATCCAACTCGCCCTCCCCTTCGCCTACGGGGAGGGCACACACCTGTTCAGCGCTCTCGAAGCTGAACCCTCCGCGAAAAATACCCAGACGGCGAAACAGCCGTTTTTCATCCTCACCGATAAGGTCATGACTCCACCCAATGGCAGCTCGTAACGTTTGTTGCCTCGCCGCCGCATCGCGTGGCCCCCCGATAAGGAACGACAGGCTTTTCTCCAATCGCGAGAGCATCGTCGTGGGCGGCAGTAATTTGACCCGTGCCGCCGCCAGTTCGAGGGCAAGCGGCAACCCATCCAGTCGCACGCATATTTCAGCGATGGCGGGTGCATTCCCCTCATTCACCGAGAACTCCGGCTTCACCGCTCGTGCCCGCTCGATAAATAGCGCCACTGCGGCGTACTGCGACAGCGTCGCCACATCCGGCAATGGCTTGCGCTGGGGTAGGGCAAGTGGAGTGATCTGGATTTCCTGTTCGCCCCCCACATGCAACGGTACACGACTGGTCGCCACAATACGCAGTTCGGGGCAGTTCGCCAACCACCGCGCCACAATTGCCGCTCCCCCCACCAGATGCTCGAAGTTATCCAGTACCAATAACATCTTGCGCGCTTTCAGAAACGTCAACAGCCGTTCTTGAAGGCTCTGCGAGCCATCATCACGTACTCCCAACTCACGCGCTACCGCCCCTGTGATGGCATCCTCTACGGCCTTGGGCGATAAAGTCGCATCCGGTGGCGGAACAGGCGCAAGCGGCACAAAGAAGGCGCCATCCTCCCACATCTCCAGCGTCGAGGCCGCAATTTCAAGCGCGAGCCGGGTTTTGCCCGTGCCCCCCGGTCCTAGCAAAGTTGTTAGGCGCATTCCCGATTCTAAAAGCCCGCGTAATGCCTCGACTTCCTGTTCGCGTCCCAAAATCGGGGGTAAGTGGGAGGGCAGGTTATGAGGCCGATGGTCCAGCGTTTTTAGCGGCGGAAATTCACTCGGAACGTCGGGAATGCACAACTGAAAGATGGGTTCCAGCCTTGGTAAATCCTTCAAGCGATGTTCCCCCATGTCGCGCAATTCGAAGCCGGGCAACAAATCTCCCGCGAGTACCATCGCTGCGCCCGATAGCAACACTTGCCCGCCATGTCCCGCGCTCATCAAGCGCGCAGTCCGATGCAAATCAACTCCCACATATCCTTCCCCCGTGAGCGCTGGTTCTCCACAGTGCAACCCCATCCGCACCCGTAGCGGATGTCCCTGCGGCCAGGCATGAGTGTGCAGCTCTCTCTGCGCTTGTATCACCGCAGCCACCGCGCTCTTGACGCTCCGAAAAACCGCGAAAAACGCATCCCCCTCTGTATCTACTTCCGTCCCGTTGTGGGCGGCAAACGCAGCGCGCATAATGCGCCGATGCGCCTCCAATTGCGCCGGATAAACCTCCCCCAAAGCGTGTAATAATGCTGTCGAACCTTCGATGTCAGTGAACAGCAATGCCAGCACGCCATTGGGTAAATCGGAGCGGGAATTGGGGGCCGAACTCATAGGCAGCAGTCAATCAGAAAACATTGATAGCCAACTATGACAAGTGTCTTAGTTATGTAACAATGAGAGAAGAACTGCTCCACATATTGCGCCAGCGCACACTTGCCTCAAAAACGTCCATAAATAAATTCCGCTTATCACTCTTGACAACTCAGCGCCGAACCTCTTAAAATGTGGGCGTCCTTTACAGCTGAAACCTCGGCGTGGACTACTCCAATGACGAACGCAACTTTCTTCCTCTCGGTTGCTCTCCATTTCGCCCAGAGCTAGGCATCTCGGCGCGGCGATAGCCGCTTCTCCTCGCCCGTCGCGACATAAGTCGCCCACCGGGATTTGATTTCCAACATCAGCTTTCCTTTGCGGACATAGCATCGCCTCGATGCCTCCGCAATCATCTTTGTTCGACTCGTTCGCGGGCGTGTTCTCGGTCATTTGCCGTGCCCCGCGATTTTATGCGCTCGCCGCCATAAGGGGCGTTCGCGCACTTCAGAATCAGGAATTTCGATGGCTTATTTCAACGCCATAACTTTGGAACAAAACGCGATTAAGCGTGAAAAAATCGAGCGTCGGCGCGGCCCCAAACCCGTTCGCACTTCGCTTTTATGGGCGCAAACAATCTGGCTCGAAGCCAATATCGCGCTCAGTGATGGGCGTGTCGTCTTCCAAAGCGACGCCCACACATGGAACTTCGATGGCGCTTTGCTGGAAAAAACTAAGCGCGCCCTCGACAAACTGGCATTTCGTTCCCTTTCGCGCGGCGAAACCGAACGACTCGAAGCACGGCGCCTCAAATTGGCTCTGTGGAGCGAATGTGCCTCGCTCGAACATATCGCTTCCGCCGATCTGCGCTCCCGTTTTGTACTGGAGTCGCTGCTCAACGCACCGCTCACCATTTCCGCAGCGCGCGAACTAGCGCGTTTGCCTCTTTCACGCCAAAGTTCGCTCCTACGCGAGTTGGAAGGCGAATTTTCTCCTGCCCAAACGCGAAATTTGGCGCATTGGGTCGCGCGTAACCGCAATCACGACTTTTGGCGCCGCAACACCGACTTCCCAGTCAACCTCGCGTGCCGTTTAGGCTTCGAAGGCGACACCATGCCCGCTCTTTTTCAAAATGTCGGGCCATTGTCGCTCGACATCGCGGCTATTGTGTCTTTGCTCGAAGAACATACTCCACAGCGCACCCTCGAAATCGTGCACTTCTGGTCACAGGCCCACTGGCAATGGCCCTCGACTCGCCATCTGCGCCGCTATTTGAAACCGTCCGCCTCCGCAGATTTTTGCGGAGCATGGCGCGAACTCGAACTGAAATGCCGTGCGAATTGGATGGAGCTATGGCGCGAAATGGCGATAGAGAACCTGGAAACTGCCACCCGCGCCCTGCAATTCCACGAATTGATGATGGATGAGAACCTCGTCCAGTGGCAAGATTCCATCTACAAATCTGTCAGGCGTGCAGTCCTGTTGGCGTGGTTTGAAGCGCGCAATACCAGAGCTTTCGAGTTGATGAAAACAATTCGAAATCATCCCGATGCCTCTACGCTCATCGACCTGATGAGCGAACTGTGGATCGAATACATCGAATATAAAGACGATGAGGCTGAGGGTTTTTGGAACAACATCGTAATTCCAACGATTCAGTCCGCCAAACTCGCTGGCGTACAGGCAGCTCAGGAACTTCGTGCAGCTGACCAACTCCATCTGGTGCGTGGTTTTGATAAAAAGCCTGAATTGTTCCATCTTGCTCTGGAATGGGTGAAGCGCGGTGAAGGATATGAATGGGCATGGCAGTTGAGACGGTTGCCCTCAGATGCGCGTAATGCCGCTTTTTTGCATCGCGAAGCCGAGCAATTCTTCGCTCTCTATGCCAGCTTTCCCGACTTAGACGTAACAATTCGTAGCGAAGTGTGGGATGCTGTGCTGCCCAGCGATGAGAAACGCGCATTTGACCCCGCCTACTGGCGTTTTATTCGTGTATTAGCGCCAATTTTTATCCAAAAAATGCGCGATTGGCATGAAGATAACGCATCTAATCTGCGCGATTGGTTGGTGCTATGGGCTGGTGTTGCTTGCGACTTCTCCTGGCAGGAAGCCGAACTCTTCAGCTTCTGTGACATGATTTTATCGGTCACTCAACGCGAATTCAAAGTATGCGAGGAAGCTCCCGAACGCCTGAACAACATCGAAGGACCACTGGAAACTTTCGCCCAACTATGCCACCATGCGGGCGAAAGTAGCCAAAAATGCCGCGAACGCTGCGAGGTGCTACTCAACTGGTTATGCCACGGAAAACCCGACCGCACTTACCATTGGTGGGATGCCCTTAAAGTCGCCAGCAAGTTGAAACAGCGGCCTCGCCTCTGCGCTGCACTTCTTCTGGTTTCCGAACGCTCGCCGGCTGTTGTGCGCGAGGTATTGCCTCAAATTGATTCTCTCAAGCGCTTGCGCCTGACTGCTGAAATTGATGCTATCGAACAACAACTTGCTTTGCCCGATGGCGAGTTGAAGGAGCTATCACTGCGCTTTCCCACTTTGCAAGCATCCATTGTCACGCTCGGCGAATGGCAAGCGCGTATCGGAAACACACCTTACATTCCATCAGGCATTCGCGAAATGCTCAGCCGCGAAGACAAATGGCGCCATGAAGCCGAGTTCCTACGCGCCCGCCTCGCGCAGTCGCCCGACGCCCATCTTCAAATCCGCCTGGCCAACCTCGAACAGCGAGTCGAGGCTGGCGCTAACGATGTCGAGGCCGAACTGGCAACCGCCCTGGGCACCGCTGTCGAACTCGCCATCGCCGAAGCATTGCGCTCGCTCGTAACGCGCGCTCTGCGAGGTCGCTTACGCTTCCTCTGTGGTTCCGCTGTGGATGATTTACAGTGGAACGACGACTGGGCCAACGCGATTTTGATTGCCTGTGAAGTTGACTCGAACCGCAAATGGGCCACAAAGCTCTTGCGCGGCCAAAGCCACAACTCTTCTGGTTGGCAACGTCACATCGAAGCCAATCAAAAATGGCTCCACGACTTCGCAACGCAAGGTAAAAACCGCGAACACTTCGAGGCGCCACATCAAGCCCAATTCGGCGATTGGGAACTGTGGATTGAGCGTGACGCCCTGCAAATCTTACAGATGGGTAACCGATTTTCGACTTGCCTTTCGCGTGGCGGCTGTAACTCGCACTCGACCATCGCCAACGCCCTCGACGCCAATAAATTGGTCGTCTACGCGAAGCGCGACGGCCAAATTCAGGCCCGCCAACTATGGGCAGTCACAAAGGAAGGCAAATTAGGAGGTTTCGAAATCTATGCCAACCTGTCGCAATCAGCCCGCGAAAAATCAGGCGTAAGCCTCGCATTCTTCGAGTTCGCCAGCCAATTCGCAGGGGCCTGCGGCATGGAATTAAACGAGGATACGAACACCGAAATCCCCACAATTTGCGGCGCCCAATGGTATGATGACGGTCTCATTTCATGGGCCGAATTAAAGGCTGGCGGCGAAAAACAAACGCCGTCCAATTCCACAAAATCGAAGCCCTCAACCCATTCAAAACGCCGTTCTACAACGACGCAACGAACTGTAGAACCACACCGCAACCCGAAGAATTCTCTTTCATCCAGCTAGGCGCAATATTGCTCAAAATCTCCTTTTCTTGTGAGGTTTTCTGCTCTTTTATCCAGCGCGCGCAGCGCCCCTGCTGTGTCCATGAAGATGGACAGGTGGCCGTAGGCCTAGCAGCGCGGGCTTTAGCCCTGCGGCCAATAAAACCGCGCAATGTGCCCCTTAAAATTCAATGGAATGGTAGGAAATCGCTATCCACAAAACGTGTCAGCGCAGAAAATTTTTTGTGCTGACACGTTCAAAAAAACTAAAAAATTTTTTATTAAAGCTATTGACAACCGTTTCTTGAGGTTTTATGATTTCAAAGTCGTTCCCCGCGACACAGCCATGTTTAACGTTCATCTCGAAGGCAATTGGTATCCCGCATCGGCCCAGTCCACACTGGCGCCGCAGGGGCCGCGTGCGTCCAGAGAAGGCGGTTATCGGCCCTCCCCAAATCTTTCGACTTTGAGAAAATCCCATCAGTACCCGACTCGGTAAAGAGTCCACTGCTTCATTTCTCACCGTCGAAACGCAAGGTTTCGGCGGTTTTTTGTTTTTCCATCACTAATTTCAATTCGGGAGTGCGGCAAAGTTGGAGAGTTGCGCTGGTCTGTAAAACCAGAGCGTTCGCGCTGAGGGGGTTCGATTCCCTCCACTCCCAGTTCGGAAGGTCGCGGCGATTGGTCGCCATCCGGTCTAGAAAACCGGCGCCGGGGCATTTGTCCT
This sequence comes from bacterium, assembly GCA_004172935.1. GTDB lineage: Bacteria > Armatimonadota > Abditibacteriia > Abditibacteriales > Abditibacteriaceae > Abditibacterium. The sequence goes on along the minus strand of SDZD01000051.1, from coordinate 8,844 downwards.
GCGGGTTCGAATCCTGGATCTTCCTTGGCGAAAAAGTTCGCCATGCCCATAGGGGGCTTCACAATGAACAACCTACTTTTTGCTCCTGCGATTCATGTTCGCTTCGAGGGCCGCTCACGCCGTTTGAATTTGGCCGGGCTGGGTCTGGCCGCTAATGCCAACGACCACGACATCAAAAATGCCGTCGCTCGCAACCTCGAAGTGGCACCCGCCGAGTTCAAATTCCACGTCGTCGAGCGCCACAGCAACGGCAACATCACTGTCCGTCCCGAAGCTGTTTTCGGCTAACCCGCTCACTTTTCTCTCTATCCACCTCCACGGAGTACCCCAATGACCGAACAGGACTTGCGTTTATCGCTCCTCAACACGCTTTTAACGACGCCGCACCGGAATATGGCGGCTCTTTACCCCCTCCACCACGATATGATGGAGAGCGACCCCCGCTTTTACGCACGTTTGGCTGCTTGGTACGCCGACAAGGGCGATGTACGCGACCACCGCGAAATGTTTGTGGTCAACCTCTGCCTGTCGAAATTCGAGGGGCACCGTGAAGTCGGATTGGCACTGCTCCGTCGCTTGCCGCCCTACCAGGTGGCGCGCGTCGTTGACTTCATCAAAGGAACGCCCGCCCGTCCCATCAAAATCGCTAAGCCTGCATCCGCCAAAGTCGCCACTCCCACTCTGGCAAGCCGAGCCATAGGTCTTCTCACCGCAACGCGCTCGAAAAAGCGCATCGAAACCCAGCGCGCCAACAAAAAGTCGCTCGAAAGCGCCACACCCAAGGGCCTGGGGCGCAACATCCCCCGCTCCATGAAAACGGAAATCGAGGTCTACCTGCGTTCGCGCGAGAACGATGCCGCTGCTTTCGATGGTGCTGTGTTGCACGCCCGTTCACCGCTCAAGCGCCTCTACGCCGGTTTGCACATCGCTCCCGGCCCTCGCGCTCAGGCTATCTTGTTCGATGAGCGTCCACCTGCTGATTCCAAGTTGGCCGCCCTCAAAGAGATCGCGGCTTCCACCGATTCGGCTTTTCAGGCTCGCGCCATCGCACAATACCGCATTCCTTACCGTGTCGCGGTTTCGGTTGTAAAAACCATGACTCCAATGGTTCTAGCGGCTCTGGTTAACGCCATGTCGCCGCAAGAAACCATCAACAACATCGCTTCTCTGAAAAAGCGCGGCGCTTTCGATAACCCCGACATCAAGGCTCTCATTGAAGAGAAGTTGGCTCTCGCCCAAAGCGATGGCCGTGTTTCGGCCTTCAAGGCCAAAGTCGCTGGCGAAGCAGTAGGAGCCAGCGGCGCTCTCGCTGCCCAACTCGATGCCATCACCGAGGCTCAGGTCAAGTCCAAAGGCGTCATTTCACGCCCGACGGCTTTGTTCATAGACAAAAGCGGTTCTATGGATGTTGCTCTTGAGGTCGGTAAGCAACTGGGTGCTATGGTGTCCTCGATTTGCGAAAGCGACCTGTTCGTCTACGCTTTCGACACCATGCCTTACCCCATCGAAGTCGCTGGCGATTCGCTACTTGCTTGGGAAAAGGCACTTCAAGGTATTCGCGCTGTCGGAGCCACCTCGTGTGGAACTGCTCTGGCGTGGATGGAAAAGAAGGGCCAGCGCGTCGAGCAAATCGTGATGATCTCCGACGAGCGCGAAAACAAGACGCCGCTCTGGAAGGATGCTCTCAAGAGCTATCAACAGAACGTTTCTAAAGTCGATGTTGTGTTCGTCAAAGTCGGCAATGCAGGCGATGCCCTGGAGCGCGAGTGCGAGACATTGGGCGTTTCCTACCGCGCTTTCGATTTCAAGGGCGACTACTACGCGCTCACCAACTTGCTCCCGCTTTTGGTGCGCCCCTCCATGCTCGAACTCTTGATGGAGATTTTGGAATATCCCCTTCCCCTGCGCTCCCCAGTCCTGACGGGACGCGGCTAACAAGCCGTGTCCCGTCCAACGATGGCAATTAAGCCAACAGCCACACCATGATTAACGATATTTTCAACCGACTCGAAGCGCAGGAAAACGCCTTCCGTGGCGCCCGTGTTCTGGCTCCGGTCATCGCCGGGGCCAGCATCAGCGTTCGCATCGCGGGCCTCCTCTGCCGATTGGAAATCGACTTTCAGGGCAAAACAGCCCCGCGTGGCTTTGGCGTACTGGAAGCGGTTTCAAGCACAAACGCTCACTGGTTGCGTCCCGCGACGCGAGTCGAGCGCGAAAAGTATTTGGCCCTACTGCCTCGTCTACGCTTCATCGCTTTGGAGCGCAGTCGCGGCGGTTGGGTCGCCTTTCCCGCCCAGGAAGGAAACCGCAATTTCTCGCTCAATGGCCCCGCTTGGGTGCGTGAATGCGAAGTCGGCCTTCAGCCCTTCGACACCTTTTTGGCACGCTTCGACGGCACGCACTTTTGGTTCGAATCCCTCGATAGCAAGCGCTCTCCCGCTATCGCTGCCTTCTTGCGCGAAAGTCTTGCGAATAATATCACGCCACAAGAACTCCATAAAAAAGGGCTATCGGGGCAGGAGCGCGCCGCCTATACCCTCGCTCTCTATGGACCGCCGCCCGAACCGGAACCCGAAATCGACTTGGGCGAGTTCGGTACTCCCATTGGCCCCGCCCTCAGCGAAATAGATCGCAATTTCGATTGGCGCTGGAGCGACAACGATACCCAGGCGCGGCTGGCGCGCAGCGTCGCCCACGGCGGCGGACGCCTCGTGTCCTATATAGAGCGCGATGGCGTCTATAGCGTGACTTACAACTTCGGCGCACGTACCCACACCTCGACTGTGCGCGCCAGCGACCTGCGAGTCGAAACCTCCGGCATTTGTCTCTCAGGCCGGGACGGCGATTTCGATTTGACTTCCCTGGTCGGTGTTATGCAGGAAGCCGCCAATGTCGAGCCGTGGCAGTTTGGAGGTGACTATTAAACATGTCGATTACCACACACGAAACGCTTTTTCGCGGGCGCGAAGCGATGGAAACCCTCGAAATGGCCCGCATCGTAATTTGCGGAGTCGGCGCTCTCGGTTCGCAGTTGACCGATAACCTCGCGCGTCACGGCGCGAAAAATATCCTCGTTGTCGATAAAGACCGTGTCGAAGAACATAACATCGGCACTCAGGTTTTCGACCGAGGCGAGATCGGCGCCTGGAAAGCCGATTCCGTGGCAGCGCGAGTTTTTCGCGCCACGGGCGCCGAAATCGAAGCTGTCTCCAAAGAGTTAAGCCCCAGCAACATCGCCAAGTTGACGCGCGGCGCCGATGTCATCGTTGATTGCTTCGATAACTCGGCTTCGCGTGCCCTGCTTTGGCAATGGTCTCACGATAAGTCACTCCCTTGCTTGCATCTGGGTGTCAACACCGACTACGGCGAGGTCAAGTGGAACGAGCATTATCAAGTCCCAGCCGACGTTGCTGGCGTTGGTGCCTGCGATTATCCGCTTGCCCGTAACCTGCTCCTATTCATAGTTGCTCTTGGCTCCGAGTCGCTGCTTCGCTTCTTGTGGCGCGGCGAAAAACGCGATTTTTCCTTCACCCTCGAAGATTTTTCTATAAATTTAGAAAATAACCATTGACATGGTGATATGAAGAATCGTATAATCTCTATTGTCCATCGCGCCCCAACCGCGAAAGCATACAATCCTTCCACGATATAAAAGCTTTCTCTACTTGTGTGAGGACATTCCCAAAATCAAAATAACACGGCGCACCCCAACATCGGAAGCCTACATTCCTTTTGGCGGACGAGGTCATGGGTGCAAATCCCATCAGCCCGATTTTTTACACCGGGCTGTAGCTCAGCTTAGGAGAGCGCGTAAATAAGCTTCCAAAACTTGTGCGCCGTGATTTTTTAATTCCCCAACAGCCCGTTCTCATTCAATACGATAATTCCCATATTTCCCAGAAAAAGACGCGCTGTGGCGCGTCTTTTTCTGGTTGTCTAGGAGATTAATGAGACTACTCCGCACTCAGATCATAGGGGACGTTCACGGTAAGCACCAAGCGAACGATAGGGGAGTATTAGGAGGGGCCAATACCAGTGGCTCCATAAGTTCAGTCCACCTGAATATGCCACTTTAATTTCCTGTTTGTTTAAAAAACGCCAGAGCAGGGTATAATAAATGAGAATACCGGTATCTTAGACGTTTATTCTCGTTCATTACCTTTACCTATGTTGAAACCTGCATTTTGTCCGTTTCCCGCGCTACTTCTGGTCGCTTCGGCTCTTCTCGTCCCATCCGCTCAGGCTGCGCCCGCCATGTCGAAGCCCCCTAAAATCACTGGCGCTGTAGCCAGCGTGAATCCACTGGTGGGCACAGCCGAACACGGTCACACCTATCCCGGCGCGACGGTGCCTTTCGGCATGGTACAACTCAGTCCCGACACTCCACTTCAGGGCTGGGACGGCAGTTCTGGCTATCACTACTCCGACTCCGCCATTCAGGGGTTCAGTCATACCCACCTTTCTGGAACGGGCGTTGGCGGCTTGGGTGACGTACTACTAATGCCAACAGTCGGCGAAGTACAGCTTTCATCGGGAACACCGGGCAAAGGCGATGGCTACGCCTCGCGCTTTTCCCACGCCAGAGAATCGGCCAGCCCCGGTTACTACAAGGTCTTTCTGGACGACCCCAAAATCACCGCCGAACTGACAGCCACTGCGCGCACTGGTTTCCACAAATATACCTTTCCCGCGTCCGATAACGCCCACATCATCCTCGACTTGCAGCACGGAGTCGGCAACAGCGTCGCCAGTTCCGGCTTGCAAGTCGAAAACAGCACCACCATCAGTGGCTATCGCCTTTCCGATGGCTGGGGCGGGCGCCGCGCCGTCTATTTCGTGATGCAGTTCTCTAAGCCTTTCGCGTCCTATGGTATCGAGCGTGACGGCCAGAAAGTCGCCGACGGTACAGCCAAATCCGATGGCAAAGGTGTTAAAGCCTTCGTCAACTACAAAACTGCCGCCAACGAAACCATCTTGGTGAAGGTCGGCATCTCAGGCACCGGCATCGAAGGCGCCCGCAAAAACTTAAACGCCGAAATTGCGGGCTGGGATTTCAACGCCATCCACACAGCCGCAGTCCAGCAATGGGCCGATCTCCTCGGCGCAATGCAAATCGAAACCAAAGACCCGAAAGTTCGCCGCACCTTTTACTCCAACCTCTACCAATCCTATATCTCCCCGGTACTCTTCAACGACGTTGACGGCGCCTATCGCGGCGGCGACAGGCAAAACCACGTTGGCGCCACCTTCCAGAATTACACCACTTTCTCGCTGTGGGACACCTTCCGTGCCCAACACCCACTGCTCACTTTGATGCAGCCCAACCGCGTCTCGGACATGGTGAATTCGATGGTCGCTCTCAACACCGAGCGCGGCCAAAACGAAATGCCCGTCTGGCCGCTTTGGGGCAACGAAACCGGCACCATGATTGGCTACAACTCGGCTCCCATCGTGGCCGATGCTTACTTGAAGGGCTTTAAAGGCTTCGACCCCGAAACCGCCTATCAGGCTTTAAAAGCCACCGCGCTCAATGGGCGCAACGGTCAGGACGAGTACGCCAAACACGGCTATGTGCTTTCCACCGGAGGCTCGAAGCAGTCGGTCGCGCGCACCCTCGAATTCGCTTACGACGATTGGTGTATCGCGAAAATGGCCGAAAAACTGGGCCACACCGAAGACGCGAAGCTGTTTTTCAATCGCTCAGCAAACTACATCAACGTCTTCGACGCCACCACCGGATTCATGCGCGGACGCAAAGACGATGGCTCATGGCGTCGCCCCTTTAATCCCAAACAGCTCGCATGGTCCGACTACACCGAAGCCAACGCCTGGCAATACACATGGGCTGTGATGCACGATTCCCCAGCTCTTGTGAAAATGATGGGCGGTGATAAAGCCTTCATCGACAAGATGGAAACCATGTTCAATGAGAAGGACGACGTGCTTTCCAACATTCAAGACATCACCGGACTTATCGGCCAGTACGCCCACGGCAACGAACCCGTTCACCACGTCGCCTACCTGTACAACTACGCGGGTGCTCCCTATAAAACCCAGTACCACGTGCGCGACATCATCAACAAGTTCTACAACGACACTCCGGTCGGCGCCCCCGGAAACAACGACTGCGGCCAAATGTCGGCGTGGTACGTCTTCAGCGCGCTCGGCTTTTATCCGGTCAACCCCGCCGAAGGCATCTATGTCATCGGTAGTCCCGTCGTCGATAAAGCTACCATCCGACTCGATAAATCCCGCTATGGAGGGCACACCTTCACCGTGATCGCCGATGATAACTCCCCCCAGAACATGTACATCCAGTCGGCTACTCTCAACGGTAAACCACTTCAAAAATCTTGGTTTACCCACGCCGATTTGCTGGCAGGAGGCACTCTCCGTTTCAAAATGGGGCCAACGCCCAACATGGCATGGGGTCAGGACTTGGCTTCGCGCCCACCATCGGGAATGCCCGCCAACTTTTCCTACCCGCAAGCGCCTACCCCCTCGGTCCTTCAAAAAGGCAACTGGACTCTGCCAATCCGCGTCGCCCCCGGCAACGAAAATCCCGTCGCCGGATTCCTCCCCGACCTCACCACCGAAGATGGCGCTCTCAACGGCAGCGGAGTCACTGTAGATACAAGCGCCCCCGGCGCTGCTCCTATGCAGGTCTACCAGAGCGAACGTTACGGCCCTGACACCACCTTTACCTACGCTGTGCCCAAAGACGCCACCTACACCGTGCGTCTTCATTTCGCGGAAATCTTCGGAGCCGAACCTGGTAAGCGCGTCCAAAATATCCAAATTAACGGACGCCCTGTTTTAACCAATTTCAGCGTCGCTGCCGAAGCTGGACAAAACAAAGCCCTCGTCAAAGAGTTCCCCAACATCGCTCCCGATGCCAAAGGAAACATTGTGATCCGCGTAATGGCCGCGCCCAACAGCGCCGATCAAAACGCCAAAATCAGCGGCATCGAAATCTTCAAACCTTAACCTCGCAACCAAACTCCCCCCGTTCTCCTGAATAATTTTCTACACCGCCCCTTTCGCCGTTGCCCCCTGCTGCCGCCGCCGATCCAGCGACGCCTTCAAACTCCGCACATACTGCCGTTTGTCGTATTCTTGGGCGCGGCTCATATTGGTGTTGTGAATCCGCCGAAACAGCATCACATCAGGCATCATATGGATGTTAGCCCCCGCTTCCAACGACCGTAAATGCCAGTCGATGCTATCCCCCAAAATCGACTCAAATGGCCCAATCGTCGCGAAATCAGCACATGTCGTCAACAGCGCCCCCGCTAAATGCGCGGGCTGGGCGTGTTCTGGCAAGCGAATATTCGCGCGATTGGCTTCATCAATTTCCGGACTGAAGAACTGCCTGACATGGGCATAGACAAAGGTTGGTGTCTCCGTTTTGGGCAGTGCCTGATAGAACGCCACCTGCTTGCTGAGCTTATCTGGTGACCATAAATCATCGGCATCCAGAAACGCCAATAGTTCGCCCTGCGCCTCCGCGATGCCTGTGTTGCGCGCTCCACCACACCCTTGATTCGCCTGTTTAAAATACCGCACATCACCCTCGCTTTGCGCTATCTTGGCTGTCTCATCCGTCGAACCGTCGTCCACTAAAATAATCTCGTAGTGGCGATACGTCTGTGCCCGAATGCTTTCCAGTGCCTCATTCAAATAATGCGCGACATTATAAGCGGGCATCACGATGCTAACCAACGGGGTAGGGGATGAAAGAGTGGGCATGGTATAAAAGTAGATTAGGATGTCTGCGTAATTCGCTGACGAGAGTGTCAACACTTTCACAGGTTGAGGTGTGTGCCCGCGAGGACACTTGGAGCGTAGCCCCAGAGGCCGGACTTTCTATTGTCTGGTCAAAAACAACGCGAGATGAGATGACGCAACTGCCGTGAGCTAACTCTCATCGACCGACTCTGGTAACGGAACTACAGCCGCATAATAGTATGGCCCCTCTGGAAAATCGAACTAATCGCCCCAACTTCTTCGTTATTGGGGCTTCGAGGTCAGGCACGACACGCTTGCACTACCTCCTCGGTCTGCACACCGAAGTCTTCATGCCAGAAAATAAAGAGCCTGACTATTTTGTGCGCTCTAACCCCTCTCCCGAAACATATAAGCAGTATTTCGAGCTGTTCAATGAGGCCAACAACGCCAAAGCCATTGGCGAATCCTCCACCATCTATTCGCGCAGCCAACGCTGGCCCGGCACCGCCCAACGCATTTTCAATTACAATCCACAAGCCAAACTCATTTACATGGTGCGCCATCCTTTGCGCCGCCTCGAATCCTGCTGGGTCGAATCCCGCGCCCGCTACAACCCAACCCCCGCCAATTTCTGCGAAGCAATCCGCTCTAACATCATCGACAGCATGGATGCCACCCTCTATTGGAAGCAACTCAGCCAGTACCGCCCCTATTTCCCCGACAGTCAAATCCTCCTGCTCTTCTTCGAAGATTTCATCCGCGACGAACCCGCCACTCTAAAACGCTGTTTCGAGTTCCTGGGCGTCAACTCCAACGCCTCCATCGACTGCTCCACTCAGGAAAGACAAAACGCCTCCATAGGTAAACAAGAAGCCAAACCCTTCCTCGACATCATGCGCCGAGTCCCCAATTACTCCCGTCTGCGCCTACTCATTCCCCGCTCGCTCAAAGCCAAACTTCGTCCCAATCTCCTGCGTCCCATCCAAACCAAACCCACATGGGACGAAGAAACCCTCCACTGGGCCATCGAACAACTTCAGGACGACACCCACCAATTCCTATCTCACGCCGAAAAACTTACTACCTTCTGGCAATGGGACCCCAGCCCCAACACCC